>NZ_JBITIL010000009.1:0-267553 GCF_044458905.1 Nocardia sp. NPDC050408 | reverse complement strand
AGCCGTCGAAGCGCATGCGACGAAGTCGCGAGTCTCGACGGCTCGGACGCGAGACACCAGGGGGCCGCGAACCCGCCGCGCCGAAGGCGCGGCAAATCAAACAGAGCCGCGGGCAAACGCCAGGGTTTCGCCCTGGACGCCGTGCAGCCAGAGTGCGTTGCACGCCGTCGCGATATCGGTGAGGCCCTCTTCGATGGTGGCGAAGACATTGCCGGGCACCCAGCCCAGATCGCCATTGATAAGTAAGTTGTTGCGGCCGTAGAACAAAGCGAGGTCGGTAGCGCCCTGCTCATGGTGCGCCGCCGTACCGGGCTCGTAGCCGTAGGCCGGATTGCCGATCTCCCATGCTTCGAAATCGAACAGGCACACATCACCCGGAATCGGGGTGACCGTCGGGTTCTCCCGATGTGGTGCCGCGGCGATCCGGGGCAGCAGCGTATAGACCTCGTTGCGGGCGTACTTGGCGTGGAATGCGTCGCCTTCCTGGGGCAGCGCATCCCACACCGCCGAGCAGGTCTGGGGTGCTTCGGCGTCGAGCAGTCGGGCTCGGCAGGTCACGCCCGCCTTGGTCAGTGTGATCGAGATATAGCGGGCCATGGGTTCTGCCTCCTGGTCACGCGGGGAGTTCGGCGAGCACGGTCGACCAGATCGCGAGTGCGTCGTCGATCTGGGTTTCGGTCACGATCAGCGGCGGGATCATCCGCACCACATTCATATACGCACCGCAGGTGAGCAGCAGCAGCCCCTTCTCGACCGCGAGCCGCTGCGCCGCGGCGGCCGTCGCCGTGTCGGGTTCGCCTGTGGCGGTGGTGAATTCGGTGCCGCAGAGCAATCCGAGTCCGCGCACATCGCCGATCGCCTTGGTGGCGCCCTCGCGCAGTCCGGTCAGCAGTTGCGCTCCGCGCGCGGCGGCGTTGTCCACCAACCCTTCCGATTGGATCACCTCGAGTGTGGCGACCGCCGCCGCGCACGCCACCGCATTGCCGCCGTAGGTGCCGCCCTGCGAGCCCGGCCAAGCCTTGGCCATCAGCTCGCGCGCAGCCGCGATTCCGGACAGCGGGAACCCACTGGCCAGGCCCTTCGCGATGGTGATGACATCGGGTCGGACGTCGAAGTGCTGATGTCCGAAAAACTTTCCGGTCCGGCCGAAGCCGGTCTGGATCTCGTCGAAGATGAGCAGAATGCCGTGCCGGTCCGCGCGTTCGCGCAGCCCGCGGAAGAACGTGGCATTGCCGGGGATGTAGCCGCCCTCGCCGAGCATCGGCTCGACCACGAATGCGGCGGTCTCGGCGGGGGAGGTGACGGTGGCGAACAGGTAATCGAGTTCGCGCAGCGCGAAGGCGGTGGCCTCGGCTTCGGTCCAGCCGTAGCGGAAGGCGGTGGGGAACGGCGCCACGTGCACACCGGACATCAGCGGGCTGAACCCGGCGGAGAAGCGGGTGCCCGAGGTCGTCATGGTCGCGGCCGCGACGGTGCGACCGTGGAAACCGCCTTGGAAGACAACGATATTCGGCCGTCCGGTGGCCTGGCGGGCCAGGCGCAGCGCGGCCTCGACCGCCTCGCTGCCGGAGTTGGCGAAGAACAGTGTGTCCAGACCTTCGGGCAGCACGGTGCCGAGTCGCTCGATGAGTTCGAGCAGCGGCCGGTGCATGACGGTGGTGTATTGGCCGTGGATCAGGCTGGCGACTTGTGCTTGGGCCGCGGCGACGACGTGCGGGTGGCAGTGGCCGGTGCTGGTGACGCCGATGCCCGCGGTGAAGTCGAGATAGCGGCGGCCGTCGGTGCCGTAGAGGTAGCAGCCCGATCCGTGGTCGACGGTGACCGGGGTGGCTTGTTTGAGAACGGGGGATAGCTCGGTCATGATCCGCCTCCCGGGCGCGTATCCGGTGGTTGTCTATTGTCGGATTGTTGACAATATGCATAACATGGGCACGGGGTTCGCAGCAATGGCCGAAGGCCGCGTCGGGAATGAAAAGGAGCCCACATGCTCACCGAAACCGCCCTGACCGCAGCCGAACGCGCCGCGATCGACACGGTTGCGACCGGACTGTTCATCGACGGCGGATGGCGCGCGACAGCCGCGACGTTTCAAGTCACCGATCCAGCGACCGGCCAGTTGCTGTGCGAGGTGGCCGATGCCGATTCGACCGACGGGCTGGACGCCCTTGCCGCGGCCGACCGGGCACAGGCGCAGTGGGCGCGAACGACGCCGAGACAGCGCAGTGACATCCTCATGGAAGCGCACCGGGCGCTGCTCGCCGATACCGAACGACTCGCGCTGATCATGACATTGGAAATGGGAAAGCCGCTGGCCGAGGCGTGCGGTGAAATCGCTTATGCGGCAGAGTTTTTTCGATGGTTCGCCGAAGAGGCTGTTCGGCTGGATGGCGGGTATATGCCGGCGCCGGCGGGTGGTTCGCGCTTCCTGGTGACCAGACAGCCGGTCGGTCCCAGCCTGCTCGTCACGCCATGGAACTTCCCGATGGCCATGGGGACCCGCAAGATTGGTCCGGCACTGGCCGCGGGATGCACCTGCATCGTGAAGCCCGCTGAGCAGACACCGCTTTCGATGCTGGCGCTGGCCGACATTCTGGATCGGGTCGGTGTTCCGGCGGGTGTCGTCAATGTGATCACCACATCCGATCCGGGGGCAGTGATGACGCCGATGATTCTGGATAACCGTTCACGCAAGCTGTCGTTCACCGGTTCGACCGCCGTCGGGAAGCTACTGCTCGAGCAGTGCGCGCGGACCGTGATGCGCACCTCGATGGAGCTCGGTGGCAATGCGCCGTTCATCGTATTCGACGACGCGGATCTCGATGAGGCCGTCGAGGGTGCGCTCGCGGCGAAGATGCGCAATATCGGGCAGGCGTGTACTGCCGCGAACCGAATCTTCGTGCAGCGCAGCATTGTTGACGAATTCGCGAATCGACTCGCGGACCGGCTGGCGGCGCTGCCGATGGGGCGCGGGACCGAGCCGGGAGTCGTAGTCGGTCCGCTGATCGACGCCGATGCGGTGGCTAAGGTGACCAGTCTGGTTGCCGATGCGGTCGGCCGCGGGGCCACCGTGCGCACCGGTGGCGCGGCACTGGAGGGGCTCGGAAACTTCTATTCCGCAACGGTATTGACCGATGTGCCCGATGACGCCGAGATGTGCCACACCGAAATCTTCGGACCGGTCGCGGCGATCGCGGCCTTCGATACCGAAGCCGAGGTCGTGGCGCGCGCGAATAACACGCCTTACGGATTGGTGGGCTATGTATTCACCGAAAATCTGCGGCGTGGACTGCGGGTGTGCGAGGCGCTGGAAACCGGCATGGTCGGTCTGAATCAGGGGGTAGTCTCCAATCCCGCCGCACCGTTCGGCGGCGTGAAAGAATCCGGGCTCGGCCGTGAGGGCGGACTCACCGGCATAGATGAATTCCTGGAGACCAAATACATCGGAGTGCGAATATGAGTACAGCATCGCGAAGCGATTCCATGTGGGGTGGCGCTCGGGCGACGGGTGGGCCCAACTATCGGATCGCTACCATTCCTGGTGACGGCATCGGGGTCGATGTCACCGCCGAGGCCGTTGCGGTACTCGATGCGGTGCTGCCCGGCATCGAATGGACCGAATTCGACTGGTCCTGTGAGAATTACCTGCGCACCGGAGCGATGATGCCCCCCGACGCATCTGGTCAGCTGGCCGGATTCGACGCGATCTTGCTCGGTGCGGTCGGCTTTCCCGGTGTGCCCGATCATATTTCGCTGTGGGGTTTGCTGATTCCGCTGCGTCGGGCCTTCGGTCAGTACGTGAATCTGCGCCCGGTCCGGCTGCTGCCCGGCACCGAATCGGCCTTGCGCGACCGCACCGCCGAAGACCTGGACATCCTGATCGTGCGGGAGAATTCCGAGGGCGAATACTCCGCGATCGGTGGCATGCACCATCCCGGCCGCACCGACGAATTCGTCCGGCAGGAATCGATCTTCACCCGGGTCGGCTGCGAACGGATCATCCGCTACGCCTTCGAACGTGCCCTCGAACGCGACGGCCGACTGTGCTCGGCGACCAAATCGAACGGGCTGCTGCACTCGATGCCGTACTGGGACAGCATCTTCGAGCGCGTTGCCGCGGAATATCCGCAGGTGCAGACGCGGCAGCTACATGTCGACGCGCTGGCCGCCGAAATCGTGCTGCATCCGGATCGGCTCGATGTGATCGTCGCATCGAATCTGTTCGGCGACATTCTGTCCGACCTCGCCGCCGCGGTAACCGGTGGACTCGGCCTGGCCCCATCAGGCAATATCAATCCCGAGCGCACGGCCCCGTCGATGTTCGAGGCGGTACACGGTAGTGCGCCCGATATCGCCGGAAAGGGCATTGCGAATCCGGTCGCGCAGATTCTCGCTGGAGCAATGCTGTTGGAGCACTTGGGCGAACGTGCCGCCGCCGCGGCGGTCGATCGCGCCGTCTGTGATGTCCTGCGCGAAGGTCGAATTCGCACACCTGATCTCGGTGGCACCGCGACGACCGGTGAGCTCGGCAGCGCCATTGCAAGCCGTGCGGCCGAATTGGTCGAGACCGGTTCGATATTCGCGCAACCATAGATCCGCATCGTCATGTGATCGCAAAGAATTCGGCAGGACGATCGCAAAGTTCCTCCGCAATCATGAGGCGACTCGCGTGTCTGCGGAAGGACGGGGTCATGAAGTTCGAATTCGGAGGTGCGCGCAAGCGATTGCGTCGCGCCATGGCCGCCACGATTGCCGCGGCCAGCCTCGTGGTGGTAGCGGGCTGTGGATTGGGCGGCGACGATGCCGCGGCGGTGACCTACGAGGATGCGAAATCCTCGGGCAAGATCAAGGTCGGTTTCGCCAATGAAGCGCCGTGGGCATTCCTCGGTGCGGACGGCCAGCTGACCGGATATGCGCCGACCGTCGCACGCGCGGTATTGAAACGCCTCGGCATCAATGAAGTCGAAGGCGTGGTCACCGATTTCGACGGACTGATCGACGGCGTCCGGGCCAAGAACTACGCATTCGTCGCGGCGGGGATGTTCATCAATCCGAAGCGATGTGAGAGCTCCGCATTCGCCACTCCCGACTACCAAGTCGGTTCGTCATTCCTTGTGCCGGAAGGTAACCCGCGCAATATCAACCGCTTCGAGGACATCACCCGGGAGAACGTCCGGATCGCCACCCTGGGTGGTGCGGTCGAGAACGGCTACGCGCAGTCCTCGGGTGTGCCATCCCAACTCGTCGAGCCGATGGCCAAACAGGACGACATCCTGCGTGCGGTGCGCAACAAGGACGTCTACGGCGCGGCAATGCTCGATGTGACCGCCGCATGGCTGGTGAAGAATAATCCGGATGCCAAATTGGCGGTCGGCCCGTCCTTCCGCTTCGGCAATAAGCCCGACGTCGGCACCTTCAACTTCCGCATCGGCGACGACAAGTTCCGCGAGGACTTCAACCGCGAGCTGCGCGCACTGCACGAAAGCGGTGAATGGTTGAAGCTGGTGGAGCCGTTCGGCCTGACCAAGGCGAACGAGGCGGATCCGGCGGCCACGGCCGAGCAGTACTGCACGGCTTGACCTCGTGTCGTCGCATTTCTCGACCTACCTCGAGCGAGTACTCCAGGGTCTTCCCTTCACGCTGTGGGCGGCAGTCGGCGGCATCGCGCTGACCGTTGTGCTGTCCTTTGCCGCCGGGATCGCCATGCTTTCGCCGTATCTGCCGGTGCGGTTGGTCACCCGCATCTATGTGGAGGGATTCCGGGGCAGCTCGGAGGTGGTGCAGCTGTTCTTCTTCGCGGTGGCGATACCGATCTTCTTCGGCGTATCGCTGGGTGCGACGGCGAAGGGGCTGCTGGTCATCGGCATCATCGTGCTCGGTCTCAACCACGGTGCCTACGGTGCCGAAATCGTCCGTGGTGCGATCGGATCGGTGCCGCAGTCGCAGGTCGAGGCCGCGATCGCATTGAATCTTTCACCGGCGCAACGCATGTGGCGGGTGGTCCTGCCGCAGGCGGTAGTGGAAATGCTGCCGTCGTTCAACAATCTGTTCATCCAACTCGTGAAAGCCACCGCGCTGCTGAGCTTTATCGCGGTGCCGGAGGTCTTCAAGAAGGCCGATGAATTGCGTGCGGTGCCGGCATTCTCTCGCGAACTCGGTCTCATCTACGGGATCCAGCTGGTCGTGTACCTGCTCATCGCGGTGGTGGTCACGGTGATCATGCGGGTGCTGGAGCTGTTGGCGGCTCGGCGGGTCGGGCGGCGACCGAAGCGATCGAGTATTCGACTCTCGGCACATGTGGGGGTCTGATGGAGAAATGGCGGTGGGACCGCTTCTTCGATGCCTTTCCGTTCATTTGGGACGGGCTGCTCGTCACGATCCAGTTCACCCTGCTGGGATCCGTGGTCGCCTATGTACTCGGTCTGATCTTCGCGGTGCTCCGACGGCTGCGGATTCCGGTGGTCGATCAACTGCTCTGGGCATTCATCGAATTCATCCGCAGTACACCGCTTCTGGTGCAGATTTTCTTCCTCTACTGGGTGCTGCGCCCGGATCTGCTCGGTGGGTTTTCCATCGACACCCAACGTCTGATCGTCGGTGTGACCGCACTCGGTGTGCACTATGCCTGCTACACCTCGGAGGTGTTCCGCGCGGGCATCGACGCGGTGCCCGCCGCGCAATGGGAGGCGGCCACGGCGTTGAATCTGCCGCGCACGCGCACCTGGGTCGATGTGATTCTGCCGCAGGCGGTGCCGCGGGTGCTGCCCGCGCTGGGCAATTACACGATCGCCATGTTCAAAGAGGTGCCGCTGTTGTCCTCGATCGTCATTCTCGACATGGTCTATCAAGTCAAAACCGAATACGCGGCCGATACCGGTGGCGCGGGCCCCGAGGCCTGGTTCGCGGCCGGTCTGACCTTCCTCGCGCTGAGCTATCCGTGCTCGATCCTGGTACGAAAGTTGGAACGACGTGTCTGAACCGATGATCCGGTTCACCGGTGTGGAAAAGCGCTACGGCGCGACAGTGTGTCTGGACGAACTCGATTTCGCCATTGCGCCAGGCGAATTCGTCACCTTGATCGGGCCGTCCGGTTCCGGTAAGACCACCATTCTGCGGCTGCTCATGGGACTGGAACGGATAGACGCGGGCACTATAGAGGTCGGCGCGGAGTTGTTCAGCCATCAGCGGCGCGGCGACAAACTGGTGCCCGCCGGTCCGGCGCACCTGCGCCGGATGCGGCGCAAGATCGGTATGGTCTTCCAGCAGTTCAATCTGTTCCCGAATATGACCGTACTGCGCAACGTCACCGAAGGCCCGATCCGTGGTCTCGGCCAGTCCAAGGACGCCGCCGAGGAGCGGGCGCGAAAGCTGCTCGAACTGGTCGGGCTCACCGACAAAATCGACGCCCGTCCCGCGCACCTGTCCGGCGGCCAGCAGCAGCGTGTCGCCATTGCCAGGGCGCTGGCCATGGAGCCGGAAGTGCTGCTGCTCGACGAGGTGACCTCGGCGCTCGACCCGGAGCTGGTGACCGGAGTACTGCATCTGCTGGCCGATATCGCGGCCGATACCGAGATCACGTTCCTTTGCGTGACCCACGAAATGCAGTTCGCCCGAAAGGTTTCCGATCGGGTAATGATGTTCGACGCCGGACGGGTGCTCGAGGACGGTGATCCGGAACAGATCTTCACCGACCCCCGGCACGATCGGACTCGTGAATTCTTACGTGCGGTCTTGGATGAAAACTGACCGCCGATCTTCCACAATCTGAAGCATGACCAAGCCGTGTCTAGTCCTGCAGTTGCGGCCGGAGCGACCCGCCGCAGATGACGAATACCGCGCCGTCCTGCGTATGGCCGACCTCGACGAGGATGACACGGTCCGGGTGCAGATGGACCAGGAATTCCCGGATATCGACCTCGACGATTACTCGGCGGTCATCGTCGGTGGCGGGCCGAGCAATGTCAGCAGTCCGGACGCGGAGAAATACGGATACCAGCGGACATTCGAACCCAAGCTGAAGAAGCTGATGACCGAGATCGTCGGCCGGGATTTCCCGTATCTGGGCGCCTGCTACGGATTGGGCATCCTCGCGGACGTACTCGGTGGCGAGGTGAGCGTTCAGCAATACGGTGAACCGGTCGGCGCACAGACCATCGATCTGACCGAGCCCGGCCGCGCGGATCCGCTGCTAGTGGGTATTCCGCGAACATTCCGAGCGTTCGTCGGCCATAAGGAAGCCTGTCAGGAGGTGCCGCCCGGTGCGGTGCTGCTGGCCGGATCGGCCGATTGCCCGGTGCAGATGATTCGTGTCGGTGAGCACGTGTACGCGACCCAATTCCATCCCGAATTGGACAGCGATGGACTGGCGTTGCGCATCGAGGTTTACCGGCACGCGGGCTATTTCGAACCGGATCAGGCCGAGGATCTGATCGAGCTCGGTCATCGGGAATCGATCACGGTGCCCAGCGTGATTCTGAGCCGATTCATCGCGCGGTACTGCCGCGGGTAGGGCCCGATTACCGATCGGAGTCGAGGCGATGGCGATTTCGGTATTCGGTCTGCGAGCTGTTACGCAGCCCCCAGCTGGGGGATTCGTGGCGTACGTCGGTGATTACCGGCCAGGCTCCGGTTGTCGTCGCCGATGGTTCGCGGGGTTCGCGCCGGACGGACAGCGCTTCGCGGGTGCTGCGTTCGTCGATCTCGGCGAGTCCGACGACCACCATCAGCATCATGATGACCATCGTGACGGTCACGATCAGCGGTGTCACCAGTTGGAGCGGATCGATGCCGCCGCCGACCTGGTGGTCGGAATGGCTGGCGTGCATCGAGGTCATTCCGACGTAGTGCATTCCGCACACCGCGACACCCATGATCAGCGCTGCGCCTATGGTGGCGAACAGACCGCGGACATGCAGCATGAACCACAATGCGGCGGTGGCCGCGACCACCGCGATCACGACCGACACCGCTACCGTTTTGCGGTCGTATTCGACGTGGGCGGTGGTTTTCATCGCGTACATGCCCAGGTAATGCATGGCGGCCACGCCGATACCCGTGACCGCGCCGCCGATCGGCAGTGCCACGAGTTCGTTTCGACCGTGTACCACGATCGATAGCCCGACCCAGACGACCAAGATCGCGATGACCGCGCTGAGCAGTGTCATCGGGACGTCGTAGCGAATGGTGGCGCCGTGGATGGAGAACCCGAGCATGGCGGTGAAATGCATGACCCAAATGCCCGCGCCCCCGAGCGAGACGGCGGCGGTGGCGAGCCATCCAGCCGGCCAATCGGAGGACCGAGCGTGTACCACACAACGGAGGGCGAGCGCGGAGCCGATAAAGGACACGAGGTAGGCCATGACCGGGGTCAACCAGCCATGGCTGAAATGATCGAGTTCTAGCATGCGTACACCCCGGTCACCAGTCGTGCCGTTGCGGCTTGCTGGTCAGCAGGGGCGACCCGCTAACGGTCGGCGGCGGCCAGCTGCCTGTCGAGCGCAGTGACAGTAAACCAATGAACATCGGGCGGAACCTCACGATCTGCGGAAATTTACACTGGCATTTCCGCCAGCCGCTGACAATAGCCAGGTCGGGCGCTCATGGCCAGCTCCGGTCCCAGATTCACAGCTAACGGATAGTTTCCGACGGAGCAATCGGCCAGCGTTCAGTTCGGGGAGCCGGGCGCGCCCGTCAGACTGCCGCGCCGCGCGCGGTGGCAGCCTCGTGGGCGCTTCACACGGTCGAATCGACGTGTAGGAGCTCTGGTGCACCTCACCCGGGGTGAGCGCGTCGGGCGGCGCGAGCTGCTGCACCGCCGGGGCGCTGTCGAGCAAAACCGGCTGCACCGGCTCGCTTGTCAGGCGCAGCCGGGCCGCGATCTCATGCGCGACGAACCAACCGAGCCGGGCTACGGATTGCCGAGTTCCCGTAGCGCCTGTTCGGATGCCGAACCCGGCTCGGCGGCGAACAGATCGAGGCCACAGCACGACGGAGCGTCGGGCAGTGCGATGAGTTCGCCGTGCAGGGTCAGCTCGCCCACGACCGGGTGGTGCAACGCGTACGTCCGGTTGCGTACCTGCGCGACCGGGTGCTCGGCGCACATCCGTGCGAAGTCCGGGCTCAGCTCTTGCATGTTCTCGATGTGCGCCGTGAGTTCGGTGTGTCCGCGATAGCGTCCGAGCAGAACACGCAGATGCGCCACATGCGCGAGTGCCGCCTGATCCCAACCGGTTCCGAGCAATTCACGCAGGTGGGGTTCGGTGAACAACAGGTGTGAGAGGGTGCGCCGCTCGTGGGGGAGTGCGGCGAAGTCGCCGAACACCGCGACTGCGAGTCGGTTCCACCCGATGATCTGGGTGTGACGACCGACCATCAACGCCGGTGTCATCACGAACGAATCCAGCAGATAACGCAGGCCCACCGGCATATCCGTCGATGAGGTTTCCTGCGCGCACGGTCGCGGACGTCGTGCGATCCGGTGCAGGTATGCCGATTCGTCCACGTCCAGGCGCAGCGCCGCGCTGATTGCTTGTAGGACCTCGTCCGACACGCTCTCACTCTTGCCCTGCTCCAGGCGCGTGTAGTGGGCGATACTCACTCCAGCGAGCTGTTCGCTATACATTCCTTCCGTAGCTTCGTGGCATGACTAGGACCACGTATACGGAACCGGCGTGGCTTGTGGAGGTCAATGCTGGGTTGGCGGCGGGGGTTGATCCTGCGGAGTGGGTGTACGGCTATGTCCGTATCTCCCGTGATGAGAAGGACCGTGCGGAGGGGGTGCAGTTGCAGGCCAAGAACGAGGTCGCCTACGCGGCCCGGAAGGGTCTGCGGTTGGCGCGGATTTTCTGTGACAACGATCTGTCCGGCGATGGCGCGGATCGTCCGGCGTTGCGGGCGGTGTTGACGTTAGTCGAACGCGGTCCGGCGAAGGTCGTGCTGGCGCGTGATGTGGCGCGGTTGACTCGTGATTACGACCTGGGCAACGAGTTGATGAAGCTGGGGCGTGATGAGGGGGTGCGGTATGCGTTCGTGAAGGACACCGGCTACGACCTGACCACGGGCACGGGCACGGGCCGGAAGAATTTCATGGTGAAGTTCGCCGAAGCGGCCGAGTATCGGGAAACCAACACCGAGAACCTTCTGGATCGGATGGGTGAGGAGGCCGCGAAGGGGGTGATGCAGGGCGGTTCGCGCCGGTTCGGGTATGGCAAAGTTGTTGGCACACACCCGATTACCGGTGCCAACATTTTGGATCGGTGTGCGTTACGGGCCGAAGAGGTCGCGGTGTTGGAGGAGGGCCGGGACCGGGTGATCAACGGCGAATCTCAGACTGCGATCGTCACCGATTGGAAGGCGCGGGGGATCACCACGTCCGGGGGTCGGCTGTGGCGGGTGGGCAAGCTGTCTCACCTGCTGTTGTTGGAAGGCGTATGTGGTCTACGACCTGGGCGAGCACAGGGATGCGACCGGTGCCCGGTGTGAGTGCTTGAACAACCCGGAAGGTAACGGGATTCGCGTGCACGCACGGACCGGTACCCGTCATCGTGCGCAGTGGCCGGGGATTTTCACCCGCACCGAGCACGACGCGATGCGGGCGGCGTTGACCGCGCATCGCCGGTTGAAGGCCCCGGATCGTCCCCGGCAGCGTAACGGCGAGTATTGGCTGACCGGGGCTGGCCGAGTGCGGCGGGAAATGGCCCGAAACCAGCGCGCGGGCGGGGCAGTATTGCGGCGCGTGGTGGGTTCACTGTTGGAGCGTGAACGCAAGAACGGCAACACCGTTGTGCAGCGCCGGTATGGGTGCCGGGCGAAGGATTCCGCTCGGGTGGCGTGTGGGTGCGGGCGGGTGTTCCGGGACGCGGGCGCGTTGGAGATGTACGTTGCACAGCAGGTGATCGCCGAGTACGAGAACCCGATCGATCGCGACGGAGCTTGTCGATGTTCGGAGTCGTCTGCACTGATGTTCGAAGTGCTCCGCACTGCGATGGTTCTGCGGCGAGTCCGTGCTGATGTCGCGCCGTTGCGAACGCCCTGCTCGGCTGCTGTTCCCGCACTGGTCCGGTGTCTGTGTCGTGTCGACGCACCGATGCTCGATCGCTGCGGGGTTCCGGCACCCAATCGGCTGCTGATGGCTTAACTTCACCACTCTAAACAGGCATTCGACATGACCAACCGACCCAATTCCCGGCTAGCCACCGAAGGCCAATCAGGTGGCGCGCGAAGTCACTTTGTGGCTCAGGCCAGCTTCAGGGCTCCGGGGCTGACAGCTTGGGGGTGGGGCAATCACCCCACTGGTTATTGACGCGCAGTATGTATTCCGAGGTAGTTGACGATGCTCGGTGCAGGATCGGCCAGATCGTCCACCCGCAGATACCGCAATGCTGCCGCTTCGCGGATATGCTTTGTGGCGTCTGTCAGCGGAGGGTTGGGCTGTCCGTCGACGACGCGTATCCCGGTACCGGGTACGTGTTCGATGTTGAACACATGGGAATCGCCAAGGTCGACGCGCCGCCCCGGAGGCCAGTCCACAATGACGATCCCGCGTGAACCGGGTTGCTGGAATGCCTCGTGCAGATGGCTCCGTTGGAGCACCGCAGTGAACCGTCGCGCCCAGGCAATCTCGGTAATACTGTGCGGGAACCCAGCCTCGAACGGGAATGGCACCTGCCCTGCCTCCACGTCGTATCCTCGCCGACGCAACTCGTACGCGGTCGACACGGCCACACAGTTGTTACTTCGTCGCGGATCGGCCGAGTCGAAATGGGGATTCACCCTGGTCAGGCAGTCGTCGATCTCTCGGTTGATCCGCTCGGACCGCGCCAGCCTCGGTGGGAACCATGCGAAGCCGTCTCCCTCTCGCCGGGACGAGTTGCCAGTCGATCCCCTGGGTTCTGCGTATGCAGCCAACTGCGTTCCCAGAGCGTGGTCCATGTCACCAAGCTCGCCCATCGTCCTCTGCAGCCGTCCACCCGTCTGCCGCATCACTCCCGCGAGGGCCGTCGCCCCATGGTCGACGAGTGCACGAGTGACGTCGTCGGCAGCGCGCCGAATAGCCACGATCAGCTCGTTGTTCACCTGCATAGCTGCCAGACCGTCCATAGAGAAAAACCAATCGGTCTTTTTTTCGAAGAAGACGTTCCGAGCGTTACAGCCGTTACGGGGTGCCGGTAAGGATCGTGTCACCAGCCGCAAACGGGATCAGAGCGGGATGTACTCGCGGAGTTTGCCTTTGACGTGGGGGCGCGGGTCGCCGAGTTGGGTAGACCTCAACGCCACAGCGGTGATCTGAGTTTCTCGCCGCCGAGCTACCGGCGCGAGCGGGTGTCGCGGCGGCGCCGCGCGGCGCGGATCTCGTCGTCGGCGATCTTGTCGGCGAGCAGGGTGTAGATCTGCGTGGTCTCGGTGGAGGCGTGACCGAGGCGTTTGCGCACCACCTCGATGGAGACCCCGGAATTGATCAGCTCCGTGGCGTGACTGTGACGCAGTTGATGGATTTCTATCGCCACACCTGTTGCAGTGCAGTACGACTGCCAGCGGTTGTGGGCCGCCGAGTAGGACAGCGGGCCGCCTTTGCCGTTGATGCTGGCACGGACCATCGGCCCGGACGTGTAGCCCGCCCGCGCCAGATACAGCTTCACCAGGGCGACGTAGCCGCGGTCGTCCAGCAGCACGGTGCGTACCGTGCCGCCTTTGCCATGCACGCGTACGTGCTCGTCGTCGTGGTCCAGGTGGTAGTCGGGAGATCCTCGTCTTTCGAATCGCTTCTTCTTTTACGGCTGGACGCTTCGTGCACCCCCGGGGCCGTCGGCAGGTCTTCGTGTCAGTTGCCGAGTGCGTGGGCGATGGTGGGCCAGGACCGGACCAGTTCGTCGGCCCAGTAGGGCCAGGAGTGGGTGCCGGTGGGCCGCAGGTTCACCGTCGCCGGGATCTCGAGTCGAGTGAGCCGGTCGGCGAGGGCCACAGCGCAGGCGAAGGCCCCAGCCTCGAGGGGGCCGCCGACAGTGATGGCTTCGGGCAAGTCGACTTGCCCGGGTGTGTCGTGCTCGCCGGGGACGCCGCTGCCGCTGGACAGGTAGATCGCGGTGCCGCGCAATGCTGCCGCGTGGGTCATGACGTCGTGGGCGAGCCAATCGGGATCATTCGGTGGGCCGAACATGTTGTCCGGGTCGCCGCCGTAGGTTTCTACGATCGCGCGAGCCTGGGCTTGGCCGGGCCCGGAGGCGAGGGTGTAGCAGCCGCTGTGCGCGGCCACCGCCCGGTACAGGCCCGGGTTGCGCACGGTGAGCATCATCGCGGCTTCGCCGCCCATCGACACGCCTTCGATGGCGTTGCGTCCGTTGCCCTCGAACCGAGCGTCGATCAGTGGGGGCAGTTCGCGGGTGAGGAAGGTTTCCCATTTGTTGGTGCCCAGGACGGGGTCGCGGTGTTGCCAGTCGGTGTAGAGGTTGGCCGGTCCCCCGGTGGTCAGCACGACGTTGACGTTCTTGTCGGCGAAGAAATCCACGGCATGCCCGTGCTCGGTCCAACTGCTGGCGCTCTCGGGGGCACCGCGCCCGTCGAGAAGGTATAGGGCGGGTCGGGGCCGGCTGCGGTCGACGGGTAGCAGCACCTGCACCTGCACGACCCGGTTCATCGCCGGTGACCGCACGAACACCCGCAGCCACCGGTCGGTGATCGGCTCGATCCGGTCGATGACCGGCCGGGCGGGTAGACCAGTGTTCTCAGCGGGTGCTTGGTATCCGCCCGGCGGGCCGAGTTCCGGACCAGAGGTCGGCGGCTCCGCGGCAGCCGCCCCGGTCGCCAGAATAGCCAATCCCATGACCGCGGCAGCCGCACTGGCGGCCCGCCACGCCCGCAGCCGCTGCACCACAAGACGCCGCCATGTCGGCCACCCCGCACCATTGTCGCTGTCTTCGTCCGATTTGTTCCGTTTATCCCCTGGGTTGTTGTCAACGGTCCGCTGCGCGGACTTTCCGGAATTACAAGACACTCTCCGAGTAGAAACGATGAATCACCGTTTCCTGCATATGGGAAGGAACGTGTTCCTGGCCAGCAAAGAGGGACTCACCGGCGGTTGCGCGATATGCAGCCGCTCGGCCGCCCGCCCGAAATGCAACTCCTCGGCCATGGTCACGAAGTAGCGCAATTGGCGCAGCTCAACGGCTCATCCTCGATATAGCGATCCGGTCGACTCCATAAAACCAGCCGCCGCAGCCCCTACTCACACCACCCTGTGTGGACGGCTCATCGCGCCGAACCGTCCAGCAGGTACAAGCCACGCCACTGCGGTGCGCTCATATCGGTGGCAAAGCGGAGCGATCGGCAGCGTTGTTGTGTGGCTCCGGTGCGGCCGCGGGGGTATCGGCTGGGAGCGCAGGCGCCGGGCGTGCGGTGTTGGGTGCGAACACCGTGGGATCGGTGACCGGAGTGGGCTTGGGCTTCTTCGACCACGGGGTCCTTTTCGCTGTACCGGTTGCCGGATCGGTGGCGCGCTGTTTGCCACGGTTGCTCGCAGCCGATTTCGCGGCACCCTTTGCTTGTTTGCTCGACAGCCCGGAACGCTGCCATGGCGTCGACGGCGGACTACCCTGCCGCGAACTCTGCGCGGGCGAAGCGCTGGGCTGGCTATCGGTCGTGTTCGCGAAACTCTCCTCGACGGAGCCGAGTTCAGGGGATCGAATGTATCCGGGTGTGTCGGCGCTCGACTCGGCAGGTGGATGTTCGACGAAGCGGTTGTGCTGCGCAACGTTTTCCACAGAATGTGATGGGGCTTCCGACAGCTGCTGGATTGTCTCGCGCCAATTATGTGGCGCGTCGGCCGGTGTCGGGAGGGAACGGCTATCTGCGTGTGAAGGTGCTGGTGCCGCGCGGTCGAACACGGGATCGGCCGTGTTCACGGCGCCGGTATCGGTGCGCTCCTGCGCGGTGGACACAGTTGGACCGGCCGCAGGGGCAGCCGCTGGCTTCGGTGCGATGCTGGTACTGCTGTCCTCGGATGTCGCCGCTGCCTG
Source organism: Nocardia sp. NPDC050408 (assembly GCF_044458905.1). Lineage (NCBI taxonomy): Bacteria > Bacillati > Actinomycetota > Actinomycetes > Mycobacteriales > Nocardiaceae > Nocardia > Nocardia sp. NPDC050408. The sequence goes on along the minus strand of NZ_JBITIL010000009.1, from coordinate 251,546 downwards.
GGAATCGCCGCCGCCCAGAGTGGTTCGGGAATCGGCACTGCCGGCTCCGCCCGGAGTGGCTCGTGTCGGCATCGGCCCGCTGCTTTCCCGCGCCGACTCGGCGGGAGTCGTTGGCGTGGAAGCCAGTTCACGGTCGGTGTCGGGATCCGATGATCTGCTCGGCGCACTACCGATGGCGTTCGTGCCGGGGCCGAGCAGATCATTGCGCCCGTTGGATGTGCTGAAATCCAGTGCGGCAACGTTATCGGCGAAGGTCACCGCATGCCGTAGCAGGTCATCGGCGTGATCATCGAGCACCTTGGCGTAAGCCAGCACCTCATCGGGCTCTATGTGCAGCGGTAGTGTCGACGAGCCGCCGGGCGGCACATCCAGTAGCTGACTCGCGGCGTCGTAGACGACGCCGTTGATCATGCGCTCGATGGTGTGCTCGAGCGGTTCGATAGCCTTGCCGATCACCTCAGTGGCGATATAGCCGATCAGCATCTGCTCCATCGCGGTGACCAATTTGGTCGCGGCCGCCCGGATGGCGGCGGTAAGCGCGGCCGATAAACCCATGGTGGGCACGGTGGCGGCCATGAGTGCCGTGTAACTCGCCGCCAGCCCAGCCAATCCGGCGAGTACAGCGACCTTCACCGCAGTGATCACCTCCGCCGTGACGTCCAGGACCTTCGCCACCACATGGCATGCCCGGTCCAGATCCGCCATATGCGATGCGCTCATCCGCGCCCACGTCGCGACCAGTTGCTCGTAGGAGTATCCCGAATAGACCGAGCCCATATCCTGGATCGTGTCGGTGGCCGACTCGTGCGTATCGCGCACGTTCGTGGCGAAATTTCGCACCTGAGTGGCCAATTCACGCACCTGATCCTCATCGATGTCCGGATACGGGACACCCATGACATTCAGGAACAGCGCCACCTCATGCGGTAATTCAATAGACACGCCGTGATCCACTGATCAGACCGACGCCGATCACCACAGCGCGATCATCTCCCACCGCTGGTGGTGTTCGACCGACACCACTGCTCACCACGGGACCTCGCAGATGCACCCGCACATTGCCTCCTGGGGAAGCGGCCTGTTCAACGACGTCACTCCATCGCACAGCATTCTCATTCTCGGGAATATCGACAGCGGTGGGCGAAAGTAAGATCCGCCTGTTCAATCGGCGACGGGCAGGATCTATCGGATCCTTGCTCATCATGACAGTGAGATCGGATGATCAGCAGAGTCCTGATCGACGCGATGAAAACGGCGACCGGGCAGCTGAGTTCGGTGCTCAGGCTAGGCACCAAAGCGGCGGCCGACGGATCCCGAGAAATCACCGGAACCTCACGCCGGGGCCTTGACGATTTAGTAGATCGTGACGAGAAGAACGCGCTCGTCATTAGGCAGTCGAAGTCCGAAATGTCGAGGCAGCCAGCAGGCGATACCTCGGCATCGACTCCCCGCGCCAAGGGGCGCGACCTCATCGACGAGCTGGATTATCGCCAGCTGCACTCCGTACTTCGCGGCAAGACAACCGGAGATCCGATGTTGCGGGAGATCTGCCGTCGCCAGGGATTCGACGGCCCACCGACTCTGGTGGGGGTGGGCGGAATTCGCGATATCGTCCCGCCCGGGACGGAGCTGTTCCGTGGCGTGCCGATCTGGGACTATGCCGACCAATTCAAATCCGGCGAATACTTCGGATCCTCAGGGGCGAACGGCAGTGGAATCTATGCAACGACCAAGGCGGACCGGGCGAAAGGCTATGCCGACGATACCGGCGGCGAGGTGATACACATGGCGCTGCGACCCGACGCGCGAACCACGCTGTTGAATCGGCTGTTGAAGGAGCAGGACAAGGAATTGCGGCCGATTCACAAGGAGTTGACGCGCCTGAAACGAGGCGAGCAGACCGAGGCCGCGATCGTACGGAAACAAGCGTTGGAAGAGCAACGGAAGGTGCTGGCGAACCCGGGCCGATTCGCCGCCATCAAGGGTTATGACGCCTTCCGCATGGGGAAGAACGCTGATGAATGGCTGATTCTGAACCGTACGGCATTGGTGGTCGAGCGATGAGCACGGATACAGATATCGGCGGGCGCTTCCTCCGAGCGCCCGCCGATATCTGTGCCGGACTGCCAAATTACTTGGGTGCCATGAAGGCTGGTTGATCGTGGCCAAGTTCCGTGCCGCCGCACTGCATCGGCCGGAGCTGACATCGGCGCGCAACCCGCCACCTGGGCCAGCTCTTCGCGCCGCAGGCCTGCGACTCGGCGTACGCCGCCGTGGTCGCGCAGCCCGACGTCCTGCGGGCGCAGGCGAGCTCGGCGCGATTTGAGGAATCCGCTGAGCTCGGTCCGGTCGTCCACTCGATAACCCTATGCCGGTGTGCGGCGACCATCGCATCGCTGTGGGTGATCACGGCGTGAGTAGGCAGAACACGGGTCTGGTCGTGGGTTCGTGATGGATTCACGCTGTCAGGCGGCACCCACATCAACGAACGGAGATACGCCGTGCACGGAACGCTCGGACTCATCGGCTGCGGAATGATCGGTACTTCCATTGCCCGCCTGGCCATCTCAGCAGGCCTTGATGTCGTGCTGAGTAATTCGCGGGGTCCCGAGACGCTCGCTGATCTGGTAGATGAACTCGGTAGCCGAGCCCGAGCGGCCACACCCGCGGAAGTGGCACGCGCCGCGGATCTGGTGGTCGCAGCGATTCCGCTGATGGCCCTTCAAAAGCTCCCCGCGACAGCGCTGGCCGGAAAGACGGTCCTCGACACTGCGAACTACTATCCACAGCGAGACGGTCACCTGAGCGAACTGGATACAGGCGCACTGACTTCCAGCACCCTGATCCAGCGCCATCTCGCGGATTCCCAAGTGGTCAAGGCATTCAATACCATCACCCCGCACCAGCTGCTCTCCCTCGCCCGCCCGGTAGGTGCGCCGGACCGCAGCGCCCTTCCCATCGCAGGTGACAACACGGCCGCCAAAGCCGAAGTCGCCCAGCTTCTGAACCTCCTCGGCTATGACGCGGTGGACATCGGCCCGCTGACCGACAGCTGGCGCACCGAGCCGAACACCCCGGCATACATTCACCCCTACCTCGGCGAAATCCCAGCCATGGACGTCGACGCCTTCCGTCAGTGGACCCAACTAACCCCCGGCATTCCCGTCCCCGCAGCTCAACTCACCGAACTCATCGAAACCGCAGTCCGCCGGCCCGCGGGTGAAGCCAGGCTTCCCAGCGCCGACTGAACCCACCCCGAGCAGGGCGCCCGGACCGCGCCGCCGAGCAGCTTGCTTCGGACGTACACACTATTTATCGCAACTGCACATCTACGGCGGTGTGCAATTGCCACAGAGCATGTGGGGGCACTTCTCGTCGAGCCTCAACGAGCGACGTGATCAATAGCAGCTCAACATATTTGCCGATAGCGGCGGGTTCGCGGTCGGCGTGCGGGCGTTGCGGACGGATCTGGAGAGAGTTCTTCCGGATGCTGATAACGTGGGCGGGTCGTCGAGTTCTGGGCGGCTGGTAGGGCGTCCGGTGATTGTGTGTCGAAATCGCCTGTCGTGCAGGGACTGTGGGGTGACCGCAGTCGACTGTGGTTGCCTCGCCAGGGTCCGAGTTCTCGACGCGGACCTCATGGCCGGGGTCACATACGGTCGGCGTCGCGAGGAGGGCTGAACTGAGTGCTGTGGCCGCAGGCTGTGTTATCGCCGCGGTGCTTCCATTGATCCTGGCCACCTTGCTGATCCAACGTCTGGAGTCACGCCTTTGACCACGCCATCGTCAACCCGCGCCACCGCGACCGGAGTCTGCCCCGCCCAGCACGGCTCACCACTGGATCCCGGCGAACCCCGAGTGTTGTTGCATACCGAGGAGTTCGCCGCGGATCCACATCGGGCCTATCGGGAGGCCCGCAGCCAATACGGGTCGCTGGTGCCGATGGAGTTGGCGCCGGGTGTGCCCGCCACCCTGGTGGTCGGGTATCAGACCGCGGTGCGAATCCTCAATGATCCCGAACACTTTCCGGCGGATCCGCGGCAATGGGAACAGACAATTCCCGACGACTCACCCATCAAGCCGATGATGATGTGGTACCCGAACGCACTACGCAATACCGGGGCGGCGCATGCCCGCTATCGGCAGGCGTATACCGGCAGCATCGACGGAATCGATCTGCACGAACTGCATTCGACGGTCGAGAAGATCGCCATCCCGGTGATCAACAGCTTCTGCGAGGCAGGCGAGGTCGACCTGGTCACCCAGTACGCGCTGCCGGTCGTCTTCGAGGTCATCAACCAGATGGTCGGCTGCCCAACGGAACTGGGGCAGCGGGTCGCGACCGGTATGGCGATGCTCTTCGATACCGTCGAGGCGGCCGCTGGTATGGCGATGCTCAGCGAGGCGCTACTGGAGCTGGTGCAGCTACGCCGGGCCGAGCCCGGTGACGACGTCACCTCGCGAATGGCTCACCACCCGTCCAAGCTCGACGATACCGAAATGCTATGCCAGCTGATCAGTTTCTACGGTGCGGGCATCGAACCGATGCAGAATCTGATCACGAACACCCTGCTGCTGATGCTAACCGACGACCGCTTCGGCGGTGAGATGCTCGGCGGTAGCCTCTCGACCCGCGACGCACTCGACGAGGTGTTGTTCAACGACCCGCCGATGGCGAACTTCAGCATCACCTACCCGCGCCAGCCGACCCTCATCGACAACACCTGGTTGCCCGCCCATCAGCCGGTCGTGGTCAGCTTTTCGGGCTGCAATAACGATCCGGCGATCCGCGGCGGCGACCGCACCGGCAACCGCTCGCATCTGGCCTGGGGCGCCGGGCCGCACGCCTGCCCCGCGAAATCCGTTGCCTACCTGGTCGTTCAGGATGCCATCGATCAGCTGCTCGACGCACTCCCCGAGATGGATCTGGCCGTGCCCGCAGACGAATTGACTTGGCGGCCCGGACCATTCCACCGGGCACTGGCGGCGCTGCCGGTCGTCTTCCCCAAGTCCCCTCCACTGCCCGTCCTCTAGGAGATAACGATGGAGCATGAACCGCTGGTCCTGGATCTGACCGGCGCTGATATCCAAGGCGAGAACGAGCGGATCCGGGAGCGCGGACCGGTTGCGCTGGTCGCCCTGCCCGGTGGTGTGCCCGCATGGTCGGTAACCGATGCCGCCGTGCTCAAGAGTCTGCTCGCCGATCCGCGGGTGTCGAAAGACGCACGGCAGCACTGGACTTCGTTCATCAATGGCGAGATCACCGAGGAGTGGCCGCTGCTGCCGTGGATCGCGGTCGACAACATGTTCACCGCGTACGGCACCGACCACCGTCGCCTGCGCAAGCTGGTCTCGCCCGCATTCACCCACCGCCGCACCACGGCGCTGCGTCCACGCATCGAGGCGATCACCGAGGGACTGCTGAACGCGCTCGCGGCCACGCCGAAGGGGGAGGTGGCCGATCTGCGCGAGGGTTACGCCTATCCGGTGCCGATCGAGATCATCACCGAAATGATGGGTGTGCCCGAACATCTCGGACCCGGCCTGCGCAAATGCGTCGACGGCTTCTTCGACACCTCGTTCGGCCCCGAGGAAGCACAGGCCAACTACCTCGAGATGTATCGCCTGGTCAGCGAACTCGTGGCCTACCGGCGCGAAACTCCGGGCGACGATGTCACCAGTGTCCTCATCGCCACCCGCGACGAGGACGACGGTTCACAGTTGAGCGAGAAGGAACTCGTCGACACCTTGATGCTGGTCATCAATGCCGGTCACGAGACTACGGTCAATCTGCTCGACCAGGCGATCTTCATCCTGCTCACCCATCCCGAGCAGCGCGCCGATCTGATCGAGGGCCGGGTGCCGTGGTCGGATCTGGTGGAGGAGACGCTGCGCTACGAGGCGCCGGTCGCGCATCTGCCGCTGCGCTACGCGGTCGACGATATCGAGCTGGGCGAGATCCGAATTCCCAAAGGCGAGGCGATTCTCGCGTCCTACGCCGCCGCGGGCCGCGATCCGAACCTGCACGGCGCCACCGCTGCCACGTTCGACCTGCAGCGGGTCAATAAGGAACACCTGTCCTTCGGGCACGGCGCGCACCACTGCATCGGCGCCCCGCTCGCCCGGCTCGAGGCGACGATCGCCCTGCCTGCCATATTCGAGCGGTTCCCGAATATGCGGTTGGCCGTGGATCCGTCGGAATTGGCGCCGGTCGGCAGCTTCATTTCGAATGGACACCGTACGCTGCCGGTTTTCCTGGATTAGATCGGTGTCGGGGTGTCGCCCAGCGGCACCCCGCTCGATCTATTTGTGGCACCCCGCTCGATCTATTTGTGGCCGAAGCCGCGTATCGCATCGAGTTGGGCCGCTGTGCCCAGCACGATCAGAATCGTGTTGACCGCCAGTATGGTTTCGGCGAGAGGGTTGGCGATGAACTGCCCATTGGGTGTGCGAATGGCCAGCACCAGTGCACCGGTCGTCTGGCGCACCGCGATGTCCTCCAGTGTGCGGCCGATCAACGGCGAGTCCGGGGCGATATCGAATTCCTCGATCCGGTAGTCGAGCGTTTCGTCGTGCATGACCACGTCGAGGAATTCGGCGACGTTGGGCTGCAAAGCGAACGCCGCCATTCGTCGCCCGCCGATCAACTGCGGGTTCACCGCCCGATTCGCCCCGGCCCGAAGCAGTTTCGACTTCGAACCCTCGGTGCGCGCCCTGGCGACAATGACCAGATCCTGCCGCAGCGCCCGGCTCGACAAGGTCACGTAGACATTGTCGGCATCGCCGTCCAGCGCCGCGATCAAGGCGTGGGCGCGTTGGATGCCGGCGGTCTCCAGCACCCTGTCATCGGTGACATCGCCGAGCACATTGGGATATTCGAGCCCCTGCAGCCGCGCCGGATCGCGATCGACGACGACGATCTGTTTACCCAGCCCGCTGAGGTATTGCACGCACGCGGTGCCGACGCGGCCCCAGCCGCAGACGATGATATGACCGGACATCCGGTCGATGCGCCGGTCCATCCGTCGCCTCTCCATGTGTTCGCGGAGATGTCCTTCGATGAGCGCCTCGAGCAGGACACCGAACATGTACAGCGCGGTGCCCGCGCCGACGATGATGAGCACCATCGTGAACAGCTGGCCCGCAGCGTTGAGCGGGTGGACCTCGCGAAAGCCGACGGTGGATATGGTCGTCACCGTCTGGTAGAGCGCATCGAGCAACCCGAACCCGAGAATGAGGTAGCCGACGGTACCAGCCAGCACTACCAGCAGGAATGCCAGCACTGCTCGGCTGATACGGCGTAACGGGCTCACGCGAGGATTGTCCACCCGCGGCAACGGTCACATCCGGCAATTGCCGCGCAACGTAGGTTATGCGGTTGCCGGTTGCTCCTGGAGCGGTATCGGGGTGGCGGCACCCTCGATTGCGCCGACCGCCGCACCGACGGCTGCGCCGGCCGCCGCGGCCGGTGCGGCGATCACCGCGTAGCCGATGGCCGCGCCGATGACGGGGACGACCACCAGTCCCGCGGGGAGGAAGGGGATTCCGGCGATGAAACCTGCAGCCGCGCCGACCACCGCGCTGGTGGCGGCGAGCGGGGACGCTAGGGTGGCACCCACCGACGCGCCGATGATGGCGTCACCGATCATCGTATCGGCGACATGGTCGGAGCGGGCGCGGTCGGTACCCGCCGACTGAATTCCCTGGGACAGTGCGGTTTTAGCACCTCCGGACGCATCGTTGATCTGGGCGGCGTATTCGGACGGCAGCCAGTCCGGGCGATCCATCTGGAGATTGCCGATGTGAATGCGATTGTCGGTGACGAGCATCTGTGGGCCCTGGTCGGGGCCTGTCGTGTCCACGCTGTCGGTGGGGTCGGGGTTCGGATCGGCCACCAGTGCGGTGGCGCTCCACAGCGGCAAGGGAGCGAGTGCGATGTTGTCGCCGACCGGAGCCGATGGCTCGACGACGAACCTGTTGTCTAGTGGCTGTGAGTCAGCGGTCGCGGGTGCGGCGCTGATCAGGATGGCGGACAGCGGGGCCGCACTTGCCAAGGTGAGTGCGGCGGTTCGTCGACGTATGGGTCGAATCCGCGCTGTCGCTCGATGTTTGCCCATAAATAGCCTCATTCCGAACGTGGGATGCTTACTTACCTACATTCGGCGCAGCCGATCTTTCGGATGAACATGCGCTGGGGGCAATCTTTCGGTTTTGTCGCCGCGATATCGAATGGTGCCACCAGCGTCGCCCGCGATCCCGCGACCGACTCGGGACGCAGTTGCCCGATCAAAGCTGATCGGTCTGCGTTCGGCGGCGGATCCCGGGTATACGACGAGCATGACCGGACGAAAGATCGATCCGCGAACAATCGAGAACGACGAGGGCGACTTCGCGGACGAGCACAGCAAACCCACGCATGCCGACGAACATCCGCAGGAGGAGCAGTTGGAAACCGACGAATCGACGCCCGGTGGCTACGGCGGCTCGGACATCTGACGCGGATGGCGCGCGGTACGATTTCGTACCACGCGCCATCGAACTCAGCGCCATCGAACTCAGGCGACGGCGACCAAGCGCGCGGCATTAGCCGACTCGTCGTCGGCGGCCTTGTTCGCGGCCAATTCCGCCTCCACCCGCTCGCGGTAGCGGGTGATTTCGCGATCCGTGGTCGCGGCATCCCAGCCGAGTCGGGTGCCCATGAGGTAGGCCACCGCGGGTGCGGCGGTCAGGCCGCGGTCGGCGGTTTCGATCGAGATGCGGGTGCGGCGGGTCAGGACATCGTCTAGATGCAGTGCGCCCTCATATGTCACCGCGTAGACGACCTCGGCGCCGAGGTATGCACCGGCACCGGGGAGTGGTTCGGCCAACTCCGGTTCGGCGGCGATCACCTCGAACAACTCGGAGACGTCCGATCCATAGCGACCGAGCAGATGCTCGACGGTTGTGACGGGCAGACCGGCCCGCTGCGCGACGCTGTTCACATCGGCCGCCAGTTCCTGGAATCCGACGGCGCCGAGCAGCGGCAGGTGTTCGGTCACCGACGGGGCGGTCGCGCGACCCAGCCCCTTGACGGCCGCGTCCACCACATCGGCCGCCATCACGCGGTAGGTGGTGTATTTACCGCCCGCGATCACGAACAGACCCGGAACCGGTTCCGCGACAGCGTGTTCGCGCGAGAGCGTCGCGGTATCGGCGGATGCGCCCGACAGCAGCGGCCGCAGACCGGCGTAGGTGCCGACAATATCGTTGCGGGACAACGGTTCTCGCAGCACCGCATTCATATGGTCGAGGATGTACTGCACATCGGCATCGCTGGCCACCGGATGATTCTTGTCCAGCGCCCAATCGGTATCGGTGGTGCCGATGATCCAGTGCCGGGCCCACGGGATCACGAACAGCACGCTCTTCTCGGTGCGCATGATCAGACCGGTATCCAGGTCGAGTCGCTCACGCGGGACCAGAATGTGCACGCCCTTCGACATGCGTACGTGGAATGGGAAATCCACCCCGGTCATCTTGTTCATCTCGTCGGTCCAGACGCCGGTCGCGCTGATCACCCGGCGGGCGCGCACGGTGTATTCGCGACCGGTCTCCACATCGGTGACGCGGGCGCCGATCACCCGCTCACCGTCGCGCAGCAGACCGGTGACCTTGGTGCGGGTCAGCACCGTCGCGCCGTGCTGGGCGGCGGTGCGGGCAATGGTCATGGTGTGGCGCGCATCGTCGACCTGGGCGTCGAAGTAGCGGATCGCGCCGATCATCGCGTCGTCGCGTAGTGCGGGCGCCAATTCCATTGCGCGCGTGTGTGATAGGTGCCGATGCATGGGCAGCGCCCTGGCCCCGCCGATAGTGTCGTAGAGCGCGACTCCCGCGCCGATGTAGGCGCGCTCCCAGACCCGGTGCTGCAGTGGCAGCAGGAACGACACCGGGCGCACGAGATGCGGGGCGAGTCGGTGCAGCAGCAGGCTGCGTTCCTTCAAAGCCTCACGTACCAGCCAGAAGTCGAGTTGCTCCAGATAGCGCAGGCCGCCGTGGATGAGCTTGCTGGAGCGGCTCGAGGTGCCTGCGGCGAAATCCCTTGCCTCGACCAGGGTGACGGTCAGGCCGCGGGCGGCGGCATCGAGGGCGGCACCGGCGCCAACTACGCCGCCGCCGATAACGAGTACGTCGATTTCGTTGTCGCCCAATGTGTTCAGTGCATTAGTGCGGTAGTTCGAGTCCAAACGTGCGGACACGGTATGTCTCCTTGTTTCGGTGCTACTGAGTCTGCGAGTTGTCAGTCGTCGACGTCGATCCAGTCGAGCGTGCGCGCGACCGCCTTTTTCCAACGGGCGTAGCCACGTTCGCGCTGTTGCGAGGTCCAGGTGGGTGTCCAGCGTTTGTCCTCGCGCCAGTTCTGTACGAGTTCGTCGGTGTCGCTCCAGAATCCGACGGCCAGTCCGGCGGCATAGGCCGCTCCGAGTGCGGTGGTCTCCGCGACCACCGGCCGTGAGACCGGCACACCGAGGAAGTCCGCCTGCAATTGCATGCACAGTTCGTTGGCCGTGACGCCACCGTCCACCCGCAAGGTATCCAGGCGCACACCGGAATCGGCCTCCATGGCCTCGACGACATCGCGGGTCTGATAGCAGATCGACTCCAGGGTGGCCCGTGCGAGATGGGCATTGGTGCTGTAGCGCGACAGCCCGACGATCACACCGCGTGCGTCCGAACGCCAATAAGGCGCGAACAGACCGGAGAACGCGGGCACGAAGTACACCCCACCGTTGTCCTCGGCCTGCCTGGCCAGCGATTCGCTTTGCGCCGCACCGGAAATGATGCCGAGCTGATCGCGCAACCACTGCACGGCCGAGCCGGTGACCGCGATCGAACCCTCCAGCGCGTACACCGGCTTCTCGTCGCCGAACTGGTAGGCGACGGTGGTGAGCAGTCCGTGCTGGGAGCGCACGAGTTCGGTCCCGGTATTGAGCAGCAAGAAGTTTCCGGTGCCGTAGGTGTTCTTGGCCTCGCCGGGGCGAAAGCACACCTGACCGACGGTGGCCGCCTGCTGATCACCGAGCACACCCGCCAGCGGCACCTCGCCGCCGAACGGTCCGTCGGCGCGGGTCCTGCCGAACAGTTCCGGATTCGACGAGGGCGCGATGGTCGGCAGCATGGCGCGCGGAATTCCGAAGACGGACAACAGTTCGTCGTCCCAGTCGCAGGATTCCAGATCCATCAGCATGGTGCGGCTGGCATTGGTCGGATCGGTGACGTGCACGCCGCCATCGATGCCGCCGGTCAGATTCCACAGCAGCCAGGTGTCGGTCGTGCCGAAGACGGCCTCGCCCTTGTCCGCGTCGGCGGCGACGCCCGGCACATTGTCCAGGATCCAGCGCAACTTGCCGCCGGAGAAGTAGGTCGCCGGCGGCAAACCCGCTTTACGCCGAATGATTTCGCCGTGACCCGCGCGTTCGAGCTCGGCGGCGATCTTGTCGGTGCGGGTGTCCTGCCAGACGATGGCATTGCAATACGGCCGCCCGGTCCGGCGATTCCACACCACGGTGGTTTCGCGCTGATTGGTCACGCCGAGCGCCGCCAGATCGCTCGCGACGAGATTCGCCTTGTTCAGGGTGGACACAATGACCGAGCGCGTGCGCTCCCAGATCTCGGTCGGGTTGTGCTCCACCCAACCCGCGCGGGGCAGGATCTGCTCGTGCTCGAGTTGGTGCCGGGCGATCTCATTGCCGCCGTGGTCGAACACCATGAAGCGGGTGCTCGTGGTGCCCTGATCGATGGCGCCGACGTACTGGCTCATCGCTGCTGTCCTTTCGGAAAACGCATCGGGAGACAAGACAGCGAGTTCGGCGAGTGAACCGGCCGAGTGGACTTGGTCAGCAACACATTCGCGACCACGGCGACACCAAGCAGCACCGGGATCGCTGTGCCGAGGGCCTCGGTTGCGGATAGCGAGCCGAAGTTCAACGTTGAGCCTCCGTCTGCAAAGACTGCCGCGGTTGCGGCCGTTGGGGCCGACGTTACGACCGGATCGCCGAAACGGACATAGCGTGCGTTCGACAATGCCGAACGATTGTGATGGTCATCGCTGGGCGACGTCACTACTGTCCAGCGACCGTGGAGGTCGCGATGATGCAGGTCACATGCATTGCGTAGATGTTGCTCGTCGGTTGGTGTGTGTTCGACATTGTCGAATCGCGCGGATAGGTTTCCGCGTATGCCCGGTCCGATCCAATCGATCGAACGAGCGGCGGCCGTCCTACAGCTGCTCGCTCGGGGTTCCGGCCGTCTCGGAGTCGGCGAAATCGCAGGTGCGCTCGGGCTGGCCAAGCCGACCGCGCACGGCATCCTGCGTACATTGCAGGGTGTCGGGTTCGTCGAACAAGATCAGGCCAGCGGCAAGTACCAGCTCGGCGCGGCCGTACTGCATCTCGGGACGAGTTATCTCGACAACAACGAACTGCGCTCGCGGGCGATCAACTGGGCTGACGCCCTGGCCGCGCGGACGGGAGAGTCGGTGCGGATCGGCGCCGCGGCGGACGAAAGCGTTGTGGTCGTGCACCACGTCTTCCGGCCGGACAACTCCGAACAGGCACTCGAGGTCGGTGAATTGCTACCGGCGCATGCGACCGCGCTCGGCAAGGTGCTGCTCGCCTATGACGCCGAGTTCGCCGCCGCTGTTCGCGGTGCCGAGTTGGCGCCGCTCACCCGGCGCACCATTGTCGACCGGGCGGCGCTCAGCCGGGCGCTTACCGCGGTCCGGCAGGCTGGATGGGCCGGGGAGATCGAGGAATTCCGATCCGGGACGGCCGCAATAGCCGCGCCGATCCGGACACACGGCGGACTCGTGGTCGGTGCGATCGGGATCAGCGGCCCGGTCGATCGGCTCTGCGATCCGCGACTGCGGCACCGGCCGACGCTGGTCGGGCACGTCCGCGACGCGGCGCATGCGGTATCGCGGGATCTCGGTGCCGGACAGTGAGTCTCGTTTAGCTCGACCATCCGAATTTTCGTCCGACAGAAAGTAGCCGATGTCGCAACGCTATGTGCTGGCGATCGACCAGGGCACCACCTCCACCAGGTGCATCCTGTTCGATCAGCGCGCCCGCCTGGTCGGCGTCGCACAGCGCGAACACCAGCAGCACTATCCGCGGCCCGGCTGGGTCGAGCAGGATGCACTGGAGATCTGGCGCAATGTCGAGCGGATCGTGCCGCAGGCGCTGCGGGATTCCGGTATCGCCGCGGAACAGGTTGCGGCCCTTGGTATCGCGAATCAGCGCGAGACAACGGTGGTGTGGGATCGCCGCACCGGTGTGCCGATCCGCCGGGCAATCGTCTGGCAGGACGTGCGCACCGACGAGCTGGTGCGCGAATTCGAAAGCAAGCCGGGTGCGGAACGGATTCGCGAACTGTGCGGCCTGCCGCTGGCCGGTTACTTCGCCGCTCCGCGGCTGCGCTGGCTGTTGGATATCATTGCGGGACTGCGGGATCGGGCCGAGCGCGGGGACGTGCTGTTCGGCACCATGGAGACCTGGCTGATCTGGAATCTGACCGGGGGACCGGACGGCGGTGTGCATCGCACCGATGTCACCAATGCCAGCCGCACGCTCTTGATGAATATCGCCTCACTCGCCTGGGATCGAGAACTGTTGGAGTTCTTCGGAATTCCAGCCGCGATGCTGCCGAGCATTCAGCCGTCGACCGCATCCTATGGGACGACCAGCCGGGTCGTACCCGGCATCCGGATCGCCGCCGCACTCGGCGACCAGCACGCCGCGCTATTCGGCCAAACCTGTTTCGCCCGTGGGGAAACCAAATGCACCTACGGCACCGGCGGCTTCCTGATGATGAATACCGGGCGCGAGCTGGTGCAGTCCTCGCACGGTCTGCTCACCACCATCGGCTATCAGATCGAACCCGAACCGGTATACGCACTGGAGGGGCCGATCGCGGTCACCGGCTCGCTGGTGCAGTGGGTGCGCGACAATATCGGTCTGGTGTCGAGTGCGCCCGAGATCGAAACCCTCGCTCGCACAGTCGAAGACAACGGCGGCTGCTATATCGTGCCCGCCTTCTCCGGCCTCTACGCACCCCATTGGCGCAGTGACGCAAGGGGTCTGATCATCGGCCTGACCTCCTACATCAACAAGGGCCACCTCGCCCGCGCCGTCTTGGAGGCCACCGCCTGGCAGACCCGCGAAGTCGTCGACGCCATGAACGCCGACTCCGGACTCCAAGCCCGCACCCTGCGCGTCGACGGCGGCATGACCTCCGACAACCTGCTCATGCAGATCGTCGCCGACGTCCTCGATATCCCCGTCATGCGTCCCTTCGTCGCGGAAACGGTCTCTCTCGGAGCCGCTTACGCCGCCGGACTGGCCGTCGGCTACTGGCCCGATCTCGAAGGCCTACGCAGCAACTGGCGCCTCGCCGGACAATGGATCCCCCAAATGGACCCCACCCACCGCGAAGACGAATACGACAACTGGAAACGCGCCGTAGCCCTGACCTTCGGCTGGTCGCGCTCGAAGCGATAGCGTGTGGTGATCAGGTGCCGTGTCACGGCTCGGCGGAAACCTGAATCGCGCTTAGACTCCGGCGGTGCGAGCTTCCTTGCGAACGGCCATCCTCGGACTGATCACCGCAGTAATCGCGATTGCCGTCGGGCTGACGCCGGTGGCCTTAGCGCAGCCGGTTGATCCGGCGTTCTGTGGCACCCCGCTGTCGGCGGACGAACTGGACACCATCGCGCAACTCTCCGATACCAGCACGCTGACCGGAGATACGTTGCAACGCTTGGAGAGCGCGGTCGCGCGCCACCATGAGATCACCGAGATACTGGTCGCCCACCGGGATCGGCGCGGACTGTTTCCGCTCGGACTCGACGGTGTGGAGCAGGTGGCGGTAATGCCATTACAGCGCGATCCCGGTGCGTTTCAGGATCGGGAGTACGCGCATGCGATCAGCCTGGAATTGCTGCGGCGATTCCTGGTCAATGTGCATGCGGCATTCACCGGCGCGCCGGTCGAGCCGCACTGGGCGCGGTATTTCGAACTCGCTCGCAGGTGCGAGGTATCGCCCGCCCACGTCGCCATGGCGGGCTACAACGCGCATTTGACCGTTGATCTCCCATATTCGGTGGCGACGGTTGCGAGTAGGCCGGAGAACGCGCCCGACTACTTCGAGATCGTCGACGGCATCGCCGCCTCCGGTCAGGTGATCATCGACCGTACCAAGGAGATCTACAACGGCGATCTCGGTCCGCTGTGGCGGTTCTATTTCGTCGGCGAGGGTCTGGACCTGTTGCTCGGCGCGGGCGTGGCGACCGGTCCGCTGCTACGGGCCGCCGATCTCGGATACAACGTGGTGATCTATGGAAATGGCCTGGCACTGGAGGATCCTGGACTGCACGATGCGACCGCGGCGGAGATCCGGCTGCTCAGCGGTTCCGTCGAAACAGCGTTGGATGTGTTGACACTGCTCAGAGGTCTGTGAGACGCCTAGTCTGTTCGGGTTCGATCAGGTACGGCAAGGAGTCGCGGTGGGCATATCACTCGTCAAGGGACAGAATGGCCCGCTCGCGGCATCGAATGTCGTTGTCTCGGTGCGATCCATCGCCCCGGCCGATGTCTCGGCATTATTGGTGACCGAAGCCGGCCGCGTTCGCACCGACGCCGATTTCGTCTTCTTCAATCAGCCGCAGGCGCCCGGTGTCGAACTGCGATCGGGAACGCCTGCGGCGCTGGCCGTTTCCGCGGCCCAGGTACCCGCCGATATTGCCCAGATACGGGTGGTCATCACTTTGGACGAATCCGGGGCAACTTTCGGGCAATTCGCGCCGCCGGTTGCGACTGTTGCCGACGGAACAGGAAATGCACTCTACGAGTATGTGATCGAGGGACTCGACAGCGAATCTGTTGTTATCGCACTGGAACTGTATCGGCGTAATTCCGAGTGGAAAGTACGTGCGGTCGGGCAGGGCTATGCGGGCGGTTTCGCCGCGCTGGTCACCGACCACGGGGTGAGCGTCGACGACGAGCCCGCGCCGCCCGCCACCGCGGAGGTCCGCACCGTGCCCGGCGAAGCCGAACTCTCCTTCGAGAAGCGCGCCCAACTCGACCTGCGCAAACGCGAAGTAGCCAAGGTCCTGATCAACAAGAACGCCTTCGGAATTCGCGCCCGCGTCGTCCTGGTCATCGACAAGACCCTCAGCATGAGCAGGCAATACAGCAAACAGGTCGTGCATCGCGTTGTGCAGCGGATGATCCCGGTGGCCACCCAGCTCGATGAGGACGGCACCCTGGAGGCCTACCTCTACGCGTTGTCCTTCGCGAAACTGCCCGATATCACCGTCGAGCACGCCGAGGCATGGGCCCAGACCTTCTTGCACCTCACCGGCACTCACCAAGGCATCGACTATGCCGGGATCGGCGGTCGCAATGACGAACTGCCGATCATGCGCGACATCATCGCATCGCTGCGGCCCGGCGATGCGCCGACCCTGGTGCTGTTCTTCACCGACGGCGGCTTCGCGAAGAAGCGCGAGATCGCCGCACTCATGCGCGATGCGTCCCGTCTGCCCGCCTTCTGGCAGTTCGTCGGCCTCGGCAGGGCCAACTACGGCCTGCTGCGCACCCTCGACGAAATGTCGGATCGGGTCGTGGACAACGCGGGCTTCTTCGCCCTCGACGACATAGACCAGGTGGACGACGCACAGCTGTATGCCCGGTTGCTGGGCGAATTCCCGGACTGGCTACGCGCGGCCGGCCGAGCGGGCATCCTGCGCTGAATCGTGCCGGTCCGCAGTCGAAGTCGCGAACTCAGCCGATGACCGCGTTCATGATGGTGCCCGCACTGGTGGCGATGACACCGCCGATCATGGCGCCGGCCACCATCTTCGGGGATTCCAGACCGCCGCCGCTCCACTTCTCCCAGGCGAAGCGACCACCTGCGTAGATGATGGCGCAAATGCCGGCGAGCAGCACGAACCAGGTGAAGTAACGGACCAGTTGAAGAATCTTGTCGGACACCGGAGGGGCCTCGGGTGTGGGATTGCCGATCTGTGCCCAAGTGTCGTAAACGGCGGCCAGGATCATCTCGTGTTGCTCATTCTGGATGCGGGACAAGGGGGTAACTCGCTCTCCGCGATGGTATCGGTTTCTCGGCGACCGTGCAGTCACGATCCCGGCGAGGTTGCAAGACGACTCGATGTGCGGATCATGGAAAGGGCGTAATGGTCGAGGAGTAGACGATGAACATCTATCTGATGTCGATCGGCGATGCCTATGCGACGTTGGCGCAGATCCAGAATCCGACGCCGCAAGCTCCGCCGCTATCCGACAAGCTGCTGCAGATGGTGCGCTATCTGACCTGGTTTGCCCTGCTGTCCGGGATAATCAGCATCATCTATGCGGGTGGGCGGTTCGCCTGGGAGAAATGGAGCGGCGGTGCGATGCAATCGCCGAAGATGGTGGCGGGCGCCTTGATCGGCGGTGTCGTTGCCACCAGTGCGGGCACGATTATGAATTCGATTCTCGGCACCGGCTGATCGGCGAAAACCCGTCCGCATCGCCGCTTGACCGATTTATGGCAAATATGTGGCTATACTCCGGCTGATCTCTCTCGAAGTTGTCCGACCTGATCGGGAAAGTAGGGAGAAGGCATGAGTATGTCGCGGCGATCTATGCTGCTGGCCGGTGCCGTTACGGGCGCGGGCCTGGTCGCGTGCGGCAAATCGACGAACTCCGATAACGTGGCGAGTTCGAGTAGTGTGCCACCGAGTGATCCGCGGTCGGTCGCGACCGACGCCTATATTTATGGATATCCGTTGGTGCTGATGGATGTCACGCTGCAGTCGAATACCGCCGCCGTACCCGCCAATCGGATATGGGCCGTCAGCCCGGTGAATCCCGGGATGAATACGGTGGTCATGCCGAATATCGACACCCTTTATGCCACCGCCTGGCTCGACGTGGGTACCGAACCGGTGGTGCTGCAGGTTCCGCCGATGGACGGCGACCGGTATTGGCTCATGCAGATCATGGACGCCTGGACCAATACCGCCCACAATCCCAGCAGTGTCGCACCACGGGTACGCGCCGGTCAGGACCCGCCCTACGGCTACGTGATCACCGGCCCCAATTGGTCTGGTGCGCTGCCGGATAACCTGACCAGATTGGCGATGCCGACCGCGACCGCATGGCTGATCGGTCGCATCGAGTTGCGCGGCCAGGCCGACCTCGCCGCCGCCGAGAGCGTGCAGCAGCAGGTGCTGCTCGCACCGCTGAGCGCGTGGCTGCGCGGTGAACGGCCGACTCCGGTGATCAATCCCGATTTGACCGCCCCGATCGCACCTCCGCAGCAGGTTGCGCGGATGGACGGGCGCACCTTCTTCGACCGGCTGTGCACACTTATGCTCACCAACCCGCCCGCTCGCGACGATG
Organism: Nocardia sp. NPDC050408; assembly: GCF_044458905.1. Classification (NCBI taxonomy): domain Bacteria; kingdom Bacillati; phylum Actinomycetota; class Actinomycetes; order Mycobacteriales; family Nocardiaceae; genus Nocardia; species Nocardia sp. NPDC050408. Next base: position 233,106 of record NZ_JBITIL010000009.1, on the reverse strand, counting down.
CCCCCGCGCTGCAGCGGTTTTCGAAGATCGGCATCCGGCCGGGCGGCACTGCGGGTGCCCCGGTCGCCGATCTCGATGCGGCGGTGGCGGCTGGCCAGATGCGCATCCCGGACTACGCCAATCCCAAAGCCAGACGTGTGAACGGCTGGGGTTTCGCGACGAACCTCGGCACCTACGGCACCGATTACTCACTGCGTGCCTCGACGGCGTTCAGCGCACTCGGCGCGAATCTGCCGGAAGACACCGTCTATCCGGAGATCAGCGCGAATGCGGGGGAGCAGGGTGCGCCGCGCTCGTACCGGCTGCATTTCCCCGCGGACCGGACTCCGCCCGCGCGGGCCTTCTGGTCGCTGACTGCCTACACCGCGGAGCGCTTTTTGGTGCCGAACCGCGCGGGCATCTACTCGGTCGGTCATCAGCGTCCTGTCGTAACGCTTCCGGACGGCTCAGTGGAACTCGCTATCCAGTTCGCGGAGCCGGGAAGTGATGTGCCGTATGGGAATTGGCTTCCTATACCGGAAACCGGCACCTTCCGGCTGGCGCTTCGCCTGTATGTGCCCGAGGAGCGCGCGCTCGATGGTCGCTGGCAACCGCCGAGTCTGAATCGAGTCGGATGAAGGAAGGTTCATGAACGTCTCGCCCAGAACCGCACTCGGGCTTGCCGTGACAGGTGTCGAAGATATTGCCATCGACGGGCATTGGCTGCTGCCCGTCCTAACCGCAGTGCCGTAGGAGGCGTGAAACCATGGGCCGCTTGGCTTTCCCGATATCGGTCGCGGTCGCGGCGGTTCTGGTATTCGCCGCGCCCGTCGCCGCCGCCGAGGTAGGTGATGAGGACGGTGTGCCGTCGCGAACCGCGTTCTCCTTCCGTTCGGTGGTGCCCGGCGTCCAGTGGGGCACCAGCAACGAATACGAGATGCGCACCGGATTGTCGCTGGTAAAGCTCTATATGGTCGACTACGCGCTGCATCGAGGCGACGGGTCGGCGACGGATCTGGCGTTGGCGGAGCGGATGATCCGCTATTCCGACGACTCCGCGGCCGACGCACTCGGCGCGAAGTATCCGCAGGCGATCGACGCCATTGCCGCGGAGTACCACCTGACCGCTACCAAATCGGGCCCGGCCTGGGGGATGTCGTACACCAGCACCGCGGATGTGGCCACCTTCCTGGCGACCAAGAAGCGCACCGAACCCGGTTCGCCGATCTTCGGCTGGATGGCCGCGGCGGGTGAGCAGGCGGCCGACGGAACCGCGCAGGATTGGGGTACCGCGCGGCTGCCCGGCGTCGAGGGCAGCAAATGGGGCTGGTCCGACAGCGGACCGCTGGAGGTGGCTTCGGCATCGTTCGGCGAAGGGTTCGCGGTCGCGGCGCATACCCACGGCACACCCGAGGAGCAGACGGCCGATGTTTCGGCCACCGTGCCATTCTTGATTCTGGCTCTGCTCGCGCGCCTGACGGGATAGGTGCGGGTCAGTCGTCGCCGTCCCAGGTCCAGTGCGGTACCGCACGGATCGGGTGCAGTTCATCGTCGGACTTGGCATGCGAATTCTGTTGTGCCACTTGGGCACCGAATTCGACATGTTCGCGCACCGCATCCCGGAAGGCCGGATCGTCGAACAGTCCCGCCTCCTCGAACGCCGCCAGATACAGCTGGGCGAAGCGCTCGCGCTGTTCGTCGGTGATTTCGAGGCCGCGGTGCACGGCGATGATGTAGTCGAACCCGAGGTTGCGCGTGAAACGGTCCGGGCCGCCGAAGGATTCGGCGGTGAACCAGGTGAGATGGTCGACGTGCGTCGGGCGCCGTTCGGTGAACTGGGTTTTCAGCACCGGATCGGCGAGCACCTTGTCGTAGAAGGCTTCTTCGACGCGATGCAATGCCTCGTCGCCACCGGCGTGCTCGTACAGGCTGGGCATGGGGACCTCCGAACGGTGACCTGTTGGGTCCTATTACAGGCTGGCCCGCTCGGTCGCGTCCACAGTTTCGCGATAAGCGATCAAGCGAGCTATTGATAGCTATTAGCTATCTCTAATGGGCGGTCGCGAGCGGGCGAACCGAAGTTAACGGGGTTTACTAAACACTATTCACAAACTCTCGGATCTGTGGTTTTATCGGCTTCGGAACGTGTTCCACAGTTCCTACCGCCCCGCTGGCTGCCATTCCCCGTGTCGTGAGGTCTGCAGCCCAAGTCAGACCGCTAGGAGATAGCCGTGACCGTGACCACGCCATCGATTCCCGCGGGATTCGACTTCACCGACCCCGATCTGCTGTCCACCCGCCTGCCCATCCAGGAATTCGCCGAGCTGCGCCGGACCGCCCCGGTCTGGTGGTGCGCGCAGTCCGGGCGGGCCAGCGGCTTCGATGACGGCGGCTATTGGGTCATCTCCAAGCTCGACCACATCAAGGAGATCTCGAAGAATCCGGAGGTGTTCTCCTCGCACGAGAACACCGCGATCATCCGGTTCAATGAGGAAACCACCCGCGAGCAGATCGACATGCTCGGCAATATGCTGATGCTCAACCAGGATCCGCCGCAGCACACCAAGACCCGCCGCATCATCTCCAAGGGCTTCACCCCACGTGCCGTGGAGAGCCTGCGCGCGGCGCTCACCGAGCGCGCGGCCCGAATTGTGCACGAGGCCAAGCAAACCGGCCGCGGTGACTTCGTCGAACAGGTCGCCTGCGAACTGCCGCTGCAGGCCATCGCCGAATTACTCGGAGTTCCACAGAACGACCGCAAGAAGCTGTTCGACTGGACCAACCAGATGATCTCCTACGATGATCCGGAGTTCGACGGCAATCACCACGCCGCCACCGCCGAGGTCATGGGCTACGCCTGGAATATGGCCGAGGAGCGGCGCAAATGTCCGGCCGACGATATCGTCACCCAGCTGATCAATGCCGATATCAACGGTGAGAACCTCGGCTCGGACGAGTTCGCGTTCTTCGTGATCCTGCTGTCGGTCGCGGGCAATGAGACCACCCGCAATTCGATCACCCACGGCATGAAGGCCTTCGTCGACAATCCGGACCAGTGGGAGCTCTACAAGCAGCAGCGCCCGCGCACCGCGCCGGATGAGATCGTGCGCTGGGCCACTCCGGTGACCGCATTCCAGCGCACCGCCACCCAGGACACCGAGGTCGGCGGCCAGCAGATCAAGAAGGGACAGCGCGTCGGGCTGTTCTACAGTTCGGCCAATTTCGACGAAGACGGATTCGAGGAACCGTTCACCTTCAATGTGCTGCGCAACCCGAACCCGCACGTCGGCTTCGGCGGCACCGGCACGCACTACTGTGTCGGCGCGAACCTGGCCCGGCTGCAGATCGATCTGATGTTCAATGCCATCGCCGACGTGATGCCGAACTTGCGTCAGGTCTGCGATCCGGTGCGGCTGCGCTCGGGTTGGTTGAACGGCATCAAGCGCTGGGAAGTCGAATACGCTTGAATTCCTCTATGAACACGTCCAAGCCGCGGGGGCGGGCACCGGTGGTTTCGGATGCGGATATCCGCCGGGTGGCCCGCGCACTGCTGGTCGAGCACGGTCCCGATGCGGTCACGCTGCGGGCGATCGCGCGCGAACTCGGCATAACCGCGCCCGCGCTGTACCGGTATTACAACTCGCGCGAGGACCTGTTGGAGAGTCTGCGCCTGGAGTTCTGCGCGGACCTCGCGGCCGAGCTGTCCGAGCAGATCGCCACGCTGCCCGATGACGGCGCGGTGCAGTTCTTCGCCATCTGCAAGGGATTCCGGCGCTGGGCGCTGGCGCACACCAGGGAATTCACCCTGGTGTTCGCCTCGCCGGGCGCGGGCCGCGCGCGCATGCTGCGCCGGTTCGACGAACCGTTCGGGCGGATCTTCCTCGCGGCCGCCGGTCGGCTGCTGGCCACCTACGATGTTGTGACCCCGCCGACCGATGTGATTCCCGCGGAGCTGCGCGATGATCTCGTACTGTTCCAAACCGAGCTGCTGGCAGCGCTTTCGGAGTCCGGACAGAAATTTCCGGCCGAAAAGCTCGACCTCGGCGTGACGTATCTGATGATCCAGATCTGGGCCCGGCTCTACGGGCACGTCACTCTCGAGGTATTCGGGAATTATCCGATCCCGCTGTCGAATCCGGAGATCCTGTTCGAGGCGATGCTGGCCGATCTGGGGCGCACGGCCGGGCTGATCAGCGAGTGAGTCGGCGGGAGAGCCATTCGGCGTAGCCGATGCCGACCGCGTCGCCGTTTCCGTTCAGGCAGAGGGCACCGGACCGAAGGGCGCGTCCGGCGCGTCCCGGGATCGGCACCGGGAGTGGAAGCATCTTGCGGCCGGTGTGTTCGCGGTAGATATCGGCCAGTTCGGTGAGGGTATGCACGGTCGGTCCGGCGATATCCGGGATGCGTCCGGCAGGGCCGTTGTCCACCGCATCGGCGAGTCTTGTCGCGACGGCGTCGACGTCGATCGGCTGTATCTTCGCCGTCGAGCGCGGTGCGAGCCGCCAGCGTGCCGATAGGGCGAGGATTTGGGTGACGAGTTCGTGGAATTGGCTCGCGCGCAACAGTGTCCATGGGATTTCGCCGGTGGTGACTACCTGCTCCTGCTCCACCTTCGCGTGATAATAGCCGAAGGGGACGAGATCGCAACCGACGATGGAGATTTCGACGTGATGGCCGATAGCCGCCTGCTGCTCGGCCGCCAGTAGACGACGCACGCCATCCACCATGACCGATCGGGTCCGGCTGCGGGCGCTTACCGCGTCGACGACGGTGTCGCAGCCGTCCAGTGCGGACTCCAGCCCGGAGCCGGTGGCAAGATCCGCGGACCGGTGCTCCAGTGTTCGATCCGCCGGGGCGCTCCGGCTCACCACGCGGACCTGATGTCCGCGCGCATTCAGTTCTCGAACCACCGAGGCCCCCAGTACCCCGGTCCCGCCGATTACCGCAATCCGCATGATCCCACTCCCTCCAAACGGCCCTGTTCGGTATGTCGCACGCTACGGCGGCGCGCCGCGCGGCTCAACATGCTTCATCACATATGCCTGGTTCGTCACATCGGTGTTCCGGTGCACGACCGCATGCGGTATCTGGATCAGATCCGCGCACCCTTCGCGCGGTTGCAGGAGCGACAGAGGATCTGCAGATTGGTCGCACTCGTCGCACCACCGCGGCTCAGCGGGATGATGTGATCGAATTCGAGGTAGTGGCCATCGCCGCATTCGACGCACTTACCGCCGTCACGTTGCCATACCTCGGCCTTGACCTCCTGCGGGATGCTGCGCGTGTCGCGCTGGCCGGGGGTGAGGACCAGGCGTTTGGCGACCCGTAAAGCCCCTTCCAGCGCGGCCGCGACGTAATCCGGATCGTCGACATCGAAGATGGCCCCACCGCGGGACGAGGTCGCCGCGACGACCACCGAACGCTGCTCGACATGCACCGAAACCACGCGGTTCCACGGCAATTCGGTGCCGGTATCGGTGCCGACGAACCGCAGCTTCTTATTGCTGGCGATCAGCCTGCCGTCGGTTAGTTTCGGTCCCCTGGCGAGCTGGCGGACGTGCACGGCGGGCAGATCGACATGGACCTTCTCCTCCGGATCCAGATGCAGGCCGGGCGTTCGCACCACCGGCAGATCACCTCCGCGCAACCGCGACAGCGTGCGCCCGCGATACATCCGCCTGCGCAGATCCTCGACCAGCGGTCCGCTGAGCGCCAACTCCTCGATCGCGTATTCGAACGCCTCGAACTCGGTCTGCTCGATCTCGCCGTCCGCGAATGCGAACGCGACCAGCCGCTCGACATAGGTCAGCGCCACATCCCGCAGCGCCGCCCGGCCCAGACCCTCATCAATTCGCTGATACCGCAGCGACGCCCACAACGCATCCCACTCCGCACCGCGCGGCCCGGCTGCGGTCAGGGCCCGCCAGGCCTGGGTATGCCAATGGGTGAGGAATTCCTCGATCTCATGCTCGCAGCTCTGACACGGCGCGAGCCCACCGAACAGCTTGCGGCGCCGGGGATTTCCGCACCGCTCACAACCGCGCGGACCAGGCCGCCGCCGTTCGTATGTGGCACTGGTCCATTCGACCCCATCCCACCACCGCATCCGTGCGGGGTTCTCGGGATCCGAATGCCAGTCCGCGCGTTCGGGATTCGGCGGTGCTGGTATCGGCGGCTCGACCTCGTGCCGCTGGCGCTCGAGGTTTACCCGCATGCCTGGTTGCGGTCGGGCGGGGCGCGCGTCGGCCGAGTCCGGGCGATGGGCGGCTCGGTCACCGGGCCCGGTGGCGGCGGTGTGGCGCCAAGCCTGATCTGCCCGGTTTGCGCCTAGCGTCCGTGGTCGGGTCGGTGCCGCATCGGGCCGAGCATGCTGTCCAGTCGGGTCCGCGTTGGCGGCGTCCTGGTCCCAGGGTGCAGTGTCGAACTGCTGGGAATCGGGCAAACCGGCCAACGCCGTGCCCATCGAGACACGTTGCTGCACTGGAGAAGTGGGTATCCGGTCCGCGCGCGAGCGATCGGGTGTCGGTTCGGCGGGGTCGTCGATGGTCACGCCGAATTCGGTGACGAGTCCGGGGAGCCCGCTGTCCCACCCCTGGCCGATCGCGCGGAAGCGCCACTGGCCGTCGCGGCGGTAGAACTCGCCGAACATGATCGCCGAGACCGCATCGGGATCGGTGATCTCGAACCGGGCGATCGGCCCGTGCGCGGCCTCGATGGTGAGGGTGAGATCCGTGATGTCGCCGAAGGTGCCGTCGTCGATCGATCCGGCGACCACGATCCGCGCCACATCGGATTCGGTGCGCGGTAGCGACACGCTCAGCCGCGCCGTCCCGGGGGCCGGTTCTTGATCGAGCGTCACCGCCTGCGACATATGTCGGGGTGCATTGAAGAACACCAGATCTCGATCCGTGCGCACCGTCCCGGCCTCCGCGAGCAACAGCGCATGCGCATCCACGGCATGCCCCGACCGCCATGAAACAACCACGGCAAGAAGGGAAGTCGGCACCGCCGCGTTGGCCCCTTTACTGAGTTTCATCGTGCTCGAACTATGCCACGAACCACCGACACGCCGACTCCGGCGGTCCATATCTTCGGCGGTGCGAGCGAGTCCGCGCCGACACGACACAAACCGGTCGGTCGGGGATATCCGGCCTGGAGAGCGATGGGTGCGGCAGAGTGAAGGGATGACTACCCCGAAGGGAGGGGGCCGCAAGGCCTCGACTCCGAAGGCGCCGGGTGGGCGAGTGCCGAGTCCCGGCGATGTTCTGGCGGCCGCGCAATCGGCGGTGGAAGCGGCACAGTCGGCGGCGAGTCAAGTATTGGATGCCGCACAACTCACGGCTGGTCAGGCCTTCGATGCGGCGGTGCGCCTGCCACCGGCCTCGGCTCAGCTGGCGGCTGCGCTCCCGGATCTGATCGAGAGCCTCTCGATCGCCATCGACCGGCTCAACTCCACCATCGACCGCCTGGACCGCACCCTGGCGCTGGCGGACCCTGCCTTCGCCGCATACGACCGACTGCTGCCCCGGCTGGAGGCGATGATCGGCCTCGGCGAAGACCTCTTCATGGCCCTCGCCAAACTCCCCGGTGTCTCCCTCCTCGGCCGATTTACCGGCAAATCAGCCGATCCTCCCGCGCCACCACCCGAACCCCCGAAGCGCACCCGCCGCCGCAAGTAACAGGGCTCAATGGGGTGCGGCGCGGTAGGTGGCGGCGGCTTTGAGCAGGGTTTCGTGGTATTCGTCCTCGGGGTCGGAGTCGAGCACGATGGCACCGCCCGCGCCGATGCGCCAGTGTCCGTCGTGGCGGACGGCGGTGCGGATGACGATATTGAGATCGGCGGTGCCCGCTAGGCCGAGGAAGCCGATGGTGCCCGAATAGATGCCGCGCGCTTCGGTTTCCAGTTCGTCGATGATCTCCATGGTCCGCAACTTGGGCGCGCCGGTCATCGAGCCGCCCGGGAAACACGCACGCAGACAATCGATCACATCGACATTCGGCCGCAGTGTGCCACGCACGGTGGAGACCAATTGGTGCATGGTCGAATACGTCTCGGAGGCCATCAATTTCGGCACGTGCACACTGCCGACCTGGCAGACCCGGCCCAGGTCATTGCGCAACAGGTCGACGATCATCAGATTCTCGGCCCTGGTCTTGGGACTGTCGGCCAGTTCGCGCCGCAGCTGCTCGTCCTCGGCGGCGGTGGTCCCGCGCGGCGCGGTGCCCTTGATCGGCTTGCTCTCCACGGTGCGGGCGCGGTCCACCTTCAGGAAGCGTTCCGGTGAGGAGCAGGCGATTTCGAGATCGTCGAAGCGCAGATACGCCGCGTACGGCGCGGGATTGCAGCGGCGCAGCGTGCGGTAGAAATCGAGCCCGTCCGATTCGGCGGCGGCCATGGACGCGCTATCGGTAATGCAAATTTCGTAGGACTCGCCCGCAAGCAGCCGCTCCTGGCAGACGGCGATATCGGCGAGATACCGCTCCCGCCCGCGGGTGAACAGCGGCGCGACGGCGGCGGTATCGGAGCACACCTCGAGTGTCGGCGGATTCGCCCATGTCGGTAGGGATTCCAGGACCTCACGGGTATCGCGCAACCAATCCGCGCCCGCCCGAAGGGCTTCCGGCGTGGGATCGGTGAGCGCGAGCAGATGGGTGCGCCCGCCGACATGGTCGACGACCACGATCCGATCGGCGAAGATCCACTGCGCGTCCGGTGTCGAGGCGCGATGCGCCGCATTCGCGCCGCAATCGGCCTTCACCTCATAGCCCAGGTATCCGACGTAACCACACGCGAAATCGAAAGGCAGATCAGGTAGTTCGGTATGTCTCAGGTGTAGCTGTCCGGCGAGATAGTCGAGAATTCCGCCGGGTACGGTCCGCCGATTCCCGTCCGAGGATTCCACCGTCACCTTGTTCTCGCCGACCCGGTAGCGGATCACCTCGGCCAGCGGTCCGCTGGCATCGCCGAGGAAGGAGAACCGATCCAGTCCCGGTTCGACATGTTCGCTGTCGAGCCAGAATGCGGTGGGGGAGTTGCCGTATAGCCGCAGGAACGCGGCCTCGGTATCGATCGCCCGCTCGATCACCGCATGCCGCAGCTGCCAGGAGCGCCGGGATTCGCGGAACTCGGGTCTACCCGTCAGTGGTTCGGCATTCTCGAACGGTGCGATGATGCTCGATCTAATGCGATGGCCCGCAGTAAGTTTCGCGAAGTTGCCGAGCAATGCCGCACCGTACTCGCTGGCGATCGATTCGGGATGGAACTGCACCCCCCAATGCGGTCTGCTCCGGTGTCGCACGCCCATGATCACCCCATCGGCCGCGACGGCGGTGATCTCGAGGCTGTCCGGTAGCGGCCGCTGCGCGCACAGTGAGTGGTATCGCACCGCGGTGAAACCCTCGGGCAGCCCGGCGAACAGTTCGTCACCGTCGTGCTCGATGTGATCGAGATAGCCGTGCCGCGCGATGGGTGCGGTCCGCACGATGCCGCCCGCCGCGACGACGAGGGCCTGATGTCCGAGACAGACACCGAGCAGCGGCAGTTCGGTCTCGCGGATCACCGCGGCCGAGATGCCGATATCCCGACCGACATCAGGACGACCCGGTCCGGGGGAGATGACGACATTGTCGAAGCGTTCCAGCCGCAGCCGGGCGATATCGTCGACCCCGTCATTGCGCACGACCGTGGGTTCTTCCCCGTTCACCTCGCTGATCAGCTGATAGAGGTTGTAGGTGAACGAGTCGTAATTGTCGATCAAGAGCGTGCGCATCGTGCTCCGAACCCTACGCCGCACCGGTCGAAGCAAACTGTTGTCGTGTGCCGTCAGTTAGGTTCGGCTCGTGCCTGCGCCCTACTATGGCCGAAGCAAGGCGTACAGGTGAGATCGTGATAGTTATTGATGTTCATGCTCTCAGGCGACAACTGATTTGGAGAGAACATGGGTAACTCATCGGGTACGCCCAGAACCGAGCAACCCGCTGAACCCTTGGTCCGCGACGTGACTGGTGGGGTGCCCGCCGACCGGCCAGAGGTTCCGGAAGGCGGGGGAGCCGTCGACTTCGCCGTCGTCGGTAAATGGATGGACGAGCAGGGCCTGCCTGCCGGTGAGTTCGAGGATGTGACCGCGCTCGGCGGCGGCACGCAGAACATCATGCTGCGCTTCGCCCGCGGAGGTAGGGACTATGTGCTGCGTCGCGGTCCGAAACATCTGCGCGCCAAGAGCAATGACGTCATCCGGCGCGAGGCCCGACTGCTCGGCGCGCTCGACGGAACCGGCGTGCGCGCGCCGAAGGTGATCGCCGCCTGCCCGGACGAATCCGTCCTCGGCGCGGTGTTCTACCTGATGGAGCCCATTACCGGATTCAATCCGCAGAACGAACTGCCGCAACCGCACGCGGGCGATCCGGAGATCAGGCGGCAGATGGGCCTGTCCGCGGTCGAGGCCATCGCCCGTCTGGGCTCGCTCGACTATCAGTCGCTCGGCCTGCAGGACTACGGCAAACCGGACGGCTTCCTGGAGCGTCAGGTGCCGCGCTGGCTCGGCGAACTCGAGTCCTATTCGGCCAATGCGGGGTATCCGGGCCCGGAGATTCCGGGCGTGCGGCAGGTCGGGGAGTGGCTGGATCGGAATCGGCCCGCGCAGTGGACGCCCGGCATCCTGCACGGCGACTGTCACCTGGCCAACATGATGTTCTCCTACGACGGTCCGGAAGTGGCCGCGATGGTGGACTGGGAGATGTCGACCATCGGCGACCCGCTGCTGGACCTCGGCTGGCAGATCGCGACCCGTCCGGAGCCGGGCACCACGGGTGCGGCGCTGATCGGCAAACTCGGCGCTGTCGGCGGTCTGCCGACACCGGAGGAGATGATCGAGCACTACGGCAAGTTCTCCGATCGTGACCTGAGCAATGTCACCTGGTACACGGTGCTCGCCTGCTTCAAGTTGGGAATTGTGCTGGAGGGCACGCATGCTCGCGCATTCGCCGGCAAGGCGCCCAAGCAGGTCGGTGACTTCCTGCATGCCATCACGCTCGAGCTCTTCGGGCGGGCGCATCGTCTGATGGATTGAAACTCCGTGTCGGGATCTTGCCGATAGCTGGCTGAATATCTATCGCTGAGGATATTCAGCCAATCTAAGGTGGGCGCATGCCTTTCGTTCCCGACGTCAAGAACTGGACCTGGGTCCTCGAACGCTCCTGTCTCGAATGCGGATTCGATCCGGAGTCGGTCACCTACGCGGCAGTGCCCGATCTGGCCCGTGAGTACGCGGGCCGTCTGGCCGCGACGCTCGGGCGTCCCGACGCGGCCGTCCGTCCGAACGACTCCACCTGGTCGGCGCTCGAATACGCTGCCCACGTTCGCGACGTCTGCCGAATCTTCACCTATCGCGCGGCCATCGCGGCCCGCACGGATGCGGTGGATCCGAAGGTGCCCGGGTTCGACGCGAAAGGCCTCGACTCCGCCGACGGTGTCCCGGTGTTCTCGAACTGGGATCAGGACGTCACCGCTGGCGCCGACCAATACGACAAGCAGGATCCGCGAAAGGTCGCCGGGGAGCTGAGCGACGCGGCCGAGGCCGTCGCGCGGGCCTTCGCGTCGGTCCCCGAAGCCGCCCTCGGCAACCAGGCGCGACGCAGCGACGGTTCGGTCTTCACGGTCGAATCGCTGGCCGTCTACTTCCTGCACGACGTAATCCACCATGTGCACGACGTGCGCGGCTGAAGTCGGGCAATATCGGACCGGGACGGGTTCGCGGTCGTGGGGAATTGGAACGCGTTCGGGTGTTCTGTCAATCCGTGTCGACGAATTTTCGATCCAGTACTAGAACGCGTTCCAGTTTTCTCGTAGTGTGGGTGCAGTCACATAGAAGCCCGTGCATGCGAGAGGTCGACACGAATGAAGACGAAAGGCGCGATCCTGTGGGGGACCGACCAGCCGTGGTCGGTGGAGGAGATCGAGGTCGGCGATCCGGTATCCGGTGAGGTTCAGATCCGGATGGAAACCGCCGGTATGTGCCACTCGGACCACCACATCGTGACCGGCGCGACGCCGATGCCCGCATTCCCGGTGATGGGCGGCCATGAGGGCGCCGGCGTGATCACCAAGCTCGGGCCGAACTGCCCCGCCGATCTGCAGGTCGGCGACCACGTGATCCTGTCGTTCATCCCGGCCTGCGGTCGCTGTCCGGCGTGCGTGAGCGGCAATATGGCGCTGTGCGATCTGGGCGCGGGCCTGCTGATGGGTCAGGCCATCAGCGACGGCACCTACCGCATCCAGGCGCGCGGTGAGAATGTCATCCCGATGTGCCTGCTGGGCACCTTCTCGCCGTATATGACGGTGCACCACACCTCAGTCGTCAAGATCGACCCGAGTATTCCGTTCGAGGTCGCCTGCCTCGTCGGCTGCGGCGTTCCCACCGGCTTCGGTTCTTCCACCCACGTCGCCCAGGTCGCGCCCGGTGAGACCGTGGTGATCGCGGGTATCGGCGGTGTCGGCATGAGCGCGCTGCAGGGTGCGGTGCTCTCCGGCGCGTCCAAAGTCGTTGCCATCGACCCGAATCCGTGGAAGCGCGAGCAGGCGCAGAAGTTCGGTGCGACCCATACCTACGAGAGCATGGCCGCCGCCATCATGCCGCTGATGGAGGCCACCGAGGGGCGGATGGCGCAGAAGGTCATCCTGACCATGGGTGAGATGCACGGCGAATACATCGAAGAGGGACTCATTCTCACCGCCAAGGCGGGCACCCTGGTCGTCACCTCGATGGGGCGCATGGACGAGAACGACGTCAAGCTGAACAGCTTCCTGCTGTCCATGCTGCAGAAGACCGTCAAGGGCTGCATCTTCGGCGGTGGCAATGCCCGCCAGGACGCGCCGCACCTGCTGTCGCTGTACAAGTCGGGCCAGCTGAACCTCGACGATATGGTGACCCGTCAGTACTCCCTGGAGCAGATCAACGAGGGCTACCAGGACATGCTGGACGGCAAGAACATTCGCGGCATCATCAAGTACACCGAGGCCGACTGGTAATCCCCTGGATCCCGCTCGCCTAGCTCGTCCGCGACCTGCGTCACCAACTCGCACCGAACCAACTTGCCGAGCGGATTCTCACCGTCCCCGCCGATGCTGCGCTGACGACTTGGGTGCCGCGCACGAATTAGCACGCCGCGCATGAATTTGCCCGGCGAATCGATGCGTGGCGAACAAAAACGTGCGCAGCATCAGCGGGTGCAGCGGAGCAGGGCATTGCGGAGGTTGCGGCTGCGAACGTCGTCGAGGACGGCGAGGCCGAGGCGGTTCATCGAGTAGCCGAAGCCGAGACCGGTTGCCGGATCGGCGAATCCGAACGAGCCGCCGAGGCCCGTGGTGCCGTAGGCGCGTTTATCCGAGCCGAAACGGAACGAGCCGCGGGATTTGCGGAAGCCCAGGTGATAGCGAGACTTGGTGTGCAGCACCAGATCGTCGGCGGGCACGTCGTCGGCGGCGGTGGCGGCGAGCCGATCGAGCACCGTCTCGTCGATCGGCAGCGCACCGGTGCGACCCGCTGCCGCGCCGTACGTCTTGGCAAGCGACCTGGCATTGCCGACGCCATTGGAACCCGGCATCTCCAACTCGAGCAGCTCGCGCCTGCTGGCCCGCGCCGGTGCGCCGATGCGCGGATTGGTCAGTGCCGCATGGGAAAGTCCGCGCTTGGCGAAGATCTCCGCGCCGATGCGCACCGGAATATCGCGCTCATAGCGCAGGATGTCCGTGCCCTCGGTGGCGGCCAGGGTGGCGATCCGGTCCATGCTCTGCTCGGCGGGCAGACCGATGAAGAAGTCCAGGTCGAGTGGTTTCGCGATTTCCTCGGCGAAGATCCGGCCGAGGGTGCGGTGTTCCGGATCGGCGCGGCGCACGAGTTCGCCTTGATATAGGCCGAGGGTGATGGCGTGGTAGCCGTGCCGGGTGCCCGGCCGCCATGCGGGCCGCTGCGCCGCGAGGATCGTTGCGAGACCGTCGAGATCGGCGATCTGCGGCAGGCGCACCACGGCATCGAGTCCGGAAAGTCCGGCCTGATGGTCGATCAGCTGACGCACCGTGACCGCGCCCTTGCCCTGGGCGGCGAACTCCGGCCAGTACTTCGCGACCGGCTCTTCGTAGTCCAGCAGTCCCTTCGACGCCATCGTGGCGACCACGAACGCGGCCATGCCCTTGGTCGAGGAGAAGACCGGGACGATCGTGTCGCGTTCCCACGGCAGGGTCCGGCGGCGGTCCCGATGGCCAGCCCACAGGTCGACGACCGGGCGGTCGCCCGCGTAAACGGCCACGGCAGCGCCGATTTCGCCGTGCTGGGCGAAATTGCGGCGGAAGGCATCGGCAACGGGGCCGAAACCGGCCGCCACATCGCCGTGGATGGTGGGTGCGCTCATGATCGGTTGATGGTACCGGCGGTACCGACTTTCCTGTGCGGACGGTGCGGACATGCCGGGAACGGGCGTCTCGTACGCTCAATTCGTGCGTGCATTCGAGCAGATCAAGGACTGGCCGGTTCGGCATGCGGCGGCGGGTGTCGTCACCCGGGACGGGGCGCGGACGGCGGGTGAAACCGAGCGCGTATTCCCGCTCGCCTCGGTGACCAAGCCGCTGGTCGCCTACGCGGTGCTCGTCGCGGTGGAGGAGGGTGCGGTCGAACTCGATCAGCCCGCCGGGCCGCCGGGAGCTACCGTCCGGCATCTGCTCGCGCACACTTCCGGCATCGCCTTCGATACCACCGAGGTGATCGCCGCTGCGGGTACGCGACGCATCTACTCCAGCGCCGGATTCGAAATTCTCGCGGCCTTCGTCGCGGAGCAGACAGGGATCGCGTTCCCGGAGTACTTGCGCGAGGCCGTATTCGAACCACTCGGCATGACGGCCTCGGTGTTGGCGGGTCCGGCTGGACATGCGGGCCGGTCCACCGCGGCGGATCTGGTGCGCTTCGGTGCGGAACTGCTGGATCCCCAGCTGATTTCGGCGCGGACCCACGCCGAGGCGACCACGGTCGCGTTTCCGGGACTCAACGGTGTGCTGCCGGGTTACGGATCGCAGCGTCCCAACGACTGGGGACTCGGATTCGAGATTCGCGACGGGAAATCACCACACTGGACCGGCGGATCGAATTCCGCAGGTACCTATGGCCACTTCGGGCAGTCCGGCACATTTCTGTGGGTCGATCCCGAATTAGGGGTGGCGAGTATCGCTTTGAGCGACGAGAATTTCGGCGACTGGGCACGGGAGGCATGGCCCGTCTTTTCCGATGCGGTGATCGCCGAGGTGAACCTGGCTCGGAACTCGGTCGCGAAGTAACAGGTCGGACACGCCTCCGAAGTAACATGTGTAACTCGGGGCACTCCAGTACACTCGGGCAACGCCAGTACGACGGATCGTTGGGGAAGACGTTTCTCGTCGATTGCTGGAGGTGTCAGTGGTGCGCGCATCGAGTCAGTTCGCCGACGCGACGGCGGGTGTGGTCTATATCCACTCATCGCCGGCTGCGCTGTGCCCACATATCGAATGGGCACTCACCTCGGCCCTCGGCTCACCCGCGAAATTGCGCTGGACCGCACAACCCGCCGACGGTCAGCTGCGCGCGACCACCGACTGGATCGGTCCGGTCGGCACCGCATCGCGAATTGCCCAATCCTTGCGGTCCTGGCCGGTGCTGCGCTTCGAAGTCACCGAGGACCCCAGCGACGGCGTGGACGGTGAGCGCTACAGCTTCGTCCCGACCCTCGGCCTCTGGCACGGCTCCACCTCCGCCAACGGCGATGTCACCGTCGGCGAAATGCGTCTGCGCGCCATGCTGCAGGCCAACCGCGAACTCGGCAACTACACCGGCTACGACCTGGCTACCGAGCTCGACCGTGCACTGGGCACCCCGTGGGACGAAGATCTCGAGATCTACCGCTACGGCACCGAATCCGGCGCCGAGGTGACCTGGCTGCGCCGCGACGTGGGCTGATCGCACACTTGCGGTCGAGTGTGCAACCGCCCTCTCTACCAACCACTTTCGGTGCAATTAGGAGCCGCCGTTGGCCGACATGGGGATAACCCCGAGCTCGGTCCGAAATCGAAATGGCCGTAACCCCTCGGTCGCGGCGAGGATCGCGCGGCGGTCTGACGGATGTCGCCGGTCAGCGGACCCGGGAAATCCGATATACGACTCCGTTGTGTGCCTGTCACCCGATCAGGTGCTCGAGTGCGAGTTGTTGTAGTCGGACGAAACCGAAGTCTCGTTCGGCGGTCTTATCCGGGTCGAAACCGTCGTCGTCACGCAGGAATGCCTCGATCGATTCGCCGTTGTCGAGGGTGGGTTGCGCAAGGTCGAGGACGCCGGAGTAGGCCATTGCCTCCTGCACCCGGGAATCGGCGCGGAAGGCACATGCCTTGTCCGCCAGCATCAGATAGGTCGCCATACAAGCCTTGGCCGATTCCCATACGCCGGTGAGATGTTCGGTGCGCGAGGGCTTGTAGTCGAAGTGCCGTGGTCCGGTGTAGCGCGGGCCGTCCGGATAGCCCGGGAAACCGTTTTCCAGCAGATCGACGGTGAAGAATGCGGAGATCAGATCGCCGTGTCCGAAGACCAGGTCCTGGTCGTATTTGAGACCGCGTTGGCCATTGAGGTCGATGTGGAACAGCTTGCCGCTCCACAATGCCTGGCCGAGGGCGTGCGTGTAGTTGAGGTTGGCCATCTGTTCGTGCCCGGTCTCCGGGTTGAGGCCGACGATATCGCCGTGCTCCAATTCGGCGATGAGGGCAAGTGCGTGCCCGACGGTGGGCAGGAAGATATCACCGCGCGGCTCATTGGGCTTGGGCTCCAACGCGATTCGCAGATCGTAACCCTGTGACTTGATATATCCGGCGACGGTATCCAAACCCTCTTTGTAGCGTTCGAACGCGGCGAAGATGTCCTTGGATCCGTCGTACTCGCTGCCCTCGCGCCCGCCCCACATTACGAAGGTGGTGGCGCCGACCTGTGCGGCCAGATCTACTGCGCGCAGGACTTTGCGCAGACCGAAGCGGCGGATCGAGCGGTCGTTGGCGGTCAGCCCGCCGTCCTTGAAGATCGGATGTGTGAAGGTGTTGGTCGTAACCATCTCGATGGTGAGACCGCAGCGATCGGTCGCGTCTTTGAGGCGCGTGAGGTTGCGCTCCTTGGTGGCGTCGTCGGCATCGAACGGGAATACGTCGTTGTCGTGGAAGGTGATTCCCCAGACGCCGAGTTCGGCCAGGCGTTCGGCGTACTCCCACGGTGCGAGTGTCGGTCGGGTCGGCAGGCCGAACGGGTCGGTCCCCGTCCAACCGACCGTCCACAGCCCGAAGGAGAATTTGTCGTCGGTGGTGGGTTGACGGGTCACGCGATGCCTCCAGGTGTGTCTACGACGGGCCCCAGCTTCCGGTGTACCCCTCAGCGAAGTATGCCGCGCCGCGGTGGGATCCGGTGAGCATCGCGAGTTCCCCGTGTTGGCGCTCGATGTCGAAGGGTGACGCGCCGTCGATCGAGTGCAGGAGGGTCGTCACCCAGTAGGAGAAGTGCTGTGCCTTCCACACTCGCGCGAGTGCGCGATCGGTGTAATGCCGCAAGGATTTCTCGCCACCCCCGGCGAAGTAGTCGACGAGGACTTCGTGCAGCACGCGTACGTCCGCGAGTGCGAGATTCAAACCTTTCGCGCCAGTCGGCGGGACGGTGTGGGCGGCATCGCCCGCCAGTAGGAGTCTGCCGTGGCGCATCGGAGCGGTGACGAACGAGCGGAACGGTAGCACCGTCTTTCCGCTGATCGGGCCCTCTTGCAGTGCGAAACCATTGCCATTGACGCGGCTGCGCATTTCGGCCCAGATCCGCTCGTCATCCCAGTCTTCGGCGCGCTCGGTGGGCGCGCATTGGAAATACATCCGCTGCATCGTCGACGTGCGCTGGCTGACCAGGGCGAAACCTTGTTCGGAGCGCGCGTAGATCAGCTCCGGATGTGATTGTGGCGCCTCGGTGAGGAAGCCGAACCAGGCGAAGGGATATTCCCGAAACCATTCGGTGCGCAGGCCATCCGGAAAGGCGTGGCGGCAGATCGAACGTGAACCATCGGCCCCGACGATCAGATCGGCCTCCAGTCGGGCCGGGCGGCCGTCCGCCTCGGCGAACGTCACTACCGCAGGATCGGTGGAGACCGCGGTATCCCGGACGCCATAGCGGACATCGCCACCATCGGTCTTGCGGCGGTCGGCGAGGTCGATGAATACCTCGGTCTGCGGATACAGCCACACGGATTCGCCGACCAGTTCCCGGAAATCGATCCGGTGGTTGTCACCGTCGAAGCGCAGCACCACACCGTCGTGTCGGTCGCCTTCGGTGAGCACGCGATCGCAGACGTTGGAATCCACCAGCATGCGCACCGAACCCGCCTCGAGGATGCCCGCGCGAATGGTGGTCGCGATCTCCTCGTGCGTGCGGATATCGATCACGACAGAGTCGATTCCGCAGCGGTGCAACAGATGTGACAGCAGCAGACCCGCCGGACCCGCGCCGACAATCGCGACCTGGGTGCGCGTATTTGTCATAGCGCGAACCTCTTCGAAGTGTCGAGGGTGGCGGGTTCCACCGATCGAATGCGCAGCCGGGTTACCGTGGCCATCGCGAGCATGCCGACACCTGCTACCGCGGCGAAAAAGTAGAAACCCCACGGGTATGCCGATCCGGCGACGATGAGCCAGCCGGTAATGGTCGGACCGAAGATCGCGCCGAGCCGACCCACACCCGAGGTGAGGCCGAGTGCGGTGGCCCGCACCTCGGCCGGATATGCCTGCGTGACATAGGCGTAGACGAGTACCTGAGCCGAGAATACGAAGATGCCGGTGACCAGGACCAATGCATCGAGCAGCACGGTGCTGGAAACCTTGATGCTCAGCAGCGCCAGCAGTACCGCGGCGGCCGCGAACCAAACGAGGACAATCGGTTTCGTGCCGCGGCGGTCCGCGAGGGTCCCGGCGACGAGCAACCCGATGACCGCACCGATATTCAGCACCAGCAATAGAGTCAATGAGGTCGACATGTTGTATCCGGCGTCGCGCATCAGCTTCGGCAGCCAGGTGTTGAGTCCGTAGACCAGCAGCAGACCCATGAACGAAGCGACCCACACCCCGAGCGTCGTCCGCAGATAGCGTGGTGTCAGCAGGATGGTCGGCCGGACCCGTTCGGGCGTGGCCTGGGCGGCCAGATATGCCTCGGATTCGGGCAGTTCGGCCCAGATCAGCGGCAGCAGCAGGAATCCGGCGATGCCGCCGAGGTAGAACAGCGGCTGCCAGTGCGGAACGAGTTGCAGCGCGATGAGCGAGCTGATCACCGCGCCGGTGTGATAACCGGTCATGGTGATGGTGCTGGCGAAGGCGCGGCGGGCGGCGGGCACCTGCTCGGCAATGAAGGTCAGCGCTGTCGGCAGACATGCACCGAGCCCGATCCCGGCCAACAAGCGGAAGATGCCGAAAACGGTGACGGATCCGGCCGCCGGGACGGCCGCGGTGAACGCCGAGAACAAGGCGATCGAGGCGAGCAGGACCTTGCGGCGTCCGTACCGGTCGGCCAGCGGCCCGCCCGCCGCGCCGATGGCGACCCCGACCAGCGAGATCGTCGCGACGAAAGTCGCACCGGCCGCGGTGAATCCGATGTGGTGGTGCTCGATCAGGGTGGGGATGACGGCGCCGAGCACGACCAGGTCGTAGCCCTCGAGCAGGACGATGAGCCAGCACAGCGCGGCCGGCCACGGCGACAGCTTGTTCATGATGATTCGTTTCTGCAGATTCGGGCCGGTCATAGCGGGCCCTGATTGTGATGGCTCTCACGCTAGAATGACCGGCAATCAGAAATCCAATTGATATTTTTCTCGATCCACATAGAGGAGATCTATGGCATCCGAGTTCGATCTGAACCTGGTGCGCACCTTTGTGCTGCTTTACGAGACCAGGAGTGTCACCGCCGCCGCCGATCTGCTCGGGGTCACCCAGCCGACGGTCAGCTACGGGCTCGGCAAGATGCGGCGGCGGCTGCGCGATGAACTATTCGTGCGCGGTCCGGGTGGTCTCGTGCCGAGTGCGGAGGCCGAGCGGCTGTATCCGCCGCTACGCGCGGCCATCACGGGCATCGATGAAACACTCGGTGCCGCAACCGAATTCGATCCGATCGGACCGGTCCGCTTCAGGCTCGGACTGTCCGATCTCGGCGAGGTGACGGTGCTGCCGTTGGTGCTCGCGGAACTCGCGGCGCGGGCACCGCAGGTCACATTGCAGGTAGAGGCGTTCGATGTGGATACCGCAACCGACCGGCTCGCCCGCGGCGAGGTCGACGCGATGGTGGCCAGTCCGATACTCGACTCGACTCGGCTGACACGGACGCCACTGTTCACCGAGGG
The DNA here is from genome assembly GCF_044458905.1 of Nocardia sp. NPDC050408. Taxonomy (NCBI): domain Bacteria; kingdom Bacillati; phylum Actinomycetota; class Actinomycetes; order Mycobacteriales; family Nocardiaceae; genus Nocardia; species Nocardia sp. NPDC050408. The sequence continues at coordinate 212,715 of NZ_JBITIL010000009.1, read as the reverse complement.
CTATGCGGGGCTGGTCGCGGTGCATCACCCTCGGTTGCGTGGTGATGCACCCACCGAAGCCGAACTGGATGGTGAGCGGCATATCGTCGTCGAAGGCGTGACGGGCCACTCCGGTCCGCGCAAGGCGCTGCGCGAGCACCATCTCGGAGATCGCGTCGCCGTGCGCGTCACTCGATTCGCCACCCTGCCCTATGTGGTGCAGGACAGTGAGCTGGTCGCCATCGTCCCCGAACGGGTGGCGCATGCGTTGGCGCGAACCCATCCCGTGCGGGTATTCACCCTGCCGTGGCCGATCGAGCCAGTGGAGGTGGCGGCCTATACCCGGCGCGCACCTGGTCGCACGGCGGCTCAGGGCTGGTTCCTCGAGGTGGTTCGGGCGGCGCTGGCGAATCTGCCGTCGGTCAGCCCAGTCGCGTAATCGGTTTCGCGGCGGTCAGATCCGCTTCGATTCGGCGGGCGGCCGTTTGCAGGCGCGGAATCAGTTCGGCCCGAATGGATTCGATGCTGCGGCGGGAGGCGTGCGTGGAAATATTGATCGCGGCGATCACACCCGAGCGGTCCCGGATGGGGGCGGCGACCGACCGCAGACCTTCCTCCAATTCCTGGTCGACGATGGAAAAGCCCTGTGCGCGAACCGTTTCCAAGTCGGAACGCAAGGTGTCCTGATCGGTGATGGTGTTGGCGGTCAGTCGGGTCAGTGCGGTGCGCGCCAGGTAGGTGTCGAGTTCAGCCGCCGGGAGTCCGGCCAGCAGGACATGGCCCATGGAGGTGGCATAGGCGGGGAAACGGGTGCCGATATTGATGCTGACGGTCATGATCCGGGATGCCGCGACGCGGGCTACGTAGACGACATCAGGACCGTCGAGCACCGATACCGAGCTGGATTCGTGCACGTCGGCGGAGAGCTGTTCGAGGTGCGGTTGGGCCACCTCGGACAGGCTCATGCTCGACAGATACGAATAGCCCAGCTCGAGCACCTTGGCGGTGAGCGAGAAGCGTTTGCCGTCGGTGCGGACATAGCCGAGATCGGCGAGGGTCAACAAGAATCGGCGTGCGGCGGCGCGAGTGAGCCCGGTGAGGCGCGCGACATCGGAGAGCGTCAGCTGCGGGTTCTCGGCGTCGAATGCCTTGATGACCGCGAGGCCGCGTTCGAGCGACTGCACATAATGGGTGCCGCGCCGGCCGTCGTCGTCGTTACCGCCGGTCGTCATCGTCGTCCTCCTCGACAGGGCGCTACAGGGCGGTATCGTCCCCGAGTTCGGCCAGCACCTGCTGCCCGATCGCGAAGGCCGCATTGGCGGCGGGCACGCCGGCGTAGGCGCCGGTGTGCAGCAGTACTTCGGCGATCTCGGCGGCGGTGAGACCGTTGGTGATCGCGGCGCGCACATGCATCGCGATCTCCTCGTGCCGCCCGAGGGCGGTGAGCACCGCAAGGGTAACGCAGCTGCGGGTGCGTCGGTCCAGGCCCTCGCGGGTCCAGATCGAACCCCATACCGACTCGGTGATGTATTCCTGGAACGGCCTGGTGAATTCGGTGGTCCTGGCGACGGCGCGATCGACGTGATCATCGCCGAGCACTTCACGCCGGACCGCCATGCCGCTATCGGCTCGTTCTGTCATGCGTTCTCCTTCAGGTGAGCGAGAATCAGATCGTTGATCGCCTCCGGTGCCTCGGCGCTGGCCAGATGTGCGCCTGGGCTGACGATTTCGAGGCGGGCGTGCGCGATCGCGCGCGCGATGCGCTGTCCGTGCTCCGGTGGGGTGGCCGCGTCCTGGGTACCGGCGATTACGAGGCTGGGTGCGGTGATCGATGACAGCCGGTCGGCGATATTCATCGTTTCGATTGCCGCGCAACAGGATGCGTAACCGTCAGGGTTGGTGGCGGCGACCATGTCCTCGTAATAGTGGATGCGGTCCGGATGGTCCGCGCGCCATCGCGGGGTGAACCAGCGCTGTACGACCGTGTGTGAAACCGCCTGTGTCCCTTGGCTCCTGACCAAAGTTGCACGCTCGGCCCAACCGCTGGGCGGGCCCAGTTCGGCGGAGGTGCAGCACAGGGTGAGCGTGCGCACGCGGTCAGGTGCGTGCTCGCCGAGCCACATGCCGACCATGCCGCCGAGTGAGAGTCCGACGAAATGCGCTCGTCCGATGCCGAATCGGTCGAGCAGCCCGATCACATCGGAGCCCAGATCTGTCAGCGTGTACGGGCCGGGGGGTACCGGGGATGCGCCGTGTCCGCGGTGGTCGTAGCGCAGTACCCGGTACCCGGCGGCGGTGAGCGTGGTGACCTGTGGATTCCACATCCGCACGTCGCTGCCGAGTGATCCGCTCAGCACGACGGGTTCGCCGTCGTCGGGACCGTCGACGACGCAGTTCACCTCGACGGCGGTCACGACTGCGCCTCGCTGGCGCTCGGCTCCGTCGTGACCGCCTTGGCGGCTGTGTTGTTTGTTCGCTCGCTGCGCTCGCTCACGACTGCGCCTGCCGAATCAGCTGGCTGCCACAGAGTGCGAGCGGTCCGCAGTCATCGGGACCGTTCGTTAGGCAGTGCATCTCGACCACGGTCATACCTTCGCCTCCCTGGCGCTCGGGTTCTGTATGGCACATCCGTTGATTGGATTGCTCATGACCGCGATCGCCAATCGGCGAGTGCCCGTTCGATGAACTCGCGGGTGGACCCCAGGTACTGCGTGGGGTCGAGCAGTCTCTCGATTCGAGCTCGGTCCAGATACTTCCCGACCACCGGATCGGCGGCGAGCAGATCAGTGAGAGAGCCTTCGCCGGTAAGGGCCGCCTGGCAGCACTGCGCGACGGCATCGCCTGCCGTGTGCCTGCCGACCGCACCGTGCGAGGTCGAAACCAATTCGGTCACAACGTTTTCCGCGAGCGCCAGGCCGCCGGTGAGGTCGAGGTTGGCGCGCATGCGCTGTGGCTCGACTCGAAGTCGCTCGAGGCTGATTCGCAGCCAATGCACCGCGGAACCGGTGGTGCGCAGCAATTCGATGTACGGCCGCCATTCCGCATGCCACGAGCCCGCCGCACGCTGATGTTCGTGGGGGACCGCGCCGAGCAGTGCGGCAACCAATCCTGGTGCTTGCCCTGCGGATCCGGCGGCCAGGACGGCGGCGACCGGGTTGCGTTTATGCGGCATGGTCGAGGAGCCGCCGGTACCCGCCGGGCCCTCCTCGTAGACCTCCGCGACCTCGGTCTGCGCTAGCAGAGTGATATCGCGGGCGATCTTGGCCGCCGCCGCGCAGGTCTGGCCGAGCGCCCCCGCGATCTCGGCGATGCGGCCGCGCTCGGTATGCCATGGTAAGGCCGGTTCGGCCAGTCCGAGGTGGCGCGCGAGTCCGCTCAGAACGGCAATCCCGTTGTCGCCCAAGGAAGCGAGCGTGCCGACCGCCCCGCCGAACTGCACCGCCAAGCGATGCCGCCGGATGTCGTCGAGCCGATCGCGCGCCGCGCCGATACCGCCGAGCCAGCCCGCCGTGGTCAGCCCAAAGGTGACCGGCGGTCCCTGCTGGAGCAGGCTGCGCCCGGCCAGCACGGTGTCGGCGTGGATTTCGGCGAGGTGTGCCAGGCGGGCGGCGCACGTGCGCAGGTCGTCATCGAGCACGGTCAGTGCCCGCCGCGTCACCAGCATGGCAGCGGTATCGACCACGTCCTGGCTGGTCGCGCCGAGGTGTACATATCCGGCCGCATCGCCCGCGACACGAGCGGTGAGTGCCCGCACCAGCGGCCCGGCCGGATTACCGATGCCGACAGCCTGCGCGCCGAGCTCCGCGATATCGTAATCATCTGCATCGCAACAGCTTTCGATAGCGGCAGCGGCCTCGGGTGGAATGGCTCCTGCGGCGGCTGAGGCGGCCGCCAGCGCGCCTTCGAAGTGGAGCATGGCCTGCACCCACGCCCGGTCGCCGACCTGCGCCGCGACCGGACCGGCCGCGAGCACACCGTCGAACAACCCGTCAGACATCGAAGAACACCGTCTCGCGCTCACCCTGGAGGTACACATCGAAAACATAGCCGTCGGGACCGTTCGCGGCGATCAAGGTGCCGCGCCGCTCCGGTGGCACCGCGGTCAGCACCGGATCGCTCGCGTGCTGATCGGCGTGCTCGGGGAAGTAGATGCGGGTGATCACTCGATGCAGCAGACCACGGGCGAATACCGAGACGTCGATATGCGGGGCCTGCCCATCGCCGAGCGCGCCGGGAACAACGGTGTAGACCGCGAATTCGCCCGCTCGAGTGTCGCTGCGTGCGAATCCGCGGAAGTTTTCGCGGACACCGCGGCCGTCATCCGGATGCGCGATATGCCCGTCCGGGTCGGCTTGCCAGATCTCGACCATGGCGTCATCGAGCGGCTCGCCGACGCCGTCGAGCACTCGGCCCCGAACCCACCCGGCTCCCGGTGTTCCCAGCGGTACGGCGTAGGGGCCGTCGTCCCATGTGAGTCCGATGTGCAGGTAGGGGCCGACGGTCTGCGAAGGCGTGGTGGGCAGATCAGTCATCGTCCTCGTCGTCCTCGAAAGGCGTGCCATCGCGGCCGCGCAATACGATGTCGAACTCGAAGGCCAGCGCCCGCTCGGGTTCGCTGCGGTCGAGATCGAAGCGGCTGATCAGCAGTGGGCGAGCGGCCTCGGGCACCGAGTTGAAAATGGGGTCCTGAGCGAACAGCGGATCATCCGGAAAATACATCTGGGTGACCAACCGTTGGGCGAAGGCGCGCCCGAACAGTGAAAAGTGGATGTGTGCGGGCCGCCAGGCATTGTGGTGGTTGCGCCACGGATAAGCGCCGGGCTTGATTGTGGTGAACTCGTAGCGGCCCGCGGCATCGGTAATAGTGCGCCCGACGCCGTCGAAGTTGGGATCCAGCGGGCAGTCCCACGCGCCCCGGTCGTGCCGGTATCTGCCACCGGCATTGGCCTGCCATATCTCGATCAGGGAGTTCGGGACCGGCTTGCCGTCACCGTCGAGCAGTCGGCCGTGCACGATAATGCGCTGTCCGAGCGGTTGTGCCCGGTGTTGCGCGGTCAGGTCGTTATCCGTTTCGGCGATCCGGTCCGCGCCGAGTACCGGACCGGTGAGTTCGGTCAGCCGCTGTGGCAGCAGCACCAGCGGCTCTTTCGGATGGCGCAGGGCGGTCGACTTGTAGTCCGGGGAGTCCAGCGGCGGGTGGGTGTCCGCCGGATCCCTTCGATAGCCTTGCAGCGCACGGATTTTCATGATGTCGCCTCCAGGACAACGGCCAGACCCTGGCCGACGCCGATACATAATGCGGCAAGTCCCCACCGGCTGCCGCTACGCCGCATTTCGCGGGCGAGTTGGTTGATGACGCGTCCCCCGGATGCGCCGAGCGGGTGACCGATCGCTATCGCGCCACCGTTGACATTGACGATGGCGGGATCCAGTTCCGGCCAATCGGCAAGGCAGGCAAGCGATTGCGCGGCGAAGGCCTCGTTCAATTCGACTGCGCCGAGATCGTCCCAGCCGATTCCCGCGCGCCGCAGGGCGATTCGCGCCGCTTCGACCGGGCCGATGCCGAAGACATCCGGATCGACTCCGGCCGCACCGCGTCCCGCGATCCGCGCCAGGGGTGCGTGGCCGAGTCGATCGGCCAGTTGTTCGTCGCCGAGCATTAGGGCGGATGCGCCGTCGTTCAGCGGTGAGGCATTTCCGGCGGTGACGGTGCCATCCGGCCGGAACGACGGTTTCAACACCGCCAACCGTTCGACGGTCGTTTCCGGCCGCAGCGACTCGTCGCGGGCCAGATCGGTGCCGGGGACGGCAACGACATGATCGTCGAAGAAGCCGTTGTCCCAGGCCTTCGCGGCGAGCTGATGGCTGCGCGCGGCGAATTCGTCCTGCGCCGCGCGCTCGATTCCGTAGCGGCCCGCGAGGATTTCGGTGCTCTCGCCCAAGGACACCGTCCACCGCGCGGGCATCGCCGGATTCACCAGCCGCCAACCCAATGTGGTGGAGTGCAGTGTTTCGTTGCCAGCGGGAAATGCCTTGGCGGGCTTGGACATAACCATCGGCGCGCGGCTCATCGATTCGACGCCGCCGACGACAACCGTTGCCGCATCGCCGGTTTCGATCATCCGAGCGGCCTGCATCGCGGCGTCCATACTCGACCCGCACAGCCGGTTCACCGTCGTGCCGGGTACCGAGGTGGGCCAATCCGCCAGCAGCGCTGCCATGCGTGCCACATTGCGATTATCCTCGCCCGCCTGGTTGGCCGCCCCGAAGACGATCTCGTCCACCGTCGCGGGATCCAGATCGCTGCGGTCGGCGAGCGATCTCAGCACGGAGGCGGCGAGGTCATCGGGCCGGATACCGCTCAGCGCCCCGCCGTACTTGCCGAACGGGGTGCGAATACCGTCGTACAGAAATGCGCTGGTCATGATGCAGCTTTCAATGCCCGCAGGGTGGTGAGTTCCATGGCTGTCGGGGGTTCGCTGATCTCGAGATCCGCCGCGACCCGCAGCTGCCAGCCGGTGGCATCGCGGACCTGCTCGACGCTCACTCCCGGATGAACGGCGACGAGGATCAACTCGCCGGTGTCGTCGGGTCGCATCACTGCGAGGTCGGTGATCACCAGGGTCGGACCCGCGCCGCGCAGGCCGAGTCGCGCGCGCTCGCCGTTACCGCGACCGTGCCCGAAGGAGGTGATGAAGTCGACCTTGTCGACGAAGGAGCGGCGCGACTGGCGCATGACGACGAACACTTCACCACACGAGGCGGCGATCTCGGGCGCGCCACCCGCTCCCGGCAGTCGGACCTTGGGATTGGTGTAGTCACCGCCGATGACGGTGGTGTTGATATTGCCGTATTTATCCAGCTGTGCTGCCCCGAGGAATCCGACATCGATGCGACCCGGCTGCAGCCAGTAGTTGAAGATCTCCGGCACGCTGATCACGGCGTCGGCGGTCTCGGCCAGCACGCCGTCACCGATGGAAGCGGGCAGCCGATCCGGTTTCGAACCCAGTGTGCCGGATTCGTAGATGAGGACCAGATCGGGCGCATGGGTATTGCGTGCGAGATTGGCGGCCGTCGACGGTAGCCCGATCCCGACGAAGCACCGCTTGCCCGCTTCGAGTGCCCTGGCGGCGGCGATCGTCATCATCTCGTCTGCGGTATATGCCTTTTCCATTGTGGCGGTGCGGGTTTCGGCGATGGTCATACTGTCTCCGTGGTGGCGGTGTGCACGTGCTCGTCGAGCCAGTGGGTGAAGCTGTCACGGTCTCGGCTGATCGCGTCCCAGGCCGCGTAATAGTCGTTGTCCCGTTCGGAATAGCCCTGCGCATAGGACGGATGCGCGCCGCCGGGCACCTGCGCGACCGCGGTCACCGCCCACGCGGGCAGTACGATCGCACCGGGCACCGGAGTCAGTTCGTCGACGATCTCCTCGACCGTGACCAGGCTGCGGCGCGCGGCGAGCAGTGCCTCCTTCTGCACCCCAAGTAGCCCCCACAGCTGCACATTTCCGGCACGATCGGCACGCTGGGCGTGGATGACCGTGACATCGGGATTTATCGCCGGAACCGCCGTCAGCTGTTCACCGGTGAACGGACAGGTGATCGGTTTGATGGTGTCGGTGACCGTCGGCAGATCGGTGCCGACGTATCCGCGCAGCACGGCGAACGGCAATCCGGACGCTCCCGCGACATAGCGGTTCGCCATCCCCGCGTGGCTGTGCTCCTCGATCTCCACCGCCGCGGGCCAGGCCTGCTGTACCGCGTCGCGGAACCGGTGCAGCGAGCCGACGCCGGGGTTACCGCCCCAAGAAAAGATCAGCTTGCGGGCGCAACCGGCCCCGATCAGCTGGTCGTAGACGATATCCGGCGTCATCCGCACCAGCGTCAGATCCCGCTTGCGCTGGCGAATGATCTCCTGCCCGGCGGCAACCGGGATCAGATGCGTGAAACCTTCGAGCGCGACCGTATCGCCGTCGCGAACGAGTTCGCCGACCGCATCCGCCAAGGAGGTAATCCTGGCCATCTCACTCCTTATTCGAAATTGTGGAAATGCCGCTGATCACCCGAGCCGAATCCAGCATTTGCCCGGGGTGGACCGCATCCAGGCGCGATCGGCGTCCGAGCGCGAACTGGCCTGCGGCACCCGGCTCGGCACGATCGCACTTCGCGGCCGACGATCCACGGCAGCTCGGGACCTCTCGATGGTCGTGGTGGACGGCCAGATCCGAACCGCGTAGGCCGACGCCGAGCATGCGCACCACGGCATCACCCGGCGGTAGCCCGAGTCGGGCTGCCGCGCGATCCGCTCGGGCGCGGCCACGGTAGCCGCCTTCATCACGCCTCTCTTTGTGCGCATTCCGTACAACTGGTTGTCATGCGAACATCGTAGGGCGAATCCCAAGGTGACTCAAGTCCTATATATCGATCGATGGCATTGGTGGAGCGGCTTCGAACTGGCATTTCTCCAGCGAATCGAGGTGGTTCAGTGAACGCGGAGACCCCGACTGCGGCGCGGTCAACGCACCGGGTTCGTACGAGCGCGCATCGGGCGCGCCTGTTGGCGCACAACTGACGTCCCTCGATCCGAGAAAGAACTGCGGCGCCGATGCCGTGGCGATCCTGGCGTCGCTCGGCCGCTCGGCGCATTCGTGCTCGGTGACCGGCACGGCCGCAAGGTGTGCCGGCCGGTCAAACCCTCGCCGCCGCAGCTTTTTGCCGATGGAGGCGCTGTTGCCCCATGGCGCGTTGCAATCGTGGGGTTGGCGAATTCCGTTCCTGCTCAGCGTCGTTGTGCGGTTCGCCGGTTATCTGAGCCGCGCCGGGCGGACGAAACACCGGCATTCGAGGCCGAGCAGGCGCAGCAGGAGGCCGCGCCTCACCGATCGTGCAGGTCGTGCTGGAGAGCGTGATCTGCATGGCGCTGATGAATGCCCACCACCATCTTCGGGTCGTCGCGCTGCCCGAGTAGAACGTTGCGCTCATCGGTGCCTTCACATTCGGCAGCGCCATGACCGCCGCATCTTCCGCGCGCGAGACATTCCGCATCTCGCTCGAAGACCGGATGCGGCCCCGCTGTCGCGCGAGGACTATTCGCGCCTGCGCGCCGAGGCGATCGCGGCGTAGGGCTGCGCGGGCCGATCAGGCGGCGAAGAGGCCGACCAGGGTGCCGCTCGCGATGACGTGGTTCGTGATGGCCTGCCGGACCACGTCGGCCGTGGTGTCCTTGGTGAATCCGGCCGATCGGTCCAAGGCGTATAGCCGGAAGAAGTACCGGTGCGCCTGGTCGCCGACCGGTGGTCGCGGACCGCTCCAGCCGACTTCACCGAAGTCATTGGGACCCGCGACGGCCCTGGGCGGTGGCGCCTCCGCCCGGATACTGGTTGCGGTCGGCGCGATGCCGGTCAGCAGCCAATGGGTGAACGGCCCGCCCGGCGCGTCCTCGTCCTCGCACAGCAGGACGATCTCCGCGGCGTCACCGGGGATACCGCTCCACTCGAGCGGCGGAGCGACATTGCCGCCGTCGTAGGAGTAGCGGTCCGGAATTGTCGAGTGGTCGGTGAATGCGGCACTGTGCAGCTCCGCGCGCACCGGCGTCCGTCGCACGTCGTTCTGGTGGCTGGTGGGATTCGGCATCGTTTTCCTCCGCTCGACGGGCTTGCTGGTTCGAAGCGCCCGGAGAGCCGAGGTCCGCGCTGATCCTCGTACTCGCCGAGCAGCGTCACTGTGCGGGTTGCCACTCGACTGTCTGCTAAACCGTGGCTACCCGGACTCCGCGATCCGGTCTCAGTTGGGGTTCGCGCAGGTCGCTGACCACGGTGGCGTAGCGGCTTTCGAGTTCGTCGAAGTCGTCGCCGAGGTAACGGGCGAGCACTCAGTGGTTCGGCCGCCGCCATGGCCGGGGTGCTCGCAGTGACCAACCGCGATCACATCGTCTTCGGCTCCGCGGCCCTTCAGCGCTCACGCCCCGGCAGAGCGGTTCACATGATCCCGCACCCGGGCTCAGCGATATCTTCGACGCCGATCAGCGCATGGAGGTCGAACACCATAATCCACTGCGGCAGCTGCCGCGACTGGCCGCCGCGGTCAACGGCTGATCACAGCTGGGGTTGCGGCGGCAATTCACTGGATACCAGCTTCTGCGCGCTGCGCTTGTTCATGCCGAACATCCGCAGCACACGCAGGGTCATTTCGTCGGTGAGTGCCCCGGCATCGGCCTCGGGTCGGGCATCCAATAGTTGCAGCAGTCCCAGCAGTGCCCCGCCCGCGGCCATCAGCGCCATATCCGGATCCATCGGCTCGAACCGGCCCGCCTCCTGTGCGGCTATGATGTCGCGTCGGGCGCGTGGGCCCAGGCCCTCGTCGCGCAGCAGCACCGACGTACCGGAATTCAGGATCACCCGCACACCCTCCGGGATCTGGCGCTGCAGCCGTCCGGTCATCCGGAAGCTCACCGCGAATACCTCGGCGGGGTCGTCGTACATGGCGACGATCTCGTCGCGCATCTCGCTGTAGATCTGCAGCACCGACCGCACGGCCTCGTCGAACAACTGCTCTTTGGATTGGAAGTGGTTGTAGAACGAGCCGAATCCGACATCGGCCGCATCGGTGATTTCCTGGATGCTCACCGCGGATCGCCCCTCCGACAGGAACTTCCGCGCCGCCCCGAGCAGCGCATTGCGCGTCCGCTCGCGCCGCCTGTCGATGCGGTTGCCCACCACACCTGTCACTATGCCCTCCTTCCCCTCGATTCCGTTATTAGAATCATATCTGATAAAAGAATCAGAGTCGATTGCGGCCGTGTTTCCGGCGCTGACCGGAGCCTGGATTCGGTTCCGGCTGAATGTAATTCTCGACACCATGCCGGGCGCTTCTTAGTGTCCGTTGATGTGACGACCAGCGACCAGACCCAGGACCCGAGCGCCGACTGGAGCTTCGAGACCAAGCAGATCCACGTCGGACAGGTGCCGGACGGTACGACCAATGCCCGCGCGCTGCCGATCTACCAGACCACTTCCTACACCTTCCGGGATACCGCGCATGCTGCGGCGCTGTTCGGTCTCGCCGAACCGGGCAATATCTACACCCGCATCATGAACCCGACCCAGGATGCCGTGGAACAGCGCATCGCGGCGTTGGAGGGCGGTGTCGCGGCGCTGCTGCTGGCCTCCGGGCAGGCCGCGGAGACGTTCGCGATCCTGAATATCGCCGGTGCGGGCGATCACATTGTGTCCAGCCCACGGCTATACGGCGGCACCTACAACCTGTTCCGCTACTCGCTGCCGAAACTGGGCATCGAGGTCAGCTTTGTCGATGATCCGGATGATCTGGACCAGTGGCGCGCGGCGATCCGGCCGAATACCAAGGCGCTGTACGGCGAAACGATCTCCAACCCGCAGAACCACATCTTCGACATTCCCGGTATCGCCGAAGTCGCCCATGCCGCGGGCGTTCCGCTGATTCTCGACAACACCGTCGCGACGCCGTACCTGATTCAGCCGCTGGCCCATGGCGCCGATATCGTGGTGCATTCGGCGACAAAGTATTTGGGCGGCCACGGTGCGGCCATCGCGGGCGTGATCGTCGACGGCGGTACCTTCGATTGGACCGGTGGCCGCTTCCCCGGTTTCACCACACCGGACCCGAGCTACCACGGCGTGGTGTACGCCGACCTCGGCGCTCCCGCCTACGCCCTCAAGGCCAGGGTGCAACTACTGCGTGATCTCGGTTCGGCAGTCTCGCCGTTCAACGCCTTCCTGATCAGCCAGGGTCTGGAGACGCTGAGTCTGCGGATCGAGCGGCATGTGCAGAACGCCGAGGCAGTCGCGGACTTCCTCGCGGCGCGTTCGGAGGTGACCTCGGTGTCCTACGCCGGGCTGCCGTCCTCCCCGTGGTACGAGCGCGGCCGCACGCTCGCTCCCAAGGGCGTCGGCGCGGTGATCGGCTTCGAATTGGCCGGTGGGGTCGATGCGGGTAAGCGTTTCGTCGAGGCGCTGAAGCTGCACAGCCATGTGGCCAATATCGGCGATGTGCGTTCGCTGGTGATCCATCCGGCCTCGACCACCCATTCCCAGCTGACTCCGGAAGAGCAGTTGGCGGCCGGTGTCACCCCGGGCCTGGTCCGTCTCGCGGTCGGCATCGAGGGTATCGACGATATCCTCGCCGATCTGCGCGCCGGATTCGCGGCCGCTCAGTAGTCGAGGTGTCACCCACTGCCAGTCGTGCCGCCGGGGTCGCATTGCGCGGCCTCGGCCGCAGTTTCGGCGCCCATACCGTCCTGCGCGATATCGAATTGGAGATCGCACCGGGTGAGGTGATCGCGCTGGTCGGTCCGTCCGGCAGTGGGAAATCGACACTGTTGCGGGTCATTGCTGGGTTGGACGAGCCGACCGCGGGCGAGGTCGTGCTCGACGGTCGTCCCATGCGCGGCATAGACCCGCGCTGCGCGGTGGTTTTCCAGGAGCCGCGGCTGCTGCCGTGGCGCGATCTCGCGGGCAATGTCGCATTGGGTCTGCCACCGACCATCTCGCGGGCCGAAGGCGAGGCCGAGGTGCGGCGCGGGCTCGAGATCGTCGGACTGGCCGGATTCGAGGGACATCGTCCGCGACAAGTGTCAGGGGGCATGGCGCAGCGAACGGCATTGGCCCGCGCGCTGGTTCGCCATCCTGGCGTGCTGCTGCTCGACGAGCCGTTCGCAGCGTTGGATGCGCTGACCAGGCTGCGGATGCAGGACCTGCTCGACGAGGTGCAGCGCGCCGCGGGTATCACGGTCGTACTCGTCACCCACGATGTGGACGAGGCACTGCGCCTGGCCGACCGCGTAATTGTACTCGAAACTGTCAGTGGCGAAACAGGTTTCACGATCGGCACGGCGCTCGAGGTATCCGCCGATCGGCCGCGCGACGACACCGACCCACGGTTGGCCGCGCTGCGGCTCGACCTACTCGAACGACTCGGCGTTGCGCGCCGCGCCACTGTCAAGGAGACACTCTGATGAGACGAGCGACCATCGTCCTGGCAGCCGTCGCGGCGGCGGTGATGACGCTGCTTTCGGGCTGCGCGGAGGGCGAAAAGTCCGGCGCGGCCGGGGCGGGTGCGGATGAGGTGCGGCTGGACTACGCCTACTACAACCCGCTGAGTCTGGTCATCCGGGACCAGCACCTGCTGGAGAAGTCCGGCGCCAAGGTGACCTGGGTATTCTCCGCGGGCAGCAACAAGGCCAATGAAAGTCTGCGCGCCAACGCGATCGATGTGAATTCGACCGCGGGTTCGGCGGCATTGCTGGCGAAGGCCAATGGCACACCGCTGCAAAGCATTTCGATCTACAGCAAACCGGAATGGACCGCGCTGGTCGTCGCGAAGAATTCTCCCATCACCTCGGTGGCCGAGTTGAGGGGTAAGAAGATCGCGGCGACGAAGGGTACCGACGCCTATTTCACACTGCTGCAGGCACTTCAGACAGCTGGTCTCACCGCCAAGGATGTGGAAGTGACCAACCTGCAGCACGCCGACGGCAAGACCGCACTCGAACGCGGTGATGTCGATGCGTGGGCGGGTCTGGATCCCTACATGGCGCAGACCCGTCAAGAGCAGGGTTCGCGATTGCTCTACCGCAACGCCAACTTCCAGACCTACGGCGTACTCAACGCCCGCGCGGATTTCATCGCACAGCATCCGGACCGGGTCCAGGCCGTGGTCAATGCCTATGAGCAGGCGCGGGTTTGGGCGTTGGAACATCCGAACGAACTCGCGCAGCTGCTGGCGACGGAATCGAAGACCTCCCTCGACGTCGCCAAGGAAACGCTCGAGCGCACCGTATTGAAGGTCGATCCGGTACCGGGCGAGACCCAGCGGGCGGTACTCACCCCGATCGTGCCCATCATCGTGGCCGACGGTGACGTGCGATCGAAGGAAGCCGCCGAGACCGCACTCGGTGCACTCTTCGAGCCGAAATTCGCACAGCAGGCCCTTCGGTGACGGTCACCCAGACCGCACCGCCGCGTGCCGCGCGCCGGATCCGTTGGGATCAGGTGGCGCTCGGACTGGTCGTACCCGTGCTGCTGCTATTGCTGTGGCAAGGGGTGACCTCGGCGGGACTGTATTCGTCGAGCCAGCTCGCGCCGCCCGCGGAAGTGCTTGCCGCACTGCGGGAGTTGTTGCAGCGCGACGAATTGTGGAGCCATCTGGCGATCAGCATCCAGCGGGTGCTGCTCGGATTCGCCAGTGGGGCGCTCATCGCACTGGTGCTCGGCACGGTGGTCGGGCTGTTCGATATCGCCCGTGTGCTGCTGGCGCCGACGGTCGGATTGTTCCGCACGGTGCCGTCGCTGGCGTGGGTGCCGCTGCTGCTGTTGTGGCTCGGCATCGGCGAGGAACCCAAGATCGTGCTGGTGGCCATCGGTGCGTTCTTCCCGATCTATACGACGACGGCATCGGCTCTGGCACAGGTCGATCCGCACCTGACCGAACTCGGCCGGGCCTATGGATTGCACCGTGCCGCGCTGTTGTTCTCGATTCAATTGCCCGCGGTGGCACCGGCGGTCGTCAACGGTCTGCGACTCGGCCTGGCCAATGGTTGGCTGTTCCTGGTTGCGGCCGAGCTGATCGCCTCGTCGAAAGGACTCGGATTCCTGCTGATCGACAGCCAGAACAGCGGCCGCACCGACATCATGCTGTTGGCCATTGTGCTGCTGGCCTTGCTCGGCAAGCTCAGCGACACCGTATTCGCCATCGCGGAAACGAAATTGATCGACAGCCGGTTCTGAAAATCAGACGTGCACGCCACGGATGCGGTCGACGATGAAAAGCGGGTCGGTCGGGGCGGCGTTGCCGCGCCACGCAACGTGTTGGTCGGGGCGGATCAGCACGAGGTCGCGTTCGTAGAGCGCCCGGGCATGTTCGTCGCGGATATCGACCACGTCGAGTGGAACGGCACGCTGAGCTGCGGCGTCTACCAATCCGGTGACATCGTGTTCGGCGAAGCGCAGCAGAGTGAAGCCGCGGCCGAACAGGTCGAAGATCGCGCGGCAGTCCGCGAGGTACACGCTCGGCGGCCTGGCGCCGGGCCAGGTGCTGGGTACGTATTCGGCCATCCGCTGCGGCGGCGCGTGCCCATCGAGATCTCGGCAGACGATGGGGGAGTCGTCGTAGCGGTAGTCGAGTTCGATGCCGAGGGCTTCGTTTTCCAGGTTGCCCAGGTCGCTGATCTCGCGGCCGAGTTCGCACCGGGTGCGTTCGCCGAACCAGCGTTCGCTGTGCATGGCGGTCCAGTCGCTGGTCATGATGGCGCCACGGACCGCGCTGTGCCTGGCCGAGGCCGCGCGGTTGCGCAGCGCTACGGCGCGTCGCTCCTGCTCGTAGGCCGTGAGCAGGCCGGGGCCACCCCAGTTGTGCAACTGTGCGGCGAGGACCCAGCCGAGTCCTACCGCGTCGCCGACGCCGGTATTCATGCCGTAGCCCCCGGTGGGCACGACTTGGTGGACGGCATCGCCGGCGAGCCAGACGCGTCCGCGTCCGAAGGAATCGGCGACGGTCAGGCGCGGGGTCCAGAAATTGGCGACCAGGATCTCGATATCGAAGCGTCGGCCGAGTCGTTCGTAGACGAACTCGTGCGGGTCGATCTTGTCGGCGTCGGTGCCGATGCCGAGGGGCGCCTGCAGGGTGAAGGTGTCGCGGTCGTTCTGCGAGATGACTGTCCAGCCTTCGGGGGACTGGAGGTGCCAGACGGTGCCGAAGCGGGTGCGGATCTCAGTATCTGTGGTCGTGAAGTGCACGAGGTAGAACCGGCCGTCCATGGGGCGCTGCCCGGTGGCGCGGAATGCGCGGATCGAGCTCTTGGCAGTTCGTCCCGGGCCGAGCTCTTTGACGAGGAGTTTGCGGAGATCGATCTCGTCGTGTCCGATACCGAGTTGCCTGCGGGTGCGGCTGCCCGCGCCGTCGCAGCCCACGAGATATTGCGCGCGGACGGTGCGCGATTGCCCGGTCTCCCCGGATGTCAGACGCGCGGTGACACCGTCGGTGTCCTCGGTGAAACTGTCCAGCGCCCAGCCATAGTGGACGCGTGCGTTGGTTCGGGTTTCGAGCTGTTCGCGCAGCGCCGGTTCGAGGATCACCTGGGATACGCGCATGGCGGGTTCCAGCGGGAGGGCGCCGTCATTGCGTTCGCGGATGAGCCGGAATTGTTCGGCGACGCTGGGATATTCGAAGCGCGCCAGCTCCCAGCCGACCGCATTGGTGACCCAGCTGACTCTGGCCCTGGAGTCGTCTGGAATCGCGACCTTGCGCAGTTCATCGGCGACCCCCAGTCGCCGGTACAGCTCCATGCTGCGGCCATTGGTGATGTCCATTTTCGGATGCCGGGTGCTGGTGGCATTGCGTTCCACGACGACGGTGTCCACACCGTGGCGGTCCAGTTCGAGCGCGAGCGTCAGACCTACCGGACCGGCCCCGACCACCAGTACTGAGGTTGTTTCGGCGGGGGTCATCGCGCCTTCCTTTCCGGATCTCCATTCACTTCTATGTGCCACACACCACATTGAACAGTCTTGTTCAATTAATGTCAATAATGATCTATTTAGATCGCTTCCGACTCATTCAAAACAATGTCGTAGCTTTGGTGTGGAACTCAGGAAGGGAATGCCGGTGAATGTGACCGAGAAGCGGATCAATGCGGCTGCGATGCGGCTGTTCGCTGCGCGGGGCACCACGGATCTGACGATCAGCGAGCTGGCCACAGAGGCGGGCGTCGCCCGCGGCACGCTGTATCGCAACGTCGAATCCATCGAGCAGCTCTACGACCGGGTGCGGGCGCAACTCGCCTTCGATATCCACGATGCGAATGTCCGGGCCATGGACGCGCACGGTGACATCGATCCGCCGCTGCGGATGGCCACCGGGATCCGCTTGCTGGTGCGCCGGGCCCATGAGAATCCCGCGATGGGGCGGTTCCTGGTCCGGTTCGGCCTGACCGACGAATCCCTGCGCGAGGTGCTCGGCGGTCCGCCGATGCGCGATATCGAGAAGGGCATCGAGAGCGGCCGCTACACCGTCTCGCCGGTTATGGCGCTGAGCGTGGCCGCGATGGTTACGGGCGCGGTGGTCAGCGCGATGTGGATGGTGCTCGAAGGGCATCAGGCCTGGCGTGATGCCGGAGCCGGTGCGGCCGAACTGGTGCTGTGCGCGTTGGGGGTTTCGCGCGAGGAGGCACGGCAGATAGTCGGCGCGCCGCTGCCTGATCTTCCCGAACTCTGACCGATTCCATTCGAGCTGATCGCAAACCTGTTCTGCGGGAGCGGAATACGGTTGTCTCGAGCAGATGAGCTCTGCACGACGTCGGGCATTGAAAACAGTTACCGGAGTCAGCGGCGCGGTGAGCGTCTATGCGGCCGCGATCGATCCGCACGAATCGACGGTGGCATCCTCGATCGAGATCGCGAAGATCGCCGAGGCCAATAAGTTCGACGCCCTGTTCGCCGCCGACCTGTTGAGCTTCGGGGCGCAGGGCGCGATCGGCGCGCAGGAGCCGCTGATCTTCCTGTCCGCATTGAGCGCGGTGACTTCGCACGTCGGCTTGATCGCCACCGTTACCAGCACCTTTCACCACCCGTTCAATCTCGCGCGGCTGTTCGGAACGCTCGACCATGTGAGCAATGGCCGAGCCGCCTGGAATATCGTCACGTCCTCGGTGGGCGAGGAGAATTACGGCGATCAGGATCTGCCGAGCCCGGAGGAGCGGTACGCGCGCGCGACCGAATCCCTCGAGGTCATCAACGCGCTGTTCGACAGCTGGGAGCCGGGGGCGCTGACCCCCGACGGTAACGGCGGTGCGGTCCTCGATGCGGCCAAGGTGCGTCCGATCGAGTATGCGGGGCAAT
Organism: Nocardia sp. NPDC050408; assembly: GCF_044458905.1. Lineage (NCBI taxonomy): Bacteria > Bacillati > Actinomycetota > Actinomycetes > Mycobacteriales > Nocardiaceae > Nocardia > Nocardia sp. NPDC050408. The sequence continues at coordinate 194,867 of NZ_JBITIL010000009.1, read as the reverse complement.
ACTTCACGGTGCGGGGTCCGCTCAATATCCCGCCGTTGCCGCAGCGTCGCCCGGTCCAATTCCAGGCCGGTCAATCGGCGGGCGGTATCGAGCTCGGCGCGCGGTTCGCCGAGGTGGTGTTCACCTCGCTTCCGACGCTCGAGGATGCGGTGACCTATACCAAGACGATTCGGGCGCGCGCGACGGAACTCGGTCGAGCCCAAGAATTACCGCTGATCATGAGTTCGTTCCATGCGACTTATGGAGCAACGGATGAGCAGGCGCGCCGGTTGGTCCGCGAGGCGGCCGAGGCGACCGACTTCGATGCGGGCCGCATCCAATTGGCGGATATGTTCGGTGGCGGTATCGATCTCACGGAGCTGCCGCTGGATCGGCCGATCCCGGAAACGATACTGCCCGAGCTGAATTCGGTGAACCGCCGGCGCGGGCGGGTGGAAATCTTCACCAAGCTGGCGGCATCCGGTCGCACGCTGCGTGAGCTGATCGTCGCGGCGAAGGATACCGGGCACTGGGCGGCTGCCGGGACGCCGGAACAATTGGCCGATGCTGTCGAAGAGCGTTATCGCGCAGGGGTTCTCGATGTCATCTCGCTGGGTGGTCTGGCCGATGCCCGAACTCGAGACTTCGTTACCAATGGACTTCTGCCCGAATTGCGCCGCCGGGGAATCGTCGGAAACGACTATGTCGGTGGCACTTTCCGCGAGAACCTGGAACTGCCCCCGCTACCTGAGCGCTGAGCGCGCGGTTTGCGCCGGACATCCCAGGTCCGGCGTGGAGTCAGTTCGGCGTCGACGCGCGGTTGGTGGACGATGGTGCCTGCACGATCGTCAACAACGAACGCTTGCGCAGGGTGAATCCCAACGTCTCGTACAAACTGATCGCCGTCGCATTGTGGGCGACGGCGTGCAGGAACGCTGTCTCTCCGCGCGCCCGGATCTGCGCGCCGACCGCCCGGGTCAGCCGGGAGGCGAAACCGCGGCCGCGGAATTCCGCATCGGTGCACACGGCGCTGATCTCGGTCCAACCCGGCGGGTGCAGGCGCTCACCTGCCATTGCCACCAGCCTGCCGTCCACCCGAATCCCGAGATAGGTACCCATTTCGATGGTCCGCGGCGCATACGGGCCGGGTTCGGTGCGGGCGATCAGCTCCAGGATCTCCGGCACATCAGCGGCGGTGAGTACCTCGAGTTCCGGATCGTGGGCAACGCGTAGCGCGGTGCCGTCCATTTGTACCGAACCGAATTCGTTCAGCACGGTCCACCCATCCGGCGGCACATGGCCGTAGCCGCGCAGTGCGGTGCTGCCGCCCGGGCCGAGCAGGGTGGCCAGATCGGCCCAATCCTGTTCGTCCAGTGCGGGCGGATGGCCGATGAATCTGGCGACGTCCGGGTCGTAGCGGCCGATGCGGCCCACCCAGCTGGCGAAGCGGAGGTGCTCGCCGCGCAGCGATGCCCGCACCGGATCGTCGAGTGGATGCAGTGGGGTATTGATGTCGATGGTCGACTCGGTGGTCATCGCGCACTCCTCCGCAACAGGGTCCGACCGGAGAACGTTAGCGGGGCGCACGAGTATCGGCACCGGTTGTGCTCAGCGGAATTTCTATCCGGTGGCTGTCGTCGATTCCCTCGCTCGCAGCGTATTTCCCAGCGCTCGAGCTGATCTCAATCGTTGACACCAGCGGCGGAAGGCCAGGTCGGGACCACCACGAATATCACGTGGCCACGTGATATGAGGTCTGCGCGGAGTCCTTCCCGTCAGCACCGCCGTCGGTCGCAGTCAGCGCTGCGCAACGTTCGAGTGGGACGCGCAGCGGTTCGCGCGTTGCAGCACACAACATTCGCGCATGCACAGGAATGGGAGACGATGGCACCGAAACAACTACATCTCGGCGTCGCGCTCGATGGAGCGGGCTGGCATCCGGCCGCGTGGCGGGAGCCGAACTCCCGACCCACCGAGCTGTTCAGCCCCGGTTACTGGACGGATCTGGTCGCCACCGCGGAGCGCGGACTGCTCGATTTCGTGAGCATCGAGGACACCCTGCGGGTTCCGGGGACGCCGCATGAGCCCTCCGATGACGCCGTCGACCGGGTCCGAGCCCGGATCGATGCCAATCTGATTGCCGCGCGGGTCGCGCCGAGCACCCGGCACATCGGGCTCATCCCGACCGTGACGGTCACCCATACCGAACCGTTCCATGTCTCCAAGTCGATCGCCACCCTCGACTACACCTCGCGCGGCCGGGCGGGCTGGCAGGTGCGGGTCTCCGGCAGCGCCGAGGAGGCCGCGCAGTTCGGCCGTCGCGAAGTGCATGAACCAACGGTCGCCGATATCGCGGAAGCTGTTGCGTCGGGGATATTTCCGCGCGAGACGCACGAGCTGTTCGAAGAAGCCGCCGATGCGGTCGAGGTGGCGCGGCGGCTGTGGGACAGTTGGGAGGACGACGCGGAAATTCGCGAGGTGGCCACCCGCCGTTTCATCGATCGCGACAAACTGCACTACATCAATTTCGAGGGCCGCTTCTTCAGTGTCCGTGGGCCGTCGATCACACCGCGCCCGCCGCAGGGGCAGCCGGTGGTCGCGGCACTGGCGCACGGTCCGCTGATCTATGAATTCGCTGCCCGCTCAGTGGATCTGGTTTTCGTCACGCCGAGCCGCCAGGCGGGACCCGGAGTGATTCTGGAGCAGGTCGCGGTCGCCGCGGCCCGCGTCGATCGCGTGGGCGAACCGCTGCGGGTCCATGCCGATATCGTCGTATTCCTCGACACCGACGAGGCGACCGGTCCGCAACGACTGGCGCGGTTGAACGAGCTCTCCGGTGCCGAATTCGCTTCGGATGCAGGTATTTTCGCGGGTAGCGCGGAGGAACTCGCCGAACTGCTCACCGAATGGAGCGCGCAGGGGATCGACGGCTTCCGGTTGCGACCGGGTGTCGCGGTCGATGACCTGGCCGCCATCACCGACCGGCTCGTTCCCGCCCTGCAACGCCGGAGTGTGTTCCGCACCGGCTATCCGGATGGTCCGCTGCGCGCACTGCTCGGCTTGTCCACCGACGTTCCCAACCGTTACGCGACTGCCTGAGCGAGGTCAGTATGAGTACTCCACGTAAGCAGGTCATCTTGGGCGCCTACCTCGGCGGCGTCAACCACCACACCGCCTGGTGGCATCCCGAGGCCGGCAGCCAGATCGATTTCAGCAGTTTCGAACACACCGCGCGCACCGCCGAACGCGGCAAATTCGACTTCTTCTTCCTCGCCGAAGGTCTCATCCTGCGCGAACGTGCGGGCAAGATCTTCGATCAGGACGTTATCGGCCGCCCCGATACCTTCACCGTGCTGGCCTCGATCGCCGCGGTGACCGAACATCTCGGATTGGCGGGCACGATCAACGCCACCTTCAACGAGCCGTATGAGTTGGCCCGCCAGCTCGCGAGTTTGGATCATCTGTCCGGTGGTCGCGCCGCCTGGAATGTGGTGACCTCCTTCGACGCCTTCACCGGCCAGAACTTCCGCCGCGGCGGCTTCCTCGATCCGGCAGACCGCTATGTGCGGGCCGAGGAGACGCTGAATGCCGTTCGTGCCCTGTGGGATTCGTGGGATGTCACCGATATTGTCGCCGACAAGGAATCCGGCCGGTACCTGGCCCGCCCGGATGCTGGTGCATTCGCCTTCCACGGCGAACAATTCGATATCTCCGGGCGGTTCACCGTGCCGCGCAGCCCGCAGGGGCGGCCGGTGATCCTGCAGGCCGGTGTCTCCCCACAGGGCCGCGCCTTCGCCGCCGCCAATGCCGACGCCATCTTCTCCCCGTACGGCAAGCTGCCGGAGGCCGCGGACTTCTACCGCGATATCAAGGCGCGTGCGGTCGCGGCCGGACGTGCGGCCGATGACATCAAGATCCTGCCGTCGGCGAGTTTCGTGCTCGGCGATACCGAGGCCGAGGCGATCGAGAAGTTCCACACCGTGCGCAATGAGCAGGTCACCGGACAGACCGCGCTGATCCTGCTGGAACAGATCTGGAACCGCGACCTGTCCGGCTACGACCCGGAGGGCCCGGTGCCCGATATCGATCCGGATCCCGACGCTGCGCCGATCATCCAGGGGCGTGCCTTCGTACATCAGGATCGGTTCGCCACGGTCGAGCGCCTGCGCCAGGTGGCCGAGGCGAAGAAGCTCACCCTGCGGGAGGTGGTGATCGATCAGTTCGAACGCGGGCCCCTGGTCGGCACGCCCGCCCAGGTCGCCGAGCAGATCGATACCTTCGTGCAGAACGACGGCTCCGACGGCTTCATCCTCGGCTCGCATCTGGTGCCATGGGGCATCGATGAATTCGTCGACAAGGTGGTGCCGCTACTGCAGGACCGCGGTGTTCTGCGCACCGAATACAGCGGAACCACGCTGCGCGACAACCTCGGTCTGCCGACTATCCGGTCCGCGGTGTCGGCCTGAATCGGTTGGTGCCCTCGGTGTTCCGAAGGGGTGATCGCTCCGATCCCATTGCAGTACATCTTCAGCCTCTGGCCTTCGTGCAGGCGCACTCTCAGAATCGGCTCGAGCGCAAGGGTGTCGCGCGGATCGGGCGGGGTCGATGATATCCCGGTCGGGTTGACAGGCCCGCGTTCGGCCGCGGGCGCGATCACGCGGCTGGCCGTCGGTGAGGCGCGGAGTCGTCGCTGGCGGATTGCGCCGAACGTGCGCCGCGCGCAGCGGGCGTCACTGCCGGTGCGCGATGCGGTACGGGCAGCCGCGCATCCGCCGCACCCTACTGACCACGCTCGGCGTCGTCCCCGCCGGCGTCTGAAAGGAACATCATGTCGAAACAATTGCACCTCAACGCATTTCTGATGTCGACCGGACATCACGAAGCTTCGTGGCGGCTGCCCGAGTCCGATCCGCACTCGAACACCAAGATCGAGCACTACGTGAACCTCGCGCGCATCGCCGAGCGCGGAAAGCTGGACTCCATCTTCTTCGCCGACAGCCCGGTGCTCTTCGGCGATACCGGCCGCCGCCCCAGCGGCAAGCTGGAGCCGACCGTCCTGCTCACCGCGATCGCCGTGCAGACCTCGCGGATCGGGCTCATCGCCACCGCGTCCACCAGCTACAACTCGCCGTTCAACCTGGCGCGCCGATTCGCGTCGGTGGACTGGGTGTCGAACGGGCGCGTCGGCTGGAATATCGTCACGACCGCCGGTGCGGATGCCGCGCGAAATTTCGGGCTCGACGATGTCCCCGACCACAAGCTGCGCTACGACAAGGCCGCCGAATTCGTCGATGTGGCAACGAAATTGTGGGACAGCTGGCAGGACGACGCAGTACTCGCCGATAAGGAATCCGGGATTCACACCGACCCGGACAAGGTCCGCAAGATCGAACACGAGGGACACTTCTTCAAGGTCGCGGGCCCGCTGAATGTGCCGCGCTCGCCGCAGGCGTACCCGGTGCTCGTGCAAGCCGGATCCTCCGAGGACGGTAAGGAATTCGCCGCCCGCTATGCCGAAGCGGTGTTCACCGCACAGCAGACGATCGAGGACGGCCTCGAGTTCTACACCGACCTGAAGCGCCGCGCCGTCGCATTCGGCCGCGATCCGGAGAGCATCAAGATCCTGCCGGGCATCGTGCCGGTCATCGGTGATACCGAGGAGCACGCCCGCGAACTGGATGCCGAGCTGGAACGGCTGATCTCGCCCGAATACGCCAAGCGCCAGCTGGCCCGCACCTGGGGCATTCCGGTGGAGGACCTCGACCTGGACAGCGAACTGCCCGAGGATCTGCCCACCGAGGACGAGATCCAGGGCGCCAAGAGCCGCTTCACCCTCATCGTGAATCTGGCTCGGCGCGAACGGCTTACGCTGCGCCAGCTGATCGGACGACTCGGCGGCGGACGCGGCCACCACACCTTCGCGGGTACCGCCGAACAGGTGGCCGACACCATCGAGGAATGGTTCACCCGCGGCGCCGCGGACGGATTCAACATCATGCCCGCCGTCCTGCCCTCGGGCCTGGCACGATTCGTCGACGAGGTGGTGCCGATTCTGCAGCGGCGCGGACTGTTCCGCACCGAGTACACCGAGACCACGCTGCGCGGGCACTACGGCCTGGAGCGGCCCACCAACCAGTTCGCCGACGCGGACGCACTCGTGGTCGCCGGATGAGTTCGGGCTCGGACTGTTCCGGCGACGCGACTGCCGACGGCTGGATTCGTTATCTGCTGCGGCGCTGTGCCGAACATCGGTGGACGGTAAGCGTCGCGTGTGTGGGTTCGGTGGTGGCCGCGGTACTCACGGCCATCCTGCCGCTGCTGGTGCGGCATGTGGTCGACACCTTGACCAGCACAGCCGCATCGGTGCTGCCGTGGGTGCTCGTGCTGTTGGCGATCGGATCCGTCCGGTTCGTCGCGGGATACCTGCGGCGGACCGGATCCTCGCGGCTGTCACTGGATGTGCAGCACGACCTGCGCCGCGACCTGTTCGCGGCGCTGCTGCGCCTGAACGGACGCCAGCGGGCGGGGCTGTACACCGGGCAGGTGGTCAGTCGCGCCATTACCGATGTGACGTTGATCCAGATGTTCCTGCAACTGGTTCCGCTGGTCGCGGGCAATGTTGTGCTGATCGCCGCGTCGCTGTTGCTGATGGCGTCGATGTCGCCGATGCTGAGCGTGATCGCGCTGCTGGTGGTGCCCGCGCTGTGGTTGATCACCGCGCGCAGTCAGCGTGTGCTTTTCCCGGCCAACTGGGATGCGCAGGCCCGGGCAGCCGAGGTCGCCATGCGGGTGGAGGCCGCGGTGGCCGGGGTGCGGGTGGTGAAGGGGTTCGGGCAGGAATCGCACGAACTCGAGCAGTTGGCCGCGTCCGCTCGTGACCTGTACCGGTCGCGGCTGCGCGTCACCCGCATTACCAGCCGGTTCACGCCGGTTATGCAGGCGGTGCCCGCGGCAGGGCAGGCGTTGGTTCTCGTGGTCGGTGGGCTGCTGGCGTTGCGGCAGTCCATCACGCTCGGCACATTTCTCGCGTTCATGACCTATCTGGGGTCGTTCGCCACGCCGGTCCGCATGTTCTCCATGCTGCTGACGGTCAGCCAGCAGGGGAAGGCATCGCTGGAACGGGTGCGCGAAGTGATCGAGACCCCACCGCCGGGCGAGTCGGCCGCTGGGCAGGCCGTCGACGTCTCGGACGGTGCGCCACGGATCGAATTCCACGGTGTGCGTTTCGCTTTCGAGGGTCAGCCTGCGGTACTGCGCGATCTCGATCTCACGGTCGAGCCGGGGGAGACGGTCGCCATCGCGGGTGCGGCCGGTTCCGGCAAATCGATTCTGGTGCAGCTGCTACCGCGATTGTTCGATCCCGATGCGGGCCGGATCCTGTTGGATGGCACCGATATCCGCGAGCTCTCGAACCTGCGGAGTCGAGTGGCTATGGTCTTCGAAGACACCTCGCTGATGGCGGACACCGTGCGAGCCAACGTCTCCTACGGACGCCCGGACGCTACCGACGAACAGGTATGGCACGCACTGTATCTGGCCGCCGCCGCCGATTTCGTCGCCGCGCTGCCCGAAGGGCTCGATACCGTCATCGGGGAACGCGGACAACGGCTTTCCGGCGGGCAGCGGCAACGACTGGCTTTGGCACGCGCCCTGATCACCGACGCCCCGGTGCTGGTCCTCGACGATGCCACCTCCGCCATCGACGCACAGGTGGAGGAGGAGATCTTCGCCCGCATCGCCGCCGAGGTGCGTCGGCGCACCACAATCGTGGTGGCACACCGCATTTCGACGCTGGCGCTGGCCGACCGGGTCGCGGTGCTCGACGGCGGACGGGTGGCCGAACTCGGCACCCTGCACGAGCTGCAGGCTTCCGGCGAGCTGTTCCACACCCTGTTCACCCCGCCCGATCCGGCGAGTATCGCGGCCGATCTGACCGCGGTAACCGACCCCGTGCCCACCGCGGGATTGTGGGTGCACACCGACACCGACGGTGACGAGTCGCGCACGCTGGAGCAGATGGCGAAGGCATTCTCCCAGCGGGCCGCGGGCGGGCCCGGAGGCATGGGCGGTCATCTGGGTGGCGGGATGATGTCGAGTGCGCCACCCAGCGGCGATGTGCGCGCACTGATCGACCGGTTGCCCGCAGTGACCGGTGAACCCGATGTGCCCGAACAGTTTTCGCACACCCCGGAGCCGAACTTCGATCTGCCAGGATTGCTGCGGCCCTTCGCGGTGCCGCTGCTGGCCGGACTGGGACTGGTGGCCCTGGACGCGCTGGCGCAGACGCTCATTCCGTTCCTGGTGCGCTACGGCATCGACCGGGGTGTGCTGGTCGGTGCCCGCCAGGTCCTGCTGCTGGCGGCGGCCTCGGCGCTGGTGCTGGTGGTCGTGGACTGGGTGATCACCGTCGCGCAGGTGCGGGTTACCGGGCGGGCCGGGGAAAGGTTGCTGTACGGGCTGCGCGTGAAGGTCTTCGCGCAACTGCAACGGCTGGGTCTGCAGTTCTATGAGCGAGAACTGGCCGGCCGCATCATGACCCGGATGATCACCGACGTGGACGGGCTGTCCACCTTTCTGCAGACCGGGCTGACAGTGGCCCTGACCAGCACGCTCACCATCGGCGGCGTGGTGGTCGCGCTGGTTGTGATCGATGCCGAGTTGGCGCTGGTGGTGCTCGCGCTGCTGCCGGTGCTGATGGCCGCCACGGTCGCGTTCCGCCGAGCCTCGGTGCCCGCGTACAACCTCGCGCGCGAACAGGTCAGTGCCGCCAACGCCTATCTGCAGGAAAATGTCGACACCATCGCGGTGACCCAGGCCTACCGCAGGGAGGCGATCAACCAGCGCGAATTCGAGCGCCGTTCCTGGGGTTACCGCAATGCGCGGCTGCACAGCCAGACGCTGATGGCGCTGTTCTTCCCGTTCATCGAGATCGTGTCGGTGATCGCCACCGCCGCCGTACTCGCCGTCGGTGTGCACCAGGTGCGCGAGAACGCGCTCACCGCAGGCACTTTGATCGCATTCCTGCTCTACATTGATCTGCTGTTCGCGCCGATTCAGCAGCTGTCGCAGGTTTTCGACAGCTATCAGCAGGCGGTCGTCGGTGTCGAGCGCATCGGCGTCCTGATGCGCGAACCCGTCACCACGCCGGACGCACCCGATGCCCGCACCGTCGACCGGCTGGCGGGCGAAATCGAGTTCCGCGGTGTCGGTTTCGCCTACGACAGTGCCGGTACGCGGGTGCTGTCGAATATCGATGTGACGATCGCGCCCGGCGAGAAGGTGGCCGTGGTCGGCGAAACCGGTGCGGGCAAATCCACTCTGGTGAAACTGCTCGCGCGCCTGTACGACACCACCGAGGGCGCGGTACTCGTCGACGGCGTCGATATCCGTCGATATCGGTTGCGCGACTATCGCAAACGGCTGGGTGTGGTGCCGCAGGAACCATTCCTGTTCGGCGACACTGTGCACGCCGCCATCGCCTACGGCAAGCCCGATGCCACCCCGGCCGAAATAGAATGGGCGGCACGCGCTGTCGGCGCGCACGAGATGATCGCCGCCCTCGAAAACGGCTACCGCCAGCCGATCGGTGCGCACGGTGCGGGTCTGTCCGCCGGTCAGCGCCAACTACTGGCCCTGGCGCGCGCCCAATTGGTGGAACCAGACATCCTCATACTCGACGAGGCCACCGCCTCTCTCGACTTGGCCACCGATGCCCGCGTCCGCGCGGCCGTCGATGTGCTCATCGCGGGTCGTACCACCATCGTCGTGGCCCACCGCCTGGCCACCGCCGCGGCTGCCGACCTCATCCTGGTCGTCGGCGAGGGCCGACTGCTCCAAACCGGCCGCCACACCAAACTTCTCGAAGTCGACGGCCCGTACCGCAGGCTGTGGTCGGCCTACGTCGGCGATGAATCGTCGGTGGGCAGCAGATGACGCGTTCAGTGGTGCCGATATGTGAAGTAGAAGATATGAAACACATATAATCTCGGCTACGATTGTAAGCATGAGTGCAGATAGTTACCGTCGGACAACCAACACCATCAACAAGGTCATCGTCGGGCTGCAGCGGATAGGCATCGCCTTCGGTCCTATGCAACTGCTCACGGTCGCGGGGCGGCGCAGCGGGCAGTTGCGCACCTTCCCGATCGCGGTGAACAAGCTCGACAGTGGTCGCTTCATCTTCCAGGCGTTCCCGAAGGCCGCGTGGGTCGTGAATGCGCGTGCGGCCGAAACCGTCACGCTGACCCGCGGTCGCAGGTCGTCCACGGCGCGCCTGGTCGAGGTGCCGGTAGACGAGCGCCCGCCGCTGCTGCACGAATTGGTGTCGACGAGTCCGAAGAGCGTCGGCAAGCGTTTCGTCACCACCGGACTGGCCGAAGCCGCCACTCCCGATGGCGTGGCCGCATCGGCGCATCGAATCGCGGTCTTCCGCGTCGTTCCGGTCTGATCGGAGCCGATCACGCACGTCCGCGAGCCGTATCTGCCCCTCGCCTACGTATGATATGAAAACCGTATGAACGTAGGCGAGGTGGCGGACAATGAATTCAGTAACGGGTCCTGCTTCGACCCGCAGCCGTCGGAGACTGACGGCCGACGTGCGGGAAGCATTGCGTGACTTGAATATTCAGCTTTCGCTGCTCAATCGCCGTTTCGGTGGGGTCGAACTCGAGGACGTCGATTGGACTTGCCTCGACCTGATCAACCGACACGGCCCCATGTCCCCGACGGCCTTGGCGCGCCACGCCGGACTGCACCCCGCGACCATGACCGGAATCCTCGATCGGTTGCAGAAGGGCGGATGGATCGTCCGCGAACGTGACCCGGACTCCACGGACCGTCGCGCGGTCACCTTACACGCTGTGCGCGAACGAAATTCGGAACTATTCGAGCTGTTCTCCGGCATGAACAACCGCATGGGATGAACTGTGTGTTCGCTACTCCGAAGCCGAACTCGAGGTGATCGCCGACTTCCTGCGGCGAACCGGCGTGGCGGGCCAAGAAGCCGCCCAGGAGTTGGCGGAAGGCTGAGATCAGCCGCGACAGCGCTGCGGTGGATCCAGTCCCAGCTCTACGCAGGCCAGCGGCGCGACCTCGAGTTCGAGCCGGTTCTCGGATACCAGGCATCGGCCGTCGGAAGTTGAACTCGACGTCAGAATCGAATACGGTGGCGATCTATATTGCCGTGGTAGACGAGGTGACCCATGGATTCACGTAATCTGCTCGATGAGTGGCTGGGGCTGGGTAGTCGGCAGGTCGCGACCAATGGGATCGAGTTGCGGGTTGTCGAGCATGGTGACGGTCCCCCGGTGGTGTTCTGTCATGGCTTTCCCGAGCTCGGATTCTCTTGGCGGCACCAGGTTTTCGCGCTTGCCAAAGCGGGTTTTCGGACGTTGACGCCGGATATGCGTGGATACGGTGGTAGTTCTCGGCCGGGGCGGATCGAGGATTACGACATGGTCGCGCTATGTGGTGATCTTGTCGGGTTGCTCGATGAGGTCGGTGTCGAGGATGCGATCTTCGTCGGTCATGACTGGGGTGCGTCGGTGGTGTGGCAGCTGGCCCTTCGGCATCCGGATCGGGTGCGGGCCGTTGCGGGGTTGAGTGTTCCGGCTACGCCGCGGTCGGTCGCGCCGCCGTTGCCGATTCTGCGATCGCGGCTGGGTGACGACTTCTATATGTGCTGGTTCCAGGAGCCGGGCCGTGCGGACGCGGAGCTCGCGTCGGATGTGCGTCGTACTCTGCTGCAGGACGATGTCGTCAGTGCGCGGGATCTGTTGAGCGGCAACGGTTCCGAGATGGCAGCTCCGGCATGGCTGAGTGCAGACGAACTCGGTTACTACATAGCGACTTTCACGGCCACCGGGTTCACCGGCGGGCTCAATTACTACCGCAACCTCGACCGCAACTGGGAACAGAGCGCGCACCTGGCTGATGCGAAGATCCACCAGCCCGCGCTGTTCATCGCCGGATCGGAGGATGCCGTCATCCGGTTCACCCCGACAGCCAAGATGGCCGCCATACTGTCCGACCTGCGGGCCTCCATTGTCCTCGACGGGGCGGGACATTGGATTCAACAGGAACGCGCAGCCGAAGTCAGCGCCGCACTGATCGATTTCGCCCGCAGCGTCAGCTGACAGGACTACCCGACCACCTGCCGGTAGCGTGCGGACAGCATCGGCGGGAATCCGAGGCCGCCTTCGAGAACCCGGATCGCCAACGGCGAAGCCAGCGCACGCAGGCGCGCACATCCGGCTTCGCCGATCGCCTCGTACGGGTAGACCGAGAGTTCATCCGTCTGGCTCTCGATCGCACCACGCCGCTGCGAGCCGTGTTCGCTGAGCACGACACCATCATCGGCCAACCACCCCCGCGCCCGAAGCCGTCGCACACCGTCGGCCCAGTCCTGCTCGCTCCAGGATCGGCTGGCGCGCAACACTTCCGGCGATATCTCACCGGTCGCGCTGTGTGTGATCAATGCCTCGATCCCGTCCAGCCCCGCCGTGAGCAACAGGGCGACGTGTCCGTCACCGCGATACTCCCGCAACAGTGTCTGCGCATGCCACAGCACCAGATGCGGTTCCTCAGGCCACGGCAGCGCCGCATGCGCCGCGAACAGCGCACGCCCCTGCGGCCGTTCGCAAGCACGTTCAGCGGCGCGCCGGGCAAGCTCGGCGGCTGCACTCACCTCAGGACTGGTGATGTCATCGCCCCATGCCTGCCGAAGCGACCGATCGACCGCATGCATACGAGCTCGGAAAATCTCTGTGGGAGCAGCGATTTCCCATGCGGCCGGGATGACGGCCCGCACCGCGACCGGATTGAAATTGAAGAATGTGGCGATGGTGACCGAGGCGGGCACCGGCCCGAATGCCGCGGACCGCGAGGCGAAGTACATCATGCGCGGGTCCGTAATACCCAGCTCGCGGTACGCCTCTGGGCCGTGTGGGGTGAAGTAGATCATGCCGTGTATCGGCTCGAGCGCGCGGAACGTCAGATGGGCACTGTGTGGGGACACGGTAGTCAAAGGATTTCTCCGTTATGTGCATTACTTCTCGAAGTACCGGCGCGGATTGCGCACCAGAATCGCGTCGATATCGTCCTCGGTGAGTCCCCGCGCGATCAGCGCCGGAAGCACATCTGCACTGATGTGGCGATAGTTCCACCGCGGCGCCACCTGCGCTTTGGCCTCCGGATCGAACCAGTCGATGTGGCATGCCGCGTCGTGCGCGATAACGATCTTGTCCAGGTAGCCGCGCCGCACCAGTTCGACAATGGTGTCGATCCGATCCTCGAACGGCAGCAGGACATCGAGCCCGAATCGATCCATGCCGAGCAGCGATCCGGCGTCGGCGAGTTCGGTGAGGTAATCGATGTCGGTGGTGTCGCCGGAGTGACCGATCACCACGCGGCTCAGGTCCGCGCCTTCCTCGGCCAGCACCCGTTGCGCCACCAGGCCGGATCGAGTGTGCGGGTTGGTGTGCACGGTGATCGGCGCGCCCGTTTGCGTCGACGCCTGCCCGACCGCGCGCATGACCCGCTCGACGCCGGGCGTCAGTCCGGGCTCCTCGATGGCGCACTTGAGGAATCCGGCGCGCACACCGGTATCGGCGACGCCCTCGGTGAGGTCCTTGACGAACATTTCCACCATCGGTTCCGGCCGGTCGAACAGCAAACCAGGGCCGGTGTAATGGAATTGGAACGGGACATCGTTGTAGGTGTAGATGCCGGTGGCGACGATGATCCGCAAATTCGTTCTGGCCGCGATCTTCTGGATGCGCGGCAGATAGCGGCCCAGCCCGAGCACGGTCGGGTCGAGAATGGTGTCGATGCCGAGGGATTTCAACTCGTCGAGCTGCTGGACGGCATCGTCGACGCGGGCGTCCTCGTCCCAGTCGGCGTAGTTCTGCCGGAATTCCTCGCCCAGTACGAAGACGTGCTCGTGCACCAGGACGCGGCCGAGTTCGGCGGAGTCGACGGCTCCGGTCGCGGTGGGGATCGCGGTCATCGGCTCGTCTTATCTGTGAAGAGGTTCGGGTCGAGAGCGCGCTTGAGGATCTTGCCGGTGGCGCCCTTTGGGAGCTGGTCGGTGAAGGCGAAGCGATGCGGCACTTTGTATGCGGACAGCCGCTCTTTGGCCCACGACCGCAGATCCGCCGGGTCGAGTTCGACCCCGGGTGTGGCGGCGACGACCGCGCCGACGTCCTCGCCGTAGTGGTCGTCCGGAATTCCGACGACCGCTACCTCGACGATGTCGGGATGCTGGTAGAGCACTTCCTCGACCTCGCGGGGGTAGACGTTGTATCCGCCGCGAATAATGAGGTCCTTGGCGCGGTCGACGATATAGACATAGCCCTCGGCGTCGACCCGGCCCAGATCGCCGCTCTTCAACCAGCCTTCGGACAAATCGGCGGCGGTGGCGTCGGGCCGGTTCCAGTACCCCTTCATGATGCTCGGACCGCGTAGGAAGATCTCGCCGACGGCATCGGCGGGCACCACCTTGCCGTCTGGATCGCGGACCTCGATCGACGTTCCGGGCAGCACGGCGCCGACCGATCCCACCCGCTGTTCGCGGTTGAGCGGGTTGTAGGTCGCCGCACCTGTGGATTCGGTAAGTCCGTAGCCCTCGAGAATGGTGCAGCCGAAGCGTTCCGAGAAGGCCCGAATCACCTCACCGGGTAGTGACGCCCCGCCGGATGCCGCAAGCCGCAGGCTCGCGAAATCCGCCGCACCGTAGTCACCGGCCGCGTGCAGCATCGCATTCCACATCGTCGGTACACCGGCGACGTGGGTGAGCTGCTGATCGCGGATCATCGCGATCATGGCCCGCGGTTCGAAGGGCGTCACCATGGCGAAGGATGCGCCCGCATGAAGCGCGGTGAGCAGACACACTGCCTGCCCGTAGACATGGAACAGTGGCAGTCCGGTCCCGAAGCGATCGTCCGGGCCCAGCTGCAGCTGGTCTGTGAAGATCCGCGCGGTCTCGGTCAGGTTGGCGACGGTGAGCTCGACGCCCTTCGGTTTGCCGGTGGTTCCGGAGGTGTAGAGCAGCACCGCGGTGTCGTCTGTGCGGCGGCGCACCGGTTCGGCCACGGGCTGCGACGGCTCGGCATGCGCGCCCGGCGTGAGTACGAGCAACGGCAGATTCCGATCGGCGGCCGCCTCCTGCGCGGCCTGCTGCGCGCTGTGCCAGACGATGACGATCCGTGCACCGGAATCATCCAGCACATAACCGATTTCGGGCGCGGTTGCCATGGTGTTCATGGTGATGACGATGGCGCCGATGAGCTGCGCGCCCAGATATGCGATGACGAATTCACCGACGGTGGGCGCGACAAGCAGCACCCGGTCGCCAGCGGCGATACCGGATTCGCGCAGCAGGCCGCCGTAAGCCGCGCTGCGCCTGGCCAATTCGCCGTAGGACAGCTGTGCGTCCGCGGTGAGCAGCGCGATGGCGTCGGGGCGTTCGATGGCGTGCTGCCAGCACCGGTCGGCGACATTGGTCGGCTGATCCGATGCGGTCGGGGAAGCCGGATTCGCAGGCATGGCTTGCTCCAGATTGATGAGTGGGCGAGAACTGATGTGACCCAGGCCACGCCAGTGGGTCGGACGCTACTTGAATTTGGCGTCATGTTCAATAGATGTTGGGCCGAACCTGGTTGCCCCACGGCATCGCGGGGTCGCGGGAGCGGTGTGCGCTGTTACGATCCACCACGTCAGAGCCGTACGACAGCGAGTGAGGCAGTGAACGCCCAGGAAGCCACCGAGGACCGGCCCGGTCGGGTGCCCCCACGGAGTAAGCGTGGCATGCGCACCAGGTCCGCGCTGGTGACCGCGGCGCGCGAGGTGTTCGAACGCGACGGCTTCCTCGATGCCAGAATCAGCGATATCTCCAAGGCGGCCGGGGTCGCCTCTGGATCGTTCTATACCTACTTCGACAGCAAGGAAGAGATCTTCGCCGCGGTCGTCGAGCAGGTGCGTGAGGAAATGCTGCACCCGCACGTTCGGGAGCGGGTCGGCATCGACGATCCGCGCGAGCTGATCGCCGCCGCCAATCGCGAGTATCTGCTCTCATACCGGCGAAATGCGCGGCTGATGGCCGTGCTCGAGCAGGTGTCGAAGATTGATGAGAAGTTCCGGGTGCTGCGCTTCGAACGCGCCCTGGCATTCGTTGATCGCAATGCCGTGATGATTCGAAATCTGCAGGATCGTGGCCTGGTGGATGCCGAGTTGGATGCCGAGGTCACCTCGCTGGCGCTGTCGAGCATGGTGAGCCGCATGGCGTATTTCGTATTCGTCGAGGGGCGGAAGGTCTCCTTCGAGAAGTTGGTGAAAACGCTGAATCAGTTGTGGTTCAACGCTCTTCAGTTGAAAGAAGCTCACTGAGCAATAGTCATGTGACCTGTATCACGTGACGCGCAGCAACTTCTGAACTTGACGTCGGAATCAAGTTCGGTGAGTCTTGGTCACGCAGGTCAGGCATCAGGAGAGGCTTACGTAATGGGTCGTTTCGACGGGAAGACGGCGGTTGTCACCGGAGCCAGCCGCGGTATCGGGCTGGCCATCGCGCAGCGGCTGGTGGCCGACGGTGCGCGGGTCTGTGTGACCGCCCGCAAAAAAGACGCGCTGGACGCGGTGGTCGCCGAACTCGGCGGACCCGAGCGCGCCATCGCGGTCGCGGGACGAGCCGACGACGTCGAACATCAGACCGAGGCCATCGAGCGCACGCTGGAGACCTTCGGTTCGGTCGACTTCCTGGTCAACAATGCCGGCATCAACCCGGTGTACGGGCCGATGGTCGAACTCGACCTGGCCGCGGCCCGTAAAGTCTTCGAGGTGAACTGCCTGGCGGCGATCTCCTGGGTGCAACAGGCGCACAAGGCATGGCTGGGCGAGCACGGTGGCTCGGTGGTCAATGTCGCGTCGGTGGCCGGAATCAAGCCCGCACCCGGCATCGGGTTCTACGGGGCGACCAAGGCGATG
This sequence comes from Nocardia sp. NPDC050408, assembly GCF_044458905.1. Classification (NCBI taxonomy): domain Bacteria; kingdom Bacillati; phylum Actinomycetota; class Actinomycetes; order Mycobacteriales; family Nocardiaceae; genus Nocardia; species Nocardia sp. NPDC050408. Next base: position 177,908 of record NZ_JBITIL010000009.1, on the reverse strand, counting down.
CTGGTACACATCACCCAGGAGTTAGCGGTCGAACTCGGTCCGTCGATCCGGGTGAACGCGATCGCGCCCGCCGTGGTGAAGACCCAATTCGCCACCGCGCTCTATGACGGCCGCGAGGAGCAGGTCGCTTCGGCCTATCCGCTCAAGCGCCTCGGCGTCCCCGAGGACATCGGCAGCGTCGCCGCCTTCCTGCTCTCCGATGACGCGGCGTGGTTGACCGGCCAGCTGATCGTCGTCGACGGCGGCGTCACCCTCACCGGAGGTGTCGCGTGAAGGCGTGGCGGGTAACGGAATTGGGCGAACCGGCGCAGGTATTGCGACTGGTCGAATTGGAGGAGCCCAAGCCTGCACCGGGTCAGGTGGTGGTGCGGACCCGCGCCGCGGCCGCGAACTTCCCGGATGTGCTGATGTGCCGGGGCGAGTACCAGATCAAGCCCGAACTCCCGTTCACCCCCGGGGTGGAACTGTGCGGTGAGGTGGTTGCGGTAGGTGCCGACGTCGGCGGCATCGCGGTCGGTGACCGGGTGCTCGGCACTACGGCACTGCCCTGGGGAGGTTTCGCGGAACTGGCGGTCATGGACGCCGCGGCTGTCTTTCCCGCCCCGGCGGCGCTCGATGATGCCGAGGCCGCCGCCCTCTTCATCGGCTACCAGACGGGCTGGTTCGGCCTGCATCGACGCGCTGGTCTGCGGGCGGGGGAGACGCTGCTGGTACATGCGGCGGCCGGTGGCGTCGGCAGTGCGGCAGTGCAATTGGGTAAGGCGGCCGGTGCCACGGTGATCGGGGTGGTCGGCAGCGCGGCCAAGGCCGAGGTCGCGCGGGCGCTCGGCGCAGACATCGTGGTGGATCGCAGCGCACAGGATTTCGTCTCGGTTGTGCGGGACGCGACCGGCGGTCGCGGTGCGGATGTGGTGTACGACCCGGTCGGCGGTGAGGTGTATCAGCGGTCCACCAAATGCATCGCCTTCGAGGGACGCATCCTGGTCGTCGGTTTCGCGGGCGGCCAGATCCAGTCCACCGCGCTGAATCACGCACTGGTGAAGAACTATTCGATCCTCGGCCTGCACTGGGGCCTGTATCGCGACAAGGATCCGCAGGCGGTACGCGACTGCCATCTGGAGTTGACCGGGCTGGCCGAGCGGGGTTCGGTGAAACCCCTGATCGGCGAGCGGCTACCACTGGATAACGTGGCTGCGGGACTGCAGCGCCTCGCCGACGGTGAGACCGTCGGCCGTGTGATCTTCGAACCGTAAACGGTGCCAACCGAATTCGAAAGAGAGAACCGTAATGAGCAGTGAGACAACCCGAACCGCCATCGTGACCGGTGCCGCACGCGGCATCGGCGCGACCGTCGCCAAGCGGCTGGCGGCAGACGGATTCGCGATCGCCGTGCTCGACCTCGACGAGCAGGCCTGCAAAACCGTTGTCGCCGAGATCGAATCGGCCGGTGGCCGGGCGCTCGCGGTCGGCGCGAACGTCGCCGATGAACAGGCCGTCGCTGCGGCGGTCGAGCGGGTCGCCGCCGAACTGGGCGCTCCGACCGTCCTGGTGAACAATGCGGGCATCATTCGTGACAACATGCTGTACAAGATGAGCGTCGACGACTGGGACGCGGTCATGGGCGTGCACCTGCGCGGATCCTTCCTGATGAGCCGCGCGGCGCAGAAGTACATGACCGACGCGGGTTGGGGCCGCATCATCAATCTCTCCAGCACTTCGGCGCTCGGCAACCGTGGCCAGGCCAACTACGCCGCGGCCAAGGCCGGACTGCAGGGATTCACCAAAACGCTCGCGATCGAACTCGGTAAATTCGGCGTCACCGTGAACGCCGTCGCGCCGGGCTTCATCGAAACCGAGATGACCGCCGCCACCGCCGAGCGCATGGGTGTTTCGTTCGAGGAGTTCAGCAAGACCCTGGTGGCGCGGATTCCGGTGGGGCGCGTCGGCAAGCCCGAGGATATCGCGCACACGGTGTCGTTCTTTGTCAGCGAGGGCGCGTCGTACGTCACCGGACAGGTACTCTACGTCGCCGGTGCGCCGACAGTCTGAGGAGTGAATATGAAGGTATTCAATGGAATCGGCGAGCTCGAGCAGGCCGTGGGAACCCATCTCGGCTACAGCGAATGGCACACCGTGACCCAGGAGCAGATCGATCTGTTCGCCGAGGCGACCGGTGACCGTCAGTGGATTCACGTCGATCCGGAGCGTGCCGCGCAGGGACCGTTCGGCACGACGATCGCCCACGGCTATCTGACCCTATCCCTATTGCCGCAGTTGGTCTGGCAGGTGTACCGCGTCGACGGGGTGAAGATGGGAATCAACTACGGCAGCAATAAGGTTCGCTTCCCGTCGCCGGTGCCATCGGGTAGTCGCGTGCGGGCGGGAGTAGAACTGGTGAAGCTCGAGCCGACCAAAGCGGGGGTCCAGGTGACGGCTCGGGTGACCATCGAACGCGAGGGCGGCGACAAGCCCGCCTGTATTGCCGAAGCGCTGTCGGTACTCGTGCCCTGATAGCGGTGTGACCGCCGGACATCCTGTTCCCGGCGGTCACCTCTCTCCAGCCAATATGCGAAATGGCCTGTCTCCCTGGCGATATCGGGAGACAGGCCGTTGTCGTCTCAGAACCCGGCTTCGTCTCAGAACCCGGCTTCGGTGGCGATTCGATCGGCCGTTTCGGCGAGTCCGTCGACCATATCGGTCGTCGGAATGCCCGCGGCCGCACGGTTGCGGGGATCGTCGAGGGTGCGACGGTACACACCCTCGGCGATGACGGCGAGCTTCCACAGACCGAGCGCATGCCAGAACCCGAGCGCCCGCCGATCGCGTCCGGTGATCGCGAGATACTCCTCGACCAGTTCGGCGCGGGACGGAAAACCCGGGAGCGTGACCATTTCGGTACCCGGAATGGCCGCTTCGCCGGGCATCGGCCAGTAGGCGAGCAGACTGCCGATATCGGCCAATGGATCGCCGAGGGTACACAGCTCCCAGTCGAGTACGGCGGCGATCGCGCCCGTCTCTGGCGTGGTGATCACATTGCGCAGGTTGTAATCGCCATGCACCAGCGCGAGTTCGCGCTGTTCGGGAACGGCGGCCCGGAGCCGTTCGGTGAGACGGTCCACCAGCGGCAACTCCCGCGTCTTCGACTTCTCCCACTGTGCCGACCAGCGTTTGAGCTGCCGCTGCGCATATGGTTTGTGACTGGCCAGGTCGCTCAGCGCGGTGGCTTCCAGGTCGACGGCGTGGATGCGGGCCAGCGTCCGCACCAGTGACAACCCCGCGCTGCGACGCAGATCGACGCTGAGTCCTTCGGCGGTCTCGACTCCGTCGATGACCAGCCCGTCAACGAATTCCATGAGCACGAGCGCGATATCGCCCTCTCGCCGGACATCGTGGACGCGCGGCACCGGGACATCGGTGGGCGCGAGGGCCGACATGACGCGGGCCTCCCGCGCCACGTCGTGCGCGGACGCCAGCAGGTGGCCGAGCGGCGGACGCCGCAATACCCACCGCCGCTCGTCCGCGTCGGTGATCAGGAAGGTCAGATTGGACTGGCCGATCCCCACCCGTTCGGTGCGCACCGGCGCGGTACACGTCGAACCGAGCGAGGACACCCAGTCCGCGAATGCGGCCGCATCGATATCGAAGCCGGTCGCGTCCGCGGTGGGCTGAATGAGCTCGCTACTTGTCTGCATTTAATTCCTGTCCGTTCTACGCCCCGGTCCTGAACTTACCGAGTTCGGCGCGCGCGATTGCGCGTTTGTGCACTTCGTCCGGTCCGTCGGCAAGACGCAATGTGCGCAGGTGCGCGTACATGCTGGCGAGCGGGAAGTCGTCGGTGACACCGGCGCCGCCGTGCACCTGGATGGCCCGGTCCACGATCCGCAGCGCCATCTCCGGTGCGGCGATCTTGATCGCGGCGATTTCGACCTGGGCCGCCTTATTGCCGACGGTATCCATCATCCAGGCGGCCTTGAGCGTCAGCAGCCGGGCCTGCTCGATATCGATGCGGGCCTCGGCGATCCAGTCCTGGATATTGGCGCGCTCACTCAGCTTCTGCCCGAATGTGATTCGCGATTCGGCGCGGGCGCACATCAGCTCCAGCGCGCGTTCGGCCATCCCGATGGCGCGCATGCAGTGGTGGATGCGACCCGGACCGAGCCGGGCCTGACTGATCGCGAAACCCTCACCCTCGCCCTTCAACACATCGGTGACCGGGACCCGTACATCGGTGAAATCGATCTCGGCATGGCCCTCGCGGTCGGCGTAGCCGAAGACCGGGAGATTACGCATAACCGTGACACCGGGCGCGTCGATGGGCACGACCATCATCGACTGCTGGCGGTGCTTGGGTGCGTCCGGATCGGTCTTGCCCATGACGATGAGCACCTTGCAGTTCTTGTGTAATGCGTTGGAGGCGAACCACTTCCGGCCATTGAGTACATAGTGGTCGCCGTCGCGCGTCATGCGCAGCTGGATATTGGTTGCGTCGGAGCTGGCGACGGCGGGCTCGGTCATGGCGAAGGCGGAGCGGATGGTGCCGTTCAGCAGCGGCTCCAGGTAGCGCTCCTTGTGCTCCTGGGTGCCGAAGAGGGTGAGCACCTCCATGTTGCCGGTGTCGGGTGCCGAACAGTTGCACGCCTCAGGCGCGAGATGCGCACTGCGGCCCATGATTTCGGCCAGTGGGGCGTATTCCAGATTGGTCAGGCCCGGACCCCATTCTGGATGCGGGTGGAACAGATTCCACAGGCCGCGGGCGCGGGCCTCCGTCTTGAGGTCCTCGACGATCTGCGGATGGTGGTGTGGATCGCCGGATGCCGCCATCTGCTTTTCGTATTCCGACTCGGCCGGGTACACGCATTCGTCCATGAAGGCGCGCAGATCTCGTTGGTACTGCTGGGTGCGCTCGGACGTGCTGAACAGGTCCATGAGGCTCCGATCGTCGGTGCGTGCGGTCGAAAGCGACCGCGCCGCAAAGTGGGTCAGCTGGGGATTTGTAGTGCCGGCCATAACTGGGCGGCCGTCGATTCGGCGTCGCGGTGCACGATGCCGCCGAGTCCGAGCAGTTCGGCCGCGGTGATGTTCTGCTCGAGATCGTCGACCATGACGGTCTGCTCGGGCGTGACGCCGAGCCGTTCGCAGCCGATGAGATAGGCCCGGCGGGACGGTTTGCGGGTGCCGATCTCCGCGGAGATGGTCACCGCGTCGAACATGGCTGGTAGGTCGAAGCCCGCATAGCAGTCGTCGCCGAGCGAATTCGACAGCAGACCAACGCGATAACCCGCCGCGCGGACACCGGCGACCAACTCGATCATTGCCGGGTCGGGAAGCAGCCGGGACTGGATGCGATCGATAAGGCCCTCATCGGCGATATCGACCCCATGCGCGCGCAGTCGCCGCGCGAACCCGATCTCGAATTCACGCTGGCCGATGCGCCCCTCCTCGTGATCCACCAGCAGCGCACTGCTTTCCGGATCGCGCGCGAGCAAACGCAGCGGCAGCCGCGGGTCGCCGATCTCCGCGCCGAACTCGGCGAAGGCGGCGAGCACGGCGGTGGTGAGGACTCCGCCGAAGTCGAACAGCACGGCGGTGCGCGCGCTCATGACAGCGACCTGCGGTAGCGCTGCATGCCCGCGATCCACCGGTCGTGATCGGACACCTTGCGTTGCAGGAATTCTCGGACTTCCTCATGTGGCAGCACGAGGAACCGTTCGGCCTCGATCGCCTCGATCACCCGATCGGCCACATCGAGTGGCGCCAGCACGGCCCCGGCTCCGGTGACGGCCCGGGTGGCCAGATCGCCGACGGATCCGCCGTCCGTGCCGAGTCCGGTGAGCAGGGCGGTATCGACACCCATCGGGCACAGGCAGCTGACCCGCACACCCAGATCCCCGTAGGTCACCGCCAGCCATTCGGCGAATCCGACGGCCGCGTGCTTGGACACGGTGTAGGTGGCCGAGCCGAGTTGGGTGAGCAGTCCCGCCGCCGATGCGGTGCTCACGAAGTAGCCGCTGCCGCGCTCGAGCCACCCGGGGACCAGCAAGCGCGCTGCCCGCACGTGGGCCAGGGCGTTGACCTCCAGTGCTTGCTCCCACTGCGCGTCGGTCGCGTCGAGGCCGGGGCCGCCACCGACACCGGCGTTCGCGAAGAACATATCGACCGGGCCGAATTCTGTTGTGGCCGTCTCGATTAGCTTGCGGAGGTCGGACTCGGATGCGGCGTCACCGGCCTGTCCGGACACTTTGCCGGGAAATGCATCGGTCAATTGTCGGGTCGTCGCCGCGAGCCGGTCCGCGTCGCGGTCGGTGATCAGCACCCGGGCGCCGTGCTCGAGTAGGCGTTGCGCGATGGCCGCACCGATGCCGCCCGCGCCGCCGGTCACGATCGCGACCGCGTTCTGCACGCGCATCAGTTCGCCTCGGCATTCAGCCGTACCAGCAACTGCCCGCTGCCTTGATCCGGAACATCCGTGGTCACCATCCGGAAATAGGATGGTGTGGACTCGCCGGTGGGCCGGGCCACCAGATGCACCTCTCGGCTCTTCACGACAAGAAACCTCCATGTCCATGCGCGCTGACCGGGGCGTCCGCGTTCGAGCGCCGGTTGCCGGATGGCTCAGAGGGTAGTTGAAGTTGACGTCGGATTCAATATTGGGTCGCTGATACCACAGTCGGGGACGAACCTGCTTCTGGCCGCCGCCTGCCGCGAGTTCCGGGCTGAGGCGACGGCCACGACGGCAGCCTATCGGCCGGTAACCCCGAGGGTTGCCATCTCGGTTCCCGCGGCTTCGAACGCTTCCAATGCGTCATATACCTCGTCGAAGGCAACAGGAACCAGCGGCAGGCCACCCGATCGTGCGGGGCGGCCGAGCTGTTCGAGGAGCACGAAAGCCGCGGCATCGTCCGCCAGTGGCAGGTATCCCCGTTTGTTGTCGTCACGAATCGTGTCGATAATGCCATCCGGCGTGACGCCGTCCGGGATCGTCGTCCGCACGCCGAGGCTTGTCACGAGTTCGTCGTGGATGCTGACGTCGGTGTCCGTCAGCCACCCGCGCGCGAACGATATTCGCGCGGCAATCAACATGCCGAGTGCGATGGACTCCCCGTGTGAGAGCCCATCGGCATCGCGTTGCCGATGGTCCAGCAATTCGATGGCATGCCCGACTGTATGACCGTATTCGAGAACGAGGCCGTCCTTCCGTTCGTATGTGTCGTTCTTTGTTACCTGCCCCTTCGCGCTGATGCTGGCATCCAACAGCCACAGGAGCGACTCCGGTGCGGCGAGGTTCGCTGTGGCCAAGATTTCTTGTAGTTCGGAAATGATTGCGGGTTTGATGGCCAGACAATTCTTGGTCATCTCGCAGAGTCCGGAGCGGAGTTCCCGGGCAGATAGCGTGGTGAAAAGTTCGACGTCGGTCAGGACCGCGGTCGGCGTGTAGTAACTGCCCACATGGTTCTTGCCGACCTGACTATTTATGGCCTGCTTGAGTGACAGCACCGAATCCATCGCGCTGACAGTTGTGGTCGGTATATGAACGAGACGAACCCCACGGAACAGCAGACTGGCCATGAGCCCGGCCAGATTTCCCGGTACTCCACCACCGAAGGAGACGACCACCGATCTCCGCGTGGCGCCATCTCGCAAGGCTTGCTCGATGTGCTCACCCAGGCAGGAAAGGGTCTTCATGGATTCGCCTGGCTCATGGCGGAGAACCGTCACGGGTGTCTCGGTTCCGAGGGCGCGCAGCAATGTCTGCCCGTGTAGCCCGAAGACATGGTCGTCGGTAACGACTACGAATCTGTCCGCGTCGAGCTTATCCAGGGTCTCGCCGATGGCGTCGAGACAGTTGCTGCCGAACAGATAGGGAAACGAGGACTCGCCGATCCGTATGTGGCGCTGTTGCATGTGCGGATGCGATACGAGTTCTTGTGCGATCGAGACCATCGGTTCTACTCCTGCTAACTCTACGACGGACGGCGGCACGATAAGCGAGCGATGGCCGGTCCATAGTCCATGAATTTCGCGCGCAAATCGGCTCGATCATCGTCGACCGAAAGCCGCGCTGGGAAATTCCTGTGATTTCGGATCAGCGCGATGGTATAAGAGCCTCCGCCGCTGGGCTAGATATTCCCAGGGTCAGGAATGGCGAATTCGGGTGCGACATCTCGATAATGCACGATACCCGCGCGATTATGTGAAAAGGGCCACAGATTGGTTTGGCCAGTGCGGCGGCGGGGTCGCCGCCAGGGTTGATCGCCGCCGCGTGTCGCCGGGATCAGTCCAGCTGCGGTGCGATCTCTGCGGCGACCAGGTCCAGGTGGTCCAGGTCCGAGAGATCCAAGTACTGCAGGTACAGACGGGTGATACCGGTCGCCTCGCGATATCGGCCGATCTTGTCGACGACTTCGGCGGGGGTGCCGACCAGCTCGTTGCGCCGCTTCAGATCGGTGAGCTCGCGGCCGATGGTATCGGCACGGCGGGCGACCTCGGCGTCGTCACGGCCCACACACACTGTGAGGGCGACCGAGCGGATGATCTCCTTCGGGTCGCGCCCCAACTTCCGGGCCGCCGCGTCCACTCGCTCGAATTGCGCCGCGGCCGTGGCGGAGTCGACGAAGGGTAGGTTGAATTCGTCGGCGAAGCGGGCCGCCAGCGCCGGGGTGCGCCTCTTGCCGACACCGCCGATGATGACCGGCGGGCGCGGGCGCTGCGTCGGTTTGGGTAGGGCTGGAGCGTCTTCGAGTCGATAGTGCTTGCCGTGAAAGCTGAACGTCGCACCCTCGGGCGTCTCCCACAGGCCGGTCACGATCTCCAATTGCTCGGCGTAGCGGTCGAAGCGCGTACCGAAATCGGGCAGTTCGATACCGTAGGCGATGTGCTCGGCGTCGTACCAGCCCGAGCCGAGGCCGACTTCGATACGGCCGCCGGACATTTGATCCACTTGCGCCACCGAGATGGCCAGCACGGATGGATGCCGAAAGGTGGCGGAGGTGACCAGGGTGCCGAGCCGGATCCGGGTCGTTTCCCGCGCCAAGCCGGCGAGCGTGATCCAAGCATCGGTCGATCCCGGGAGCCCGGACGCCATCCCCATCCTCAGGTAGTGGTCGGACCGGAAGAATGCGTCGAAACCGGCGTCCTCGGCCGCTGTCGCAGCGCGGAGCAGCCGACTGTAGTCGGCCCCCTGTTGGGGCTCGGTGAAGATGCGTAGGTCCACCCGTTCGGACGAAGCGCCGGTGCTCGTGTTCATGTTTCACATCCAGGTGTCGAGTATCTCGATGCCGCGGCCCGGCAGTTGCCCTCGTAGTGGGTCAGGTGTCGGCGCCGAGGTGACGACTTACCGAGTCCGCCAGCGACGCCCAGCTTTCCGCGTAGCACCTCGCAAGTTCGGCAACCGCGGACGCACAGTGTGGCGGCACACTGTCGGCCATCGATTGCCATTCCTCCGGCGCAGGATCGGCAATTGCCAATAACCGCAACAACTTTCGGCCTACCTCGGTGAAACGCAAGGACGGATCGGCGCGCAGACGGCGCGCCATCAGTGTGCGATCGGGCGAATGGGGACGTCTCGCTGACCCGGTGACGAGGCCAGCGGGCGCCGCTTCCGGTGCCACCTCACCATCGCGCCGATATTGCGAGGCGGCACCGAGCTGCACCCGCAGACGCCGCCGGACGTCCTTCGCGGTAGTCGGCGAGATACCTGCCGCCGACGCGATCTCGCGAGTCGACGCCGCCGGATCGGCTTCCAAGAATTCTCGGGCCCGTCGCCGGCGCGCGCTCGCATCCATCGGGTATGCCGTGCCGTCACGCCCGATCCGCCGGGGCGGGTGCGGATATTCCGCACCTGACCCACGCCGCAGCGCGGCGATGGTCTTGTCGGACAATCCGGCCAGCTCAGCCAGCCGCCGGTTCGACCATTCGGGAAAATCCGCGAGCATCCGTCCGGCTGCGGCTTTGCGGTCCGCAAGCGACAACGGGAGTCCGCGAGCGCTGTTGAGTTCGATCGCGAGCACGAACGCTTCCTGCGGTGCACCTTCGAAGAAGACGACATCGATCGACACCGCCTTCCGTCGGCGGGCGACCACCAGACGGTGGACGCCGTCGATCACCTCCATCGTCGCGCGGTGCACCACGATCGGCGGCAATGGACCGGGCAGTTGCGCCAGCACACCGAGGTGCCGGGAACTCACCCCACCGACCCGGATGGTCCCCGAAATACGAATTCGCTCGACACCGACTGCGACAACCTTTTCCGAAAGTCCCTTGCGCTGACTTTTCTCGACACCCATCTTCTGCTCCAGCACCTGTTCGAAGACTGTCGTATGCGCGGAAGATCAACTCCGGAGTTAATGCCGTAACGACCCGCCGGAGAATCTGTGTGTATTATCCTTATGCCGGAAGATCCTCCAGTTTAATGTATCGTTACTCTGCCCCGGGCGATGGCATCTGTTCGACGACCTTCGATGCATGCAGTTCTGGAGCGTGTATCGCCCACCGCCCGACACTTGGCACGTTATGGCGGATGCGCCCGCAGAACATCCGCCAGATCGTGCAGAAACATCCGCACCTTCGGCTGCGGACCGCAATCTCGGTACAGAATTGGGGAATCCAACCCCGTTCGAGACGAGATTTGGTGGGAGTCGCTCCGAAACATCGGGTCAGCGGCTCTGTGACAGACACGGAAAGCCGTAGCTCTGTAATGTCCCTGTAACGAAATGTTCCTCGCAGAGAAACGATCATCCGCACGGACATCAACCGGCGCAGTGGTGCGCCCGCACAATGCGGATATTCCCGTTCCGATTGGCGGATGTTCCCTGCGAGCAGCTGTCCTAAATTCACCGTCAGCCGGAATCGGTACGGTCCGGCGCGACCGACAACGACACAGTATGAGGGAAGTCGGCATCGCGGACTCGGGCACATCCGCCCGCGGCAGGTTTCTGCCGGGATCGCCGCGCAGTGTGGAATAGGAATTACATGGAAGTTGTCGCGCGTGAGGCGATACCTGAAATCACATCCGTGGTCGTCGACGGCACGGTCCATGACATAGGCCTGCTCAAGGATTTCCATCGAAATCCCGCACTGCGAAAATTCGTTCCCGAATTCTCCCGGCTGTCACTGAGTTGGGTCCGGCTGCAGCCGGATGAGGAGCTGTCTGTGCACCAGCACCCGACCAAGAGCATGATCGTCGTCGCGGAAGGAACCGGCCGGACGCTGGGCGATATCACTGCCGAGATCCGCGCCGGGGATATCGTCGTGGTGCCTTCGGGCGCACGGCACGGATTCATCGGCACCCCGCCGACCGGGTTCTGGGCGTTGTCGATCCAATTCGAAGGCGCGGGCTTGTACGAGAATCCGGACGATCCGCGGGTGTCGTTCGCGGGTGACCGCCCGGATATCGCGGCCGTGCGCGCCGAGAACGATGCGCATTTGCGGACCTTCGAGAACAATGCGCTGGTGCGACTGATCAGCGAGATCGGCGCGCACCCGCCGCAGGTGCGTGACCGCATGCTGGACCATCTGCAGGGCTGGTCGGACGCATTCCAACGGGTGATCGCTGCCCGAGTGGTCGGCGAGGGTGACGGCCCTGGGCGTGCACTCGCGGACGAACATCTCGGTGAGGAGATCGGGCACAACCGACTGTTGGCGCGCATGCGTGACAACCGCCCGGCCAGCTGGGACCCGGTGATTGCCGCAATCTCCTCCTGGTTCCTCGACCGCATGACCTCGGGATCCAGTGTGGAGCGCTCGGTCCTGTCGCATCTGGTGCTCGAAGGCAGCGGGCTGGTCTTCCACGCCGCCGGGCTGCCGTCGTTCCCGGAGAGCCGGTACTTCCAGCTGCACGACGGTGCGGACGCCGAACACATGGACATGGGCTATCGGGCCTTGGCCGAGCAGCGGGACTGGACTCCCGACGAGGTCGGCGAGATGTTGCGAAAAGGATGGCAGATGATGGAGTTGCTGGGCGAACGGATCGCCGAGTGCGCACAGCGCGCGGCTCTGGTCGGCCATGCCTGATACCCACTGCGAATTGCGCAGCCGGTTCGAGGAGCGCGAACTCCGCGTGCTCGCGGCGGTATTCGGCCGGGATAAGGCGACCCTGTCCGAGCTGATGCACCCGGACGGCTTCGGATTCGACGCCACGATGGGCCTGGTGCGGCAACGGGATCTCATCGACGCCCTCGATGCGCTCGACCATGGCGCAGGTTTCATGGTCGACGAGCTTCGGGTCGTGCCGGCCGGTGGGAACGTCGCGGCATTGACCTATCGCCTGCGGCAATGGGGCGAATTCGACGGCAAACCGCTGCCGGGAGTCGTGTACTGCAGCAGCGTGTGGCGCCTCGAACAGGGTAGTTGGCAGGCGGTGTTTCATCACGAAACGCCACGGGCGCCTGGCGATAGCGAACAGGGCGAGTCGACATGACCCGCTCCCTCGTGCGCGGTCCGGCAGGATGGGTCAGCACAGAGCAGCCCTGCGCCGACACTCGACCGTGGCGGCAGGCGGCATGCCAGCTCTATGAGACGCCGAATCTCGTGGTCCCGCTGGGAGAGATCCTGCACTGGCGGGCCGTGGTCGACACACTGGGTATCGAATCGACGGCCGACCCCACGCTGCTCACCGGCGGCTATTTCTACCGCCCGCATACGTCTGCTCCCAGCGAGTCCGAACTCGACGCCGCCCGACACAAGGGCGCCGCCGGTGGCGCCCGATGGCTGCTGTACCCGGTGGTTCGCGACGACGACGCCGGCCAGGTGCTGGCTCGGCACGACTTCGTCGACCTGCCGTGGTTCATCGAAGCGGAGTTCGTCGCCGCCGACGACATCGATCACGACCTGCGAAAACTACTGGGTGGGACACGTTTTCGGGAGCTGCGCCGATTGGTCCGACGCGCGGACGAGCAGTTCGAGTGGGACGTGGTGACCGGTGCGGCGATCGACGAGGACATCCTGGTGGCCTTCGATCGGCTGCACCGGATGAATCTGGCGAAGTACGGGCACACCCGCAATCACTTCGCCCTACCGATCCTGCGAAACCTCGCCAAATCTTCACTCGGCGAACGAATGTGCGTATTCCTGCACCGCCGCCGCGACGGTACACCTGTACAGGCCGTGCTCGCGCTTCATTATCCCGAGTCGAATACCGTGGAAGCCCTGGTCCAAGGCATCGATCATGCGGCACTGCCGGCGGCGCAGAACCTTTATGCCGCGGCGCTGTATCGGATTTATCACTGGGGTTCGGCGCACGGCGTCAACCGGTTCAACCTCGGCCGTGGTGCGCAGTTGACGAAGCTGAAGCTGGGCGCCAACCGCTTCCATGTGGTCAGCAACCACATCGGATCCGTTGCTGGAACACCGACAAGGGAATTCGACGCGGTGCGCGCGGCGGCGCAGGCCTCGATCGGTACGGCCGTCGCCATGCTGCGCGCCGCCGTCGATCGCCACGGCGTGCGCACCGTGCTGTTGGCGCAAGGAAGCGTCAGTGAGGCACGGGTATGAGTGGATTGACCACTGCGGGCCGGGTCGGCGCTGTCTGGATGGACGGGGCGCTGGTAGACCCCGCCGCGGCACATCTGCCAGTGCTGAGCTTCGGTCTGCACAATGCGGCCTGCGTCTTCGAGGGGATCCGGAGTTTCGGCGGCCGCCCCTTCGCGCTGTCGGCCCATGTGAACCGCCTGCGCACTTCGGCCGCGGCGATCGGGATCGCACTGCCCTGGGACTCGACGGAGATAGCGGACGCGATCGAAACCGCCGTCGCCGCTGCCGACTTCGCGGAGGCGTATATCCGGCCCGTGGTCTGGCGTGGGGACGAAGTGATCGGCATCGATCCGACCGGCACCACCGTGCATCTCGCCATCGCTGTGCTGGCATGGCCGAAGCAGGCGCTAGACGACGGAAAACCGCTGCGGCTCGGCCTGTCTCGATGGACCCGGCCGACCCCTACCATGGCGCCGGTGCAGGCGAAGACCTCGGCGAATTACCTTGTCGGATCACTGGCGCTGGCCGAAGCCCGGGCCGGCGGATTCGACGACGCGCTGCTGCTCGATCATACGGGCGGGATCGCCGAAACCACGGGTTCCAACATCTTTCTCGTGCGCCGAGGTGAACTGGTAACGCCGCCGGCGCACACGTTCCTCAACGGAATCACCCGGCAAACCGTGCTCCGGCTGGCCGCACGCAGCGGCATCGTGACGCGCGAGATTCGGCTGACCCCGAACGATCTTGTGATCGCCGACGAGGTGTTCGTGACCGGAACCGCGGTCGGCGTACGTTCGGTCGGCTGGTTCCGCGACACCGCCTTTCGCGCCGACGGCATCCTCACCCGGATGCTGGCGAATGCCTACATCCAACTGGTCGGTACCGAGCAGGGGGAGGAGTCGCCATGTACGGCATCGGCATAGTCGGCACCGGGATATCCGCGCTGCATCTGGCCCTGCAGCTCCAGCAGCGCGGCATCTCGACCACGCTGTATGCCGACAAGAGCCCCGAACAGATCCGGGCGGGGCGCCTGCCCAACAACGTCTGCCGGTTCGGCCGGACCAGGGCCCGCGAGCAGACGCTCGGCGTCGATCATTGGAACTTTCCCGACTTCGGCATGAATTGCGCACATGTGCGCGTACACACCGATCCGCCGATCGCCTTCTGCGGGAACCTTTCCCACCAGGCCAGTTACGTCGACTTCCGCCTCTACCTGCCACGGCTGCTGGCCGACTATCAGGAACGCGGCGGCACGATCGTGCCGGTTCCGGACCCAGAGGTGGCGGTGTCCCGTTCCGCGTCCGAACATGACTCGACGGTGGTCGCCACCGGCCACCGGAGCGTGGATTCCCTGTTTCCACGTATCGCATCCCGCTCCGCCGAGCACCCCGCTCGGCTGATTCTCGCCGGGCTGTTCCACGGTGTGGCGCATACGGATCCGCTGGGTATGCATTTCGAGATCGTTCCCGGAGCCGGCGAGATCTTCCAGACACCGGTGCACTCCGTGGCCGGCCGGGTTGCCGGTATCACCTTCGAGGCCGTCTGCGACGGCCCGTGGGCGAACCGCCTGCGCGCGCGGTACTACGACGATCCGTCGGGGTGCGCGCGGGTGGTACTAGAGCTACTGCGCGAGGTCGATTCCGAGATTCTCGAACGCCTCGATACCCGCAGGTTCGCCCTCACTCGCCCGCTGGATCTGCTGCAAGGGGCGATCACACCGACGGTCCGCAGGCCCTGGACCCGATTGGGCACCCACCGCTTCGCGATCGCGGTCGGCGATGCCGCGGTACTCAATGATCCGGTCACCGGGCAGGGAGCGAACCTCGCCGTGGCCGCGGCGTGGGAACTCGGCCGGATGATCGACGCCGACACCGCATTCGACGAGCAGTTCTGTCATCGATGGGAACAGCGGCTCTGGGACCTTGCCCGTGATGTCACCGAATGGACGGGATCGGCGCTCGGTCCACCACCGGGCCATGTCATCGATGTGCTCCGGGCGGCCGCGGACAGCCAGGACCTCGCCGATGCGTTCCTCGACAACTTCGATGACCCGCCAGCGATGTGGAGTTCGCTGGCCACGGCGCAGCAGGCGGCCGCGTTCATCCGCCGAAAGGCCCCGGGCATCACCCAGCGCGCCGCGGATCTCATGATCGTCGAGCGGGAGCGGCGCCTGCTCGAGCTGCTCGGTCACGCGGATTCCGGCGATTACCTCGCTCCGGACGCACTGCTGGTCACGGCGCAGGGATGCCACACCCTGGACACCTGGCCGGGTGACCAATCCACAGCCGACGCACCAGCCAGCGTGACCGAGGCAACGGTTTTGCCGCTGAGCGACAGTACACAGCTGATCACCTATCGGCACCGCACGCTGTACTGCTCGACGCTGTGGCATCGCGAACACGACAACTGGGCGGCAGTAGTCCACCACCGCTCTCCTGCACCCGTGGAGGCCCCATGACCGTCCGTGCGCCCGAACTGACCGCATTCTTCCGGGGGCGCATCGTCGATCCGACCCACCCGGCCTACAACGACAGGCGACGGATATGGAAGGGGCTGAGTCGCTATCCCGCCCTCATCGCCGACTGCGCCGACGCCACCGATGTCCGCTGCGTCGTCGACTTCGCCGCCGGTGCGGGCATCCCGCTCGCGGTCGTGGGCGCCGGTCACGATGTGGCGGCCCGGTCGATGCCCGACAATGCGCTCGTCGCATCCACCGGGGCCATGTCGGGCATCAGCATCGACCCGGACCGCCGCCTCGCCCGGGTCGGGGCCGGAGTGCGCTGGGGCAGTCTCGTCTCCGCCGCGGCCCGCTATGGGCTGGCCACCACCGGCGCCTCGGTCGCGACTGTCGGCGTCGCCGGATTCGCCCTGCACGGCGGTCTCGGCTGGTTGATGCGCCGCTACGGGACAGCGTGCGACAACGTCCAGGCCGTGCAGATGGTGACTGCCGACGGACGACTCCGCACCGTCGACATCGACACCGAGCCCGATCTGTTCTGGGCGGTGCGCGGAGCCGGATCGAATTTCGGCGTGGTGACCGCGCTGACGTTGCGGCTGCATCCGGTCGACCGAGTAGTGGCCGGTGTCATGCTCTACCCGGCCACGAAGGCCCGCGCCGTCCTGCGGGCCTATCGCGAGATCACCGCCCGCGCCGGTGACGAACTGGTCACCCACTTCTACTACTCCGGTAACCCGGACGGCAGCCACAGCGTCGGAATCGGGTTGTGCCACAGTGGAGCCGCGGACGCAATGGCAAACATCCTGGCGCCGCTCGCGCCGCTCGGAATTCCACAGCACGACTCTGTGCGGGAGATGGGGACCGCGGAGTTGCAGGTGGTTCATGACAGCAGCACACCCCCCGGCGCTCGCTACCACCTGCGCGGACACTATCTGTCCGAGCTGAGCGACCATGTCGTCGACGTGATCGTCGAGCAGTGCCGCACGCTCAGCGCTCCGTTTACCCAGATCTTCCTGGAACACCTGGGCGGTGCCGTGGGGCGAGTACCCGAGCGCGACACCGCATTCGGCGGACGTACCGCTCGTTATTCGTTTCTCGTCGTCAACGGCTGGGATACCGCAGAGGACGATCTCGCGCAGGTGGCGTGGACCCGGGCGTTCGGTGCCGCCGTCGCACCACACGCGGCGCCGGGCGCCTATGTCAACTACCTCGACGACGATGAGGACCATCGCATTCCTGGTGCGTACGGTGCCGCATATCCGCGATTGCGGTCGCTGAAGCGAATCTACGATCCCGCCAACATGTTCCGCTTCAATCGCAATATCCCCCCGGAGGCCGGTCAATGAGGCTCGAGCAGAAAGTCGCCATCGTTACCGGGGCGTCCCGTGGCATCGGGGCGGCCACCGCGGTGGAATTGGCCGGACGCGGTGCCACCGTCATCGTGAATTATCAGTCCGAAAAATATCGGGATGAGGCCGAAACCGTCACCGCCGCCATCGAATCCAGCGGTGGATCCGCCTACCTCGTGCAGGCCGACCTACGGGATGCCGACCAGCGCCGACAGCTGATCGACACGGCGGCTGGGCACACCGGGCGACTGGACATCCTGGTGAACAACGCGGGAGTTTATCGACGTGGGCTGACCGAGGACATCGACGCCGACCATCTCGCCGAGCATTTCGAAACCAATGTCGAGGGCGGCATCCTTACCACCGTGGCCGCGGCCGAGCAGTTGAGCGACGGCGGCCGAATCGTCTACGTCTCCTCCGGCCTGGCCCGCCGCATCGCGGCGACCAGCACCGCATACGCCGCTAGCAAGGCCGCCGTCGAAGCAGCGACCCGCTGCCAGGCCGCCGAATTCGGCCCGCGCGGTATAACCGTGAACGCCGTCGCCCCAGGCATCGTCGACACCGCGATGTTGGCCGACATCCTTACTACGCCGGAACGTGCGGCGCTGATCGCGGCGACAGCCCTCGGCCGCATCGGCCGGCCCCGTGACATCGCCAAGGTCATCGCCTTCCTCGCCTCCGACGATGCCGGATGGATCACTGGACAGGTGATCGACGTCGACGGCGGCCTGCAGTGAGCGGCGGATCCACACGACCTGCACGAAACCGGGGCACCTACCTATCCGTCGCGTGTTCCGATGGTGCGCTGCAGCAGGATGAAGGCGAGTAGTAGGACGCCGATGAAGATCTTGGTCCACCAGGAACTCAGGGTGCCTTCGAAGCTGATGATGGTCTGGATTACGCCGAGGGTCAGTACACCGAGTACCGAGCCGAGGACGAATCCGGAGCCGCCGGTGAGCAGGGTGCCGCCGATGACGACCGCGGCGATGGCGTCGAGTTCCATGCCGACGGCGTGCAGGCTCCAGCCGGACAGGGTGTAGAGCGTGAACAGGATGCCCGCGAGTGCCGAGCAGAAGCCGCTGATCGCGTATACGGCCACCTTGGTCCTGGCCACCGGCAGACCCATCATGAGCGCCGACTGTTCGTTGCCGCCGATCGCATACGCGGTGCGACCCAGCCGGGTGTAGTGCAGAACGACGAAGGCCGCCGCGATGATCACCAGCGCGACCATCATGCCGACCGTCAGGAATACGTCCCCGCCGAGTCGGAATCGCCGCTGCGCCAGATCCGTATACACCGGGTCGGTGATCGTGATCGAATCCGTGCTGATGACATAGGCCAGCCCGCGCGCGAGGAACATACCGGCCAGCGTCACGATGAACGGCTGGATCTCGAAGTAGTGGATCACCGCGCCCATACCGGCGCCGAAGAGTGTGCCCCCGACCAGCATCAGCGGCATGACCAGCAACGGCGGCCACCCGTGCACGGTCACCAGCCAGGCCGAGACCACCGTGGACAAGGCCAGCACCGCCCCGACGGACAGGTCGATGCCGCCGGTGAGAATCACGAAGGTCGTACCGACGGCGAGGACGAGCAGAAAGGCGTTGTCTATGAACAGGTTCACGAAAACCTGCGGATAGCCGAATGCCGGATAGCGGATCACGCCGACGCCGTAGATGACGGCGAACAATGCCGCCGTGGCCAGCACTGGGATGTACCGGCTGCGGTGTCCGCGAATCGTTGCCCGGCGCAATACAGGGGCCTTGGCCGCGGCCGCGGTCAGCGCGTTCATATGGTCGCTCCCGTCGGTGTCGATGGAGTGCCGACCGGTTGGCGGCGACGGCGGAAAACCTTGGCGCGAAACGCCGGTGACTGGATCAGGCACACCGCGATAACCACGACCGCCTTGGAAACCAACGTCGTCTCCGGAGGTACCCCGACGGTGTAGATGGTGGTGGTGAGCGTCTGGATGACCAGCGCGCCGAGAACGGTGCCGCCGAGTTGAAATCGCCCACCGGTCAACGCGGTACCACCGATGACGACCGCGAGAATCGCATCGAGTTCGATCCACAGACCGGCGTTATTGCCGTCGGCCGCAGAGACATTCGAACTGATCATCAGGCCCGCGATGGCCGCACAGCATGCGCAGACCGCGTATACGGCGACGATCAGACCACCGGCCCGGATGCCGACCAGACGCGCCGCCTCGGCATTGCCGCCCACCGATTCCAGCAGCAGCCCGAGCGCACTGCGCCGCAACAAAACCGCGAGGCCGGTGAACACCGCGGCCGCGACCAGGACGGGCACCGGCAGGCCGAGCAGATAGCCGCCACCGATCACCTTGTACGGCGGACTGTTGATCGTGATGATCTGGCCCGACGTAATCAGCTGTGCGACACCACGTCCGGCGACCATCAGGATCAATGTCGCCACGATCGGCTGAATCCCGAAGCGCGCCACCAACACTCCGTTCCACAGTCCGAGCACGACCGCCACGCCGAGCGCGATCAGTACGGCGACGGCGACGCCACCGGCATCGGCCTGATTCGGCATATTGCTGATGTGCAGACAGGCAAGCGCGCCCGCGATCGCCACGACCGTGCCGACCGAAAGGTCGATGCCACGGGTCGCGATGACCAGCGTCATGCCGAGCGAGATCAGCACCAATGGTGCGCCGTAGCGCAGGATATCGATCAGGCTGCCGTAGAGGTGTCCGTCCTGGATGCGGATCGAGAGGAAGCCGGGCGTGAACGCCACGTTGACGATCAGCAATGCGATGAGCGCCGCCGCGGGCCAGAACAGGTGGTTTCGAAAAAGCGTCATGAAACTGCTCCGCTCGCAATGGTTTCGGTGAGCCGATCCATGGTCAGGGTGGCATCGTTGACCAGTTCGGCGACCAGCCGCCGATCGCGCAGGATCGCCACCTTGTGACTCAGCCGCAGCACCTCCTCGAGTTCGGCGGAGATGAACAGCACCGACATGCCCTCCTCGGACAGCGAGACCACCAGCCGCTGGATCTCCGCCTTGGCGCCGATATCGATGCCGCGCGTCGGTTCGTCGAGGATCAGCAGTTTCGGCCGGGTGGCCAACCAGCGGGCCAGCAGCACCTTCTGCTGGTTGCCGCCGCTGAGGAATTTCACCGGCGTATCCGGATCGGCCGGGACGATCCGCAGCGAGGTGATGTATCCGGCGACGAGTTCGTCACGCTTGCGCGCAGACAACGGCCGGGCCCAACCGCGCGCGGCCTGGACCGCGAGCACGATATTGTCGCGCACCGACAGGTCGAGGATCAGGCCCTGAGATTTGCGATCTTCGGGGCAGAAGGCGATCCGATGGTCGATCGCGGTGCGCGGCGAGCGCAGCGCCGTCGGTGTGCCCGCAACGCGGAGATTCCCGGTGGACGCGCGGTCGGCACCGAACAGCAGTCGCGCCACCTCGGTGCGGCCGGAGCCGAGTAACCCGGCCAACCCGACCACCTCGCCATCGCGGACAGTGAGATCGAACGGCGCGACGGAATTACGGCGGCCTCCGATCCCCGTCGCCTGCAACAACGGATCGTGACGCGCGACCACCGCGGGATCCGGCTTCTCGTGCTCGATCTCGTCGAGCGTGCTCAACGCCGTGCCGAGCATGTGCGCGATGAGATCCTTCTGGGTCAGTTGTGCTACCGGATATTCGCCGACCAGGGTGCCGTTGCGCAGCACTGTGGCCCGGTCGCAGATCTCGAAGATCTGATCGAGGAAGTGGGTGACGAACCCGATTGCCACACCTTCGGCGGCGAGTCGGCGCATCACCGCGAACAGTTGCTCGACCTCACCGGTGTCCAGCGATGAGGTCGGCTCATCCAGGATGAGAACCTTCGCATCCAGGTCGACAGCTCGGGCGATGGCGATAAGCTGTTGCACCGCAAGCGAATACGAGCCGAGCGGGGCAGCCACATCGATGTTCAGATGCAGTCTGTCCAGCAGCCGGGCGGCATCGCGACGCATCGCGGCGAATCGGACAAGACCGGCGCGCCGCGGTTCCCGTCCGATGTAGATGTTCTCCGCGACCGACAGATTCGGGCACAGATTCACCTCCTGATAGACGGTGCTCACCCCGGCCCGCAGCGCCTGCTGCGGGCCGGTGAAACGCACTGGGCGACCGTCGAGTTCGATGGTTCCAGCATCGGCGTCGTGAATTCCGGTGAGCACCTTGATGAGGGTGGATTTGCCCGCACCGTTCTCACCGACCAATGCGTGTATCTCACCGGGGAGCAGCCGCAGGTCCACCTCGGACAGTGCGGTGACCCCGGCGAAACGCTTGACAATGCCCGACATCCGAAGTGCGGGTGTGACAGTCGGTTCCGACATGCACTGCTCCGGCTCAGTACGTCCGGGTGGGCAGCGCCGCGGCGGCCTGGTCCTGGGTGTAGACGCCTTCGTCGGTGACGATCCGCTTGGGCGTCGGGTGACCCGCGACGACCTCCTTGGTGATCTCCATCAGCTTCGGGCCGAGCAGTGGATTGCATTCGACGACCACATTGATCTTGCCGTCGGCCATGGCCTGGAAGGCATCTCGCGTCCCATCGATCGAGATGATCTTGATGTCCTTACCCGGCTTCAGTCCCGCTTCCTCGATGGCCTGGATCGCACCGAGGGCCATATCGTCGTTGTGCGCGTACAACACGTTGATATCCCGGTGCGCGGCCAGGAATGCCTGCATGACCTCTTTACCCTTGGCGCGAGTGAATTCCGCGGTCTGCGATGCGATGATCTTGAACTTCGGGTCGGCGCCGATGACCTCCTGGAAGCCCTTCTTCCGATCGGTCGCGGGCGCGGATCCGGTGGTCCCCTGCAACTCCGCGATATTCACGGTGTCATTCGAGTTCTTGGTCGCGTCGACGAGCCAATTCGCCGCCCTGCGACCTTCTTCGACGAAATCCGAGCCGAGGAAGGTCACATACAGCGAGGTATCGGCCGAGTCGACCGCCCGGTCGGTGAGGATCACCGGAATCTTGGCGTCCTTGGCCTCCTTCAGGACGGTGTCCCATCCTGATGCGACGACGGGGGAGAATGCGATGACATCCACGCGTTGCTGGATGAAGGTGCGGATCGCCTTGATCTGGTTTTCCTGTTTCTGTTGGGCGTCAGCGAATTTCAGCTGGATGCCGGCCGCGGCCGCGGCGTCCTGGATCGATTTCGTATTCGCGGTGCGCCAACCGCTTTCGGCGCCAACCTGGGAGAACCCGAGTACGGTCTGGTCGCTTCCCGAGCTGCCGCAGCCGACGGCCGTGGCTGCGGTGAAAACAAGTGCGCTGGCGGTGATCAGAAGCCTCTTCAACACGATCAGGCTCTCCCTCGAATTGTGAAACGCGTTGCACCGAGGTGCGGTAGTCCTGTTAGTGTTAGCGCTCACATTCTTCTAGTCAAGAGCTCTGACGGCCGTAATCTGATGGCGACGACCGGATATCGGTTGCCGAGGTCGGTGCGGTGGTTCGGGTCGTGGTGCGGCCACCGGCTGTGTGAGCGTTAACCTGGGGGAACCGGGACGACTATTCGACGCGACGCTTGGAAGGTGGGATGTGAGGGACAGGGACGGATTTGCCGCCGGGGACATCTCAACGGCGGTTCGGCCGACGGGTGCGCGCCCGGCGGTCATGACCGATGTCGCCAAACTCGCCGGAGTCTCCCACCAGACCGTGTCGCGGGTGCTCAACGGCAGCGCGAACGTGCGGCCGGAGACCCGTGAGCGGGTGCTGCGCGCCGTCGAGCAACTCGGCTACCGCCCCAACGCCATGGCCAGGGGCCTGGTCAGCAGGCGCTCGAATATGCTCGGCGTGGTCAGTTTCGACACCATTCTGTACGGCCCGGCGTGCACCCTGCTCGGCATCGAACGTGCCGCTCGCACAGCGGGTTACGGTGTCAGCATCTTCGCGCTGGAGACGGTGGACCGCTCCAGTGTGTTGGCTGCCGCGAACAGTCTGGCCGATCAGGGCGTGGACGGGATCATCGTCATCGCCCCGCAGATGGCGGCCGCCGCGGCACTGCACAATCTGCCTGAACGCCTGCTGGCCGTCGCGGTAGAGACCGGACAGGACAGCGGCTTGCCATCGGTTTCGGTGGATCAGGTCGAGGGTGCCCGGCTGGCCGTCCAGCATCTGCTCGACCTGGGACATCGCACGGTATGGCAGGTCGCCGGTCCCAGTGACTGGCTGGAGGCGCGCGACCGCATCGAGGGCTGGCGAAGCACGCTGGAGGCCGCAGGTGCGCCGATTCCTCCGGTGATCGGCGGGGATTGGAGCGCCCGCTCCGGCTACGAAGCGGGACTGCTGCTCGCCGCACAGCCCGATGTGACCGCGGTCTTCGCGGCCAATGACCAGATGGCGCTGGGCCTGCTGCGCGCCTTCACCGAACGCGGCATCCGGGTACCCGCCGACATCTCGGTGGTCGGTTTCGACGATATTCCGGAAGCCGCCTACCTATCGCCGCCGCTGACGACCATCCGACAGGACTTCGACGAGGTGGGCCGCCGCAGCATGCAGATGTTGTTGCGCCTGTTGGAATTCGACGGCACCGCCGCCGAACCGGCATCGCCGTCGGTGGTGCCGACGCTGGTCACGCGCGACAGCACGGCGGCACCGGCCCAGCGGTGAGTGCTCAGGCCGCCGCGCGCTTCTTGTTGTAGACGTCGAACGCCACCGCGGCCAGCAGCACCAGGCCCTTGATGACCAGCTGCCAGTCGCTGCCGACGCCGAGCATCGACATGCCGTTGTTCATCACGCCCATCACCAGCGCTCCGACAATGGCGCCGACGACCGTACCGATACCGCCGCTGGCCGACGCGCCGCCGACGAACGCCGCGGCGATAGCGTCGAGCTCGAAGTTCTGTCCCGCCTTCGGAGTTGCCGCACCGAGCCTGGCCGCGAAGATGACGCCCGCCAGAGCCGCGAGCACGCCCATGTTCACGAAAACCCAGAACGTATTGGCCTTGGTGTTCACCCCGGAAAGTTGTGCGGCCTTCTCATTGCCGCCGACGGCGTAGATCCGGCGCCCGATCACCGAGCGGTTCATGACGAACGAATACAGCACGATCAACACGATCAAAATGACGCCGATGATCGGAATCCCGTTATAGGACGCCAATACGAAGCTGAATGCCAGGATGACCGCGCCGAGCGACGCCAACTTCGCGATGAACAGCGAGCGCGGTCCGGCAGGCAGGCCATAGGAGTAACGGCGCTGCCGCACCCGCCATTGCGACCACACCAGGGCTGCTACCGCGAGCACGCCGATGAGCAATGTCAAACCGTTCAGCTCGCCGACGCGCAGCCGGATGGCGATTCCGTTGAACCCGGCGAATTGAACGGCATGCAGCGGCAACCAATTCGGGAGGTAGCCGGCCGCGATATTCACGAAGCCCTGCGGGAACGGACCGATCGACTGGCCCTTCAGCACCAGTTGCGCCAGACCACGGAACAGCAGCATGCCGCCCAGGGTGACGATGAATGCCGGAATTTTGACGTAGGCGATCCAATATCCTTGCCACGCACCGATGGCCGCGCCCATCGCCACGGCCGCCAGCACGACCAGCGGCCACGGCCAGTGCCACTGCACGATGGCGATACCGGTCACCGCACCGACCAGCGCGCACAGTGATCCGACCGATAGGTCGATGTGCCCGTTGATGATCACCAGCATCATCCCGATGGCGAGCACCAGGATGTAGCCGTTCTGCAGGATGACATTCGTGACATTGAGCGGTGTCAAGAGGCTGACGCCGTCGGAAAGCTTTGCCGTGGTGAGGATTTGGAACAGCAGTGTGATCACCACGAGCGCCACGATCATGCCGTACTGGCGCACATTACCGCGCAGGGTGCGACGCAGGGCCGCGAGCGCACCGACCTGTTTCCGCTCGACGGCCTTCGCGATTACCTCGGCGGAGTCGTCGTCCTCGAGCTTGTCCAGCAACGTCATTCGGTTACCGCCTCGGCCGTGGCGGTTCCGCGTGTCATCAGTTTCATGACAGCCTCCTGTGTGGCTTCGTGTTTCGGGAGTTCCCCAGTAATGCGGCCCTGGCTCATCGCGTAGACGCGGTCACACAAGCCGAGTAGTTCCGGCAGTTCCGAGGAGATGATCAGCACGCCTTTTCCGGCTGCGGCGAGCTGCTGAACGATCAGATAGATCTCGTATTTGGCGCCGACGTCGATACCGCGGGTCGGCTCGTCGAGGATCAGCAGATCGGGTTCGGTGAAGATCCATTTGCCGAGCACGACCTTCTGCTGGTTCCCGCCGGAGAGATTGCCCACCTTCTGGAATACCGTCGGCGTCTTCACTGTCAGCCGGGTGCGCAGGCGCTCGGCTTCGACGATCTCGCGATGGGTATCGATGACGGTGTGCCGGGAGACCGCGGGAAGATTGGCGAGGGTCATATTGCGCCGGATGTCCTCATCGAGGATCAGTCCGTATTGCTTACGGTCCTCCGAGACATAGGCGATCCCCGCGCCGATAGCGTCATGCACCGACGAAACTTTCAGTACCGCACCGTCTTTGCGAATCGTGCCGCGAATATTGCGACCATACGACCGGCCGAAAACACTCATCGCCAACTCGGTGCGCCCGGCACCCATCAACCCGGCGATACCGACGATCTCACCGCGCCGCACATTCAGCGCCGCATCCCGCACGATCCGGCGATCGGCAATGGTCGGGTGGTCGACATTCCAATCGGCGATCTCGAAGAACACCTCGCCGATCTGCGGATCCTCCCGCGGCGGGAACCGATGGTCGAGATCGCGACCGACCATACCTTTGATGATGCGATCCTCGGTAACCTCCGCGGCCGCCGCATCCAGGGTCTCGATGGTCCGGCCGTCGCGCAGCACGGTGATCGAATCGGCAACTGCCAAAACCTCATTGAGCTTGTGCGAGATCAGGATCGAGGTGATGCCCTGTGCACGCAGTTGCCGCAGCAGCGCGAGCAGGCTCGCACTGTCGGTCTCGTTGAGTGCCGCGGTCGGTTCGTCGAGGATGAGCAATCGCACCTGTTTGGACAGCGCCTTGGCGATTTCCACGAGTTGCTGTTTACCGACGCCCAGAGCGGCGACCAGGGTTTCGGGATCCTCGACGAGACCGACCTGCCGCATGAGCAGCATCGCCTGCCTGTTGGTCTCGTGCCAGTCGACGGTCCAGCTGCGCAGCCGTTCATTGCCGAGAAAGATGTTCTCCGCGATCGAAAGCTGCGGCACCAGCGCCAATTCCTGGTGGATGATCGCGATACCCGCCGCCTCGCTGCCGCGAATATCCTTGAACGCCACATCGGTACCGTCCATGCGGATCTGTCCGCTGTAGGAGCCGTGCGGATAGACGCCGCTGACCACCTTCATGAGCGTGGATTTGCCCGCGCCGTTCTCGCCGACCAGCGCGTGGATCTCGCCGTCGGCCACCGCGAAATCCACCGCGTCCAACGCCTTCACACCCGGGAATTCCATGGTGATTCCGCGCATTTCGAGAATGTGCTTTGTCATGGGCAGTGTCCTTTTCTGCATGCCCGAGGGGCCCTCCGTGGTTACGCAGGCCGCCGCCTCCGGGCCCTGACTCGGCCATGCGGGCAGCCCTTTCCTGGTCGTCAGGCGAAGTCGCGCTCGGAGTAGTAGCCGGAGTCGATGAGCACCTTCCGGTAGTTGTCCTTATCGACCGAGACGGGCTGCAGCAGATACGACGGCACCTTCTTGGCGCCGTTGTCGTAGGAAGTGGTGTCATTGGTTTCCGGCGTGCCGCTGGTGAGGATCGCATGGACCATCTGCACGGCGCGTTTGGCGAGGTCGCGGGTGTCCTTGAACACGGTCATGGTCTGCTCGCCGGCGATGATCGACTTCACCGACGCCTTCTCGGCGTCCTGACCGGTGACGACCGGCATCTTCTTATCGCCCCTGCCGTAACCGACCGCCTTGAGGGCCGAGACGATGCCGATGCTGAGGCCGTCGTAGGGGGACAGCACGGCATCGATATTCGTGGTGGAGTAATTGGCGCTGAGCAGGTTCTCCATCCGGGACTGGGCGGTTGCGCCGTCCCAGCGCAGGGTGGTCACCTGATCGACGGCGGTTTGTCCGGAGCGCACGACCAGCTTGCCGGAGTCGAGATAGGGCCGGATCACCGACATGGCGCCGTTGAAGAAGTAGTAGGTGTTGTTGTCATCGGGAGAACCGGCGAACAGTTCGATCGAGAACGGGCCCTTACCATCCCGCAGGCCGAGTCGGTCGGCGATGTAATTCGCTTCCAGCACACCGACTTTGAAGTTATCGAAGGTGGCGTAATAGTCGACATTCGCGGTGTCGCGAATGAGTCGGTCGTAGGCGATCACCGCAATCTTGTTCGTCTTGGCCTGCTGCAGTACGCCGGTGAGCGATTTGTTGTCGATCGCCGCGATCACCAAGGCTTTGACGCCACGGGTGATCATGTTCTCGATCTGCGAAACCTGCGTTTCGATGACGTCCTCGGCGTACTGCAGATCGGTGTCGTAGCCGAGGTCCTTGAATTGTTTGACGATATTGTTACCGTCGGCGACCCAGCGTTCGGAGGATTTCGTCGGCATGGCGATGCCGATCATGCCGCCGGTCGCGGACGAATTCCCGCTGTCCTCAACGGAACACGCGGCGGCGGCCAACAGTGCGGCGACACCGGCGGCGCCGGCGAAGAGTCCGCGTCGGTTGATGGTGGGCATGGCACAACTCCTTGACTAGACCTGGACGAACTCGATGCCGGCGAGCTGACAGAAGACCTGCCAGTCGGCGGCGTGCTGGCCGATATTCATGACCTGGTGGTGCGGTCCGCCGGCGGTGAGCCAGCCATCCATGCAGGCACGCACGCCGCTCGCGGGCCGGAACTGGCCGTAGGGCATCTCCAGCGCGGGCAGTTGCTGACTGTCGAGCACCTCGCCCTCGGCCACCACCATTCGGAATTTTTCGCCGCCGAGCGAAACCAGACAGGCCAGCGTCGCGGGCCCCGGCTGGTAGCGGAACACGAAGGTCGGCGGTTCGTCGAGCTTGCCGATGCCGAGCTCGCGCCGGATCAGCCGGACCGGCTCGTCGGTGCGCGCGATGCGCCAATTCCCTTCGCCCATATGGCTCATCAGGATCGAGTCGGAGGGGAAGTCCATCGCGTACATCTCGGTGAAATGGCCGTCACCGATCAGCTGATGTCCCGCGTACACCATGGCGGCGGCCATCGCGTCGCCTTCCGCGCCATAGCCGTAGCCCTTGGCCATCAGGCTCGATGCTGCGGCCAGCGGCAGCCGCTGGAACCGGCCGTCCTCGCCGATCGCATCGAAATGCGTCGAGTACGCACCGTAGCCGCGGTCGGTGAGAATGCGTTCGATGGCGATTTGCATCCGGGCGTGGTCTTCGCGTTCCGCGTCGGTCAGTGCCGGATCGATCGCGAATTCCCCGTCCTCCCAGGCCATCAGCGCCGCCACCTCGTCATCGGTAACCGCCTGGCTGCCGCGGTAGAGGTCGCCCGGCGCCACGAAGCTGATCTCCGGGCCGAGCGCCCGCAATAGGGCGTTCTCGTCGACGCGTATATCGCCCATATCGTTCATGGCATAGCCGAATACGCCGACCTTCAGCGACCGCCATGCGGTGACGGCTCGCGCGGCCCGCGCCCAACGGTCGACGCGCGCGGCGAATTCCGCGCTTCTCCAGTCGTCGGTAACCACCGTGAACGGACGCTCGGCGCGGACCATCGCATTCGCGGTGTCCTGGGCTCCGTGGATGCCCTGGTTGTAGGTCATATCCGCCATATCCCAGGCGGGGGTGACGTTCGGCTCGGGCTGAATATTGGCCAGTAGCACCGGAAGTCGGTTCTCGTTGAACAACCGGGCCACCCGCATCGCCGGGCCGTAGGT
Source organism: Nocardia sp. NPDC050408 (assembly GCF_044458905.1). Lineage (NCBI taxonomy): Bacteria > Bacillati > Actinomycetota > Actinomycetes > Mycobacteriales > Nocardiaceae > Nocardia > Nocardia sp. NPDC050408. Next base: position 148,754 of record NZ_JBITIL010000009.1, on the reverse strand, counting down.
GAGCATCACCACCATGACGCCGTCGAGATCGGCATTGACGAATTCGCGCATGACCGCCTCGGCGTCACGCCGATCCTTGACCGGGCGTCCGACTGTCCAGTCGGCGAGATCGGCGAGTTGTTCGGCGATGTCGTGGGCGTAGCGGTCCTGGCGCTCGGCGATGCCCGGGATCATGTCGTCGTAGAGGGCTTGCATGATGCCGAGTAGGCCGATGCGTGGTTTCGGGTTCATCGAGGACGTACTCCTTTGTCGGCGGCCGGAATTCAGTGCTGGCCGTATACGTTCTGGTAGCGGTCGTGCAGGCTGTCCACATCGGCCTGCGCGATGGTGACCGGTTCACCGAGCTGGCGCGCGATATGCACGGTGCGAGCCACGTCCTCGCACATGACGGCCGCCTTGACCGCGGCACGCGCGTCGTGCCCGACCGCGAAGACGCCGTGATTGCGCATCAGGACGGCGGGGGAGCGGTGGCCCGACAGCGTCGCGACCACACCTCGGCCGATATCGTCGTTGCCGATCAGTGCGAAGGGGCCGACCGGAATTTCGCCGCCGAACTCATCGGCCATCGCGGTCAGGGCGCACGGAATCGGTTCCGCGCGGGCGGCCCACGCGCTCGCATAGGTCGAATGCGTATGCACCACGCCGCCCACCTCGGGCATCGCCCGATAGATATAGGCGTGCGCGGCGGTATCGCTCGACGGTGCCAGATCGCCTTCGACCAGCTTGCCGTCGAAATCGCAGACCACCATCGAATTCGGGGTGAGTTCGTCATAGGACACCCCGCTCGGCTTGATGACCAGCAATTCCTCGCCGGGTACCCGGGCGGAGACATTGCCCGCGGTCCACACCACCAGACTCCAGCGCAGTAGTTCTCGATGCAGATCGACCAGCTGCTCGCGCAGGACGGTAATAGCGGCCGCGGCCATTCGCTCACTCATGCGGTAGCGACTTCCCTTCGTGCGTCGTTGCGGATACGCCGCAGCCGGTGCAACACCTCGGTGCCGCCGTGGCCGAAATGGTCGTGTAGGGCTTGGTATTCGGCGTAGATGGCGTCGTAGGCGGCGGCGCGGTCGGGATCGGGGAGGTAGGCGTTGCGGTGCGACCGGCCCATCGCCTTGGCGGCGGCACGAACATCCGGGTAGGCCCCGGCGGCGACAGCGGCATGGATGGCCGAGCCGAGCGCCGGGCCCTGATCCGAGCCGATGATCGACAGCGGTAACCGCGTCACATCGGCATAGATCTGCATCAGCAACGAGTTCTTCAGCAGGCCACCGGCAATCACCAGTTCGCGAACGGGAACGCCTGCGGCATTGAAGGTTTCGATGATGGTGCGGGTGCCGAAGGCGGTGGCCTCCAGCAATGCGCGATAGATGTCCTCGGGTTTCGTCGCAAGCGTGAGGCCGACCAGCACCCCGGACAGATCATGGTCGACGAGCACCGAGCGATTTCCGTTGTGCCAGTCCAACGCGACCAGCCCGTGTTCACCGACTCGCTGCCGCTGCGCCAGCTCACTCAGATAGGCGTGGGCGTCCATGCCGCGCGCGGCAGCCTCGGCGTGATAGCGCCCCGGCAGCGACGAGTCGACAAACCACGCGAAAATATCGCCGACCCCACTTTGCCCCGCCTCGTAACCCCAACTGCCACTGATGATTCCGCCATCCACCACGCCGCACATTCCAAGGACCTCAGCGAGGTGGTCACTGTTCATGACGTGGCAGGTGGACGTGCCCATGACCGCGAGCAGTTGCCCATTCTCGACAGCCCGCGCAGCGGGCGCGGTGACATGCGCATCGACGTTGCCCACCGCGACCGCGATCCCAGGCCGCAGCCCCGTCCATCCCGCTGCCCGCTCGGTCAGGCCTCCGGCACGGCCCCCGAGCGGGGACAGCGGGTGGACCAGCTTGCCGACAGCGAAGTCGGCGAAGTCCCGATTCAGCGCAGCCAGGTAGTCGCTGCTCGGCCAACTACCGTCCTGGTGAATTCCCTTGTAACCAGCCGTACAGACGTTGCGGGTCTCCCTGCCGCACAGCTGCCAGACAATCCAGTCCGCAGCCTCGATGAAGCGCTCGGCTCTGGCATAGATTTCGGGATCCTCTTCCAACATCTGCAGCGCCTTGGCGAACTCCCACTCCGCCGAGATCTTGCCGCCATACCGATTGATCCACGGTTCGGCCCGTTCATGGGCGAGGGTGTTGATCCGATCCGCCTGCGCTTGTGCCGCATGGTGTTTCCACAACTTCGGATAGGCATGCGGACGCCCCGCGAACTCCGGCACCCGACACAGCGGCGTCCCATCGGCAAGTGTGGGCAGCACCGTACACGCCGTGAAATCGGTAGCGATCCCAATGACATCGCCGGGGTCGACCCCCGCCTCGGCCAGCGCCTCCGGCACCGCCGTCCGCAAGACGTCGAGATAATCCTCGGGATCCTGCAACGCCCAATCCGGCGGCAGCTCAGCGCCCGTCACAGGCAGCACTCGATCGATGACCCCATGCCGGTATTCGCTTACCGCACTACCGAACTCGGCCCCGTCCCGCACCCTGACAACAAGTGCCCGCCCGGACAACGTCCCGAAGTCGACACCGACCACATACTCGTCCGCCACTGTGACGCTCCTAACAATGTTAACGCAAACATTGTTAGCGCGAACATTTGCCCCGTGTCAAGGAGTTGCGCGTTTGGTAAATTGTGATCGCTCACGTCGAGGCGTGTCACGACATCCACGGTTTGGCGATGGAGTTCTCACGACATGGGCGGACCGGCCAGGTCGGCGTCATGACGACCTGGGTCTCGCGAACGAGGCATTCCTGCGTGTATGTCACGACCGGGCGCCAGAGGCAGCCGGGCCGGTTCGTGTCGGAGAATCCCTTGCCCGATGCCGAACGACGTATCATCTCGTGGTCCGGCAGTCTGAGTGGCTTCTACATGTCGCCGGTTGTTCAGTGGCCTTCGGGGGAGAGGAACTCCAGCCGGTTGCCGACGCCATCGCGCGTGTGAAAGCGGCGGCGTCCAGGGATCTCGGCCGGATCGGCCCACTCGACCGGATACCCAGCGGCCACAAGGGCACCGGCTGTTGCGTCAATATCGACGACGAACGCCGGGTGAGCTCTATGTGCGGGGCGGAAGTCCTGCTCGACACCCACGTGCAACTCTCCGTCGGGCCCACTGAGCCCGGGGACTTGGAACCAGCAGCCACCGCGAGCCGCCAGCAGCGGTGGTTTCGGTAGTTCTGTCCAACCGAGAACCCCCTCGTAGAAGGCTCGCTGACGATCCTCGCTGCCCGCCGGGCACCCCACCTGCACATGATGAATCGTGCCGCCAGCCTATGCGGCCACTCGATCAGTCATTGACGCGCAAAGCGGATGGAAGACTGAGCGAAGTGTTTGTCGAGCAGGTTGTGCCAGTGTCCGCGGATCCCGCGGTGACGCTCTTTGTCGCACACTCCGCCGGTCCGGCGCGGCGAACACTGTTGGTTATCCACGGTGGACCGGACTGGGATCACAGCTATCTGCGCGAACCGCTCGTCGAGTTGGCAGGGACGCATCGGCTGATACTGCCGGATCTGCGCGGCTGCGGCCGATCCACCCAGGGACTTCGAGACGACGAATACACCCCGGACACTGTTGTCGGGGATCTGACGGCGCTGCTCGATGCATACGGTGTCGCCCGAGCCGACGTGCTGGGGTTCTCATACGGCGGCCTGATCGCCCAACGTCTCGCCTTGGATGCACCCGACCGGGTACGACGGCTGATCATTGCGTCCAGCAGCGTCCTGCCGGTGCCCGCAGACGCCTTCGCCGGATGGCAGGTTCGGGAAGAGCGTCGCGCCAGGGAGGCGCAAGTGTGGTCCGAGAGCTCGTTGGCCGGTGCCGGCCTTACCCGCGCAGCAGCCATCGCCGGAGCCTCGGCAAATATCTGGCGGCCAGCAGCCCTACCCGACTACCTGCGGCGTCTCGCGGCCATCCGGTTCTCCGCCGAATGGATGCGGCCCATGGTGGCAGGCACATTGCCCTCGCCCCGATACGAGAACGCGGCGCGGCGACTGGCCGAACTCGACGTGCCGTTGTTACTGCTACACGGCCGGCAAGACATGATCTTCCCCGCGACACTCACCACCGAGGCGGCTGCCCTGATTCCCTCCGCACGGCCGGTGGTGATCGACGAGGCGGGCCACATGGCGCACATCGATCAGCCAGACCAGTGGCTCGGCGCAGTCCGCGAATTCCTGAGGTGACCGCTACTGGCATGCCGACGAACAACCCCATTTTTCTTCGACATCGTGCCCGCGGATGGCGCCGACCTTGCTGGCGGGGCAGGCCCGTCGCTGTTCGGACGCAGGAGGATTCGATTCCCCGATAGCGGGTGTGTAGCCCAAACAAGTCGGCCACCTACGTTGCGTGGTCGCCAGCTTTTCTGGGCAAACTACAGTTGCTTCTCGAGTGCACGGGCGAGGTCGGTCGCCGCGGAAAAAACCGCAATGGCCGGAGTCGACCGTGCGAACTAACGTGCGGCGGCCGTGGCCGGTGTGGGAACGGCGTCGGTGCGATCTTGCTTACCCAACTGCGGGTAGGTCGGATACTCGATGCCTGAGATGTACTGCACCGTCCGCACTACCTGGCACGAATAGCCGAATTCGTTGTCATACCAGAGGTAAAGGATCGCGGTGTCGCCGTCGACAATGGTGGCGTTGGCGTCGACGATGGATGCCGCGCGGGAGCCGATGAAGTCGCTCGAAACCACGTCGGTGGCCGCGGTGTAATCCAGGTTGCGGCTCAATGGTCCAGCCAGTGACACCTGACGCAGGTACTCGAGCACTTCGCTCTTCGTGACCTCGCGCTCGAGTTGCAGGTTCAGGATCGCGACCGAAACGTCCGGTGTAGGAACGCGAATCGAGTTGCCGGTGATCTTGGCCTTGAAGTCCGGCATCGCCTTCGCGACCGCGGATGCGGCGCCGGTTTCGGTGAGCACGAGGTTGAACGGGGCGGAGCGCCCGCGCCGGTCGGCCTTGTGGAAGTTGTCCAGCAGGTTCTGATCGTTGGTGAACGAATGCACAGTCTCCACGTGACCGCGCACAATGCCGTACTCGTCATCCATCGCCTTGAGTGGTGGCACGATCGCGTTGGTCGTGCACGAAGCGCACGAGTAGATCTGTTCCGACAGATCGAGGTCGCGGTGGTTGACGCCGTGCACGATATTCGGGACGTCGCCCTTGCCGGGCGCGGTGAGCACGACCTTCGCGATGCCGGGCCGCAGGTGCTGCGACAGGCCGTTACGGTCACGCCACTTGCCGGTGTTGTCGATCAGGATCGCCTCGTTGATCCCGAACGCGGGGTAGTCGATCGTCGTCGGATCATCGCTGTAGATGAACTTGATGACGTTGCCGTTCGCGATGATCGTGTCGTTCTCGGCGTCGACCTTGATCGTTCCATTGAACTGCCCGTGTACCGAATCCCGCCGCAACAGCGACGCCCGCTTGGCCAGATCACCCTCGCCACCCTTGCGTACCACCACGGCCCGCAGGTTCAGCCCGTTGCCGGACCCGACCTTCTCGATGAGCAGCCGAGCGACCAGACGACCGATCCGCCCGAAGCCGTACAACACCACGTCGCGTGGGCCCTGCGCCTCGGCCTTATTGCCGTCGGTGACATCGGCCAGCACCGTGCCGGTGAACTCCGGAATCGACAGCCCGCGACCATCGGTGCGATAGGCCATCACCAACCGGCCGAGGTCGATCTTGCACGGCCCCAGGTCCAAGTTGCTGAGCACTTCGAGGAATGGCAGCGTCTGCTCGATCGACAGTTCCTCACCCTCGATCTGCCGCGCGAACCGGTGCGTCCGCAGAATGCTGATCACCGATTTGTTCACCAGCGACCGGCTGTGCAGGAGGATGGTGACCCCCTTTTCTCGGTACAGCCTGCCAATGATCGGAATCATCGCCTCCGCCGAAGCCTCGTGAGCGTTCCAGCGGTCAAGATGGTCGGTAGTCAACACAAGCCCCTCGGCGTTTCCTCGATCTGTACGAAGATCGATGCTATCCGTGGCCGCGCTATCACAAGGCCCCGCTACCCCGCTGTGAGGTCGGCATCCGTCAAGAAGCGGACATGAAGGGCGTACGCCGCGAGTGGGCGGTGATCGCCACGTTCGCGGGTCTGATGGAGATTGTGACCTGCTGAACCTGCATGCAATACCGAGCGTTGCGGATACCGGCGGGCCACCGTTCGGATGGATCAGGATCTCGAATTGCCGTGACACAGTCCGGAGCTACGACGATGGGGTGTCGGCCAAGGTCGTGAATGTCACATCGGCGCGTTCGTCCGAGGCGGGTTTCACGGCACGCCACAATGCCGACTCGCCCGAGTATCGCGGGTGCACGGGTTGGGGGCCCCTGCATACTGTCGAACCGGTCCAGCCGATTCATCGGCACGACTGCCATGCGCAGGCACCGATGTGACCAGTGTCAACACTGATGTGCGATTCTTGACGTATGAGCTCAGTCGGGCCCTCCAGGAATCGGCAAAAGCCCTACCACCACGGTTCGTTGCGAACGGCTCTGGTGGACGCGGGCGTCGCGTTGGCACGGGAGGGCGGACCGGACCGAGTGATCCTGCGGGAGGCGGCGCGGGTGGCCGGGGTATCGCACTCGGCTGCCTATCGCCACTTCGCCGACCGCGAGGCACTGCTCGCGGACGTATCGCGCTCTGCGCGTAAGGAACTGGCCGCGCAGATGCGTCGAGGCGTGGACAGCGCTGCCGATCCCGTCTTGCGGCTCGGCGCCGTGGGGACCGCGTACATCGACTTCGCGTTGACCGAACCCGGATTGTTTCGCACTGCCTTCTATTCGCACCCCCCGGCCGACACCAAGAGCCGGGACTCCCAGCCCGCCGAAGAGGTCGAGTCGCCACCGGAGAGTACCGAACCATTCGAAATCCTCAATCAGGTTCTCGACGAGGCACAGGCGGCCGGCCTGCTGGACTCGAACCGAAGGCCTGGGGCCGCTATCGCCGCTTGGTCGGCCGTCCATGGCCTGGCAGGTCTGCTCGTCGACGGCCCCTTGCCCACGACCCGGGCCGACATCGATTTCGCGCTCGAGCAGGTGCTGGGGCTCGTGGCACGCGGCCTGCTACAGCTGCCGGATGGCGCACCCAATGGAAAGGCGTGAGCGTCGAATCAATCGCTGAGTAGGCCTAGGGCGCGGTGGCGCGATTTCTCCCGCTCGCGGTATCGGCCACCGATGTGCACGTAGCGCGCAATCGCCCTGCCGAAATCCTGCCGCGATGAACACATTCCGTCCGCCACGCCTGCCGGACGGCCGATGCGTTTCGTCCTTCAGTCGCGACGTTCCAGGAGTTCCTGATATTGATCGGTGCTGGACGGGGGCCTACCGGTCGGCACCCGGGCATAGGAATCGGTTCGCTGTCGGACCGGCCTTTATGCAATCTGGCCTGGCCTCCGAGTGGTGTTGGACGGCCGGATTCACGAAGTTGATCGTATGGCTCAGAGGTACGCTGAAGTTGCTACAGGTTTGTTGGCGGATTTCTGGACACGATCCGCGCACTCGCACCGGTTGCGGGGCAGTGCCCGGCCGCGTACTTGCCGGCATGAGCATGGGCTGGGAAATTCGCGAGCCGACGATAGCGCCGACTCTCGACTGTCGGCCTGGCTAAATCAACTAGTGAGGGCCACCCGCTCGCGGGCGGGGGGTTGGAATGCAAGCAAGTACACCGTTTGCCAGTCGGGTGGTCATGGGACGGCGCAATGGATGACACGGCATTGAGTGGCGGGGACCCCACTCGGGGGCCAGCGGAGGCGTTCGGACGTTATCGGCTTCTGTCGCTGCTCGGTCAGGGTGGCATGGGCCAGGTGTGGCGGGCGCATGATTCGCTGACCAATCGGGTGGTGGCGCTCAAGGTGTTGCCCGAGCGCTTCGCCGATGACGAGCAGCTGCGCGAGCGGTTCCGCCGGGAGTGCCGGGCAGTAGCGCAGTTGACCGAGCCGCATGTGATCCCCATCCACGACTTCGGCGACATCGACGGTCGGCTCTATCTGAATATGCGCTTGATCGAGGGCACCGACCTGCGCAAGGTGATCACGCAAGAAGGGGCCTTGTCGCCGCAGCGGGCAGTGGCGATCGTCGCACAGGTGGCAGGCGCGCTGCAGGCGGCCCACGACGCCGGGCTGGTCCACCGCGACGTCAAACCCACCAACATCCTGCTAGGGGCCGATGAGTTCGCCTCCCTGATCGACTTCGGGATCGCCCACGCCGCCGACGACCGTACGCTGACCACGATCGGCGAGACCATCGGCACCATCGCCTACATGGCGCCGGAGGAGATCGGCGCGGAGATCAAGGCCGATGCCCGAGTGGACGTATACGCGTTGACATGCGTGCTGTATGAGTGCCTGACCGGCCGGCCGCCGTTTGCGAGCGCAGCGGGGGTGCAAGGTGTGATCGCCCATCACCTGCACACCCCGCCGCCGCGTCCCAGCACCACTACACCCGAGGTACCGCCTGCGTTCGATGCGGTCATCGCCAAGGGAATGGCCAAAAACCCCGACGAGCGCTACCAGACCGTGCGCGAGCTGGCCGCGGCGGCCTGCGCCGTGGTAGACGGTTCCGCGGTCAGTACCACCGGGGGCGCGGCTGCGCGCCTTACGCAGCGAATCAGATTGTCGCCCAAGACCGCCGGGCTGCTCGCCGCCGCGGTCGCGGTTACGGTGGTGGCCGCCGTAGCTGTCTTCATCGGTGTCCAAGGGGAATCCGGCGGCGGTGGCAACTCGCCCACACCTATCGGCCCGGGGTTCTTGTCACAGACTGCGCTGCCGTTCACCGACGTCAGCCTGCCCACCGATGTGGCGGTCGACACGGCGGGCAACGTATACGTCACCGACATGGGTAGCGATCGGGTGGTGAAATTGGCGGCGGGCGCGTCGACGTCGACCCTGCTGCCGTTCACCGGCCTGAATAACCCCCAGGGTGTGGCGGTCGACGCTGCGGGCAACATTTATGTCACCGACACGAGTAACGATCGGGTGGTGAAATTGGCGGCGGGCGCGTCGACGCCGACCCCGCTGCCGTTCACCGGGCTCAAAGATCCCCAGGGTGTGGCGGTAGACACGGCGGGAGACGTGTACGTCGGTGACCGGGGTAATGATCGGGTGGTGAAATTGGCGGCGGGCGCGTCGGCGCCGACGACCCTGCCGTTCACGGGGCTCCAAGATCCCCAGGGTGTGGCGGTCGACGCTGCGGGCAACGTGTACGTCACCGAATTGAGTACCGAGCGGGTGCTGAGGTTGTCGGCGGGCGCGTCGGCGCCGACCACGTTGCCGGTCACTGGGCTCAAAGATCCCCAGGGTATGACGGTCGACCCGGCGGGCGACTTGTACGTCGTCGACTGGGGCAGCAAATGGGTGGTGAGGTTGGCGGCGGGCGCGTCGACGCCGACCCCGCTGCCGTTCACCGGCCTGAAGAATCCCCAGGGTGTCGCGGTCGATACGGCGGGCAACGTATACGTCACCGACCTGGGCTCCAATCCGGTGGTGAAACTCTCGGTCGGCTGAACCACCGTTCCGCGTAATTCCGGGTTCCAGAGATCCTGTATGTCGGCGTCGTACGGACCCAGTACTCGACAAGTCATCGGTAATCCGATTCGTCGTTGTGGCAGAACATGTCTCAGTAGATCTGCCAGTGGCTCACGACCAACGGTTTCCGGGTGACCGGCTAGCTCGAGTTCCGGGAAGGGGGTCCGCTTACTCCGGAGCAGATCGCGGTGGAAGTTGTTCAGAATCATGCTGGCCCGTACATGATGATCGCGGCGAACTCGGGCGTGACATCGGTGGTTCTTCGCCCCAATCACGCAAGAACGCTTTGTATTTCGTTCTGTCACGCCGTTTACCGAGGAGAATGTGACGGAGCAGGTGACTTGCGATGTAGCAGTGGTCGTATGCGCTGTGATTCCGGAAGAAGTCAGTCTCCTCGGCGGAAAGATCGAAGTCGGCGAGGCCCAAGTCTGCGAAGTAGATCAGCCGTCCGTCGGTCAGGATGCTTGCGAAGTGGGCCAATACTCGGGAGCTCATGAAAGCGTTTCCGGACAGGGGACTGCCGATCGCCGTGTCGGACACCGAGATTCGGTGACCGGTATGCAGGGGTGGCAGGCATTCGCGGTCGGCTTGGCTGCGGTGCGGGGAGTCATGGTCGCGGTCGTCGCCGTGGTGTGGCCGTGGCCAGGACGGGTACTCGAAGGGCAGTCCGTCAAGAGATTGCATCGTGTGAGCAGGGAGCTGAGTGAGATGAACACCGCCGCGTACTGGCCGGTCGGGTTTCCGCATGACGCACCGGACGAGCCACTTGGTGTGCTGGAGGCACAGCTCACCATGCAACGGCACCGGTGTTGCAGGGTGGCCAACTGCGCGCGTAAGGCAGCGGCATGGCAAACGTTGGTCGAGGCAGAGATGTGCTTGTAGGGGGTGCCGCGAGACACCGACCAGCCGCGTAACCGAGGACACCGCCTCCTCCGGGCGGGGGGATAGCACGGGCCTGGCGGATCTGTTCGGTGGCCGGCGGAGGCGTTGCCCGGCTCGGGCGGCGACCAGGCCCTCGTCGGTGCCGTCGACGATCGGCTCGCGGATGAACTACGCCCAGCGCGGCGAACACACGGAGACCAACCGGCCGCCGGGTGGTGGTGTCGAGCGCTTCGTCCAGAGACCGGAATCCGATGCCGCGCTTACAGACTGGCGACGATCGCGATGGCGCCTTGCAGGATCTGCCGAGGCGGTCCAGGGCGGGCGCCACGAGGGTGTCGCCGGGGCGCAGGTACTCGAGGCAACACCACAGTTCTTCGCGCTCGGCGTTCTTGCCGAATTTCTTGTCCGCGAAGATTTTCTGGCATCCGGCGGCGGTGAGCGCATGTAGTGCTGGCGGTCGAGCAGCTGCCCGGTCGTCGACACCCGCGCGTAGCCGACGAGTGCGCCGCCGCCTCCGATCGGGTCGAGGACATCTCCTTCGAGGGCGAGTGCCGATGCTGCGCCGGAGGTGTCGGTCATGGGCGCGACTGTACGAGAAAGGCCCGACAGGACTTGTTGAACACCAACCGTTTCGACACATTTGTTGATCAGTGGGCCGGGACTGTCGATGCTGGGAGTCCTCTTCAGCTATGTTCGGAGTCCTCTTCAACAGGACTAATGGCTCGTTTAGTCGGCGTGTGCCACTGAGCTCGAGAGGGTCAACGCACCAAAATGCCGAGTTCAGAGCCGTTCGCCGGAGCGTGGACACGATCTCGGCTGCACCGATGAATTTCGGGTTGATCCGTCGTCGATATCTCTGGATGTACCGAAGGAGATGATCATGGGCCTACCCCAAAGGTGGCTGGCAAGTGATCTCGCCGACCACAGAGAGGAATTCAGGCATGACGAGACCGTTTCGATTCGGGGTCGTGGCCCCGCTCAGAACTGACCTGCCGACGTGGCTGGACCGTGTGCGCCGCATCGCCGACAGCGGCTACTCGACGCTGCTGGTGCCCGACTTCCCTCTCACACAACCGGCGCCTGGCCCCATGCTGGCCACCGTCGCGGCCCGTACCGACCTGCGCGTGGGCACCTGGGTGTATGCCTCTCCGCTACGCCCGGCCTGGATGACGGCGTGGGAAGCGCACTCACTGTCGCTACTGACCGACGGTCGCTTCGAGATGGGCATCGGCACCGGCAGGCCAGGAATTGAGGACGAGCTCCGCGACAAGGGACTGCCCGTCGTCCCGCCGCACGAGCGGCTGGCACAGATAGGTGAGACCGTCAGGGCGCTGCGCGATCTCGATGGCCCCGACATGCACACGCCGGTGGCGATGGCCGTACTCGGTCCGAAGGCCCGGGCGTTGGCGGCCGAGGTCGCGGACACGGTCACATTCGCGTTGGGGGATCAGCCTCGGACCGAAGTCGCGCGGCTGGCACACGACTTCCGCGCCGTTCCGGACATCGAGCTCGCGCTCGCCGTGCCGGTCATCGGCGACACTGTCGCGCCGCACATGGCGCCCCCCGACACCGACCCTGCCGCGCTGCGCGCGGCGGACGCGCTGACCGTACTTCCGGACGACCCGGCCGCCGCCGCCGAGGAAATCCAGCGGCGACGGGAGGAGATCGGCTTCTCCTATTTCATCTTCGGCGCCGACTTCGCCGAAAGGTTCGCTCCGGTCGTCGCCGAGCTCGCCGGACGGTAGTTGGGCGGCGAGGGATGACGCGACGGAACCGCCGGTTTCGAGAGCCGACGCAAGGGGGCGGGGTTCTGGTCGGCGGTCGGACCCCGCCCGTAGCCGATCCACGATGTCGAAAATAGCTGCATCCCAGGCTTTTTCGACGTAAATCCCCGGCGCGGGTTTCCGTGTGACTTGCAGTCGAAGATGGCGGTGTTTTCGCGTTCCCGATGGCACGGATGGTGAGGAGCTGTGTCGAGCCTCAAATCACTGATTCACTCGCAGGGCACCGGTGTCCAGTGTCTACTGAACGCTTCGACACTGCTCGTCGGTTGTCTACTCGCGGTCGTCGAGTGTGCCACCGACAGAGCGCGCCTGTACGGCAATACTTGTTCGATGGTCGATGTTTTCCAGACGATCGCCGCACGGATATTGAAAGGGGTTGCGCTCGAGCGTGCCCTCGTCGCTGTTGATGGCGTCGATGGCAGCGGGAAGACCACATTCACCACCGAACTCGTGAAGCGGCTTCACACTCGACCCGTGATCGTGCTGCATGCCGATGATTTCCTGAACCCGTCCGTGGTCCGGCATGCACGGGGCCGACGATCACCACAGGGTTTCTGGCTCGATTCCTACAACTACCGCGCACTACGTCGTGACGCACTCGACCCACTGCGGTCCGGCGGTGATGGTTGGTATCGCACCGCTTCCTACGATCCCGGCTCCGACACCATCGTCCGTCGGGCGGCTTGTCTCGCGCCGCGCAAAGCGGTGGTCGTGGTCGAGGGACTGTTCCTACATCGAGACGAACTCGTCGACATCTGGGATGTGTCGGTTTTTCTGGACGTGCCATTCGAGGTGACGGCCCAGCGGATGGCCGAACGCGATGGCACTCACCCGGACCCAGAGCACGAGACGATGCGTCGATACGTCGACGGACAGCGCCTGTACTTCAAGTGTTCGCGGCCGTGGGCACGAGCCGACATCGTCATCGACAACTCCCGATTCGACCACCCACGCATCATCGCTCCGGAACATGCCCACCGCGCCCATTAACTGAGCTCGGCACTGGGCAACCATCACCTGTCTCGCGAACGGACGTTCGCGAGACAGCCACGGCGGCATGACGTTTCCGTAGGCCGGGCCTGTAAAGCATGCCGCGCGCACCGAAAGTCAACCTGTCGGGTTTCGATGCATTCCGGCATGAGAATCGACTACGGGCGTGTATCGACCACCGACCAGAACCCTGACGGGCAACGCGACGCGCTCACCGCGGCCGGCTGCGAGCAGATCTTCCTCAACAAGGCCTCCGGCTAATTTAACCCTCGACCTTGATCAACTTCTACGCGCCCGGACAGCGCCTGATCGGCTCGACCACGTTCCGGACGAGCTTGCCCCCTTGGCCGCCATCGCGAGCGCGGCTCGGAGCCGACAGGCTCGATCAGCCGATCGGTGGAGCGAGGTATTCCAGCGCATAGCCGTCGCCGGAGGGGGTTACGCGGGCGATGCCGGGTGAGTCGAGGTGGGCGCCGGCTACGAAGTGGTGTGGTTGGGTCAGTTGTTCGAGGAGGGCCGCTCGTGCGGCGCGGGCCTGGGACTGGTTGCCGTCGAGCTCCCAGGACACGTTCGGCTGATCGAATTGCAGCGTGGGAACGTGAACGGTGTCGCCCCACGCGAGAAGGTGACCGGTGCCGCTCCTGACGTGGTAGACGGTGTGACCGGGTGTGTGGCCCGGCGTCGGGATCGCGGTGGTCCAGTTGTTGATCGCGACCGTCTCGGACACGGGTACGACCCGGTCGCGGATCGGCTCGAGCCGCCCCGTGAATACCGAGGTGTCGCCCGCGCCGATCCACACGCGCTCGAGTTCGGTGAACGCCTCTGAACCGTCCGGCGCGATCAGGCCGCTCACGTGGTCTTCGTGCTTGTGGGTGATGGCCACATCGGTGACATGCGCGCGGTCGATTCCCGCTTCGTCGAGCGCGTCGTAGATCAATCCCATGGTGGGGTCGTGCCATGCGTTGGACGCGCCGGTGTCAATGAGAACCGACCGCGTGCCGTCGGTGACGAAGAAGGCGTTGACCGACAGCCGCAAGTTGTCGCCGGCCAGCGGCACGGCGGCTGGCAGCTCCTCGAGCGTGCGACCGTCCTCGTCGCGGAGCCGTGTCGGCGGCATGTCGATGTACCCGTCTCGCAACGAGATCACCTGCAGATCGCCGAATTCGAACGTGGCATGGTGCTGGCCACTCGAGATCAAACGCATGGAACCTCCGTCGTGTTGAGCGCATATCGCGTGTCTCCGATAGAAGACTATATCTTCTTTAGAAGAAATCTACACTGTGGGCAGCGAGGTACCCATCGATCGAGGAGCACGGGTGGTCGAGCAAGACGAAAACACGGCCGAACCACAGCACGGTGACGACATGGCTGGCGCGTTCGGCGGTAACGTGCGGCGACGCCGCGAGGAGGCGGGTCTGACGCTGGAGCAGCTGTCCACACAGTCGTCGGTCAGCCGGGCGATGCTGTCCAAGGTCGAACGCGGTGAGAAGAGCCCGACGATCGGCGTCGCGTCTAGGATCGCCCACGCGCTCGACGCGTCGCTCTCGGACCTGATCGGTGGGGCAGTTGCTGCCGCGTCTGGTGTGGCCGTTGTCATGCGCAAGAATGATCGCCCCGTTTTCCGTGACCCGGAAACCGGCTTCGAGCGGCACATGGTGTCAGCGGCCCCGGGCGCGGGAGGAGCCGAGATGGTCGTCCACTACCTCCCCGCACAGGTCTCTACCGGGCTGCTGCCCGCGTATCCACCGGGTACGGAGAAACAACTCGTGGTGCTCGAAGGCACTCTCACCGTCGCGATCGGCGGGATCAGCGAGACCCTGAACACAGGCGACTCCCTGTTCTTCCAGGCCGACGCGGACCACGGCTTCGCCAACCGAACGAACGCTCCCTGCGAATACATCATGGTCATCTCGCGCAGAACCTGATCGGCCGCAGCAGGCACATCGGAGACCACCGCCCACACCCCCAAGCGTCAGTCGTTCGCTCGGTAGCGGCATTATGGTGCGTTCGTTCGAACGTGCACAGTCGCCGGTTTCGAACCGCGAGCTGTGTGGCATGCCGAGGCGCCCGTCATGACGATTCGGGGTATTTGGAGTTGAAACAGGGCGGGTCATGGTCGGGCCGGCGTAGACGGACAGTCGAGCGGATCGACGCCGGTGAGTGCCGAGCTGGCGGCCCACACTCCGGTGGCGGTGTCGAGGTCGGTCATATGCGCGTGGGGTGTTTCCCGATGCGGTTGTCCGCGGAGACCGAAAACCCTTGGCCCCCATAGTTGCCCGCCGGTGATCTCGGCGTCCAGAACGGCTCGGACAATGCTTTCGGCCCCCGCGTGTTTGCCGTGCAGTACAACACCTGCGGGCAGCCCGCGCAGGCGCTGGGTGGTGGTGCGCACGAACAACGGTGGCCGCGACGGGGTCAGCGAGTCCAGGGCACCGCCGGGATGGACGACAATGCTGGCGGTGCCGGCACCGCGTGCGCGCAGACGACGATCCAGTTCGAAACCGAATAGCATCTGGGCCAGTTTCGATCGCCCATAGCTGCGCTTGGGCCGGTAGTCGTACTCGGACTGCAGATCGGTGAGATCCAGCCGCTCCGACCGCGCGGCGAAGCTGCCCACCGTGATCACCCGACTGTTCGCGGCGGCCGTCAGCATCGGCGCAAGATGAGCGATTAGCGCGAAGTGCCCGAGATGGTTTGTCGCGAACATCAATTCGTGCCCCTGAGCACTCACGCGGCGATCGCGACCCGACAGCAGCACTCCGGCATTGAGCACGACCGCGTCCAGGCTATCGGCATCGAGGGCGTCCGCTGTCGCAGGCAGGGAGGACAGATCCGCCAGATCCAAGCGCACGCATCGCAGTCGTGCGCCGGGAACCTGTGCCCGGATCGCGCGCACCGCGAGGTCGCCCTTGGCGGTGTCACGGCAGCCCAGCACCACGGTGGCACCGTTGGCCGCCAGTTGCTCGGCGGTGAAATACCCGATGCCAGCGTTAGCGCCGGTAACCAGAATTGTTTTCCCCTCGGCCTGCTGGCCGCTATGCCACGTCATGCCATCGACCTTTACAGCGGGCTCTTGCACTGCCCTCACACGCCACTGGCATGCAGCCCCGCACAATTGAGTACCCCCTCGGCCCGCCGGGGTGGATCGACGCATGTCCGGAAATCAGCTACCTGATCGTGACCGCTGTGCTGTTCGTGCTCGGCACCGGGACGGTCTTTCTCAGCACCATCGCCAAAGCAGGCGATCTCGTCACCGCACCCCGAGCCATCCTCACCTTGACCGCGGTCGGCGCGC
Source organism: Nocardia sp. NPDC050408 (assembly GCF_044458905.1). Classification (NCBI taxonomy): domain Bacteria; kingdom Bacillati; phylum Actinomycetota; class Actinomycetes; order Mycobacteriales; family Nocardiaceae; genus Nocardia; species Nocardia sp. NPDC050408. The sequence continues at coordinate 132,224 of NZ_JBITIL010000009.1, read as the reverse complement.
GCATCGCGCTATGAAGATCTGCGGCAGTCCCGCGTTCGGTAGATGATTAATTCCTCGACAGTCCATGAGAAGACTTCGAGCGGCTGCGGCGATGGTCTGCGTCAGACCGATTCGACGATCGCTGATTTCACCACCGCGCGGTCGACCAACTGCCTGACGCGCCTGCCCTGATCCGCTGCCACTACGGTCTTGGCTCCGGTGAACACGGGCTCGGAGAACATCGTCACCCGCAGCCCCTTCTCGACATGCAACACCAGATGATCGTTGCCCGGCGGCGTAGGGATGCGGTCGTACCGGCCGTCTTGGATATCCCGGTACATCAAATATGCGTATGCGGCGCCTCCATCAACGAACAGCTGCGCCCGCGGGTTCGTCTCCGACATCTGGGAGATGCACTGCTGGCTTGCAAAACTAGTCATCGCGTCCTCCTAGCTCCGGAATACTGCCTATGGTCAGCCCTACCGTGAGACCGCGAGAGTCCACCGGACAGTTTGCCCTGTTCATGGCCGGTGCGGACACGAATCGGCCGTTTCAGCTCCGGCATCGCCGACTTCCCAGCCGCCGAGTTCACCCGGCGACTGGGAAAGGTCCGGCCTCACGATCTACGGCACACCTACGCGGGCCGCCTCGTACGCGCGTGGGTGCCGATCCAGCAGGTTCAAAAACTGCTTGGGCACGCGTCGCTGCGGACGACGCAGCGTTACGCGAGCCTGGCTGATAGCCAGTGGGGGAGCGTAGGCGTGCTCGGTTAGTTGTGCTGTCTCATGCGGTTGGTACCACCGACAGGCCCGTTGAGGCAGCACGCCGGTACGCGGCCGAGTGAGCCGCAGCTTCAGTCACTTACCGCTTTTGGTGGCCACACCCAGGATCAGCGGTCGAACAATCGGGGGCTCTCCGCGCCACGACGCTTCCTGTACGTCTTCGAGCTCCAGCCCGCACGCCCGGATCAGCTCGAGAGTGGCGCGGTTGCAGTGGCAGCCCTCCGCGAACCGGCGCCACGGGCCAGCGAGGCGGTCCTGCCAATAGGCAAGTCGCCGCGACTCAGAACGTACGTGCTCGAGAAACAGCAGCTGCCCGCGGGGGCGCAACACGCGCTCGATCTCCCGCAACACCGGATCAGGGTCGTCGACGGTGCATAACACGAGAGTTGAGACGACCGTATCCACGGTTTCATCCGCGAACGGCAGTTGTTCCGCCGATGCGTCGAGCACACGCGCTCGACGTCGACTGCGAAGCAGTCTCCGCGCCAACCGCGCACGCATCGCGGGCTCCGGTTCGGTGAGGATCAGCTCGTCGAGACCGTCAGGGTAGTACTCCAGGTTAAGACCGGTGCCACTGCCGAGCTCGACAGTCCGCCCCCTCGCATGGCGGAGCAAATCCCGTCGGCGAGCGCCCATACCCGCCCTCTCGCCCACCCACAGCAGAGGGTCATACAGCGCCGCGAACACCCGGGCCCACGGGTCCGAGCTCTTCACCGCTGCCGCCGGCAAGGCGCCACTGCTCACAAACTCGACGGTACGCCGGGCGGGCATCCTCACGCATGTCCAGCTCATCGAGCAGGGCGGCAGCTGCCGGAGGTTCGGCAGGGCGGCGGCAGTCAGCGGTGTGCCCTGGAGGAGGGTTTCGGTGCGTCCAAATCCGCAACAGGGTTACCTCAAGTGGCGCAGCCAGCAGCGGTGAAACCCGCCTCACCCCAAGTGCATAGGCTGTGGTCGCGGTCAGCCGTAGGGAGGCGGGTAGCGGTTGTAGGGGTAGCCACTCGGGCACAAGAAGTGCGAGCAGCCTGTGGAGTCCCCGTTTGCGACAACCGCTCTGCTGTACGGGGGACACTGGGGCCCATTAGTCGGGATGTCTTGCCCGACAAAGAGGCCGACGACCGTCCCACCACCGAACTCAGTGAGTTGACTGAATCGAATCGGAAAGTTCCCTTGGAAGGCCCGATCCAACGGAATAGCCGGTATTGTCCGCGTTCCGGTCCACTCCCACGGAACCTCGCCAATAAATTGCTGTTCGATGTTGACGAAGATAAACCGAACTCCTGAGAACGGGGAAAGTACACCAGGCGGGTCGGGCACCGGCTCCCACGAAAAACGCCATGGGCCGTTGTAGATCATGGCGGCGATATCCGGTCCGGAAGGCTGCGCGTTGATCTCGAATGCTGCCACCGGATTCACACACTCCGGTGGCCAGGTCCCGGCGTACTCTATTGCGCGATTTACGTTGGTCAGTGGCAGGTCTATGTCCCCATAACGCGCGACCCACTGCTGCGCAGCGTCCAGTGCGGAGCCCTCTGCTGGATTGCCGCGCGCTTCCACTCGAGCGAGAATTCCGGCGAGCGTTGTCGGCTCCGGCGGTTGTGCGACGCCACCCGGTGAACCGGTAATGGACGCCCCGACCATCAGGGTTGAGGCGATCACCCCCCAACAGCGACTGTGCAATAGCATTCCAACCACCCCTTGGAAGCAAACTATCAGTTAACTATCATTAGACGTCTGGTGTCAGCCCTATGCAACCAACGAGTTGGACACGTACGACAGGTCCGTAAGATTTCGGTTTTGCCTGGGATGTTGCGGAAGGCCAACTGGCCATAGCCTTCTCACTCTGCCCTTTGTGAAGCGGCTCCACTCAAGCATGGCCTGGGAACCGCTCGGCACAAGACGAATACGTATATCCTTGCCCCTTGTCGAGAGACCGTCGCCCGCCGCAACTGAGCCCGTAGTTGTGTGCCACAGGCGCCGGGGTGGCCGCATACGCGGTCTGGTTCCACAGCCGGTCACATGCACTCATCGAACCGCTGTAGCAGCCTCGAGCAAGACCCGGCCATTCAGGATTGTAATTGAAGCACTTGCAGTCCGGTATCGGGTCAGCGGCCGGAAGCGGGATCGTGGTCCGTAGCGCGTTCGATGACGTTGAGCTCGGTACAGCTGTCGGATCAGGCTTGGGCCACAAAACGACAATAGCGCCGATCGCGGCGGCCAGGAGAGGGACCGCGACGCCAACAACCCACCACCTGTGTTTGCTGTTCTCGGACATGTGAAGTTCACTCGCTTCTTTAGAGGAATTTCTCATGTATTTGCGGAAAATGGACATACGAATGATCGCGTCCAAATTCCATTTACTTTCCCGCCGCCCCGGCGACAGTGTCACCGGAGAGTAAAGGCTACTGGTCAGCCCGAGCGACCCGCATGCGATAGTGATGCCAACCATTTTCAATGGCACCCCCCATTATAGGATTTCCCGGGAGCCTCTTCATCACCCAGCCCGAACCGCGAAATCCATGCGCTCATCCTACGCCTGCAGTAGGGCCTGCGTGATCATTCCGCGGGCGCAGGAACCACCCCACCAAAACGTTCCAAAGCCAAACATATGATGCAAATGACGGGGAACGTCAGCAAGGGCGCGTTGAGGTAGGTCGTCGGTCTCGTGCCATCCGCAACCGCCGCTGCTCCGGCGTGCCCTGCGCCCCGGCCGGACCGGAGGGAATCTTCATCGAGGGCCTTGGTCCCGGCATCCAGGAAAGTCTGCTTCCACCTACCCACCGATGCCGTACTCATCCCGCGCCGCCGCGCGGCCTCTGCGGCACTCATCTCCCTGGACAGCACCGACATAGCGGTGGCCTGGCCGATTGGGAAGAGAAGGCGGAGGGCGCCCTCCGTGAAGAGCAGTATGAGGTACGAGTCAGCAGGGTGGATCTGCTCTCTGCCTGACGCACAACGAAAGCCGCCATCATCCTGAACAAGGACCCCAAACTGCCAAGGTGGTCCAGGGTCTCAGAGGGGATTAGGTTCGCGGCGGGGGAAGGTCGAGCTGTTCCAGCCGTTTCGGCAGACAATCGCGTCGTACCAGGCTGGCAGATAGCGCAAGTGCCGCTCGCGATCGCCGTCGCCTGCAGGCAACCTCAGTAGGCGCTGATGGACAGCGCTCAACAGACCTACGACTTCACTGTGGCGAAGCGCGAACCCAGCAGTGCCTACGTTTGCCCCGAGGACAGACTCCCAGCCCTTTGGCAACGGAGGTGGCTTGGGAGTTGATGACGCGGTCAAGGATTTGGTACAGGGCGGTGGCTGGGTTGACTGCGTCCGCCATCTAGCTCCCCTTCTTGGTCCCGCAAACCGTGCCTGCTCCACGTTTGCTCCATGAAATGACCGTGGAGCAGATGTGTTGCGATAACGAAACTGGTATCTAGCTGGTAGTTCTTCGGTGGGCGCAGAGGGGTTCGAACCCCGACCGCTGGTGTGTAAAAGCGCGCCACATCGTCCAGCAGGTACCGCCCGGTCCATCCCGTCGAGGTCAGAGGCATGAGAACGTCCAGCCAGTACCGCTGTGTCCGACCCGTATCTGCCTGTCTTGGCAAGGTCTTGGCAAGTTCGGGGGTGCGCCGATCACGCCTCTGACCTGTGCGAATCTGTGGTTGCTACACGGCGTAGGTGTCGCGGAACGCTTCACGCACCATGGCCGCGTCCGCGACATCCCGGTGTTCGATACCGGAGACCACCTCGGATACGCGCCAGTAGTGGGAGGGCACCAGGTTGCCCGAGGTGACCACGGCCAGCGCCACGTCCGCCGCCTCATCAGGCTTGTCGGCGGCGACCAGCGCCAGACCCAGGTCAAGGTTCGCCATCGCGATGCGACGCGGGCGGGCGGATGCGGCCCCCGCCAAATCGGCGAGTACGTGCCGGGCGTAGGACTCCGCCGCCGGATCACCGAGCCACGCCAGCGTGGTGGCCACATAGGCATCCGATTTCGCTGGGTCGTAGCGGAAATGGTGTTCGGGTCGATCAGGCGTGCTCAGCCCGGATACCATCCTGGCGACCTTGCGCAGCGCCCCGTAGGTGCCTTTGCTGTCCCCGAGCCGCGCCAGAGCACGGCCCTCCTGAGCAGTCGCCTGGATGAACGCCGAACTGTCTTCCGGGGCAAGGGACTGCGCGGCGCGCGCTAACTCGGCCGCTGCCGTGAACTCACCGCCGGTCAGTTGCTGCCATGCCCGTGTTTCCAGGCACCATGCCGCGATCTCACGGTGTCCCGCTTCGTCCGCGAGCTTCCAGGCCAGGTGTCCGCGAGCCGCTGCGGCGGAGATTTCGCCCAAGTCGATGTGGCAGGTGCTGCCCAGCAGCGACAGCCAGCCGACCGCGACCAGCAACCGGCGGTGTTGGGTCAGGGTCTTGCGGCTGTCCATCAGGCGTCCGGCATAGCCGAGATGTTGCCGTATGCGCATGAGCAGTTCGCCCGGCGGAGTCATCGGGTATCCCGCCGCCAAGTCGTCCACCGCCAGCTCCAGGCGGTCCAAAGTGTCTCCACCGAGGTCCGACGCGGCAACCCGATGAATCCATTCCGCCGCTGCCTGCTCACCATCGGCTGGTTCGTTGAACAGCGATGAGCCGATGCCCAAGGCATCGGAGTAAGCGCGGACGTGTTCCGGTCGGATCTGGCGCTGCCCGGTCTCCAACAGGCCGAGCAATGCCTTGGAGTAGTGAGTTCGCGCCGCCAGCGCGGACAGGCTGAGCCTCGCCGCCTCGCGCGCAGCGCGCAGCCGGGCACCGGTAACGGCGTCCGACTCATCCATAAGACCAGCCTAACGTGCGTAGTCCGGCTGTAGACGGTTGTAGCCGTCGAAGTACTCCATTCCCCAAAGTCGCACGCCTAGCGTCTTTTTCAGCCCCGCCGCCGGGTGATGCGAAGTCCTCGGCGGTGGGAGCTTGCCAACGACAGGAGGGTTGCGGCATGGATGCGCTCGGCTGGATGGACCCGTGTTCGCCGGTACCCGAATGGGACTCGGCTCAAGTGCGCCGCTTGGCGCGCCGGTTGGGATACGTGCTGCGCTGGGCCGACACGGGCTCGGTACTGAGTCTGGCCGAACAGGCTGAGGCATCAGGTACCGACGTGGTGTTGCTCCCGAGTTCCGGCCATATCGACGCGGCGACACTGAATCGACTGATGGGTGCGTGCGACATCGAATGCGCCTGCCCGCGTGAGACTTTCGCCCGCTGGTCGCTCATCGACGGAGTGCGCCGATGAGTGCCGACATGTGGATCATGCTCGGGTGGGTGATCGTGTTCGGCCTGCCCCTGACCGTGGTGTTCGCGGTGATCTTCTGGCCCGAGCGCATCCCGAAAGACCGTACGGTACAGGCGATCCGGCAGCGCATCGAGGACGAAGGCGGACGGTAGGCCGCGTCGAGCTGAAGTCGGCGTCGATACCGAACTTGATGACCGTTGCCGCATATATTGGCCAATATGTGCGGTAACGGCCGATCCGCATCGATTCGCCGTCGAGCGCTTCTCGCCGCCGATGTGGAGCAGGTGACCGGCCAGGGCTCGGACTCGAGGCATGGCGAATTCGATGTCACCTTCGATATGACGCGGCAATGCCGGAGACTCCCCGAAATGCTCGATGTCCTCCGGGCTGGCGCACCGCCAGGCATTGCGCAGCCGTTCCAGGGGCGGGACACGCCGTATTCGTCGTAGATCCTGAGGCCGCACCTTTCCTGCGGTCTACAGATTCGCGGCCTAGTTGCTGATTCCTGTGTGCTGGGCGGCTCACGGTGTGTGCGTGGTGCGACGGTGTCGCGCGCCGTTCTTCGCGAGCTGACGCTCGCGCGGTCCGGCGCACGGGGCGCTGTCTGTTCCCTCCGGTATGGGCACAGGGTGCAGACGATGCGGGTTCGCGGTCTACCGGATTCAGGTGAAGCCGACTCGGCCTGTGCCTGGTGGGATTCGGATCGATACACGCGAGTCTGGCGATTCCTTCGGGGGCAAATTCCGTACGAGCACGTCATTGGGTACATGCTGGCTCTATGGCTGTGTTCGAGGACGGTGACGTCGAAGCGCGGTTGCTAGCTGTCGAAGCGTGGATCGCTGCTGGGAAGCAGGTCATCGTTATTGGGGACCTGAGCTGGGAGACGGCCTTGACCGATGTTCGCCGGATGGCGGTCAACTACATTCTTCGACGTCAACTCGAAGCCCTCGACGCCACCGTGGTGCTGGCCAAGGCTGGGCTCGGGCATTTGGCTGTCGGGTTCGTCCGGCCAGCGCTCGATGAGTTGCTGTGGATGCTGTGGGTAAAAGACCTACCACAGCAGCACGCGCAGGAACTTCTCACTGCTATGGGACGCTCCGACGGCATTCGGTCTCTAATGGCCCAGCGTGTCTATGTCGGCGACGCGGTGATGCAGGAGCTTTGGTATCCGGTGGCATTCCTGGATGCCCAGAAGAAGCAGCAGACTCTCTTGGAGGGTGTGCTGCAGGGGTTCCGCAAGCAGTACGGCTGGCAACGCGGCGTGTTGCCAAGTGCCAGTTGGGTTGCGAAGCAGAGTGGACACGAGGATCTGTACGACTACCTGCACGCCGCCGCGAGCCGTGCCCTGCACTTCTCGATGGGCGAAGTGCTTCGCCATTTCTGGGGTGATCCTCACGGGAAGTTAGGCGCACTGAAACCGGAGTTTCGCGAATACCGGGCCAGCTTCGCGCTCTACCAGCTACCCAAGCTTTTCATCGATACCGCGAGTGCCTGCGCCGACTTCTTTGAAGATGCAGGGCTCCTGTCCGGGGATGAAGCTCTACTGGAACCCTATTTTGCGGCAGGGAGGATTGTCGCCCAGTTCGCCGCTGTGCCACTCGTTGATGCCAACGAATGGAATCTGTCGCCGAGTGGGCGACAGCCTTGGCCAGACGGAAACCCTCCGGCTGGCCGCCTCGACTACTGACACTGTGGCGCTGCGCGAGGTGCGCACCCGGGGTATGGGTGTGGTGCCGTTCCTGCGGCGGTTGGTCCACGCCACGACACCGACGATCTGCTGCAACGGCCAGGTGGTGGCGCCGCCACACCGCCGATGCGTCAGATCAGGGCCGAGAGCAACAGCGCTGACAACCACTGACGTAGGGCTCGCGGGGCTAGATGACGCGCGGGCAGGCAACCGAGGCGGGCTCAACCCAGCCCGCACGGGTCCGGTACAGCCGTCCCGGCTCGGCGACGACCTTCGACCTGGTACACGGGCCGCCAATCATCGAACACACTTTCGATGAATCCACAAACTAGTCGGTCGCAAAGGGTGGGCTGCTGTGCCGACAGGTTCTATTTGTCACATGCAGGCGCTGGTTGTCACCAGCCTTCCGGGGCGGCCTGCCGGCGCGTCGAGGGGTCAGTGTTCACCTGCGAGACGGTCGAGCCACTCTCGGAGGAGGTGTTGTTCGGCGGTGGTGAGCGTTGTTTCCTCGGGAAGGTTGGCGCGGAGGGCGCGGGCCGCGCCGGCCGCGCCGGTGTCTTGGATGGCCGGGCGTTCGTTGGTGACCGCGGTGACCATGGCCTCTCGGAGTGCGGTGAGCAGGGCCGGGTCACGGTTGGCTTCCGGGAAGGACAGCCAGGTCAGGACCGCACCCCGGCCGGTGGCGTGAATGATCCCGGCCGCAAGTTGTTCGTCGACACGCAACCAGCCACCCGCGGCGAGGCGACGGACCCGTCCGCGCAGAATTTCCAGTCCGGCCCGGAATGCGGCCGACTCGGTGCCGGCAGGTTCGCTGTACATGAGGGTGTAGAGCGCGGGGTTGGACAGACCGAACTCGACCGCAAGGTCCCACCCGGCCCGAAGGTCTTCGATGGGATCCACGGGGTCGGGGTCGACGTGTTTGCCGGCGACGAATTTCGCGAAACCGTACTCCGCCACCGCTTCCAGCAGCCCGTCCTTGTCACCGAACAGCCGGTAGATCGCCGGTGGCTGCAACCCTGCCAGGTCGGCGACTGCGCGAGTTGTCACCGCATCGCGACCCGCGCGCTCCAGCAGGTCGGCGGCGGCTTCGATGACGCGTTGCCGGTGTTGTTCGCGAGTCGACGCCGTGCCGTCGGGTCCGACGGTGGCGTCGTTCCTGTGTGGCGTGGGCGATGTCATGAATTAACGATATCGCTTGACTGTTTCCAGCGGAAGTATCACTGTTAACGTATTATCGTTTCCGTTGGAATCAAGGAGTAAAGGCATGATCATCGTGACCGGAGCCACCGGGCAGCTGGGCCGTCGGATTGTCGAGAGTCTGCTGACGCGAGTGCCCGCCGACCAGGTGGGTGTGAGCGTCCGCGACCCGCGAAAGGCGCAGGACTTGGCCGACCGCGGAGTACGGGTGCGACAGGGCAGCTTCACCGACCCGGGCAGCCTGTCCCACGCTTTCGAGGGCGCCAGCCAGGTGCTCCTCGTCTCGGTCGACAAGCTCGGCGCGGAGGCCATCCGACAGCACCGGGCTGCCATCGAAGCAGCCGCCGCTGCAGGCGCACGCCGCGTCCTCTACACCAGCCATATGGGTGCCAGCCCGGACTCGCGGTTCGAGCCCTGTCGCGACCACGCCACCGACGAGGAAGTACTGCAGGCCTGCGGTGTTCCGTTCACCTCGCTCCGCAACGGGTTCTACGCTGCCAGTGCAGTGCGGTTCTTCGGGCGGGCAGCCGAGACCGGAGAGCTCGTGTTGCCCGCGGATGGGGCGGTGAGCTGGACCGCACACGTCGACCTCGCCGACGCGGCCGCGGCGATCCTTACCGAGGAAGGTCGATTCGACGGTCCCACACCGCCATTGACCGCAGCGCAGGCCATCGATTTCGACGAAATTGCCGCCCTCGCGGCCGCGCTCACGGGCCGAACCATCAAGCGCATCACCGTATCCGACGAGGAATTCCGGCACCAGATGCTGGGCTATGGCGTCCCGGCCGCGCAGGCGGACATGATGGTGGATATCTTCGCTGCTAGCCGGGCCGGTGAATTCGCCACGGTCGACCCGACGTTGGCGCAGTTGATCGGCCGCGAGCCGACCGGTTTCGACGCGGTTCTGCGCGAGGCGCTGTTGGCGAGCTGAGCGCTCGGCGCTCAGGCGGTGAGTCCGGCGTATACGCGGATAGTGGGGTCGAGGATTAGATGCGTTGCCGCCGCTGGCGGCATCAAAACACGCCCGTTCTTGACGGCCTCGCCGACTTTGGCCGCGAGATCTCCCGTCAGTCCGTGAACGAACTGCTTCTCGAAGGTGCCGATTCGGGAAAACAGTGCCGCGTCGTCGAACTGAGCGAAGGCGGTGCAGACGAATTCGAGGGTGGGCCGCAACGCGTGATTGGCGAGCAGCTTATTGCGGCGCTGCTCATCGAGGTGCTCGACATCGATGCTGCTCGCGGTAATGCACTGTGGCCCGAGGTCGTGGGTCATCGTCTTCAGGAACGCCTCGTACTGTTCATCAGAGCTGAACCATGGCGGTCGCTGCCGTGGAATCCCGCCAGGCCATCCGGTACCGACGCCGTCGGAGGTGAGTCGCGGTTGGTCGAACACTTCGGAACCCACCCCAATCTGCCGCCCAGGTCCGCGCGCGGCCGGAGCCCCGGTCAGGAGGGGCGTGTCCTGCTCCATGTTTGCTCCACGGAGCCAGCGTGGAGCAAAGGACGGTAGGCGTTAAAAAGTTTCCTACCTGCATCTTCTTCGGTGGGCGCAGAGGGGTTCGAACCCCCGACCGCTGGTGTGTAAAACCAGAGCTCTACCACTGAGCTATACGCCCGGGATCCGTCGGTGGGTGACCGACGGGCCGGTCTAGGACTCTAGCGCGGCGAGCGCTTTCTCCCAAGCCGCCTGGTCACGGGGCTCTCCGGGACCGTTCATTTCGGCGAAGCGGATGATGCCGTCGCGGTCTACGACGAAGGTGCCGCGGTTGGGGTAGCCGGATTTCTGGTTGAAGACGCCGTAGGACTGGGCTACGGCACCGTGCGGCCAGAAGTCGGACAGCAGCGGAAAGATGTAGCCCTGTTCGGCCGCCCAGATCTTGTGGGTGGGCGGCGGGCCGACCGAGATGGCGAGGATTTCCGCGGCGTCGTTCTGGAATTTGGGTAACTCGTCGCGAACCTTGCACAGCTCGCCCTGGCAGATGCCGGTGAAGGCGAGCGGATAGAACACGATCAGCACGTTCTTCTTGCCGCGGTAGTCCGAGAGCGTGACGTCCTGGTTGTTTTGATCCTTGAGTGTGAAATCCGGCGCGAGCGTGCCGATTTCCAGCGGGCCGAGCTCGACTGGCATCACTGATCCTCCATCGTGTCGGGCTTCACCGGGCGGTGAAACACCGCCCGGCGAAACCATAGCGAAAGCGGTCAGCGCTGTTTCGAGGGTGCCTTGGGCTGCACGAGTCGGCTGCCGGACCAGGCACCGAGGCTGATCGCCGATGTTTGCGTCAAACCCGCCGTGGGTGCCGCTTCGGCGATATCGCTCGGATCGACATGACCAGGTTGCCCGGTCTTGGGAGTGAGCACCCAAATGAAGCCTTCGTCGGCCAGCGGACTGATGACTTCCATCAGTTCATCCGCTAGATCGCCGTCGCCTTCTCGCCACCACAGCAGGACAGCGTCGACTACCTCGTCGGAGTCTTCGTCGACCATCTCCCCACCGCTGGCCTCTTCAACGTCGGCCCTCAGGTCGTCGTCGGTGTCCTCGTCCCAGCCCAGCTCCTGGACAACCATGCCGTGTGTAATGCCAAGCTTCTGAGCGTAGTTCTGCGCGTCCGCCGCGGCGACCACGGTGGTGTCCTCCTCAACTCCAGACAATAGGTAGTTGCAAGCGAACATGGTTATCGCCTCGAGCGCAAGCTGATCGGACGAAATACCCATGGAATGTCGCGTGACAACCTCGTGTCGTTGGCCGATTTTCGCCACCAGCCCCCGATTCATGGGACGAATTCAACGTTTGGGACAGGCGTCCTTGACCGTATTGCGCGCGTCGTTGACCCGCTTGCTCGCATCGTTGAGTGCGCCGACCGGGGCGGTGTAAGTCATCTTGCGGGTCTCCGCGGCGAGCTGTCGTGCGGCAGCGACGTATTCGGCGAACTTGGCCTGCAGGTCCGCGGGCAGCGCGCCGTTGGCGTTGTTCACCCCCGTTTCGACCTTGGTCGCGGCGTCTTCGAGGGTTTTGGCGGCGGTATCGCGCTTGGCGTTGTAGTCCGCGGCGTTCGCATCGTGGGCGTCTACGAATTCGTTGTACTTCGAAACGCCGACACCCGTGGTTGTGGGGAATTGACCGCAGTTGTCGCTGATCGCCTGGGCCTGTGCCGCGGCCTTGCGTGAGGAGGTCGCCGCCGCGGAGGAGGAGGCCGCCTCGGTCTTGTAGGCGGCTAGTTCCGAGGCATTCGGATTGGCAACGCCGTCAACGTGTTTCGCGCAACCCGCGATGGTCAGGCCGACCACGACCGCCGTTGCCGCGCACACTGCTGCGAACCCGCGTGGGTCCAGCACCTTCATTGTCCTCCGTGCCTCTCTGTTTCACCGGCGGTCCTCGACTCACGTTCCCTGCGGAACCGTACTGCAGATGCCCCTGACATGATGACCTGGGCCACATCTTCCGCAAGGATGGAGGTGCGCCCGAACCTTTCGTAAAACGGGTGGTCCGCCAACCAAGTGTGCCGCCCGGGGAAACAGACGCCTATCAGCTTGTCCACCCCTGTACGAGGAGCAGATTTGACCGACCTGATCCACTCTTCCGCGCCAGCGAAATCCGCTGGCACCGACTCCGCGCCGCGTGATCCGAATGGATCGCAGGTGCCGCCTACGGGCGGGCGGGTGCGGGTTATCCGCGAAGGGGTGGCGTCCTATCTACCGGACATCGACCCGGAGGAAACCTCCGAATGGCTCGAATCGTTCGATGACATGCTCGACCGGGAAGGTCCGGGCCGCGCGCGTTACCTCATGCTCCGGCTGTTGGAACGCGCCGGTGAGCGCAGGGTCGCCATTCCATCCTTGACCTCCACCGACTACGTCAACACCATCCCCACCGAGAACGAGCCGTGGTTCCCCGGCGACGAAGAGGTGGAGCGGCGCTTCCGTGCCTGGATCCGCTGGAACGCGGCGATCATGGTGCACCGGGCGCAGCGTCCCGGCATTGGTGTCGGCGGCCATATCTCGACCTACGCGTCCTCGGCGGCGCTCTACGAGGTCGGCTTCAATCACTTCTTCCGCGGCAAGGACCATCCGGGCGGCGGCGATTCGATCTTCATCCAGGGTCACGCCTCGCCGGGCATCTACGCCCGCGCCTTCCTCGAGGGCCGATTGAGCACCGACCGGATGGACGGCTTCCGGCAGGAGTACAGCCATGGCGGGCCGGGCCACGGCCTGCCGTCGTACCCGCATCCGCGGCTGCTGAACGACTTCTGGGAGTTCCCGACGGTGTCCATGGGCCTGGGCCCGATGAACGCTATCTACCAGGCACGGTTCAACCACTACCTGCACGACCGCGGCATCAAGGACACCTCCGATCAGCACGTCTGGGCCTTCCTCGGCGACGGTGAGATGGACGAGCCGGAGTCGCGCGGCCTGATCCAGGTCGCCGCCAACGAGGGCCTCGACAACCTCACCTTCGTCGTCAACTGCAACCTGCAGCGCCTCGACGGCCCGGTGCGCGGTAACGGCAAGATCATCCAGGAACTGGAGTCGTTCTTCCGTGGCGCGGGCTGGAATGTCATCAAGGTCATCTGGGGCCGGGAGTGGGACGCGCTGCTCGGCGCCGATCGCGACGGCGCGCTGGTGAACCTGATGAACACCACCGCCGACGGCGACTACCAGACCTACAAGGCCAATGACGGCGCCTACGTCCGCGACCACTTCTTCGGCCGCGACCCGCGCACCAAGGCACTGGTCCAAGACCTCACCGATCAGGAGATCTGGAACCTCAAGCGCGGTGGTCACGACTACCGCAAGGTGTTTGCCGCCTATGCGGCCGCGATGGCGCACAAGGGCCAGCCGACGGTGATCCTGGCCAAGACCATCAAGGGCTACACCCTCGGCAAGCACTTCGAGGGCCGCAATGCCACGCACCAGATGAAGAAGCTGACCCTGCAGGACCTCAAGGACTTCCGTGACCTGCAGCGGATTCCGATCTCGGATGCCGAGCTGGAGAAGGACCCCTACCTGCCCCCGTACTACCACCCGGGCATGGAGGCGCGCGAAATCCAGTACATGCTCGATCGCCGGAAGGCGCTCGGCGGCTTCCTGCCCGAACGGCGTGCTGCAGCAAAGCCGCTGCAACTGCCCGGGGACGAGGCCTACAAGTCGGTGCGCAAGGGTTCCGGCAAGCAGAACGTGGCCACCACCATGGCCCTGGTTCGGCTCATGAAGGAGCTGTTGCGGGACAAGGAGATCGGCAAGCGGATCGTGCCGATCATTCCGGACGAGGCCCGTACCTTCGGTATGGACTCGTGGTTCCCTTCGTTGAAGATCTACAACCGCAACGGGCAGTTGTACACCTCCGTGGACGCGGAATTGATGCTTGCCTACAAAGAGAGTGCCGTCGGGCAGATTCTGCACGAGGGCATCAACGAGGCCGGATCGACCGCATCGTTCACCGCGGCGGGCACGTCGTACGCCACTCACGGCGAGCCGATGATCCCGCTGTACATCTTCTACTCGATGTTCGGTTTCCAGCGCACCGGCGACGGATTGTGGGCGGCGGCAGACCAACTGGCGCGCGGTTTCGTGCTCGGCGCAACCGCCGGGCGAACCACGCTGACCGGTGAGGGTCTACAGCACAACGACGGCCACTCGCTGCTGCTGGCGTCCACCAACCCGGCCGTGGTGACCTACGATCCGGCGTTCTCCTTCGAGATCGCGCATATCGTGCGGGACGGTCTGCGTCGTATGTACGGCGGTGGCACTCCGGAGCCCGGTCCCGTCGCACTTCCCGGCACGCATCCGCACGGTTCCGCGGGTGGCTTCGGCGGCGAGGACATCTTCTACTACATCACTCTCTACAACGAGCCGTATGTACAGCCCGCCGAGCCCGACGATCTCGATATCGCCGGACTGCTCGCGGGCATCTACCTGTACAAGCGCGGCGGTGAGGGCAATGTGCGCGCCCAGATCCTGGTCTCGGGTGTCACGGTGCCCGATGGCGTGCGCGCCCAAGCGCTGCTCGCCGAGGAATGGGGTGTGCAGGCCGATGTCTGGTCGGTGACCTCGTGGGGTGAGCTCCGCAAGGAGGCACTCGACAAGGAAATCGCCCAGCTGCGCAACCCCGGCGTCGATGCGGGCGTCCCGTACGTCACCCAGGCGCTGGCCCGGGTCGAGGGTCCGTATGTGGCCGCGACGGACTGGATGCGCGCGGTGCCGGATCAGGTGCGCAAGTGGGTGCCCGGCGACTTCACTACGCTCGGCACGGATGGTTTCGGTTTCTCCGATACTCGCCCCGCCGCGCGCCGGGTCTACAACGTCGACGCGCAGTCGATCGTGGTCGCGGCCCTGGCCGCGCTGGGCCGCACCGGAAAGATCGATCCGGCCAAGGCGGTCGAGGCGGCGGCCAAATACCGCATCGATGATGTCGACGCCGCGCCGAAGTCGGCTCCCGGCACCGAAGATGAACTCGCATAGCGGACGATTGGATGGTGGAACGTAAACCGCCGCGGCCGCGTCGGATCTCCGAAGGCTCCTCCGAGCATGAGGTGTATCTGCCGACGGGCGCGCTCTCCCCGAACCGGCAAACCCGCGACCCGCTGCCGGACACGCTGCTCAAACGCGTGAAGCAGTTCTCCGGACGCCTCTCCACCGAGGCGGTCGGGTCGATGCAGGATCGGTTGCCGTTCTTCGCCGATCTGGATGCCGCGCAACGCGCGGGCGTGCAGATGCTGGTGCAGACCGCGGTGGTGAACTTCCTGGAATGGCTACAGGATCCCGATAGCGATATCCGTTTCAGCCTGGACGCCTTCCAAGTGATCCCGCAGGATCTGGCGCGGCGGCTGACGCTGCGCCAGACCGTGGACATGGTCCGCGTGGCCATGGAGTTCTTCGAACAATGGCTGCCCGCGCTCGCGCGCAACGACCGGCAGCTGGTCGCGCTCACCGAGGCGGTGTTGCGCTACGGGCGTGAGCTCGGATTCGCCGCCGCCTCGGTGTACGCGAGCGCCGCGGAATCCCGCGGCGCATGGGATACCCGCCTCGAGGCATTGGTTGTGGACGCGGTCGTGCGCGGCGATACCGGTCCGGACATGCTCTCGCGGGCCGCGACCCTGAACTGGGATGCCACCGCGCCGGCAACGGTGCTGGTCGGCACGCCGCCGGGGGATCAGGGCGTCTCGATGGTCGGCTCGGTGCACGCCATCGCCGCGCGGCACGGTCGTGCGGCGCTGGCCGTGGTCCAGGGGTCGCGGCTGGTGATGGTGGTCAGCGGGAATCTGGGCGATACCTCGTATGCCTCACCATTTCTCGCGGATTTGCTGGCCGAGGTTTTCTCCGACGGTCCGGTGGTGATCGGCCCGACCATGCGCACCCTCGGTGCGGCGCACGCCAGCGCGGTGGAGGCACTGGCCGGAATGGAGGCCGTTGTCGGCTGGCGCGTGGCCCCGCGACCGGTGCACGCCGCCGAATTGTTACCGGAGCGGGCCCTTTTGGGTGACCGAGCTGCAATCGACGCGTTGAACGAGTATCTTGTCCTACCGTTGGCTGCCGCCGGATCGGCGCTGGCCGACACTCTCGAGGCCTATTTGGATTGCGGTGGCGCGGTCGAGACGTGTGCGCGTCAGCTGTACGTTCATCCAAATACGGTTCGCTATCGCCTCAAGCGGATAGCGGAGATCACGGGCCGTGATCCGATGAATCCGAGGGACGCCTACGTGCTCCGGATCGCCGCCACAGTGGGTCGTTTGACACGAACCCGTAACGAATCGTCGACTCCTACCCCAGAAGTCACTCAATTCCCAGTAGGGCACGAAGGCCTGTAACGGATCCGGTGACCCGGTCGATCGGGACAACCCACATGCGCTTTTGTGGGACCTCCACAAAAGCACTCCGCAAGGTTCATTCGCGTCGACATCACCTGCGGCGTACCTCACAGTGTTTTCTTAGAGGTGTGATCGCGTTGCTCGCCCCTGGACAGGGGTCCCAGACACCCGGCATGCTCGCGCCTTGGCTCGACCTCCCCGGCGCGACTGATCGCCTCGCCCTCTGGTCCAAGGCCTCCGGCCTGGATCTGGTTCGCCTCGGCACCACCGCGACGGCGGAGGAGATCACCGATACTGCCGTTACCCAGCCGCTCGTGGTCGCCGCCGCACTGCTGGCCTTCGCGGAAATCGAGTCGGATTCACTTCCAGCCGATACCATTGTCGCCGGACACTCGGTAGGTGAACTCGCCGCCGCAGCGGTCGCCGGAGTCATCTCCGCCGACGATGCGGTGCGACTGGCCGCCATCCGCGGTGCGGAGATGGCCAAGGCGTGCGCACTGGAGCCGACCGGTATGTCCGCGGTGCTCGGTGGCGATGAGGCAGCCGTGCTCGCCCGGCTCGAAGAGCTCGAACTCGTCCCGGCCAACCGCAATGCCGCGGGTCAGATTGTGGCCGCCGGACGTTTGACCGCCCTCGCGGAACTCGCCGCGAACGCGCCCGAGAAGGCGCGGGTGCGTGCGCTGCCCGTCGCGGGCGCGTTTCACACCGCGTTCATGGCCCCGGCTCAGGACGCTGTGACGGACGCCATATCCAAGATCGCGCCGAGCGAACCGACTCGGACCCTGCTTTCGAACTTCGATGGCAAGCCGGTTACCTCCGGCGCCGATGCTGTCGCTAAGCTCGCGGCGCAGGTCACCCGGCCCGTTCGGTGGGACCTGTGCACCGAGACTGTCCGTGCAGCGGCGGTTTCGGCAGTAGCGGAGCTGCCGCCGGCGGGCACGCTCGTCGGCATCGCAAAACGGGAACTGAAGGGCACGCCAACACTGGCCCTGAAGACCCCCGAAGACCTCCCCGCGTTGGCCGGGCTCACCACTTCCGGCTAGCTTTCCCCCCGCGACCGTGTAACCCAATACGCGATCGTGACCGAGCGGACGGTAACCATCGGCTCGCTCGATTCGAAAAACAACAGTGAAGCCCTACAAAGTAGATAAGAAGGGAGCCACGAAGTGGCCGCTCTGACCCAGGAACAAATCGTCGAGGAACTCGGCAAGATCATCGAAGAGGTGACCGGTATCGAGCCCTCCGAGGTGACGATCGAGAAGTCCTTCGTCGATGACCTGGACATCGACTCGCTGTCCATGGTCGAGATCGCGGTTCAGACCGAGGACAAGTACGGCGTGAAGATCCCGGACGAGGATCTGGCCAGCCTGAAGACGGTCGGCGACGCTGTCGGCTACATCCAGAAGCTCGAGGCCGAGAACGCTGACGCGGCCGCGGAGCTCAAGGCCAAGTTCGACGCCGAGTAGGGCCGACACCGTGACCACTCCTTCCACCTTGAACGGGAACTTCCCCAACGTCGTCGTTACAAGCCTGGCGGCGACCACGTCGATCGCTGGTGATGTCGATGCGACGTGGAAGGGACTCCTCAACGGCGAGAGCGGGATCGACGTTCTCGAGGACCCCTTCGTCGAGGAGTACGACCTTCCGGTCCGCATCGGCGGTCACCTGAAGGTCCGGCCAGAGACCCTGCTGAGCCGTGTCGAATGTCGGCGCATGGCCTACGTCGAACAGCTCGCGACCGTACTCGGTCGTGAGGTCTGGCAGAACGCGGGCAGCCCCGAGGTCGACCCGGAGCGTCTGGGTGTGGCGATCGGTACCGGGCTCGGTGGCGGTGATGCGCTCATCGACTCGGTCGACAAGCTGAAGAACGGCGGCTATCGCAAGATTTCGCCGCTGGCTGTTCAGATGGTCATGCCGAATGGTCCGTCGGCCGTCGTCGGTCTCGAATTGAAGGCCAGGGCAGGAGTGGTCACTCCGGTCTCGGCATGCTCATCGGGCTCCGAGGCCATCGCCAATGCGTGGCGAATGATCGTCATGGGTGACGCCGATATCGTCGTCGCCGGTGGCGTTGAGGGTTTCATCGACGCGGTGCCGATCGCGGCATTCACCATGATGCGCGCGATGAGCACCCGCAATGACAACCCGAAGGGCGCCTCGCGTCCCTTCGACAAGGATCGCGACGGCTTCGTCTTCGGCGAGGCCGGTGCGCTGATGGTCATCGAGACCGAGGAGCACGCCAAGGCACGTGGCGCGACGATCCACGCGCGCCTGCTCGGCGCCGGTATCACCTCCGATGGCTTCCACTTGGTCGCACCGGATCCCACGGGTGATGGTGCCGCCAGGGCGATGACGCGGGCGATGCAGACCGCGGGTCTGACACCCAAGGACATCACCCACATCAATGCGCACGCGACCGCTACCCCGATCGGCGATACCGCCGAGGCGAACGCGATCAACAAGGCCGTGGGCAACCACGCTTCGGTGTACGCACCGAAGTCGGCCCTCGGTCACTCGATCGGCGCCGTCGGTGCGCTCGAATCCGTGCTCACCGTGCTCAGCATCCGCGACGGCCTCGTCCCGCCGACGCTGAACCTGGAGAACCAGGATCCGGAGATCGATCTGGATGTGGTGCACGGCGAGGCCCGCCGCCAGGAGATCGAGTACGCCATCAACAACTCGTTCGGATTCGGTGGGCACAATGTCGCGCTCGCCTTCGGTCGGGCATAGCCGCTCGGTAACCGATTCAGTTTGTGCGGAGCCCCTACCGGGCTACGCAAGCTGCCCCCTCCGGGGCTTGACCGCACAGACTGGCTGACTGCACAACGATCGCCGGTGGGGTCGACCAACGCCAAAGTCGGTCGACCCCACCGGTGTTCGACATACGCAGCCGCGGTAGCGGCGCACTTGCTCGAGGTGAGGAGAAAACGCGATGACAATTGTTGCTCCCGCGTTTCGACCAGAAACTGCGACCGATCCGCGTGATCCGCTCGGTCGGCTCCAACGCTTCTTCGACCCCGGAACCGTTCTCCCGCTGCACCCGCGCGACAAGTCCGGTGTGTTGGCCGCGATCGGCGAGGTCGACGGTGTCCGCACCGTTGCCTACTGCTCCGATGCCACCGTCATGGGCGGCGCGATGGGCGTGGAGGGCTGCAAGCACATCGTCGACGCGATCGACACCGCCATCGATTCCGCCATTCCGGTGGTCGGCATCTGGCATTCCGGCGGCGCTCGCCTGGCTGAGGGTGTCGAGGCGCTGCATGCGGTCGGTCTGGTCTTCGAGGCCATGGTTCGCGCGTCCGGTCTGGTGCCGCAGATTTCGGTGGTGCTCGGCTTCGCGGCCGGCGGCGCCGCCTACGGTCCTGCGCTGACCGACATCGTGATCATGGCGCCGGAGGGCCGGGTCTTCGTGACCGGTCCCGATGTGGTGCGCAGTGTGACTGGTGAGCAGGTCGATATGGCCACCCTGGGTGGTCCGGAGACGCACGGTAAGAAATCCGGTGTTACGCACATCGTCGCCAACGATGAGGCCGATGCGCTGCACCGTGGACGGCGCCTGGTGTCGATGTTCGCCGAGCAGGGCGAATTCGATCTGGTCGCTGCCGCGCACGGTGATGTCGATCTGAAGGCGATGATGCCGGAATCGGCCAAGCGCGCCTACGACGTGAAGCCGATCGTGCACGAACTGCTCGACAACGTTGACGGTGAGTCCTCGTTCGAGGAGCTGCAGGGCGGTTATGCGCGCAGCATCGTCACCGGTCTCGGACGGCTCGGCGGGCGCACCGTCGGTGTCCTCGCCAATAACCCGATCCGCCTCGGTGGCTGCCTGAACTCCGAAAGTGCCGAGAAGGCAGCGCGTTTCGTGCGGTTGTGCGATGCGTTCGGCATTCCGCTGGTGGTGCTCACCGATGTGCCCGGGTATCTGCCCGGTGTCAGCATGGAGTGGGAAGGTGTGGTGAGGCGCGGTGCGAAGCTGCTGCACGCATTCGCCGAGGCTCGGGTGCCGCGGGTCACGCTGGTTACCCGCAAGATCTATGGTGGCGCCTACATCGCGATGAACGCCCGCTCGCTCGGCGCGACCGCGGTGTATGCCTGGCCGGGTTCCGAGGTCGCCGTGATGGGTGCCAAGGCCGCGGTCGGCATCCTGCACAAGAAGGCCCTCGCCGCCGCGCCGGAGGAAGAGCGCGAGGCGCTGCACGAGCGTCTGACGGTCGAGCACGAGCGCATCGCCGGTGGTGTCGAGCGGGCCTTGGCGATCGGTGTGGTGGACGAGGTCATCGACCCGGCCAAGACTCGCAGCATCATCGCCGCGGCATTGGCGGCGGCGCCGGTGCGTAAGAGCCACCACAAGAACATTCCGCTGTAAATCCAGCGGTAAGAGCGGGCCTCGGGATTTCCCCGGGGTCCGCTTTCGTTCGTATTGTTCTCGCTGTCGGACCTGGAGTGATGGTCATATATCGATCGGGTTTCCGCGCGGCAATATAGTTGAAACTTTGGTGATACGAATAGCTCGTACGTTGCGCGCATGAGCGTGACGATCGAATCCACCGCAGCAACCGACCCGGTGCGCAAACCGCCCTGGTACCGGTCGCTTTTCCTGCAACTGCTGGTGGCGATCGTGGCCGGAATTCTGGTCGGCAAGCTGTGGCCCGACTTCGGCGCGGACCTCAAACCGCTGGCCGACGGGTTCATCAAGCTGATCAAGATGGTGATCGCGCCGATCATCTTCTGCACGGTTGTGCTCGGCATCGCCCATGTGGGCGATATGAAGTCGGTCGGGCGGATCGGTGTGAAGGCGCTGATCTACTTCGAGGTGATCACCACCTTCGCACTGCTCTTCGGTTTGCTGGTCGGCAATCTGGTGAAGCCGGGTGCGGGCTTTCATGTCGACGCGCAGACCCTGGCCACCGGCGCCGAGAAGATCGCCAAGACCACAAAGAACGGCGAGCTGCCGCATACCGTCGACTTTTTGCTGAATATCATTCCGGCATCGGTGATTTCGGCGTTTGCGGAGAATGCTTTGTTGCAGGTGTTGTTTTTCGCGGTGCTGTTCGGATTGGCTTTGGCGAAGTTCGGCGAGCATGGCCCGCCGGTGATTTTGGAGGCCGTCGATCACATCGGGAAGATCTTCTTCACGATCATCGGCTGGATTATGAAATTGGCACCGCTGGGTGCGTTCGGCGCGATGGCCTACATCGTTGGGCAGTACGGACTTTCCGCGCTCAGCAGCTATGGCAAGTTGATCGCCTGCTGTTATGCGGCGGCGGTGCTGTTCCTGCTGGTGCTCGCGGTGGTGGTGCGGGTTTTCGCGGGGGTGAGTCTGTGGAAGCTCGTCAAATACATCAAGAATGAGCTGTTCTTGGCGCTGGGCACCGCATCGACCGAGGTGGTGCTGCCGCGGATCATGATCAAACTGACCGAGGCCGGTTGCTCCCGAGCGACCACCGGGCTGGTGATACCGACCGGGTATTCGTTCAATCTCGATGGTGCGACGCTGTATTTGTCCATCTGCGTGCTGTTCTTGGCGCAGGCGCTCGGGGTGGATCTGAGTCTCGGCGAGCAGATTACGGCGGTCGGCGTGCTGATGTTGACCTCGAAAGGTATGGCGGGCGTGCCGGGTTCGTCATTCCTGGCGTTGTCGGCGACGATCAGTGCGATCGGGCACGGATCGATTCCGGTGGCGGCGGTCGCGTTGCTGCTGGGGGCGGATCGACTGATGGATTCGATGCGGGTCACGGTGAACCTGCTCGGCAATTGCGTCGCGACATTCGTGGTCGCGAAGTGGGAGGGGCAGTTGGATTCCGAGCGGATGCGCAAGGTGCTGGATGGTGAAGAGGTACCGCCGTTGGAAGACAAGGACCCGATGGTCGCCTACTCGAGGGCATGAGCACCGGTGCCCGGTGGTAACGCCGCCGGGCACCGCGGGCTCGGCAGCATCGACAGGTGCGGTACGAGGAACTTGCCGATGAGCCATGTTCGATCACGCGGCCGCTGGTGATCCTGGGCGACCGCTGGACCTGGTGATCCTGAAATATTCGTTCGCGGGCGTCCGGCGGTTCAACGCATTCCAGAGCGCACTCGGCATCTCCCGGAGTCGATGCCTCGCCCAGAATCGTGTGGCTCGGCAATATTTCCTTCGCCTTCTATCTGATCCAGTTCCCGGTCATGGTGCTGATCACCCGGCTGTTCATCGGCGGCCGACAATTCGGCTGGCTCGGGTTCGCCCGGTTGAGCCTGATCGTCGAACGGCGGCGGCCGCGATCTACCGCTGGGTCGATGAACCGCTCATGCGCCGCTTCGCCGGTCGCCGCACGCGGGCCCGCCCGCGACGACGCGAGATCCGGTCGACCGCGTTATCGCCTCGGTTGCGTCGTGACGAGGCAGAATCCCAGGAATGAATCCCGGCGAGCCCGCCGCGCGCGACCGCAAACGGCACGGTAGGCACTACACGCCACCAGCCCTGGCGCGCTTTCTCGCGCGGCGGCTGCTCGAGCATGCGCCGCTGCGGACCGGGCGCTCTGGAGTCGCTCATGCTGTGGTGCCGCGCGTGCGGGAGGCGGGGGCGCATGATGGGCAGGCGCACACAGTGGCGGCATCGGGTACTGGGATGCCTGATGGGGAGGTGCAGGAAGAGGGGATTGAGGTACCAGTAGGGGTGCGGGTGCCGAGCGGAGGGATGCTGCGGGTGCTCGACCCGGCCTGTGGGGACGGTGAGCTGCTGCTTGCGCTGGATCAGGTTGCGCGGGAGTTGTTGCCGGGGGTTCGGGTGGA
Organism: Nocardia sp. NPDC050408; assembly: GCF_044458905.1. NCBI lineage: Bacteria > Bacillati > Actinomycetota > Actinomycetes > Mycobacteriales > Nocardiaceae > Nocardia > Nocardia sp. NPDC050408. The sequence goes on along the minus strand of NZ_JBITIL010000009.1, from coordinate 108,756 downwards.
GTTGGTCGGATACGACCTGGATGCGGCCGGGGTTGCGGTCGCGCGGGAGCGGGCGGCGACCGCCGGAGTTGCGGTCGAGTGGCATGTCGGGGATTTCTTGACCGAATCGGCGGGGATCGCGGCGGGGGCGTTCGATGCGATCATTACCAATCCGCCGTATGTGCGGACTCAGCAGTTGGGTGGGAAGACCGCGCGGTTGCTCAGCAAGCAGTTCGGGTTGCAGGGGCGGATCGATCTCACCCATCCATTCGTCGCGGTCGCGCCGCGGCTGCTGCGGTCGGGTGGGGTACTCGGATTGCTGTGTGCCAATCGGTTTCTCACCACCAAGGCCGGTGCGAACATCCGGAGCCTGCTGCGCACCGAGTTGGCTCCGGTCGAACTGTATGACCTCGGCGACACGAAGTTGTTCGAGGCTGCGGTGTTGCCCGCGGTCACCATCGCCACTCGGACGGCGTCGCGCGCAGTTTGCCGCTATGTTTCGGCCTACGAGGTGGATACCGCCGAAAACATCGGTGGGACAGATCTTTTCGAGGCGCTGGCGGCCGAACGCAGTCACTGCGTCGAGCATGGTGGGCGCACCTTCGCGGTCGAGGTCGGCACGTTGGCGACGGGTGAGCGGGCGGTGACCCGCGGGGCGTCCGGCGATCAGATATCAGGTGATCGGGCGATCCGCAGCGATCCGGTGGGCTCGGTGGTGGACTGGCAGATCGCCGCCTCCGGTCCGGATAACGGTGTGGATGTGAGGTGTGACGCGGCCGAGGACAGCGGCGCTTGGCGAATGTCCCGGCCGGAGGTCGACAGGTGGCTGGCCGAGGTGGAGGCGGGGACCTGGCGGACATTCGGTGCCGTGGGGCGAATTCGGGTAGGTATCAAGACGACTGCGGATCGGGTATTCATCTCCGATCGGTGGGGGGAGGTGCGGCCACCGCCGGAGGGGGAGTTGCTCTTCGATTTGATCACCCATCAGGATGTCGATCCGTGGCAAATCTCGCGGGAGCGCGACGTGCGGGTGCTGTATCCGTACGACACGGCGCAGCCCGCGCGCATGCCCGTTGACCTGCGGGATTTTCCGGGCGCCGCAGCATATTTGGAGTCACATCGGGAGACGTTGGCCGGTCGGAAATATCTGACCGACAGTGGCAGGGAATGGTTCGAGATCTGGGTGCCGCAGCGGCCGCATCTGTGGCGGGTGCCGAAGGTGGTCTTCCCCGATATCAGTGAGCGGCCGCGATTCGCCTTGGATCGGTCCGGGGCGGTGGTGAACGGGGACTGCTATTGGATATCGCTGGCCGATCTCGGGGTCGACGGCGCCGCGGAGCGGCTGGCGTATTTGCTGATGGGCGTCGCGAACTCGGCGTTGGGCCTGCGGTTCTACGATGCGGTGTGCGGGAATCGGCTGTATTCGGGTCGGCGGCGGTGGATCACCCAGTATGTGTCGCGGCTACCGCTGCCGGATCCGACCACGATGCGGGCGGGTGGAGTCGTCGAACTGGTGCGGGAATTCATCGACGACGGCAGAGAGCCCGATACGAATTCGCTCCGGTTGCTCGATGAGTGGGTAGCGGCCGCGTTCGGCATCCGGGTATTCGAAACGCGTTGACGGTTATGCGCTGGCGCGGACACCGACCATCGGCAGCAGGGTGCGTCGCGCGAAATCCCGACCCGCCGCCACATCATCGATCGGAATGAGCCCGTCAGGCGTCAATGCCAGCGACAGTGCCAGCCGCGCCATGATCTCGGCGACGAGTTCGAAGTCGAAATCGTCATCCGCGCCGCTGTGGAGTTCGCGCAATTTCTCCGCCAGATATGTGCGCCCGACCGCGATGATCGGTCCGGCCTCGGTGGTGAGCCGGGGCAGGATGAGATCGGGTTCGGTGCGTAGCAGCCGCCGCAACAGTTCGTTGCCCGCGATCGCGGTGATGACCGCGACGAAGATCTCGATCAGCTGCTCCTCGACGCCGTCGACCTTCTGTACCCGCTTATCGATCTCCGCGACGAAACGCTGCGCCTCGCGCACACTGACCGCCTCGACCAGATCATTCTTCGATTCGAAGCGGCGGTACAGCGTGGCCGGACTGATTCCGGCGCGCCGGGCGATCTCGCCCATGCTGGTGCGTTTGATGCCGAAGTCCAGGAAAGCTGACAGCGCGCTCTCCAGCAACTTCTCGCCGTCGCTGACGGGCTTTTCCAGGATGCGCTGGAGGATGGGCGGAACGGTCGGCATCGAGGCTCCAGTCGATCGGCTCGGGACGCCGGTGGTGGCTGGGCGTCGCGACGGTGCGGGTGAGTGCCGTTCATTATTTCACCGGGGCGCGGCAGTGCTACCGCGGATCAGCACCAGAACTGGACAGACGACCGGCGCACGCGCGACTATGTGCGCGGCAGATCCAGTTCCGCCATCTCCTTTTCGATCGCATTGGCGGCGAAATCCACTCCGCTGGAGCGCAACTCGTGCACTCGCCGCTGTAGCGCCTCGACCCCACCCGGTTGGGCCGCGATGTCGGCCACGCTGATCCGCCCCGACGGCCGGTGCATACTCTGCTGCACGTACGCCACCGTGATACCTCCTACCTGCACGCTGCGCGGCCACCATCCGGTGGGCTCGCCCTCCGCGCTACAGGCCACTCCACAGCTGCGTCGGCGGGAGATCCCGGGACACCGGGCACGCTGGCAAAATGTTATCAGCGATTTAGTTTGGTCACTTGATCAGTGTGCTCTGTCTCACATCTGCTTCGCGTCGCGGTGGTTTGCCATGTTGTGCAGGTACACAGCGCTATTCAGTCGGATGCCGTCCTGCTCGGCCTCGCTCAACTCCCGACGCACCTTGCCGGGCACACCCGCGACCAGCGAACCGGGCGGAATCTGCGCACCCTCCGGAATCAGGGCATTTGCGGCGATCAGACTGCCCGCGCCGATGACCGCGCCATTGAGGACCGTGGCACCCATGCCGACGAGCACATCGTCGCCGACGGTGCAGCCGTGCAGGATCGCATTGTGTCCCACCGAAACTCCGGTGCCGACGGTGAGCGGGAAACCCGGGTCGGCGTGCAGGACGCAGCCGTCCTGAATATTGGTGCGCGCGCCGACGCTGATCGCCTCGAGGTCGGCGCGCAGGACCGTGCTGTACCAGACGCTCACCTCGGCGGCCAGTTGCACGCGTCCGATTACGGTGGCGTTCGGTGCGATCCACGCGGTCTCGTCGATTTCGGGTATATGTCCGCTTACCTCGATCCTCATGCCGAAAACATAAAGGGACCGAGGCCGGCGGAGCCCACGGGGTGGGCGAACTCGGCGGAGGCGGCATCGCAATCCTGTCGCTATTACTCCGCGGCCGAGTATTCGGGGACGGGTGCGCCCGCGAACAGCGCGCGGTGCGCGGCCGGGCTGGTGCCGAGGATGCGGTGGAAGTGGTGGCGCAGACTGACCGCGGTGCCGAAGCCGGTTTCGGCGGCGATGCGATCCATGGTCTCGGTGGTGGATTCCAAAAGTAGTCGGGCGCGGTCGGCGCGCTGTTGCAGCAGCCATTGCTGCGGACTGTTCCCGGTGCGTTCGCGGAAGCGTCGAGTGAAGGTGCGTCGCGACATCAGCGCGATGCGAGCCCAACTATCCAGGTCGATCGGCTCGCCGAGATTCGTACGCGCCCAGACCATCGCGCGTTCGATCGGATCGTCGTCGGCGGCTTCGGGTACTGCGACCGGTATGTACTGGGCCTGGGAGCCGCTGCGGTGCGGGGCGGTCACGAGCGACCTGGCCAGTTCGGTGGCGGCGCGGCTGCCGAGGTCGTCGCGGACCAGGTGCAGGCAGCAATCGAGTGCGGCGGCGACGCCCGCGGAGGTGACGATATCGCCGAGGTCGGTCCAGAGGGTGTCGGCGCGGACCCGGACCTTCGGATAGGTCGCGGCCAATTCGGCGGCCGCGGCCCAGTGGGTGGTGACTTCCCGACCGTCCGCCAAGCCGCTCGCCGCCACCGCGAAGGAGCCCAGGCACAGGCCGACGATCCGGGCTCCTCTGGCGTGTGCGTCATGGAGTGCGTCGCGCAGTTGCGCCGAAATGCCCATGCCGCGCTGCCAGCTCGGGATCACCACCAGGTCGGCACGCTCGAAGGCGTCGAGTCCGGTTTTCACGACGATGTCGAAACCGGCCGGGGTCCGCAGCGTGCCTGGCTGTTCGGCGCACACCTCGACGCGATAGTCAGGTGTCCCCTCGGTGCCGACCCGGCCGAAGACCAGCGTCGGTACCGACAGATGGAAGGGGATGACCCCATCGAAGGCCAGAGCGGCGACGGAACGCATGGCCTGATCTTATCGCTACGCGGCTCACGGGCCACTATTGATCGAATATCGGGGCGACAAGTATTGATCCCATGACCGAGACGATTGCACGCACGACCTTCGAAGCCCTGCACATCGGCGGGCCCACCCTGCGCTTCCGGTACGGCAGCCTGACGTGGCTGACCGATCCCACCTTCGACGCTCCGGGCGACTACCCGGGTCCGATAACACTGCACAAGCTCACCGGCCCGGCGGTTCCGGTGGAGCAGGTGGGACCGGTGGACGTGGTGCTGCTGTCGCATGACCAGCACGACGACAATCTGGACCACTCCGGCCGTGAATTCCTGTCCACCGTGGCGACCGTCTTGTCGACGCCGGATGCCGCCGGTCGCATCGAAGGTGTTCGGGGACTGGCGAATTGGGAGACTGTCACACTGGGTGAGGTGCGTGTGACGGGTGTGCCCGCACTGCACGGGCCAGTGGGGTGCGAGTCGCAGACCGGCGTGGTCACCGGGTTCGTATTGCAGGCCGAGGGGCTGCCGACCGTGTACGTGTCGGGTGATAATGCTTCGGTCGAGCTCGTCGAGCAGATCGTGGCGCGCATCGGTCGGATCGATATCGCGATCCTGTTCGCCGGTGCGGCGAATGTCGGCCGGTTCGGCGATATCGATCTCACGCTGAATGCCCGCACCGCGGTGCAGGCCGCCGAGGCGCTGGGTGATGCGGTGATCGTGCCGGTGCACGCCGAGGGATGGGCGCACTTCAGTGAGACGCTCGAGCGCCTGGAGCGGAATTTCGGTTACGCCGGTCGGGGTGAACAGCTGCGCATTCCGAAGCTGGGTGAGACGTTCGCTGTGTGAGCGTCCTCGGAAACCGACAGTGCGTCCAGCGCGGCGTTCATGGCGCCGGGACCGTCGGTGGTCCACGATGGCGATATGAGGATCGCAGTTCCGCGGGAGGTCAAGGAGCAGGAGTTTCGAGTGGCGCTGACCCCGGCTGGTGCCGGGGAACTGGTGCGGCACGGGCACGAGGTGCTGATCCAGGCCGGCGCGGGGGTGGGGTCCGGATTTTCGGATGCGGATTACGTCGCCGCGGGTGCGCGGATGGTGCCCGCCGCCGAGCAGGTGTGGTGGGAGGGCGAGCTGGTTCTGAAGGTCAAGGAGCCGATCGCCGAGGAGTATCCGCGGATGCGGCCGGAGCAGGTGCTGTTCACCTATTTGCACCTGGCGGCGTCGCGCGAATGCACCGATGCGATTCTGCGGTCCGGAATCACCGCGATCGCCTATGAGACAGTGCGCGCGGCGGATGGGTCGCTGCCGCTGCTGGCACCGATGAGCGAGGTCGCGGGCAAGCTCGGACCGCAGGTCGGCGCGTATCACCTGATGGCGCCGCTCGGTGGTGCCGGGCTTTTGCTCGGCGGGGTGCCGGGAGTGCTTCCGGCCGATGTGGCGGTGCTCGGCGGTGGTGTCGCGGGGACGAACGCGACCATTGTCGCGGCCGGGATGGGGGCGAAAGTCACCGTGCTGGACACCAATCTGGCGCGCCTGCGCGAACTCGACGCACGGTTCGAAGGGCGCATCTCGACGGTGGCCTCGAATGCGGTCGAGATCGAGCGGGCCGTGCTGGCGGCGGATCTGGTGATCGGGTCGGTGCTGGTGCCGGGTGCGCGGGCGCCGAAGCTGGTATCCGAGGAACTGGTTCGCGGTATGCGGCCCGGGTCGGTGTTGGTGGACATCGCCATCGATCAGGGCGGGTGTTTCGCCGGTTCGCATCCGACAACGCATGCGAATCCCACTTTCCGCGTGGCCGATTCGCTGTACTACTGTGTGGCGAATATGCCGGGTGCGGTGCCGCACACCGCTACCGTGGCGCTCACCAACGCCACTGTCCCGTATGTGCGCGCGATTGCCGCTCACGGGTGGCGGGAGGCGTGTAGGGCGCATCCCGATCTCGCACGCGGGGTCACCGCGGATAAAGGGCGGCTGTTATCGGCGGAGGTTGCGGCGGCGCACGGATATTCGATACCCGAACCGGTTGGGTTGGCTGGCTGACGTATTGCGATTGCGCGGCCGCGCGATGGGAAGGGTGAAAGCGGTGACTGCGGAATTCCTGCGGCGGGTAGTGGTGATGGCGGTGCTTCTGGTGCTGTTGCCGTCGGTTGGTGCGGCGGTTGCGGCACCGACGGTGGAGGGCGTCGATCCGGCCGCGGTGGACCGATATATGTCCGAATACCTTTCCCGGACACGGTTGCCGGGGGCTTCGATCGCCATTACCCACGGGGATCAGGTGGTGTACGTGGCGGGATATGGGCACGATTCGAGCGGCGCGGCGATCAGCGCGACGACGCGCATGCCGATCGCTTCGGTGAGCAAATCCATGACGGCGTCGGCCGTGATGCAGTTGGTCGATGCCGGGAAGGTGCGTCTCGACGCGCCGGTGCGTGAGTACCTCCCCGACTTTCGGTTGGCCGATTCGCGTGGCGATCGGATCACGGTGCGCGAGTTGTTGAATCAGACGTCCGGAATGTCGGATACCGCATTTCCCGATCTGCGACGGCCGCAGGCGGATTCACTGGCCGGTGCGGTCGAGCGACTGCATGCTGCGAAACTCGCCGCCGATCCGGGGACGGAATTCCACTATCACAATCCGAATTATCAGGTGGCCGCTCGGTTGGTGGAGGTGGTCAGTGGGGAACCGTTCGCGGACTATATGCGGCGTAATGTATTCGGGCCCATTGGAATGCGTGACAGCACGACGGTGAATTCGGCGCGCGAGGCCGAGGAGGTGACGCACGGATACATTCGGGCATACGGTTTCGCGATACCGGTTGCTGAGCCGGACTGGTTCGTCGGCGGTAGCCACGGTGTAATCACCACGGCCGCCGATCTGGCCGCGTGGCTGATCACCCAGAACAACGGTGGTGTCGCGCCGGACGGGCACCGGTTGGTGTCGTCGGCGGCGGTGACCGAGATGCACACGCCCTCGGGAGTCAGTGACGACGATTACGGAATGGGCTGGGAGCGTGCGCAATCCGATCAGCTCGTGCACTACGGTGACTGGTTCACCTACACCGCCGCGCAGGTCCTGGTGTCCGACACCGGCTACGGGATCGCTGTCATCGCCGATACCGGCTTGGCACTCGAGGATGATCCCAAGATCATCGCGCAGGGCTTGGTCGCGCTGACCCAGGGCGAGTCGCCCGATGTGCATCGCCCGTGGGGCATCTACGCCGATTGGGGAATGGCGCTGCTGACACTCGCAACTCTCGGGCTCGGGGGGTTCTGCCTGGTGCGATCGCGCCGGTGGGCTGATCAGCAGGCTCGCCCGAGCTGGCTCATCGCGCTGCGCCAATTGCCTTATCTCGCCCCGATCCCGATCCTGATCGCGCTGCCACAGCTCGCAGGTCTGGTCTTCCGCGGCCGGGCCCCGACTTTCCTCCAGGTGACTTACGTTTGGCCCGGTCTCGTCGTATTTCTCGGCATTGCCGCGTTGGCGGGCCTGTGCGTTGTTCTGGCTCGCGGCGTGTGGCTCATTATGTTGCGACGCAAGCGATCCGGGACCGTTGTCGAGCCAGAAACGCCCGTTGTCCAAGCGCCCACCTAGCCGATCGGGGCCCGCACATCGAATGTGCGGGCCCCGTGGGTTATTCGGCGTCCGGGCCGAGGTACCAGTCGGGCGCGCCTTCGGTGGGCAGGTCGTGCAGCTTGTCCGGGTTACGGACCACATTGATGGCGACGATGCGGCCGTTATCGATGGTGAAGGAGAACACGCCGGTGTGGTTGCCGTCGAAGACGACCAGACCGGGCGCACCGTTGACCAGAACCGCGCGGCCCCAAGCGCCCGCCGCGGACGGTGCGTGGTACCAGCCGAGCAGCATCTTCGCGATGAGTTCGGCGCCGCGCACGGCCTGGCGGATGGCGGGGACCTTGCCGCCGCCGTCGGCGGTCAGGCTGACGTTCGCGTCGAGCACGCCGAGTAGCGCGCTCAGATCACCCGAGCGCCAGGCCACCGCGAAGGCCGAGACGACCTTCTCCTGTTCGTCGGGTGAGGCGGGGAAGCGGGGTGTGCCGTCCTCGACGCGCTTGCGTGCACGCGAGGCGAGCTGGCGCACCGCCGCCGGTGTGCGACCGACGACCTCGGCGACCTCGGGGCCGCTCATACCGAACACATCCTGTAGTACGAATGCGGTGCGCTCGGCGGGCGAGAGGGATTCCAATACGACCAGCAGCGCCGTGGTGACGCGCTCGTCCTGCGTGATCCGGTCGGCCGGATCGTCCCAGGTGGTGACCTCGGGCTCCGGCAACCATTCACCGACGTACTGCTCGCGCCGGGCGCGGGCCGAACCGAGCTGATCGAGGGCCAGACGCCCGGTAACGGTGGATAGCCAGGCCCGCAGATTCTCGATCTCGCCCGCTGTCCCGGCCTCGTACTGGCGCTGCAGCCGCAGCCATGCCTCCTGCACCACATCGTCGGCATCGGTGAGACTGCCCAGCGTGCTGTAGGCGAGCCTGCGCAGATACGGCCGGTGCTCCTCGAAACGCCGAGCCAACTCGGCCTGGTCGATGGGTTCGGAGGAAGGCTGGTCAGTCACTGGTCTCGCCGTTCGGTCGTGCGGCCCCAACAGGGGCGAGCTTAGGTGTCGTCATGCTGATGACGACGCAGGGTTAGCGAGTGTGACATCTCTGCTCGCATGGCGTGCTGGCGGGTTGCGCGCGGTGACGGGCTACCCTCGCCGGGTGCGAACGGGGACTTCCAGGGCGGCCGGGCTGATGCTCGGATTCGCGCTCGACCGCGTATTCGGTGATCCACGCCGGTGGCATCCGGTGGCTGGATTCGGTACGGCGGCAGTTGCGCTGGAGCGGGTGACCTACACCGATCGGCGTTCGGCGGGGGTTGTGCACGAACTGGTGTTGGTCGGTGCGACAACGGTGTTCGGGTTCGGGCTACGGCGCGGTGGGGTAGTTGCGACCGCGCTGGCGGCATGGACGGTGCTCGGCGGGCGCAGTCTGGTGCGCGCCGGACGCGAGATGGCCGACCGGCTCGAGTCCGGTGATGTGGCGGGCGCGCGGGCGCTATTGCCTTCGCTGTGCGGGCGCGATCCCGAGGCGCTCGAGGCGGACGGATTGGCCCGTGCCGCCTTGGAATCCATTGCCGAGAACACCTCGGATGCGACGGTCGCGCCGCTGCTGTGGGGTGCGGTCGCCGGGACACCCGGGCTGCTCGGGTATCGCGCGATCAACACGCTGGACGCGATGATCGGCTACCGCAACGACCGGTACCTGCGCTTCGGGTGGGCCGCCGCCCGCGTCGACGATCTGGCCAATCTGTTGCCCGCGCGCATCACCGGCATGCTCACCGCCGCCTTGGCGCCTGTGGTGGGCGGACATCCGGCCGACGTACTGCACGCGTGGCGACGAGACGCGTCCAAGCACCCCAGCCCCAATGCCGGGGTCGTCGAGGCCGCGATGGCAGGTGCGCTCGGTGTCCGGCTCGGCGGGCGGACCCAATATCGGCACGGCACCGAACTGCGTCCAACTCTGGGTGACGGTCCCGCACCTCGGGTCGCGGATCTGCGGCGCGCTGTACGCATGTCGGAGGCGATCCAGGTGGGCGCGGTCCTGACCGCCGCACTCTGGTCGATTCTGCGGCGCTGACTCCGCCCAGTGGCGGACTTGGTCAGCGAGTACCGCCGTAGCGGTCGGCCAGGCGCTGCTCATTGGTGGATGCCGGTGTGGGGGTCGGGGTTTTGGTCGGGGTCGGTTCCGGGGTAGCCGTGGCCTTGTCCTTGCGGCGCTCGCGGATCTCGGCATAGATGAAGTAGCCGAGGCCGAGGGGAGCCATGATGCCGAAGGCCAACCATTGCAGGCCGTAGGAGAGATAGGGGCCCGCGTCGAGTTGAGGGAGGGGAGTAGGGGTGAACGCTCCGGGTTGGTTTTCGCTGAGCTGCAGGTAGCCGCCGCGTTCGCCGGTGGGGATGACGGTGAGGGGCTCCTGTAGGACTGTCATTTCCTGCGTGGTGTCCACCGAGTACACCTGGCGGTAGCCGTCTTGGACCGTCGGGTCCTTACCGGGGGTGACGCCCTCGGACATCCGGATGCGCGCCTCGATCTTCTGCGGCCCGGTGGGCGGGTCCGGAATCTGCGGTGGGCGGGAACCGTCGACGGCCGCGACGAGACCGCGATCGATGAGCAGGATGCGGCCGTCGTCGAGTTTGAAGCTGGCCAGTACCGAGTAGCCGGGCGCGCCGTCGAGGTGGCGCAGCCGGACCAGCACGGTCGAGTTCGGCAGGTAACTGCCGGTCGCCGTGACACGTCGCCATTCGGCGCGCGAATCGGTGCTCTGGTTGTCCAGGACGGTGGCGATATCGATCGGGGCGGCGTGCACCGAATCGGCGATCAGCTGGTTGCGGTGCGAGGTGGTGGTGTTCTTGCCGAGCTGCCACGGTGCGAGCACGGTGAAGCAGAGATAAGCGAAGGCCGCGACGAGTACGGCCAGGATCAGCCAGCTCGGGCGCAGCAGGAAGGTCAGTCGGCGCATCACGAGCGTCCGTCTGGGACATAAGAGACTGATTGGTCTGGTTTATCTCCGGGCTCATTGTCGGCGATCGGGCCGCGCGCGGCGAGGGTGGTACGGACCCAGTCCAAAAGCCCCGGGATGGCGGCGGCGATCTGGTCGTGGACCAGGTCGAAGTCGGCGGTGTCGCCGTAGTACGGGTCGGGAACGTCGAGGGTGTCGGCGGCGGGGTCGAAGCTGCGGAGCAGGCGGCGGCGGTCCGATGGGATGCCGAGTGTGGCGAGGCGGCGTTCGTGGCCGGAGTCGAGGGCGATCAGCAGGTCGGCGTCGCGGTGTTGGTTACCGAATTTCGCGGCGATGTGGCCGGTCGGGTAGCCGTGGCGGTCCAGGGTGGCGTTGGTGCGGGCGTCGGCGTCCTGTCCGGCATGCCAGCCGTCGGTGCCCGCGCTGCTGACCCGCACGCGGTCGGCGAGCCCCTCGCGGTACAGGTGTACCGCGAACATCTTCTCCGCCATCGGCGATCGACAAATGTTGCCGGTACAGACGAACGACACGTGCAACTCACCCACGACAGCCATTCTGGCCGGTCGTCCCGAGGGACCGCCACGTAGGGTGATTTCTCGTGTCAGCCGAGAGTGTCGATCACGCGAAACTGCGTCACCACGGTGACGTCGACGTGCGCCCCGGCATGCTCGATTTCGCGGTGAACGTGCAGGGCAGTGCGCCGCCGCCTTGGCTGCGCAACCGCCTGGCCGCGCGCCTCGACGATCTCGGCAGATATCCGAGCGCGGCCGACGAACTCGCCGCACGCACCGCGGTGGCGGCCCGCCACGGTCGCGCGATCGATGAAGTGCTGCTGTTGGCGGGCGCGGCCGAGGGCTTCGCAATGCTGTCCAGGCTCGCACCGCGACTGGCCGCGGTGCTGCATCCCTCGTTCACCGAACCCGAACTGGCGCTGCGCGAGGCCGATATCCCGGTGACCCGCGTCGTACTCGAACCGCCGTATGCCCTCGACCCGGCGCTCGTTCCCACCGCCGCCGACCTGGTGGTGCTCGGCAACCCGACCAACCCCACCTCGGTCCTGCACCCCGCCGAAACCATCCGCGCGCTACGTCGACCGGGCCGCATCATCGTCGTCGACGAGGCCTTCGCCGATGCGATTCCCGGCGAACCGCAGTCACTTGCCGCTTCGCCCGCACCGGACATCCTCGTCCTGCGCAGCCTCACCAAAACCTGGGCCTTGCCGGGTCTGCGCTGTGGTTACTTCCTCGGCGCACCCGACCTGCTGGCATGCCTGAATCACGGCCGCGCCCACTGGCCGCTGGGCACGCTGCAACTGGAAGCGATCACCGCGACCGCCGAGCCGGATGCGGTCGCCGCGGCACAACAGCGAGCACAGACGATCGCCGCCGAGCGCCACTCGATGATCGAACGACTGACCGCGCTGGGCATACACGTCCACACCCCCGCTGACGGACCATTCCTATTGCTGCGCGTGCCGGACGGTGAACTCCTGCGAAAGCACCTGGCAGACCATGGAATCGCGGTCCGCCGTGCCGACACCTTCCCCGGCCTCGGACCGGATTACCTGCGCATTGCTGTCCGCGGTCCCGCCGAGGTCGATCGGTTGATCGCCGGAATCCGTGCGGCAGGAGTTTGATGTCGACCCAGCTGGGTTGTCCGTGTGATGTCCGCACCCGTGTGGGCGCGAGGGCGCTCGTCCTGGACTGTCGAGTGTGGGCAGGTGATCTTGGTGTGGCCGGAAAACGGGAGACGGAGGTAGACGGATGACGACGCTCGCGGATCTCATCGGGGTGCTCGACGCGGCTTATCCGCCGAAGTTGGCGGAGTCCTGGGATTCGGTGGGGTTGGTGTGCGGTGATCCGGTCGATGAGGTGACTCGGGTGCTGTTCGCCGTGGATGCCACTGCCGCCGTGGTGGATGAGGCGATCGATTGGCGGGCACAGGCTTTGGTGGTGCACCACCCGCTGCTGTTGCGCGGCGTCGACACTGTCGCGGCGGATACGCCCAAAGGCGCTCTGCTGCATCGGCTCATCCGGTCCGGGTGCGCATTGTTCGCGGCGCATACCAACGCCGACTCCGCTGATCCGGGAGTTTCCGATGCGCTGGCCGAGGCGCTCGGACTCACCGTCACCGGACCATTGGATTCGAAACCGCAAGCTGCCATGGACAATTGGGTGGTGCAGGTGCCGCGTTCAGATGCGGATGCCGTGCTGGCCGCGCTGTTCGCAGCCGGTGCCGGTGGCAGCGGTACCTATCGTGAGTGTGCTTTACGGGTGCCAGGAGTGGGGCAGTTTCGTCCGGTGACAGGGGCGAACCCGGCGATCGGCGCCATCGGGGAATTGCGGCAGGTCGACGAGGACCGCCTCGAAGTGATCGCACCGCCCTCGGCGCGCACCGCCGTGCTGGCGGCGCTGCGGTCGGCCCATCCCTATGAAGACCCCGCCTACCACGTCACCGAGCGCGCGGCGCTGCCATCCGGGCTCGGCATCGGTCGGGTCGGCACCCTCCCCGAACCGGAGTCCTTGCGCGAGTTCACCTCTCGGGTCGCCGCCGCACTGCCCGCGACCATCTGGGGCGTGCGCGCGGCTGGTGACCCGGATCGCATGATCCGGACCGTCGCGGTATGCGGCGGCGCGGGCGACTCCTATCTGAACACCGCGGCGCGCCTCGGCGTCGACGCCTACGTCACCTCCGACCTGCGCCACCATCCGGTCGACGAACACCTGCGCCGCGGCGGCCCCGCAGTGATCGATGCCGCCCACTGGGCCACCGAATTCCCATGGTGCGCACAGGCGCAAACAGCAGTCCGAACCGCCCTGCCCGACCTCGAAACCCGCATCTGCACCCTGCGCACCGACCCCTGGACGATCAGCGCCACCGGCGTGACCCGATAACGAACCATCCAGTGCGACGGCGTGTTCAGGGCGTGTTGCCGGAGTTGGTATGTGGTTCAGGTGAGTTGACGCGCCCGATCGGGGTACAACTACCGCATGAATTTCCCGGTGGACTTCGGGATCGTGCAGATCGGCCTGATGCTGATCATCTTGGTCGCGGTCGCGTTGCTGATATCGGCGCTCGTCATGGTGCGCAAGGTCGGATTGCGGGTTCTGCTCGGGCGCGGCGCGGGTGGACTGGCGCTGCTGATCGTCGCGGTACTGCTGCTGTGGGTGATCACGCTCGTACAGACATTCCTGGGATTGAGCGGGGAGGTCAAGGCCGCGCACGTGGTGGTGAATCAGGTTGCGGGCCAAGACCATCGGCTCGAGGTCGACCTCACCCTCTACGGCGACGACCACCACCCCGACAAGCACGAGAAATATCAGGTCGAGGGTGACCTATGGGTGCTGCAGGCCAATATCGTCGAGTTGGAGCCGTGGGTGAACGCCCTCGGTTTCCACTCCGGCTACAAGGTCACCCGCCTCTACGGCCAACGCCTCGACGGCGTCGCCACCACGCAGAACCAGATCTTCGTCAACGGCGACGACCAGGACTTCTTCAACGATATGCGCAATCACAAATGGTGGACCGACCCCTTCGTCCGCTCCGCCTACGGCAACGCCGTCATCGCCACCCCGGGCACCTACGACGTCTTCATCTCCCGCGACGCCATCAAAACCCGCGCGCCGGGCAGTTGACACAGAGGCCGGATAAAGACGTCGGATCTGTGTTCCGATGGCACCACCATCGCCAGCTCGCGCTTATTCCGCGGTCGATGACGCACCGACCACTCCCCTCGGACCGAATCACCCGCCATCCGGGGTACGGTTGAAGACTGGCATCGCCACGCCCGTGGCTCGCGTGCCTCCATCCGTCCACAGCGTCCAGGAGTTTGTCCGCGTTGAATGTCGAACCAGCTGTCCAGTCCAAGCTGCTCCAGCTCGCCGCCGTCGACGCCGAACTGACGCGGATCGCGCATCGGCGCACTGTGCTGCCCGAGCAGCAGGATGTGGCACGGCTGGAGACAGAGCGGAATGCGCACAAGGATGCGGCGGTGGCGGTCGAGATCATGCTCGACGATCTGGACCGGGATATCCGCAAGCTGGAGGGTGAGGTCGATGCGGTGCGCAAGCGCGAGGAGCGCGACCGCGGCATGTTGACCGCCGGTTCGGTGGGCGCCAAGCAGCTCTCCGAGATTCAGCATGAGCTGGGTAGCCTGGAGCGTCGCCGTTCGGTGCTCGAGGACGAGCTGCTCGAGGTGATGGAGCGTCGCGAGGCGTCGGCATCCGATCACGATCACGCGGGTGCGCGGCTCAGCAAGACCGAGCAGGAGCTGGCCGATGCGCAACGCCTGCGCGACGAGGCGCTGGCCGATCTCGATGTGGCGCAGGGGCGTTGCGATTCCGATCGCAAGGATCTGGTCGCGCTGTTCCCGGACGAACTGCTGAGCATCTACGACCGACAGCGCACCCAGCACGGCACCGGCGCCGCGCTGCTGCAGGCCCGCCGGTGCGGCGCGTGCCGGATCGAACTCGACCGCGGTGAGATCGCGCGCATCACCAAGGCCGCGCCGGATGTGATCGTGCGGTGCCCCGAATGCGGTGCGATCCTGGTGCGCACCAAAGAGTCGGGTTTGTGAGGTCTCCGGTGCGGGTATCAGTACTCGCGTCGGTCCGCTCCCAGCGACGGATGGTCGGCTGTCGAAGAGGACGAGAGGAACAATGACCGAGCGCGAGGTGATCGTCGAGGCCGATGGCGGTTCTCGGGGCAATCCGGGCCCGGCCGGTTACGGCGCGGTCGTCTTCGGCGCCGATCACATCCGCATCCTCGCCGAACGCAAGGAATACGTCGGCATCACCACCAATAATGTCGCCGAATACCGTGGGCTCATCGCTGGTTTGGAGGCGGCGGCGGAATTGGGTGCGCGCGTGGTGTCGGTGCGCATGGATTCCAAGCTGGTCGTCGAGCAGATGTCGGGACGCTGGAAGGTCAAACACGCGTCCATGATTCCGCTGGCCGACCGGGCCCGCAGGCTGGTCGCCGGATTCGACAGCGTGACGTTCACCTGGATTCCACGCGCCGAGAACTCTCATGCCGACCGGCTGGCGAACGAGGCGATGGATGACGCCACGCTGATCGGCGAGGTGCATGCCGCCGAGCGGCAGTTGCTCGATGCGGGCGCGGTCGCCGCCAACCTGGCGGAAGAGGTCCGCGAGGCCGAAGAACAGCTGCTCAGCTGGACCGATGAGCAGCCCTCCGCGCGTAGCGTCGAAGAGCACCTGCCGAGTTGGATCGACGAGGCACGCGCATCCAATACCCAAGCTGCCGAACGCGATACGCCGACCGCCGCCGAAGCTGCCCCCGCCTGGACCGGCGCGACCGGCCGTCCGACCCGCTTCCTGCTGCTGCGCCACGGCCAAACCGCCCTCTCGATAGAGCGCCGCTACTCCGGGCGCGGCAACCCGCCCCTCACCGCCCTCGGCCGTGAACAGGCCGCCCGCGCCGCGAAAATGCTCGCCGCGAAGGGGGGTATCGCCGCGGTGGTCACCTCCCCGCTCGGCCGCGCCCGTGAGACCGCCGAAGCCGCCGCCACCGCACTCGATATTCCGGTGCGCGTACTCGACGGTCTCACCGAAACCGACTTCGGCGACTGGGAGGGCCTCACCT
The DNA here is from genome assembly GCF_044458905.1 of Nocardia sp. NPDC050408. Classification (NCBI taxonomy): domain Bacteria; kingdom Bacillati; phylum Actinomycetota; class Actinomycetes; order Mycobacteriales; family Nocardiaceae; genus Nocardia; species Nocardia sp. NPDC050408. Next base: position 92,344 of record NZ_JBITIL010000009.1, on the reverse strand, counting down.
TCCAGGAAGCGGCACAACGAGATCCGCAACTACACGCCCGCTGGCTCGGCGATCCCTCGACTCCCGCACCGAACGGTGAGAGTTTCGATCAGGTGCGCGAACGAGTCGAGGCGGCTCGCCGCGATTTACTCGCCCTTTATCCCGGCCAGAACATCGTGGTGGTCAGCCACGTGACCCCGATCAAGACATTGCTGCAACTGGCGCTCGGTGTCGGCCCGTCGCTGCTGTACCGCCTGCACTTGGACCTGGCGTCGCTCTCGATCGCGGAGTTCTATCCCGACGGCGGTTCATCGGTTCGGTTGGTCAACGACACGTCCTACCTCTGAGGACTCGAGCGTCGGACCAACCCGTATGTTTTTCGGTGAACCGTGAATTATGGCGCATCGCAATGGATTCGGCCTGTCGAACCGGTCCCTTTGGGTTGAATCTCACACGGTAACGTTTCAGACACGGTTATAGCGGTAGGCTTCGGGTCGGTCAGGCACAGGCATCCCGCCCCGCCTGTCTGGTCGGGGATAACCAAGGTCTTCGAACAGTGCTGCTCGGGGGGATGAGAGCTGGCGGGCAGCGTTGCTCGGTGGTCGCTTCGAACGATGAAGAGTCCTGTGCGGTCGAGTGATTCGATGGAAGCGCAGGTTCGAATGAGTAGTCCGATCAAGGTTATCGTGCTCGGTGCGGGGATCGGAGGGCTCACGACGGCCGCCGCATTGCGACAGGCGGGCTTCATGGTCGAGCTCTATGAGGCCGCACCCGAGCTGCGTGGCCAAGGATTCGGACTTTCGGTGCAGGCCAATGGAATCAAGGCGTTGCGTGCGATCGGCCTCGGCATCGAGGAAGAACTGTTCGAGCGTGGCGGGAAGGTCGAGACCTTCCGCTTCAACAACCCGGACGGCACCCCCATCCGAGTGCTTCCGGTGCACCGTCAGGACGAGCGGCTCGGCGCACCGAGTGTCGCCCTGCACCGCAAGGATCTGCATGCGGTCCTGTTGCGCGCGATCGGCGACACTCCGACTCATGTTGGCGCACAAGCGACTCGGTTCATCGATGACGGTGAGCACGTGCGCGTCGAATTCGCCGACGGCCGCATCGCCGAGGGCGATCTGCTGATCGGCGCCGACGGCATCCACTCCGTGGTGCGCGCCCAATTGCACGGCCGCGCCGAACCGCGCCCCGGCAATTTCGTCGCCTGGCTGGCCTGCGTCCCGTTCGAACATCCGGCCGTGCCGCACGGCTACTCCGCGCACTATTGGGGCACCGGAATGCGTTTCGGCATCCACGACATCGGCCACGGCCGGGTGTACTGGTGGGGCACCATGACCATGCCGGGCGATGAGGCCGCCGATTGGCGTGGCACCAAGGAAGATTTGCAGCGGCTCTATGCCGACTGGGCGCCGGAGGTGCGCGCTTGCATCGATCAGACCGACTGGGCCGATGTGCTCGCCGTGCCCTGCCAGGACCGTCCGCCGCTGGATGGCTGGGGTCGCGGCCGGGTCACCCTGCTCGGCGATGCGGCGCATCCCATGCTGCCCAGCCTCGGTCAGGGCGCCAACTCCGCCATCGAGGACGCCGTCGTACTCGCCCACACGCTGAAGACCTCGCTGGATCCCGTTGCGGGCCTGCGTCGTTACGAGCAGGTGCGCGCCGAGCGGACGGCCATGTTCGTCAACGGTTCGTGGTCGCTCGGCAAGATCGAGCAGACAACCGATCCCAAACTGGTGAAGGCTCGCGACACCTACTTCCGGCACGCACCCACGGAATTCTTCCTGCGCGAATTGGGTAAGCCGATGTCGTTCCCGCCGCTGGAGGGACCGACCGCGCGACTGCCACGCCAGCTGTCTCCGGTGGAGCGCTGGCATTGGATCGCGGATCAGCTTGCGCCGCTGCATATTCTGGCCCGGGTGCGGGTGCACGGCTCGATCACCGCCGAGCAGGTGCGAATCGGCCTCGACGAAGTGCGGCATCGACATCCGCTGCTCGGTGTCGCGGTGGCAGCCGAACCCGATGGCAGCGCACCGCGTTTCGTGCCGGTGCCGACACCGATTCCGCTGCGTGTGGTCGAGTCCGCCGGTCCGGACGCCTGGCTGGCCGAGGTCGACGATGTCGAATTGCGCGAGCCCTTCGACTGGCACTCCGGTCCGCTCGCGCGCGCCGTGCTCATCGCGGATGCCACCGGTGAGACCAGCGATCTGATCGTCACTCTGCACTATGCGATCGCCGACGGTGAGAGCGCTATGTCGGTGGCCAAGCAGGTGCTGCAGGTCGCCGCGGGCGATGGCATTGATCTCGAGCCCGCCCCGGTTCGGCCGGGTCCGGAGCAGCTGTTCCCGGCGAAGTTCCAGGGCGCCAAGGGCTTCGGCCGCACGGTCGGATCGCTGCTGCGCGACCAGAAGTCGCAGCTGAAGCGGCCGCGGCGACTCGAGCCGACCGAACTCGCCCCGCCGTCGCGGCGACGTAGCCGGGTTGTGCACCGCAGTCTGGATGCCGATCAACTCGACGCATTGACCGCAGGTTGCGAGCGTCACGACGTCGGCCTGCAGGCCGCGCTCTCGGCGGCGCTGCTCATCGCGGCGGCACGCGAGTCGGGCACCTACACCGAATCCTGGTACACCGTAGGCAGTTCGGTGAACTTCCGCGGCCACCTCGACGGCGCGGTCGCCGACACCGAGGTCGGCACCTACCAGGGCATGATCGCGACCCCCGCGAAATACGCGCCGTGGTCCTCGCTGTGGCAGATCGCCGGCGAGATCGAGCGCGAGTACGGTGCACGAATGGACCGTCGCGACCATCTCGCGGCACTGAGCCTGCTGAAGGTCGCCGCACCGAAATCGGTGGCCGCCAGTGCATCCACGGTCAAGTTGATGGACACCCGCGGTCCAGGTCACCTGTGTATGACCTACCTGGGTCGCTACCCGTTCCCGGACAAGATCGGCGCGTGGCAGCTCTCGGGCGCGCAATTCGTCTCGGGCATGTCGGTGAGCGGCTTCATCATGGCCACCGCCAATGCCACACACGGCGAATTGTCGTTCAACCTCGGCTATGTCGAGCCAGCGGTTTCTCGTGGGCGCGCCGAGCGACTTGCCGATGAGAGTGTGCGCGCATTGCTGTCGGTGATCTGACCGACTCGCACCCATAAACGAGGGCGAATCCCGGCATCGATGTCGATGCCGGTAATTCGCGCTATCTGAAAACTGGATACAAGTGGTAACGGCTTTGCGTTTCGGCGTCATCAGGGGCGGGTCCTGGACAGTTTGCGCACGGTCTGTGCCGCGGCTGTCGCGATAGGAGTGACTGTGACGTCGAAAACCACCGCAAATCCCGAAAGACCGATCGAAGCATGGCCGGTCAGCGCATATCAGCGCGACGTACTCGGCTTGGCATTCCGGCTGGCACCGGAACCCGTTGCGCAGCAGACCTATAGCCTGCGCATCGATGAGCCGCTGGATATAGCGCGGCTGCGCGCCTGCTGGCAGCGAGCCCTGATGAGCGATGACGCATTGCGATTGCGCTTCACCTTCGAGAACGGCCAATTCCGCCAATGGATTTCGAATGAGATTCCGGCGGTCGAGGTCGTCGACCTGACCGATGCGCCGGATCCGGAGGCCGCCACCCAGGAATGGCTGTGGCGCGAGGTCGGCGCGCCGGAGCTTCCGGATCGGCCCGCGCGGCTGGCCGCGGTGGTGGATCGACCGGACCGGTTCTTCCTGTTCATGTCGTTCCATCACGCGCTGGCCGACGGCTATGGCATGAATCCGGTCATCGCTACGCTGGATACCAGCTACAAGATGAAAGATGTTCCGCTCGAACAGCTTGCGGTGCCTGAGCCGGCCGATGAGCACACCGACCGTTCCGTGGCCACCTATCGGCGGATCGTCGAGGACGACGAGACGTACCGGGCTTCCGAGCAGTACACAGCCGACCGTGACGGTCTGCTCGCCGCGCTCGACGGCGTCGAACCCGCGCTGTTCCCCAACCGGACCAGCTCGCCGAGAATTGCCCGCGGCCACTACAACACGATGATTTCGGGAGAGTACCTCAATCGTGTTCGTGCCACCGGTGTGACCGTTTTCGCGTATCTGACCGCTGCGGTGGCAACGTATCTCGCGACGATCCACCGCACCGATCAGGTGGTGATCGGCGTCCCGATGCTGAACCGGCACTCCGCGGAGACCTATCGCACGCAGGGCCACCGCGCCAATGTCGTCCCGCTGCCGGTGCGCGTCGATCGCGACGTGCCGCTCAGGCAGATCGCCGAGCAGGTGACCCAGCAGATTCGAAAGCTCAAGAAGCATCAGCGCTTCCCGTACGGTGAGCTGACCCGGGCACTGAATCCGGATCCGGCCGCGCCGCCACTCTACGACGTCGCCTTTTCCCACACGAAGCTGCCGGATGCCGATTACGTCCACGAACTGATTTCGAAATGGACGGTGCACAATCCGGGTTCGGTGACCAACGCGCTCACCATCGTCACGGCGGAGAACGGCCGGGACGGCTCGTTCAGCCTCCAGCTGTTCTACGACAAAGACATTTTCGACGCGAGCTTTCCGATCGAATCGGCGCTGCGCAGCGTGGGCGAAATGGTCACCGCGTCGCTGGACCATCCGGAGACTCCGGTGGGTGCGCTGCCGCTGCTTTCGGCGCGGGACAGTGCCGAAGTGGCGGCCTTCGAGGCGGGTCCGCGTATCGAATTTCCTTACACCACCATTGATCGGCTGTTCATCGAAAAGGCCGCCGATCATCCGGAACGGGTGGCGGTGGTGTCCGCGGATTCCCGCGAACTGACCTACGCCCGATTGTCCGGTCTGGTAGAGGGTTTCGCCGCTCGGCTGCACGAGCTCGGCGCAACTGGGAACGAGTGCATTGCGGTCGTGCTGCCCCGTTCGTCCGACATGCTTATCGCGGTGCTCGGCATTTTGCGTGCCGGATGCGCTTACGTGCCGCTCGATCCGGATTATCCGGCGGCGCGCATCGAAACGGTTCTCGCGGACTGCGAAGCGCGGTTCGTGGTCGCCGGAAGCGAACATGCGCGGGTCTACCAAAACCTCGGCGTCACCCACATCACGGTGTCCGACACACCTCCCGGCACCGTCGAAAATGTCTCGCACCCACACGATTTGAGCTATCTCATCTATACCTCGGGCTCGACCGGGGTGCCCAAGGGCGTGATGGTCGAGCATCGCTCGGTGGTCAACCGGCTGACCTGGATGCAGCGCCGCTACCCACTGTTCGCCGATGACGTGATCCTGCAGAAAACGCCTGTCACCTTCGACGTTTCGGTGTGGGAGTTGTTCTGGTGGGCCATCACCGGAGCCAAGGTGGCACTGCTCGAGGTCGGCGGTGAGCGCGATCCGCGCCGCATTGCCGAGGCCATCGAGGCGAATGCGGTGACCGTCATGCACTTCGTGCCGTCCATGCTGGCGGCCTTCGTAGACGAACTGGAGGCCGATCGCACGATCGTGCCGCGCATCGCGGGCCTGCGCCGGGTGTTCTGCAGTGGTGAGGCGCTGCCGCCCGCGCTGGTTCGCCGCTTCCACGCCGCCTTCGCCGCGGTCGCGCAGCGGCCACCGCAGTTGGTGAATCTCTACGGTCCCACTGAGGCCACCGTGGACGTCTCGTATTTCGATTGCCCACCCGCCGGCGACTGCTTGCAGGTCGCTCGAAACGACCAGCGTGATTCGCTCGATCTGGTGCCTATCGGTCGTCCGATCGACAATACCGCCCTGCTGGTGCTCGACGAATCCGGACGCCGCATGCCCATCGGCGTAACCGGTGAACTCAATATCGCCGGAGTCGGTGTCGCGCGCGGCTACCGCGGCCGCCCGGACCTGACCGCGGCCGCATTCGTCGACGATCTGACCGTGCCGGGCCGTCGTCGCTACCGCACCGGTGACCTGGCGCGCTGGCTGGCCGACGGCACCCTGGAGTACCTGGGCCGCTTCGATGATCAGGTCAAGATCCGCGGCAACCGGATCACTCTCGGCGAGGTGCAGAACGCGATCCTGGGGTGCACGGGGGTGCGCGCCGCGGTCGTCGTCGACGAGCAGTCCGAGACGCATGAACTGCATCTGGTCGGATATTTCGTCGGCGATGACGTGACCGGTGACGAGATCGCCGCACAGATCGCGATTCGCCTGCCGCGCTATATGATTCCGACCCGACTGCTGCGCGTCGACCGTATTCCGTTGACCCCCAACGGCAAGACCGATCGCAAGGCATTGGCACGGGCGGCGGAGGTTTCTCAGCATGCGGATTTCGTCGGCGTGCCGACCGAACCGCGGACACCGGTCGAGGCCGAACTGGCACAGGTCTGGCGGACCGTGCTCGGTATCGACTCCATCGGTGTACACGACAACTTCTTTACCCACGGCGGCGACTCCATACTCGCGCTATCTGTGCGCACCGCCGCCGAACGCGCCGGACTGTTCTTCGATGTGGATGCCTTCTATGAGCATCCGACCATTGCCGAACTGACCCAGATCGCCTCGGATGGTCCGGACGGCAACCGGATCCGCATCGCCGCTGCATTGGCGACGGTGCCGCTGATCGACCGCGCCGCACTGCATCAGGCCGAGGATGCCTTCCCGGCCACCGCGCTGCAGCTCGGCATGCTCTTCCACAGCATCGAGCGCACGGATTCGGTGACCTACAAGGACGTATTCCGTTATCGGTTCGAAATGCCCTGGGACGCTGCACAATTCCACGCGGCATTCGACCGGCTCGTACGCCGTCAGCCCGCACTGCGGTCCTCGTTCGAGCTGAGCAAGTATTCAGTCCCGGTCCAGGTAGTGCACAGCGCGATCGAATACGAACTCGAGATCGTCGATGTCTCCGATCTCGATCCGGTGCTGGCCGATCAGGAGGTCGAGGACTACACCCAGGAGCGCAGACACGCCCGGTACGACCTCGCACGCGCCCCACTACATGCGGTGCGGGTATTCCTGCGACCGTCCGAAAGCGCCCTCCAGACCGTCGATCTGGTGCTCAGCTTCCACCACGCCATCCTCGACGGATGGAGTGTCGCTACCGCGGTGCTCGAACTGCTGGTCGACTACCTGAATACGCTGGGACTGATCGAAACCGGTATCGATGACACGCCGCATGCGGCCACTGCCCTGGCCGAGTACGCGCAGTCCGAAATCGCCGCGGTGCATGATGATTCGGCCCGTGCGTACTGGCGCGCGGCACTGGCCGGAGCCGAGCCGACCGCGCTGACCGCCCTGGGTGTCCACGAGGGTACGGGTGCGAAGGAACCGCAGGCCGCCGCCCTGCTGCCGCGTCGGCTCGCCGAGCGGGTCACCGCATTCGCCGCTCGGCACCAGGTGCCCGAGAAGGCGGTCTACCTCGCGGCACACTGCCTGACCTTGCGCACGGTGACCGGTCGCGCCGATATCACCACCGGTGTGGTCAGCCACGGCCGACCGGATCGGGCAGGCGCGGAGAGCATCGCGGGCCTGTTTCTGAACACGCTGCCGATGCGGCTGGACGATACCGCCACCACCTGGCGCGCCGCCGTCGAGCAGATAGCGCGCCGGGATCGCGACGCCTACCCGCACCGACGCTATCCGCTGCGGTCGATCCTGGCCGATGGCGGGCCTGCCTTCGAGACGGCATTCAACTTCATCAACTACCACCTCTTCGCACCGATCCTCGGTACGGACCGAGTCACCCTGCACGACTTCGACGTTCGCGAGGACACCAATTTCCAGCTCTTGGTCACGGTGGCCCATGATCCGCGTGACGACCGAATGTGGGTGCGGGTCAACGGTGACCACACGCTGACCAAAGATCAATGCGAAACCGTGGCAGTGACTCAGCTGCGCATATTGGCGGCGATCGTCGCGGATCCGGATGCGGCGATCGACCGCGGCACGGGTCCGGCGACCGCGCGCGATATCGGCACATTGGTCGCCGACGCGGCAGCACTCAATCCGCACACCGTCGCCGTCCGGGGCGACGAATCCAGCCTCACCTACGACGACCTGATCGAGCGCAGCGAACGACTCGCCCGGTGGCTCAACGGTTTGGGGATCAGACCAGGTGACCGGATCGGCATCCTGATGAGCCGTCGCCCGGAATTGGTGCTACTGGTGCTGGCACTCATGCGAATGGGCGCGGCCTGCATGCCGCTCGATGTCAGCTACCCGCGGGCCCGGCTGAATCTCATGATCGACCGCGCCCGCCCGCACCGGGTGATCGCCGACGCCGCGTATGCCGAGATCGTCGACAATGTTCGACTGGTGCTGGACACAGCGGAGGTGTTCGATCCGACCGCTGACAGTGATATGGATTTTGCTGTCCCGGATCACATTTCGCCCGACGCGCTCGCCTACGTGCTTTTCACTTCCGGCTCCACCGGCGAGCCCAAGGGCGTCGCGATGCCGCACCGCGGCCTGACCACGCTGGTGGACTGGCAAAACCGCAGCCCATCGGGCCTGAACCTGGCCAGCACATTGCAGTTGGCGCCATTGAGCTTCGATGTGTCGTTCCAGGAGATCTTCACGACCCTGGCCGCGGGGTCCACACTGCGGGTGAGTTCGGCGGATTTGCGTTCCAATGTCGATGAATTGCTGAATACCGTTGTGGCCGAAGGTATCGAGCGGCTGTTTCTGCCCTATGTCGCACTGCAGGCCTTCGCCGAGGCCGTGGTCGCCCGGCGAAAGTTCCCGGTCGAGCTGAAAGTACTCGCGTCCTCCGGTGAGCAATTGCGCATCACCGACGAGATCCGCGCACTGTGCAAAGTGGTGCCGGGGCTATTGCTGGAAAACCAATACGGCCCAACGGAATCCCACGTCGCGACCATATTCACGCTCGCGGGCTCACCCGACGACTATCCGGCGCTGCCGCCCATCGGCCGCCCCGTCGACGGCGATACCGTCGAATTGCTCGACAGTGCCCTGCGTCCGGTCGCCGACGGTGTGATCGGTGAGATCTATCTCGGCGGCCGGTCCCTCGCGCGGGGCTACCAAGACCGGGCGGCGCTGACCGCGCAGCGGTTCGTGGCCACTCACGGCGGCGCAATCCTTTACCGCACGGGCGATCTCGGCGTGCGGCTGGCCTCCGGAGATCTCGTCTGCCTCGGCCGCAGTGACAGTCAGGTCAAGATTCGCGGCTTCCGGGTGGAGCCCGCCGAGGTGGAGCTGTGCATCCTCGGACTGGTCGAGCAGTATCCGACCATCACCGAGGCGGCCGTGGTGGCACGGGGGTTCGGCGGCATTGATGGCGCGCTGATCGCCTTCCTGGTCGGCGATGCCGAGCAGACCGATCTGGCAGCGCTGCGCCACGATCTGCGCGGCGTTCTGCCCGCGCATATGGTGCCCTCGCGCTTCGTCTTCCTCGACGAACTGCCCCGCATGCCCAGCGGCAAGCGCGATGACGGCGCATTGCGTTCGATCGTCGAATCCGCACCGGAAACGGTTGCCGCACAGCGGGAGCCGGCCGACGAATACGAGCACTCCGCGGTCGAACTACTCGCCGAGTACGCGGGTCTACGCTCGATCGGTCTCGACGACGATTTCTTCGCCGCGGGCGGTACCTCCATCGGTGCCATGCGCGTAGTGATGGGGTTGTCCCGGCGCTTCGGTGTCGACGTGCCGCTGGATCTGTTCATCGGCGCGCCGACCGCCGCCCAACTCGCGGCGCTGGTCCGGTCCGGAAATACCCGGCGCACATTCGACCCGCTGGTGCCGATCACCGTAGGCGGTCATAAGCCGCCGCTGTTCCTGGTGCATCCGATCGGTGGAAATGTGCTGTGCTACTTGGCACTTGCCCGCTACCTCGATCCGGATCGTACGATCTACGGCCTGCAGGCCGCGGGCGGCGATGCGGGCAGTACGCCGGAGAAGACGATCGTGGGGATGGCCGAGTCCTACCTGGCGGCGGTGCGTCGCGTGCATCCGGAGGGGCCCTACCACCTGGCCGGTTGGTCCTTCGGCGGGAATGTCGCACTCGAGATGGCGCGGCAACTGCCCGAGCGGGAGGTGGCCAGTGTGACGCTGCTGGACACCATGGCATTGCGTCAGCAGGCCCGCGAACCCATTGCCGAGGAACAGCTCATTCGCTGGTTCTTCCTCGAATTGCTGTGGTACGCCCGCGGAAATAAGGCCGCGCTGGTTGATTTCGAACCCGACGTGCACGCAACCGAGAAGCTCTTCGATTCGATGCTCGCCGAGTCGATCCGCTCCGGCATCCTGCCCGCCGACAGTTCACCGCAGGCGATCCGGCGGCTCTACGAGGTGTTCTACGCCAACTACACGGCGTTGCTGGAGTACCAGCTCGAACCCTATGACCGCGATATCACCCTGCTGCGCGCCGAGGAGGCCCTGCCGCCGGGTGTGGATCTCGCGCACCAGGTCGTCGGCAGCATGTTCGACAGCGCGAACAACGGTTGGGAGCAGTACGCCGCCCGGCGCTTCACGCTGGTCCCGGTGCCCGGCGACCACCTGCACATGATGACCGAACCGCATGTTCGCGAGGTCGCGGTGCAGTTGGACTCGGCGCTCGCGGCGGCCGATCCGGATCCGGACCGGGAGCTCGGTGCCGAAATGCTCGACGCCTGATCGGTTTGGCCCCGATGGGTGCGGTTAACCGGAAGCTTGAACTAGAGTTCCGGGGTGGCCGCAGCTGTCGGGGCGGCTCTCCATCGTGTGTGTGCGGTTGGTCGACGCGTGAGTCGATTCCGAGGTCGGCCAGTTCGAGAAGGAGAGTAGTTGCCGTGAAGTTGGGAATGATCGCGATGTGCTCGGCCGCTGTGGGACTCGTGGGGGCCGCAACCGCGCAGGCGGCCGGAAATGCCGTGGTCGGCGGCGGTTCCGGCCTGGTCTTCGATAACAACGTCGCGTGCTCGCTGACCGCGATCGGCTACGACAGCGCCGGACACCTGGTCGGACTGACCGCGGGGCACTGCGCCCCGACCGGCTCGCGATTCGGCGCCGAACGCTTTTTGGATGCCGGTGTGATCGGCACGGTCGCATACTCCGATGACGGCGAAGGCCTCGATTTCGCAGTGCTGCAATTCGATTCGGACAAGGTCACGCCCGTGCGCAATGTCGGACCGACCACCATCGCCGGATTCGGTGCGGCACCCGCACCCGGCGAACCGGTGTGCACGAGCGGGCGCAGCAGTCGATTCGACTGCGGTGTGGTCTGGGGGTCGCTGGACGGCACGACGATCAACCAATCCTGCTCCAAGCCTGGCGATTCCGGTGGACCGGTCACCGTCGGTGATCGACTGGTCGGCATGAATCAGGGGCGGCTGACCGGAATCAACGGCGTCGGATTCAATATTCCATGCATCTTCCCGGCGATACCCATTCATTCACCGGCATTTTTCGCGCCGATCGATCCGATACTCCAGGCCGTGGACGCCGTCGGCGGGGTCGGTAGCGGATTCCAACTCATCTGATCCGCCGCGAATCCGCGCAGTGCTGCGGCGGTGAATTCGTCGAGTGGGTAGAACAATTCGATCGCGAGTTCGGACAGCGTGACGTCGGCGGGCGCGCCGAAGGTGGCCATGGTGCTGAACATGCGTAGTTCGCCGAACGGAGTTCGGATGCGCAGCGGGACCTCGAACGGATTGGGTGATGCCGCATCGTCATCGGGTGCGTCGCTGAAATCCGGCGGTGGGGGGTAGGCGGCGACCTCGCCGTAGAGTGTTCGGAGTGCGGCGTCGCCGGTGGCGTTGACCTGGCGAGACAGTCTCTCCAGGAACAACTCTCGCACCTGGGTCAGGTTGGCGAGGCGGGCCGCGAGGCCGTCGGGATGCAGCACCAGCCGGTAGACATTCGGTTGCGGAGACATCAGCGCTTCGGGGATATCGGCCATGAACAGGTTCATGGCGCTATTTCCTGAGACCACATTCCACAAGCGGTCCACCACGACCGCCGGATAGGGCTCGTGCGCGGTCAGCATGATGTCGAGTGCGGAGCGGACCGCGGCCAGGCTCGCGTCGTCGAGGCTGCTCTCTCGGTAGGCGGGTGCATAGTCGGCGGCCAGCAGCAATGTGTTGCGCTCGCGCAGCGGCACATCCAGCGCGTCGCAGAGCCGCAGAATCATGGCTCGGCTGGGTTTAGCCCGGCCGGTCTCCATATACGAGATGTGGCGCGAGGAGCTGTCCGCGGCCAGTGCCAGATCGAGCTGGCTGAGCCTGCGTCGGTGGCGCCAGTCGCGCAGCAATGCGCCGACCCGCGATTCCGTCTGATTTACCGCCACCCGGGCAGGCTAATCAGCGCGGTGTGCGTTCGGCCATGACCTCAGAGGTTATTGAGACCTTCACCTCAGGTCCGGCATGGTCGGTTTCGGGAGCCGATCGGGCTGCCGGATCGACAAGAGGAGAGAAGATGAGCACACTCGTCGCGCGCGCCGATACCGACTACCTGCGTACCGTGTTGCGCCTGGACGGCTGGGGCACCGGGGTGTTCGGCATCGTCATGCTGGCCGGGGCAGCGGCGCTGCGCGGGCCGTTGGGGCTGCCGACCGCGTGGTCCATCCCGTTCGGCGTCGCGATGGTCGGTGGCGGACTCGCGCTGCTGCTCATTGCCGGGTACCCGGATCTCGTGGGGAGCCATGCGGTCGCTGTTATCGGGGTCAATGTGATCTCAGCGCTGGGGCTGGTGGTGTTGGCATTCTCGGGTCTGCTCGAGTTGACCGGGCTCGGGGTCGCCTTCCTGTTGATCGGTGCGGTGTGGGTTGCGTTGTTCGCGGCGCTGGAGGTGAGTGGGGTGCGGCGGGCCGGATTGTGAACTTCGGTGCCGTGTATCGGATCTCGTGCGCCCGTCGAGATGTCATCCGGGAAGTCGAGTGGGTCCTGAACCGTACGTCACCGCAATGGACATTTCCTGCTCCAGCCGCGGATCATCCTCGCCGCAGCGTTGTCGGCGTCCGGTGAAGGCGAAACCCGTTCGTAGGTACAGGGACTCGGCGTGATGATTGCCTTCGACAACCCAGAGCCGAAGTTCGCCGTGACCATGAGCCCTGGCCCAGTCGACGGTGGCGGTGAGAAGGAGATCCGATGCCCCGGTTCCGCGTGCGCTCGGATTCACCCAGACCGACGCCACGATCGGCGGACTGCTATCGGCCTTGGTGACGATGCCCGCCGAGCCGACGACCCGGCCGTCGCGCTCGGCGACGAATAGCAGCCGCGTACCCATCCACTGCCGCCACTGCGGCTCATCCCACCGCGACGCCACCTCGAACGTCGAAGCGAACGTCCCCGGTGGCGATCCCGCCAAAGCATCTAGCCGGATCTCTCGGGCGACCGTCCACTCGCTTCCACCCAACTGCCGCACCCTCATCCGGCGATCGGCCACCGACACCGCTGCCACACGCAAACGCGCGATGGATGTCCGGCCGTCTGGGATGCCGTGCCGATTCTGGACAATATGCGCTGAGTCGTCGGATCAGCGTAGTCGTCCGCGACGATTCGTCGGTCGTCCGTCGTGTATCGCTTGATTGCGCAGCGATTCGGTTGTCTCGGTGTCGCGTTCGTGGGCGATATCCAGCATCGCAAGTCCGGTTTCGCGGATCAGTCCGTCCAGATCGTCGAGCATCGCGGCGATCGCATCGCTGGCCGTCCGCAATTCGGCGGCGCTCGGATCCGGCCGATCGAAAACCATACGGAGTTTGTGCAGCCGCAGCCCCGTGTCGAAGAGACGGCGCACCAGCCGATCGCTGGAATCGGTGAACGCGGTGGCGTTTCCGGATAGCTCTTTGGTGGGGCCGAATGATCGTCGCGGCCTACTACGCCACGTGCTTCGGCTGCTGCCCCCGCGGGCGCCGGTCCGGGAGCTCGACCGCACATCATCGGGCATCGAAAGTCCTCCTGAGTCGTTGATTCGTATTGGTGGCCACGTTTCGGGACCCCGGAGACGTGGCCATTCTACTGCGCCCGATTTCGGCGGGTATGAACGGCTCCTTCGGAAAACCGATACCTGTTCATCCTTCGTACCGTGTAATCGCTTGGTAGGCAACATGATCACCGCCTGTCCGAAGTAAGGTCATCGATAGGGGCTGCTTCGCAGCGCGAACTGGTGGACAATGGGGTATGGCAGTAGACGATGTGCGGGAGTCACGCGAACTGTCGGTTGATACCGCACTGCACCTGCTGGGCACGATCGGATTCGGGCGTGTCGCGTTCTCGCGCTACGCTTTACCCGCGATTCGCCCGGTCAGCCACGCACTGGTCGAGGATCACCTGGTCATCTACGCCGACGCCGCAACGACCGGTTCGCTCGATCATCAGGTCGTGGCTTACGAGGTGGACGCGATCGACCACCAAACCTCCCTCGGCTGGTGTGTGATCGTGACCGGTATCGCCGACACCGTCCGCGACCAACACGAAATCGTGCACTATCAACAGTTCTTGCCCTCTCGCACGGTCGGTGCCGGTGATCGAGTGACCAGAATCCTGCCCGATATCGTCACCGGAATCGAGTACGTGGGGCCGGAAGAGGTCGATCGGTAGTCGCTCGAGGGGCTGGAATCCTCCCGGGGAGTAGCGGTTCGAGTTTCGCGAGGAAGCGCGCGAAATGTGGATCGGCGTCGGTGCGGTCGAAGGTGTCGATATCCCACCACTGTGCTGCACCGAATTCGCGCGGGTCCAAGGTGTATTCGCGGGCGCGGTCGCCGCGGATGACGTACCAGAGGCTGACATCCTGGTGTCCGCTGTGGGTGCCGACCGTCGTGGTGACAGTGAGGAACAGCGGTTCGTTTCCGATGACGGTGAATTCGGGGTCGATGCCCAACTCCTCCGCGGCCTCGCGTCCGGCGGCGGCCAGCGGATGTTCTCCCGGTGAGACATGGCCGCCGGTCGGCAGCCACAGTCCGGCGAGGAGATGGCGGCCGAGCAGGACGCTGCGTGCCCGCGGGTCGACGAGCACCACGTACGAGACCAGATGCCGTGGGGGAGTGTCGGGTTTGACGCGACGGAAAACATCATCGGTGGAGGCCAGCCAGGCCTTGGTGTCCTCGATGTGCTGCCGCTCGAGAGCATCCAGCGGCGTGATCCCATCGACGATATCGGCGACAGTCGCGGTCGCGAGGTTCATGGCAGGCGACTGTAGTCGCGGGCACCGACAGGTTTGCCCAGTGCGGACTATTCGAGGACGACCGGGCGCAGCCGAGTGGTGTAAGCCCCGGCGCGATCGAGCGCATCGGCGGCGGCATCGAGCTCGATCATGGTCTCCTCGAAGACTTCCCGCGCCCCGGCAATGCAGTAAGCCGGGGTCGTGAGCGCCCCGATCCCCTCGGTATCGACCAATATCCCCGAGGTTTGCAACGAACCATAGGCGGCATCGAGCCCGGCCAGCTCCCCACGCAATTCCCGCAGCCGATGAAACACCTGCTGCCGCCGAATCTCCAATGTCAATGGATCGGTCATCACCCGCTCCCCACTTCCGCCGTGAACTCCACCGCAATCTACCGCGACCTACATCGACGGCTCGAACTCCACCGGCTCAGCACAGACCCGCGAGTTTGTAGAGCACCAGGGATCCGGCGACGGCCACGTTGAGGCTGTGTCCGGTGCCGACCATCGGGATCTCGACGGCCATATCCAGCAGTTCCAGCCCTTCCGGCGGGATACCGGTGGACTCGTGGCCGAGCACGATGACGGTGCGTTTGCGGGCGACGGGCAGATCGGCGAGTCGAATGGACTCGTCGGTGAGTTCGACGCCCACGATCGCCGAACCCCCGTCCCGCTGACGCTGCAGCCACCGATCGACCCGCCCGTCGATCCAGTGCACACACTGACGGTGGCGCAGCGTATTGCCGTGGTCGAGCGCATCGGGCACCCACGGCCGCCGCGGCACCGCCATACACGCACCGACCGCATCACACGTGCGAAGCAAGGTGCCGAGGTTGACACCGTGCTTGGGCCAAAGCGGTGCCGCGAGCAAATGATTCCAACAGCCATGCGAACGCTGACGGCGTTGCCGACGAAGTTCAGAGCGGGTGCGCACCCGCGCCGCCGTCACCGGCGCGCGGGAATACCCTTCCCAAGGGAGTGTAAGTCTTGGCAGACAATGAATTCCATCGCAATGATGCTTCGCGGCGCATCCAGCCATCGACGTGGCCGATCATTTGACGACCGGGCCGTATCGCCTCAGCATACCGGTCCCGCCCATGTACTCGCAGGATCGCGCTGGATCATCGTCCGCGTCGTTTGTCGAGTGCTGCCCCGATCAACTTCCGTGCAGTCTCACCGGTAATAGACTGTCCGGCAAGGATTGTGAACGCACGGCCGTAGGTCGCTATCTCGCGCGGCTGAGTGATGGTCAGCTCTGCGGCTGTCCCTTCCACCATGACCAGCCGGTTGTCGAACATGGCGAAGTTGGTGGACACCACAAGGGCCTCGGCTGTGGCCGGAACGATGCCGATGGTGACTCTGGGCATTCCGATTATGGAGGCCAGCCGGTCGAGCTGGCCGATCATGACGGCATCGGTGCCGACGGTGGTGTAGAGCGCTTGCTCAGCAATCAGGAAGTGGAACAGGTGGTGACGCTGGTACAGGATGCGTTGCCGTTCCATTCTCTTCGACACGGCTTCGTCTACGTCGTCGGGTACCTGGTGGAACTGGATACCCCGGCGTAGCTTGGCCTCGGCGTACTCGGCCGTTTGCAACAAGCCGGGAATGATCTGCGGCTGATAGTCGCGGATGTGAGTTGCTTCCGCTTCGAGCTTCAGCGACTTCTGTTGCCGACGCTTCAGCCCGGTTCCGAGGATCTTCCGCCATTCGAGGTACGCAACCTCGATGTTGTGAAGGGTGGCCAACAGGTCTGGGAGTTGGTCACTGGCGTTCGCGTGTTCGCAGTACGCCCGGATGTCGTCGTCAGACGGTTTGATCCGGCCGTATTCGATCTTGGACACCTTCGACTCGTGCCAACCGGAGAGCTGGGCAAGCTTCCGGTTGGTGAGCCCGGCCGTACGGCGAAGCTCCCGAAGTCGTACCCCGAGAGCTTCCCGCGCATCGTGGACGCTGGTCACTGGCTGACGTACTCCGCGTACGGCGTGGCCAGCTGCCACAGTCGTTGTTTCACACTCCGGGAGTAGCCGACGATTCCCGGATCGGTGGTCACTGCCAGACCCGCTGGCTTTCCTTGCTCGTTCACGAGGTTGAAGACAACCCGCTCGTTGTCGATGAGCCACCAGTCATCCGAAGGCACCTCCCCGGCGAGATGCCGAGGCACGTAACGGATGTCCTCACCCGCTTCGGTGTTGGTGTCGGTCACCGAGAGCAACCAACGGTGATAGTCGGTGTGCGGGACCGTGACCACACGTACCCGGCTCACGGTCACACCACGGCCGGTTGTCTCCCGGATGAGATCGTTCCATCGGTCCTTGTGCTCATCCGGCAACGCGGGCTGACCTTCGAGGAACCGGCGAAACCGGTCCGACTCGGTCGGCACGGCGTAGGCGTCCCGAACTTCAAGATGGAACGCTTCGGCTTTGCAATCGCGGAATAGGGCGACCCAGTCCGGCGGCTCATGCTGAAGGTAGAGCACCGTAGAACGTCCTCCTGATCTTCGGAACTTCAATCGCTGTCTCGTTGGGCGCAAGGTCGAGCTGAGCCAGCGTGTCAGGCTCGGTGATCGGTCGGCCGGTGAGGGTGGAGGTACCAACCTCCAAGTGCCCTAACCGATTCTGACCAGAGGAACGGCATGCCTACCACCGAACCCCCCGGCGCACTCGACAAGGAAACCTCAGCGAGGCTGCGCGACCAGCTCCAACAGATCACGGAGGAGGTGGGCCGGTACCTCGGTCCGGAGCATCGGGCCATAGACGCACTGGTCCAGGCTGCCCGAGAGTTGGCCGCAGCCACCTCCCCCAAGTCGGGACAGTACGCCGAATACACCCCGGACGAATGACCTCGGAGGGAGCAGCAACCCCAGCGGAGATAAACGTAATAGCCTGGTCAGAGGTCTGGCCAACGACCGCTCGAACCACTCGGATACCGATCCGCGAATGCGCCCTGGAGCAGACCCATGGTGCATTTCGTATGGCGGGAGTAGGGAAGTTGGCCCTGCGCTGGGGCGCGGCGGCGGGGTACCCGAGCGATTGGTCAAAGTGTGCGATGTGATCACGGTGTTACCCGGGCAGACCTACCCCCGTTGCGCGGCAATCCGTTTCGTAGACGTCGACGGTGCGTGAAGAAGGCTCAGATCGGGTAACCGAAGCTGATCTTGCGGGTGGTGGGGTCGGCGGCGACCAGGCGCACCTGGACCTGCGCGCCTTCCGGGGGTGCGCCGGCGCACGGCCCGACAACCGGTGGGTCGGCGATGAAGACTTCGGCGGGGCGGGTGCCGTTGGCTTCGCGTACTACTACGGCTTCGAAGATCGAGCCGCTGCGTTCGGCGAGCAGGGTGGATTCGGTGAGGTCGATGCAGGCGCGTTCGACCTTGCCTGCGAGGCTGTCGCTGCGTTTCATCGACTCGGCGGTGGGGGCGAGGCCATCGCGGACCCATTGCGGGACTTCGGTTCCGGCGCAGCGGGCGAGGCAGATCTCGGTTGCGAAGCGGTCGGCGAGGCGGCGCAGCGGTGCGGTGACGTGCGCGTAGGGGGCGCCGATCGCACTGTGCTGCAGGTTGTTCACGGTCTGTGGGTTTCTCGTTGGCTTGGCGCCGGTCCCCCGAACGCCCACCGCACGCGCGCTGCCCGCCGCAGCCGCGCCGCCGATGGAACGGGCACCACCCGGCGGGCCCACGCCACCTAGCGACTCGGTAGCACCTGCCGACCGTGGATCGGCCACCAACTCCACACCACCCGACGACAGCGCACCATCAGCCACCTGAGCACCGGCCCTGGAACCGTTTGCCCCTGCGGCCGCCACGCCATCGAGCACCGTATATCCCGCACCACGCAGCAACCCTGTCGCCTCGGACATCAAGACCAACGTCGCAGGCGCATTCGGATCGAGTCCGGCCAACATCCGCCCGACGGACTGATCCGCAGGCCAGTCGACCCCCAACGCCGCAGCCGTCCTGCGCATCGAATCAATCGCCGATTCTACGGGCGGCGGCATGGTCCGCAGCAATGCGATCCGCTCACCGGCCCGGGGCACGCCACCGGATCCACTGTCGTTCAACATGATTCGCGCAGCGCACATACCGGTCAACAGGGAAATCTGTTCGTTCCAGTCGTCGGCGGCGGTGCGCGGTTCCACTACCAGATGCCAGTGGCCGACGGCCTTGTCGTCACGGATAACGCTCTGGGCGGGCAGGCGCAGTCCGATCGCGCCGCGGGCCAGCCCGGCCTCGATGCGCCGCGTACCGAATTCCGGCAGGGCCGCGATCGAGGGATGCAGGCGGTTCGCGTCGGCGTCGGCTTGGACGCTCGCGTAGTCGAGTCGGGCCCGCGAGCGCACGGTAGCCCGGATTACCGAGAATCGTTGCGGCTCGGCGGTCTCATCGCATTCGATGGTCCACAGCGCCGCGGGCCTGGTCTGTTCGGGCAGCAGGCTCGCGGAATTCTCCGAAAGGATCGGCGGGTGCAGCGGCACGGTGCCGTCGGGTAGATAGAAGGTCTGGCCGCGCGCGCCCGCTTCCTGGGCCAGCGGGCCCGCGGGATCTATTACGGCGCCGACATCGGCGATCGCGTAGTGGACAGTGAAACCGGAAGAGGTGTGTTCGATATGCACCGCCTGGTCCAGATCCATGGCGCCGGGCGGGTCGATGGTGACGAATGGAATATCGGTGCGATCGGCGCGAGCGCCCGCGAACGCGTCGATCGCGTCGCGGGCCGCCGCGGTGGCCTCGGCGGGATACGCCGAGGCCAATCCGAATTCGGATCGAATGGCGCCGAAATCGACCGGCGCCGACACGATCCGCTGGTGAAGTTCCACGCTGTCGCAGTCGGTCTCTACTGCAGTGCCAGCATGGTGCCGTTCAATTCATTGAGCGGCCCGTACACGGTAAAGGTCACCCGTCCACCCGGGACGCCGGCGGAAACGTCCGCCGCCGCGTCCAGCGCCTGGCCGAACGAGGCCGCCGACGGATGCGGCAGACCGGCGATGGCCTGCCCGATGTGGTTCTGGTGCACCCAGGCGGTGTCGGCCGAGTTGAGGTCGACCTGGACCCCACCCGCCAGCGGGGTAACCGCGACCGCCGAGGCGGACCCGGTGCCCAGCATGGCGAAAACCGATGCGGCCCCGGCGATCAGCGCACCGGCGACCAGTGAACGAACAATCCGCATAGAGTTGTGCCTGCTTCCGTGATCGAAGAATGTGAGTTTGTGGCGGACCGGCAACGGGTCTTACCAACGGCGCCTACTCTATGACGTCGCTCACGTTCTAGGCCAGTGCCACCCGAATCGCCATGCCGGACACGCCGAACCCGGCGGCGTCAGAGCCCGGCTGCTAGGGTTCCCCGGCGTGGCGGGATCGAGCTTTTCCCGCACATTCGCAAGTGACCCGTACGTCGACAATTGGGAGTTATCCACTGATGTCAACGATTCTTTTCGATTACCTGATGCCTCTGCTCGGTCCTGAGCAGGCGGCGTATTGGGCTCAGGTTTTCATGGTCAACCCGCTCTGACCTCACCGTCAACGATGCGGTCTTCGTCGCCTTCCGTTAACCAGACGGGAGGCGACGTTTCCCAAGTGCCGCTAGCATCCGCTGCGTGACCAGAACTACCGCCGCGATCGCGGCCAGCTGCACCGTGTTAGCCCTGCTCCTTGCCGGTTGCGGCGATGACAAAGACTCTTCCGCCGCGCCCGCTTCCGCGACGACTTCGGCGGCGAAGGCCGCGGGCGGTGAGATGTTGGACAACGTCAAGGCGGGGACGTTCGTCGTCAGTTACCGCAGCGCCTTCCCCAAGCTCGCCGAGGGCAAAGACGACGCCAAGATCGGCGACATTCTGGTCCAGACCTGCAAAGACATCAAGGACGGCAAGAGCGAGGACGAGGTCGTCCAGAACGTCATCAAGCGCACGAAGGGCGCCTCCGAGGCCTCCAAGGAGGAGGCCCAGGCCATCTATCAGATGGCGAAGATGCTCTGCTGAGCTGAAATAGTCAATCCTTCAGCCACGGCAAGTAATTGGGCAGGTATTTCAACACGTACCCGACGGTGATCATGACGATGATCGCGATCACGGGAATCAGTATGGACATCGGCCCGGTTTCCTTACGTTGTGCTACCGATGCGGTCGTACGGCGCAATCGGCCGTAGCGACTGTTTGCGGGTCGATCGAAACGGTCAACCGTACCCGTATCGGTATACGCCCGTTGTGTTACGAGCGCATTCCATCTTGTTCGGCCGCTGGCGTGTTGCCCTGACCGAGCGCCGGTGTCGGCTCGGGCGGGGTGATTTCCGGTGTGGGCTGGGGTGCGGTCGGGGTGGACTCGGCGGCGCTCGCCCCGGACGGCGTACCGCGTTCCAGGAACCGCAGTAACTCCACCGGAAACGGCAGCACCAATGTCGAATTCTTTTCCGCCGCAACTTGAACCACGGTCTCCAGCAATCGTAGTTGCAGTGCCGCCGGCGATTCCGACATTTGCGCACCCGCCTGGGCCAACTTCTTCGACGCTTGTAATTCGCCCTCGGCGGAAATCACCCGCGCCCGTCGTTCCCGCTCCGCCTCGGCCTGCCGCGACATCGAGCGCTTCAGTGAATCCGGTATCGATACATCCTTGATCTCCACCCGATCGATATGGATTCCCCAGCCGAGTGCCGGGCTATCGATCATGATCTCCAGCCCCTTGTTCAACTCCTCACGATTGGACAACAGGCTATCCAGATCACTCTTTCCGATAATCGAACGCAAGGACGTCTGCGCCACCTGCCCTACCGCGAAAAGATAGTTCTGTACCTCCACCACCGCGCAGACCGGATCGATCACCCGGAAATAGACCACGGCGTCGACGCGTACGGTCACGTTGTCGCGGGTGATGCCGTCCTGCGCGGGCACCGGCATGGTGACGATCTGCGTGGAGACCTTGCGCATCCGGTCGACGAATGGAATCAGCATTCGCAGTCCGGGATCTCGGGTTCCGACCACCCGGCCGAACCGGAACACCAGCCCCTTCTCGTATTGGGTGACAATGCGCGCGCTCATCGCGGTGACTATCCCGCCCGCGATCGCCCCCACCCCGAAAATCGCCCCGATAACGGCAAGAATATCCATGGTTACACCCCGTGCGAAGTGCCTGACCGCACCGAATTCCGGCTCAGCGGTCCAGTTCCATCATGGCACCGGTGAGCACCGGATTGCAGGGGGCGGACGAGTTGGCCTGTAAGCCGGATCCTGTCCCCGGCTCACACCGGGTGACGGCCATCCATCTGGACACACCGTTGCCGGGTGCCTCGAGCGGTCCACCCGCAGGCTCGGGCGAGCAGCCCTCGAACACCTGCGCAGCCGCACCGCGAACGGTGCGACCTTCGACCTTGCTCCGGGCGGGGTTTACCTAGCCGCCCCGGTCACCCGGGGCGCTGGTGCGCTCTTACCGCACCGTTTCACCCTCACCGCACGATCCCGGGGGATCGTGGGCGGTCTTTTTTCTGTGGCACTTTCCCGCGGGTCACCCCGGGTTGCCGTTAGCAACCGCCCTGCTCTGTGGAGTCCGGACTTTCCTCGGCGACGGGCTGCGGCACTCACGTACCCGTTCCCATCACCGCGGCCGCCCGGCCAACTCGTCCGCAGCGTTTAGCCTACTTTGATCAAGGGGTACCTTGATCACTGGCCTGACCCGTGACCGGTCGGGGGGTAGTAGTTCGGATCGAAACAGTACGGTGAGGTGCCATGGAACGTGTCGAGGTCAGTTTTCCCTCGGGCAGCGAGCAGTGCGCTGCCTGGCTGTATCCCCCCGCTGGCATCCCCAAGCCCCGCCCACTCGTTGTAATGGGGCACGGTCTCGGCGCAAACCGGGAGATGGGGCTGGATAGGTACGCCCGGCGCTTCGCCGCCGCCGGGATGGGTGTGTTGGTATTCGATTACCGGCATTTCGGGGCCAGTCAAGGTGCGCCGCGTCAGCTACTACATATCGCCCGTCAGCGCGAGGACTGGCGCTCGGCCATCGCTTACGCACGCACGCTGCGCGGCTTCGACGCGACCCGAATTGCGCTGTGGGGCACTTCTTTCGGCGGTGGCCATGTGCTGACGGTAGCGCCCGACGACGACTACATCGCGGCGGTCGTCGCCCAGGTACCGTTCACCAGCGGCTGGGCCTCGGCCATGGCGAAGGGCCCGACCAGCCTGACCAAGGTGGCCACCATCGCGGCTACCGATCTGCTCGTCGGTCCGATCCGGCGCAAGCCCGTTCGCGTCCGATTGGCCGGTCGCAAGCGTTCAGCGGCGCTGATGAGCGCGCCGGATGCACCGGAGGGTTACGGCAGGCTCGCGGATGAGAGTGAGACCTACGAACCGAAAGTCGCTGCCCGCGTGGCTTTCTCGACATTGTTCGATTCCCCCGGCCGCCGGGCCAAGGCATTGAAGATGCCGGTCTTCTACGCGATCGCCGACAACGACACCATCGCCCCACCGAAACCGACCATGCGCGCGGCCGAACGCACCAAGCACGCGATCGTAAAGCGTTATCCGGTAGGACATTTCGATGTCTACTTCGACGATGTCTTCGAGCAGACGGTCTACGACCAGACCGAGTTCCTGGTGTCGGTGCTGCGGCCCTAGCTGCCGCGCAGACAACGGCCGGACGCGCTTCTCGTGCTCGTGCTGCCGGCTACAGCGCTCAGCTGTGCGTTTCCATGCTGCTATTCGCCATTCTGATCTTCGCTACGGGGGTGAAGTGACCGGGGCCGATCAAGCCGATACGAACGCCGCCGCGGCGGGGTATTTGGCCAGTGCCTCGCCTGCGGCGATTTCTTCGGCATCGGCCAGGAGTTCATAGATGGTGGCGTTGACGCCGGTGGCGTGGGTTTCGGCGGCGCGGGCCAGGATGGCTTCGCGGGATTCGACGGCGTCGCGGTGGTCACCGAGTACGGTTTGTAGGCGTTTCGCCTCGGTGCCGAGATCCTTTGCGGCATCGCCGAGTACGTAGATCGCGCCTTCGCACGAGTAACGCAGGCGTTTGGCGCCCTTGCGGATATCGTGCAGCAGTTCGACGCGCTCGGCGGGCGAAACGGCGGGCTCGGCGTAGACCAGTCGCCGTAAGCGTTTGCGGTCCTTGCGCAGGATGCGTTCGAAGACCTCGGCGGCTGGCTGTTTCGATTGGTCCGCGTCGAGCGGTGGGTCGGTGCGCCAGGCCGAAAGACGGTGGCGCAGTGCGTGATAGCGGTGGTGATCGAGGGCGGCGAGGACCTCGGCATGTGCGGTTCGGTACCGGTCGCGTTCCGCATCGACCAGTTCGGTGCGCACGTACTCGGTGGTGCCGGGCACATAGCTGTTGCCTGCCGCCTTTGGAACGGCCGTTTCCATTGCGAGCCGGGCGAATTCATCCTGTGGCGCATGCGCGGCCAACAGCGCTGTGAACCGTTCCGCCCGCACCTCGGCATCACGCGCCACACCGAGTAGATCGGCCAGCCACTCGAGTTCGTGCTGTATCTCGGCGATCGGTGTGGCTTCGAAGAGCGTCCGGTAGGAGCGCAGCACACTGCGCAGTCTGCGCGTCGCGACCCGCATCTGGTGCACCGAATCCCAGGCGTCGGCACGGACATCCGGTTCGGCGGCCAGCAGCCGGTCGACGTCGTCGCGCAGCGCCGCGACGATGGCGGTTCCGGCCGTGACCATGATCAGCTCACTTTCGCGAATCCGTCGGTCGCCTCGACGAGATGGTGCGTTATTCCGGGTTCGGCGGCGGCGTGACCGGCATCGTCGACGATGTGCAGTACCGAACCGGGCCAGGCGCGATGCAGTTCCCATGCGCTGGTCGCCGGGCAGACGACATCGTGGCGTCCCTGCACGATGACGGCGGGGATATGCGCGATCTTGTCGATATCGCGCAGCAGCTGTCCCTCGTCGAGGAAGCCGCCATTGACGAAGTAGTGGTTCTCGATCCTGGCGAATGCCAGTGCGAACCGCGGCTGGGCGCTCTCCTGTACCCGATCAGGGTGCGGCAGTAGCGAACTCGTCGCGCCCTCCCATGTGGACCAGGCGACGGCGGCCGCTTGTGCGACCTTCTCGTCGGGGGAGTGCAGCAGCCGGTGATACACCCGAACCAGATCGCTGTCGCGCTCGTCCTGCGGCACCGGGGCCAGGAACTTCTCCCACTCGTCGGGGTAGATGTAGCCTGCGGCGCCGTTGTAGTACCAGTCGATTTCCTTGCGCCGCAACAGGAAGATCCCGCGCAGTACGAGTTCGGTGACCCGCTCCGGATGCTGTTGCGCATAGGCGAGTGCGAGCGTAGAACCCCAGGAGCCGCCGAATACCTGCCAGCGGTCGATGTCGAGATGAATGCGCAGCGCTTCGATATCGGCGATCAGGTGCCAGGTGGTATTGGTCTCCAGACTCGCCCCGTCCGCGATATGCGGGGTGGACCGTCCGCAGCCGCGCTGATCCAGCAGCACGATCTTGTATGCGGCCGGATCGAAGAACTGCCGGTGGAATGGTTCGGTGCCGCCACCGGGTCCGCCGTGCAGGAACACCACGGGCTTACCGTCTGGATTGCCGCTGACCTCCCAGTACACGGCTTGGTCCGCGCCGACATCGAGCATGCCCGTTTGGTACGGCTCGATCGCGGGGTAGTGAGTTCGCATCAGAAGGCGATCCCCGAAGCCAGATCGGGCAGTTCCAATGCCTCGATCGCCTGCTGGTGCACATCGGCGCAGCTCTTGGTGGTGATCCGGTCGATCATCGGCTTATCGGCGAGTACATGGCCGTTGATGCCGCCATTGCGCAGCGCCCATTCGTGCACCAGAGCATTGAGCCCGATCCGGCCCAGCGTCGGACCCTGTACCCGCCAGTTCGACAGCTCCGGGCGGATCATGTCGCACAGCTGGGTGGCCGACGCGTCGGAGATCTCCAGGGTGGTCGTCGGTGCGCTGGTGGTCTTGCCCGCGCTGGTGGCCGTGGCCGATCCGGTGGTCGAACTCGAGCTGCCGGTGGGCGCCGGGCTCGAGTCGTTCCCGCAGGCGGTGAGCGCCACGGCTGCGAAAATCCCCGCTACCACCAGCGTGCTGCGTGAAATCCAACGGGTTTGCGGCATCGGTACCCTCTGCTCGTGTCGGCATTGTCGGCTTCGAGTCTGCCATTATTTGCCCCGCGTGGCCCGCGCGATTTTGCTGGGCGCCGCCGATCAAACCTGGCGAAAGCCCGCGCGCAGCTCGTCGAGCAAGCCCTGCAGGAAGCGCGCGAACCTCGGTGGCGATGCGTCGATGGTGCGCCAAGGATGCAGGGCGATCAACGGTGCCAGCCGGTCGGCGAGAGCGATTTCTGCGTCGGTAACGGCACCGGATCGCCGCCACCGTTCCAGATATTCTGTGCGGTGCGCACCGCGCAGTACCCGCCAGGACAGCAACGGGTGGGTAACCACGGCATCGCCCCAGTCGAACAGCATGTCCGAGTCGGTGAACACATTGCCCGGGTGCAGATCATTGT
The DNA here is from genome assembly GCF_044458905.1 of Nocardia sp. NPDC050408. Classification (NCBI taxonomy): domain Bacteria; kingdom Bacillati; phylum Actinomycetota; class Actinomycetes; order Mycobacteriales; family Nocardiaceae; genus Nocardia; species Nocardia sp. NPDC050408. The sequence goes on along the minus strand of NZ_JBITIL010000009.1, from coordinate 65,872 downwards.
GTTCGATGCTCAGTCTGCCGAATTCGGCGAGCGCCGCAGCGGCTTCGGTGATCGCCGCGCCGAGGCCGGGGACACGGGGCTCGAAATGCTGATACACCGTGATCAGTTGGGGCGGTGGCAGATACGGTGTGCCGGTGTCGCGCAGTTCAGCGATGTGGTCGCCCATCGCCAACTGGAGGTCGGCGTAGCGGCGGACCAATTCGGTCCACGCCGCCGCGGAATCCCGCGCGGTGGCACCGCCGTCGGGACTGAGTATCCAGCCGCGATCCGGTTGCACCGCAAGCGGTTCGAGCACACTACCGGGCCGCAGCCGGGCCAATGCCTGCAGCAACGGACCCTCGTGCGCACCGGCTCGGGCGTTGGCCTTCAACCACATCGGACCCGCATCGGTCGGGATGCGCACGATCAACGACCACGACCGCCGTCGCGTTTCCTCCGGCGTACCAACGATTTTCACGCAGCGATCGGCGAGAACTCCGGTGGCCCAGTCGAGCATCGGCTGCACGGGTTGGCCGAGCAGCGCCGCTGGTGCATGCACCGCTCGGCCGGTCATCGTGAACTCAGAAGCTGTGCTCGGGGCCGGGGAAGGTCCCGCGCCGCACCTCGTCGGCGTAAGCGGCCGCGGCCGAACGCAACTCATCGCCGATCCGGCCGAACCGCTTGACGAACTTGGCGGTCTTACCGCTGGTGTAGCCCGCCATATCCTGCCAGACCAGCACCTGCGCATCGCATTCCGCGCCGGCGCCGATGCCGACGGTCGGGATGGTCAGCTTGCGGGTCACCTGGCCGGCGAGTTCGGCCGGCACCATCTCCATTACCACGGAGAACGCACCGGCCTCCTGGACCGCGATGGCATCGGCGATGAGCTGCTCGGCGCCGTCGCCACGACCCTGCACCCGGAAACCACCGAGGGTATTGACGCTCTGCGGGGTGAAGCCGATATGCGCCATCACCGGAATACCGGCCGAGGTGATCAGCGCGATCTGCTCGGCGACGCGCTCACCGCCCTCCAGCTTCACCGCGTGCGCACCGCCCTCCTTCATGAACCGGGTCGCGGTGGCCAGCGCCTGCTGCGGCGAGGACTCGTAGGTGCCGAACGGCAGATCGGCCACCACCAGTGCGTGCGGTGCACCACGGACCACACCACGCACCAGCGGGATGAGTTCGTCGACGGTGATCGGCACGGTGGTGTCGTAGCCGTAGACGACGTTGGCGGCGGAATCACCCACCAGTAGGACCGGGATTCCGGCCTCTTCGAAGATGCGAGCGGAGGAATAGTCGTAGGCGGTCAACATCGACCACTTCTCGCCATCGGCCTTCATCTGCTGCAGATGAGGTACCCGCGTCTTGCGCTTTGTCGGCTTGGCAGCCGGGGCAGCGCCGTAGGCAGGGGTTTCCGATTCGGATACGGACATCATCGTCCCTTTCGTGGTTGTCGCCTCGAGGCCCGTTCGGGTCCCCGGGTTTGTATGACGAATCCAGTGTGCACCCCCTGCCTCGCCCGTTTAAGGCCATAGGCGATGCAATTGGTCACATCGCAAGCCCAGCGCAGCGACTGATTTCGCACGAACATGGGTAACTCGTGTACGCCCAGAACCCGTCGCAGTCCCAACGGTCGGTGCGGTGATCGAGGTTCGAGTACTCACGGCCGGCCGGAGTTTCGCCAGAGGTGGGGCAGGCATGCCAGGATCTTTCCCATGTCTGTGGTGCGGAATGGGTCGCGTGGGGTGCTGGTCGCGGTGGCGCTGGCGGTGGTGGCGGCCGGATGCACCGCATCCAAGGACGAGCCGGGCACTGCGTTACCCACATCGCCCGCGGGCCTCGAGAAGTTCTACAGCCAGACCGCGAACTGGGGTTCCTGCGGCGATTTCGGCTCCCCGGACGACCGCCTCGCACCGAATACCGAATGCGCCCGCATCACCGTGCCCGTCGATTACAGCAAGCCCGAGGGCGCCACCGCGCAGATCGCGCTGGCCCGAATTCCGGCCAGCGGCAACCGGATCGGCTCACTGCTGCTCAATCCGGGCGGTCCGGGCGTATCGGGTTTGTCGATGGTGGGCATCGCGGGCAAGACGCCGCTGGCCGAGCGCTTCGACCGAGTAGGTTTCGATCCGCGCGGTGTCGGATCCTCGATCCCGACGGTCGCTTGCCTGACCCCGCAGCAGAACGACGCCGAACGCGCCGAACCGCCGACCGACAACACTCCCGACGGCATTGCCAAGGCCGAGGACGAGAACCATGAGTTCGTCGGCCACTGCGTCGAGCGCACCGGCACCGAATTCCTGGCCCATGTCGGCACCCGCGAGGTGATACAGGACATGGACGTGATCCGCGCCGTACTCGGCGATCCGAAACTCAGCTATCTCGGCTACTCCTACGGCACCAAGCTCGGCTCGGCCTACGCCGAGAAGTTCCCGAACAATGTGCGCGCCCTGGTGCTCGACGGTGCGGTGGACTCATCCCAGGATCCGATCCAGGAATCGCTGCGGCAGGCGGCGGGCTTCCAGCAGGCCTTCGACGCCTACGCCGCGGAATGCGCCAAGCAGGCGGACTGCCCGCTCGGCACCGATCCGTCCCAGGCGGTCGCGAAGTTCCGCGCGCTGGTGAATCCGCTGGAGACCAAACCGGCCGCGACCACCGATCCACGCGGACTCAGCTACGGCGACGCCATCACCGGCGTGCAGCAGGCGCTCTACTCCGATGATTTCTGGAAGGTGCTCACCCTCGGTCTGTCCGAATTGCGCGACGGGCGTGGCGACACGCTGTTGAAGCTCGCCGATCTGTACGACGGTCGCCGCGACGACGGCAGCTACGACAACACGCAGGAGGCCTTCAACGCCATCCGCTGCGTCGATGATCCGCCGATCAACGATCGTGCCGTGGTGGGCCGACAGGACATGGAATACCGCCAGGCGGCACCGTTCCTGGACGACGGTCGCGGCACCGGAACCGCACCGCTGGAACTGTGCGCCGTCTGGCCCGTGCCGAACACGAGCACACCGCACAAGGTTTCGGCGCCGGGTCTGCCGAAGACGGTGGTGGTGTCGACCACCGAGGATCCCGCGACGCCGTATCAGGCCGGTGTCGATCTGGCCAACCAGCTCGGCGCCGCGCTGATCACCTACCGGGGCACCCGGCACACCGCGGCATTGGTCGCCGGTGATCAGTGCCTCGACGACGCGGTGATCTCCTACCTCACCGATCTGAAGGTCCCAGGGTCCGGTCTGACCTGCTGATTCCCCGCTCCCGACCGCGCCTCGCCGGCGCCCGGCCCGGTCGTGTGGGGGGCGTACTGTGCCCGCGGCCCGCTCGCTCACAAGGTGATCTTGCGCCCTGTGAGATTCATTCCGAATGATGGGATTGCAATCCCTAAGCGTGTATGTAACACGGATTTAACGCCGGATGCTTACGCTCGGCGACATGGATCGCCAGAAGGAATTCGTGCTGCGGACGCTCGAAGAACGGGATATCCGCTTCGTGCGTCTCTGGTTCACCGATGTGTTGGGCTATTTGAAGTCCGTAGCCATCGCTCCGGCCGAGCTAGAGGGCGCCTTCGAAGAGGGCATCGGCTTCGACGGTTCGGCCATCGAGGGCTTCGCTCGGGTGTCGGAGGCCGATATGGTCGCGCGGCCGGATCCCTCGACCTTCCAGGTGCTGCCCTGGGCGACAAGCAAGGGCCACCAGCACTCCGCGCGTATGTTCTGCGATATCACCATGCCCGACGGCTCGCCGTCCTGGGCCGACCCGCGCCATGTGCTGCGGCGTCAGCTCAACAAGGCCGGTGATGTCGGGTTCAGCTGCTACGTGCACCCGGAGATCGAGTTCTTCTTGCTGGAGAACGGTCCCCAGGACGGCCGCCAGCCGACCCCGGCAGACAGCGGCGGGTTCTTCGACCAGGCCGTGCACGACTCCGCGCCCAACTTCCGTCGCCACGCCATCGACGCGCTCGAGTCGATGGGCATCTCGGTGGAGTTCAGCCACCACGAGGGCGCTCCGGGGCAGCAGGAGATCGACCTGCGCTACGCCGACGCGCTGTCCATGGCCGATAACGTGATGACCTTCCGCTACCTGATCAAGGAAGTGGCCATCGACGAGGGCGTGCGCGCAACCTTCATGCCGAAGCCGTTCGCCCAGTACCCGGGCTCGGCCATGCACACCCATATGAGCCTGTTCGAGGGCGAGGCCAACGCCTTCCACGATCCCGACGATCCGATCAACCTGTCGGCGACCGCACGCGCCTTCATCGCGGGCATCCTGGAGCACGCCCCGGAGATCAGCGCGATCACCAACCAGTGGGTGAACTCCTACAAGCGACTCATCCACGGCGGCGAGGCGCCGACGGCGGCCTCGTGGGGCCGGTCCAACCGCTCCGCGCTGGTGCGGGTGCCGATGTACACCCCGAACAAGTCCTCCTCGCGCCGCGTCGAGATCCGCAGTCCAGATTCGGCCTGCAACCCCTACCTGACCTTCGCCGTGCTGCTGGCGGCCGGTCTGCGTGGCATCGAGAAGGGCTACACGCTGCCGCCGGAGGCCGAGGACGATGTGTGGTCGCTGACCGTCGCCGAGCGGCGCGCCATGGGCTTCCGCGAGCTGCCCGGCACGCTCGATGAGGCGCTGCAGGCGATGGAACGCTCAGAGTTGGTCGCCGAGACGCTCGGGGAGCACGTTTTCGACTTCTTCCTGCGCAATAAGCGCCGGGAATGGGCGGATTACCGCAGCCAGGTGACCCCGTACGAGCTGAAAGAGTACCTCGGCCTCTAGCCGGTTAAACCAGCGCGGTCGGCTACGTTTACGACTCTTTCCACCCCGGCCGGGTGGAAAGAGATGATCGGCCAACTAAGTTGGACGTATGGTCCGGCCGCCGTCTGCTCGTTCAGCTGTTCCTGGTGTCGGTCGGCTCGGCTTGCTCGAGCCGACCGCCGCCACCTCGTTACGAGAGTTGGCTTGGGACAATATCGACAGCATTCCGGTGCTGTGGGCGCTGTCCCGCGCGCCCGATGCCGATCTCGCACTGCTGACGCTGACGCGGTTGCAGACCGCGCTCGGCGACGACTGGCTCGAACTCGATTCGACGTTGCGTACCGATACTGCCTTGCGCGGCAGGCTTTTCGCGCTCATCGGATCGTCGAGCGCGTTCGCTGATCATCTGGTCGCCGATCCGGCCGCATGGCGAATTCTGCTGCGGGACAAGCTACCCGCGCGCGAGGAGCTGGTCGCGGACCTGTTGGCGGCGGTGCAGGCAGTGCCGGCCGAGTGTGCGCACGCGGATGCGGTGCTGTACCGGGCCGAGCTGTCCGGTCCCGAGGCAATTCCGCTGCTGCGCAAGCGATATCGCGACCAACTCATGCTTTTGGCCGCGCTGGATCTGGCGGCCACGGTCGAGAACGAGCCGGTGCTGCCGTACCAGGTGGTCGGCCGCCATCTCACCGATCTCGCCGATGCCGCATTGACCGCTGCGCTCGCGGTCGCGGTGGCCAGGGTCTGCAAGGATGCGCCGGTGCCGGTGCGGCTGGCCGTGATCGCCATGGGCAAGAGCGGTGCTTGCGAACTCAACTACGTCAGCGATGTGGATGTCGTTTTCGTGGCCGAACCGGCCGATGCCGCCGCCGCCCGATTGGCCGCCGAGATGATGAGCGTGGGCAGCGCGGCCTTCTTCGAGGTCGATGCGGCACTGCGGCCCGAGGGCAAGGCCGGTGCGCTGGTGCGCACCCTGGACTCGCATATCGCCTACTACAAGCGCTGGGCCAAGACCTGGGAGTTCCAGGCACTGCTCAAGGCGCGGCCGATGACCGGCGATCTGGCGCTGGGGGAGCAGTACCGCGACGCGTTGATGCCGATGGTGTGGACCGCCTCCGAGCGCCCCGACTTCGTCGCCGAGGTGCAGGCGATGCGGCGCCGAGTGGAGGATCTGGTGCCCGCCGATCTGCGCGAGCGCGAACTCAAACTCGGCCACGGCAGCCTGCGCGATGTCGAATTCGCCGTGCAGCTACTGCAATTGGTGCACGGCCGGGTGGACGAGACCCTGCATGTGCAGGGCACCGTCGAGGCGCTGACGGCATTGGCCGCAGGCGGGTACGTCGGCCGCGACGATGCCGCGAACCTCACCGCCTCTTACGAATTCCTGCGCCTGCTCGAACACCGGCTGCAGTTGCAGCGGCTCAAGCGCACCCACACCCTGCCCGCCGCCGATGACGAAGAGGGCATGCGCTGGCTGGCGCGCGCGGCTCATATCCGCCCGGACGGACGGCAGGACGCCATCGGCGTGCTGAGCACCGAGATTCGCCGAAATGCGGTGCGGGTGCGGCGATTACACGCCAAACTCTTCTATCGGCCATTGCTCGAATCGGTGGTCAAGATGGATCCCGACGCGCTGCGGCTGAGCCCGGACGCGGCGATCCGCCAGCTGGCCGCGCTCGGTTATGCGGCGCCGGAGAACGCACTGGGGCATCTGAAAGCGCTCACCGGCGGAGTGTCGCGCAAGGGCCGCATTCAGGCGCTGTTGTTGCCGACATTGCTCGAATGGCTCGGGGACACACCGAATCCCGATGCCGGACTGCTCGCCTACCGACGGGTCTCCGAGGGACTGGACGATCAGATCTGGTTCCTGCGCGAACTGCGCGACGAGGGCGCGATCGCACAGCGGTTGATGATCGTGCTCGGTTCCTCGGAATATCTGCCGGATCTGCTCATCAACGCACCGGACACGATCCGGATGTATGCCGACGGTCCGGGCGGGCCGCTATTGCTCAGTCCGCAGCCGGAAGACGTTGCGCGCGGGATCCTTACCGCCGCCGCACGCTACGACGATCCGAAACGTGCTGTGGCCGCTGCCCGTTCACTGCGCCGCCATGAATTGGCTCGGGTGGCCTCCGCTGATCTGCTCGGCATGCTGGACGTGCCGCAGGTGTGCAGGGCATTGTCCTCGGTGTGGGTCGCGGTGCTGGAAGCCGCGCTGCGCGCGGTGATTCGGGCCAGTGAGGTCGAACTCGGGGCGCCGGTACCGGCCGATTTCGCGGTTATCGGCATGGGGCGACTCGGCGGTTTGGAACTCGGCTACGGATCTGATGCCGATGTGCTCTTCGTCTGCGACCCGCGTCCCGGCCAGGACGAGACCAAGGCCGTGAAATGGGCGATCGGCGTCGCGGAGAAGGTGCAGCGGCTGCTCGGCGCGCCGAGTACCGATCCGCCGCTGCAGGTCGACGCCGGACTGCGCCCGGAGGGTCGCAACGGCGCCTTGGTGCGCACGCTGGCCGCCTATGCCGCCTACTACGAGCAGTGGGCGCAGCCGTGGGAGGTGCAGGCCCTGCTGCGCGCGCATCAGGTGGCCGGGGACCAGGACCTCGGTGTCCGGTTCCTGCGCACCATCGATAAGGTGCGCTATCCCGAGGGCGGGGTCTCGGCGGAGTCGGTGCGCGAGATCCGCCGGATCAAGGCCAGGATCGACGCCGAACGCCTGCCGCGCGGAGCGAATCCGGCGACTCACACCAAACTCGGGCGCGGTGGCCTCGCCGATATCGAATGGACCGTACAGCTGATGCAGCTGCGCTACGCCGACGATGTGCGCGCACTGCACAACACCTCGACGCTGGAATCCCTCGATGTCATCGAGCAGACCAAATTGCTTGCTGTCGAAGATGTTTCGCTGCTGCGCGAAGCCTGGATCACGGCGACCAGGGCGCGTAACGCACTGGTGCTCGTACGGGGCAAGCCGGCCGATCAACTACCCGGCCCGGGCCCTCTACTATCGGCCGTCGCGCGGGTGGCGGGCTGGCCGAACGATGATGGCAGCGAGTTCCTGGACAATTACATGCGCATAACTCGGCGGGCGAAAGCGGTGGTGGAGCGCGTCTTCGGTGGCTGAGGCCGCTCAAGGCAGGGGAATAGCGGCGCGGTCGGCGCGTTTGCGCCCCCATTCGTAGAGGGCGGTGAGGACCGGGACCAGGCTCCAGCCTTCCTCGGTCAGGTCGTATTCGACCTGGGGTGGCACGGTGTCGAAGGTGGTGCGGCGGATGAGGCCGTCGGACTCCAGGTCGCGCAGTTGCTGGACGAGCATTTTTTCGCTGGTGCTCGGCATCAGGCGCCGCAATTCGCCGTAGCGGCGCACGCCCTCCTTGAGGTGGGCCAGGATGACCGGCTTCCATTTGCCGTCGATGAGATCGACGGTCACCTCCACCGCGCAGTAATAGCGCTTCTCCGGCATCGCTCGCCTCCGGTACTCACCAAAAAGTGCGTTCTTGTAACACTGTAATCATCGGACTTACATGGAACTCGCACGCGGCGCGGCCGCACCACATTCTGCAGACATGGAGTTCGATTTCCCATGAAAGTCATCGTTTTCGACAGCTTCAAGCCCGGCGTGACGATGGAGACCATCACCCCCTACCTTCCCGAAGAGGTCGCCAACGTGTGGCGGTTGTGGAAGGCGGGCATCGTGCGCGAGAACTACGCGCGCGCCGATGAGCCGGGCGTGGTGATCGTATTCGAGGTCGACAGCGTCGAAGAGGCCAAGCGTTATGTCGACGATTTCCCGCTGACCAAGGCCGGTCACCTCGAGTGGACCTACGTTCCGGTGCAGGCGCCGTTGCCGCTGGAGGCGCTGATGGATCCGTCCGTCGATGTCACCGAGCCCTACGACCGGACGAAGGTGGGGTCGGCCTGATGCAATACGCCTACGGTCTCAGCATTCCGCTGACCCTCGCGGATGCCTGCGATCCAACCAGGATGGCGCTGATCATCTACGACATGCAGGTCGGCATCGTGCGGCAGCTGCCAGACGGCGACAAGATCGTCCAGACCTGTGTGCAGCTGCGGGATGCGGCGCGGGAGAACGGTTTTCGCGTCTTCTACACCAGGCACATGTCATTGCCGCCCGCGTCGGCCGGTGTCTCGCAACTGCGTATGGCCATGGAGTGGCAGCGGGTCGACAATCCGAACGAGGTGAATTCCAGCTTCCCGCAGGGTTCGCCGCAGTATCAGCTCGTCCCCGAGCTGACGCCCGGTCCGAACGAGGTGGTCATCGATAAGATCACCATGTCCGCCTTCGCGGCGACCCCGCTCGATTTCGCCCTGCGCGACTTGGGCATCGACACGTACGCCATCGCGGGCATCGCTCTGGAGGTCGGCATCGAACCCACCGTCCGGCACAGCTTGGACCTGGGCTACTTCCCGATTCTGGTGACCGATGCCTGCGGTGCGGGCCATCCGGCCGCAGCCGAACGTTCCTTGGCCACACTGGCTTTCGCCGGTGGCTCGCTCACCACGGACGCCGCCGTGCTCGTCGAGCGGATGCACCGCCACTGAGCGGAAGCCGCGCCGGACCGACCGCGGTCAGCACCTGGAAGCGGCGCACGAATTCCCGCAGCGCGATGCGGTCCTCATCGTCGGGTGGGCGGTACCCCTGCTCGACGATGACCGATACCGTGCTTCCCGCGCACACCCGCAACTCGTTCCAACACCACGGCAGCACCGGTGTCAGCACCGTGTGGCCATTGCAGGTCACGGTGATCCGAGAGGTGAACCGGCCTGCGGTGTCGGCAAGATCTGTGGCCGCGTCCGCAGTGAGCACACCCGTCGCCGTGAACTCCTCGACATACATCGCGACCACCTCGACTCCCCGCGCCGATGCACTTCCCGACAGTGTACGGGGCGCGTCGGACGATTCCGTGGGTCGCGCCTACACGGAATCCACACAATCGCGGCACAAGTCCTGCGTTGTCGCCCATTAGGGTCGGGGAATGCGGAAATGGGTGGACCGGGTGGTGCTGGGGATCGGATGGTGTGCGCTGGTCGCGGGAGTACTCGGGATTGTGCTGCATTTCGGGGCTTGGCGGTGGCAGGTGCTGGTACTGGTGGCATCGGGGGCGTCGTATCTGATGCTGGGGGCGGTGGCGGGGTTGGTGCTTTTCCTGATCGCGCGGGGGTGGCGGAGTGCGGCGGCCGCCGGAGTGATCGTCGCGGCGGTGTTGTGGATGCAGGTGCCGATGTTCGTGCCGGAGGGGCGGGCGGCGAGTGGGCGGGAGATTTCGGTCATGCAGTCGAATCTGTTGCTCGGGGAGGCGGATGCGGCGGCGGTGGTTCGAGCGGTTCGGGAAAACCAGGTCGAGGTGCTCACCGTCGATGAGCTGACACCGGAGGTGGCGCAGCGGCTCGCGGCGGCCGGAATCGAGGAGTCGCTGCCGTATCAGTTCCTACAGGCCGGTCGACTTGCCGGCGGTACCGGCATCTACAGTCGATACCCGTTGCGGGACACCAAGAAATACGACGGCTTCTGGATGAACAATTTGTCCGCCACCATGGAGCATCCACAGCGGGGACCGGTCGCGGTGTTCGCATTTCATCCGGTGCCGCCCTCGGTCGACTTCCCGGTGTGGAGTTCGGAGCTGCGCACGATTCGCGAAATTCTCGACGCGCAACAGGGTCCCGCGATCGTCGGCGCGGATTTCAATGCCACCCGCGATCACTCGGCATTCCGTGATCTGCTGCGCGGACGGTTCGTCGCGGCGGCGGACCAGGCGGGCGCCGGGCCGCTGCTCACCTATCCCGCGGATCGCCGTTGGGGCCCGGTGATCGGCATCGACCACATCCTGGTGGCCGACGGAACGTCCGCCGATGTGCGATCGCTGACCATCCCCGGCTCGGATCACCGCGCGGTGCTGGCTCGGGTGCGGTTGAACGCCTGACGTATTGGCCTCAACGCCCATTCCGTGGCTGTGCGCGATCCCGCAGATTTCGGTCATGAATGGGCGCTGAGGCCATGGGCCGCCGAGACGTATACACGCGCCGAGCTTCCGGCGATTACCATGTGATCGCTCGACGTGTGTGCGCAAAGCACCCATCGGGTCGGGTTCGCCGAGGACGGGCCCACAGTGAGTTCGGGGAGGAAAGACCTGATGAGGACTAGAGGGCTGCGGTTCGGGGTGGTCGCGGTATTGCTGTTGGTCGGTGCGGCGCTGGTCGGCTGTGATAGCAAGGCGGGACAGCAGCGAGCGAGCGCGGTGACCGCGGACAATCCGTGGGAGCTGACCGGCGCGGTCTCCAATAATGGACCGAGCGGCCCGCGCAAGGGGGTCCCGGACGCACCGCTCACCGCGGAGAACGGCGACGGCGGCGCGGTCGACAAACTCGCCCTCAATACCATCGCCGATCTGGAAGATTTCTGGAAGACCGAGTACGGCAAGAACTTTCCCGGCACCTTCAAGCCGGTGAGCCGTTACATCTCCTGGGATGCCAAGGCGTCCAAGGAGCAGGCGATCAAATTCTGCAAGTCCAGCACCTATCACCTCGTCAACGCCGCCTATTGCAGCGTGGACCACACCATCGGCTGGGACCGCGGTGTGCTGCTGCCACTGCTGCAGGAGAAGTACAGCGATATGGCGATCGTGATGGTGCTCGCGCACGAATACGGTCACTCCATCCAGGGCCAGGCCAAGATCGCCGGATTCTTCACCGGCACGCTGGTGAAGGAGCAGCAGGCCGACTGCCTGGCCGGTGTCTTCCTGCGTCATGTGGCCGAAGGGAATTCCGCGCATTTCACGCTGAATATGACCGACGGGCTCAACGCGGTCCTCGGTGCCACCATCGCCGTGCGCGATTCCGATCCGGATAACCCGAAAAATGTGCACGGCTCCGCCTTCGAGCGGGTGACCGCGGTGCAGATCGGCTACACCGACGGCGCCCAAGGCTGCAAGAAGATCAATAAGAAAGAGATCGAACAGCGTCGGGGGACCCTGCCGACGACATACGAGGACGGCGAGCAGGACGCTCAGCTTGCTGTCGATGTGCCGTCGCTGACCAGCCTGAGCCAGGCGCTGGCGAAGATCTTCCCGCTGCAGCAGGCGCCGCAGTACGACTACAACGGGATCATCGAGAACTGCTCGAAAGTGACCGCCACCGAGCCGGTCTCGTACTGCCCGAGTTCGAACAAGATCGGCACCGATGTCCCCGAACTCGCCGAACGCGGCGGGGCGATGAAGGGCGATGACGAACCGCTCTCGGCGGTGGTGGACGGTGATTACAACGCCTTCGCCGTGTTCATCTCCCGCTATGTCCTTGCGTTGCAACAGGAGCGCAAGCTGACGATCACCGGAGCGCAGACCTCCGGACTGCGCACCGCATGCCTCACCGGCGTCGTCACGACCAAGCTGAGCGAGCCGGGCAGCGATCCACGGCTATCGGCGAACGACCTCGACGAGGCCGTCTCCGGACTGCTCGCCGACGGTCTGGTCGCCAGCGATGTGGACGGCAAGGTGGTGCCGAGCGGCTTCCAACGGTTGGAGGCGTTCCGCACCGGCGTCCTCGACGGCGAGCAGGCCTGCCTGACGAACTACCGCTAGGTCCTCACTCGTCCGCTACGTGGGCCTCGAGCCATTCCAGGACATCGGAGAGCACCTTGTCCTGTTCGGGTTCATTGAAGACCTCGTGGTAGAGGCCCTCGTAGCGGATCACCGTGAGGTCCTTCGAGCCCGCGCCCCGCTCGATCAGATCGGTGCTCGACGGTGCGGCGATGGTGTCGGCGGTGCCATGCAACACCAGCAGCGGCACGGTGAGCTTGTCCAGACGGCTCTTGACGAATTCGGTGGCATTCAGCATCTCCATACCGGTGCGGGCCGGGAGCTTGCCGCGGAATACCAGCGGATCGTTGTCGTAGGCGCGGATCACCTCGGGATCGCGGCTGATCATCGACGAATCCAGTTTCAGCACACCGACATTCGGCGCGAACCGGGACAGTAGCGGGCCGAGCAGGCGATGCAGCGGATTGCCGACGGCGATATCGAGCGGCGGTGCCGACAAGACGATCCCTTCGACGTCGATCGGCGCCCGGACCGCCAGATACAAGGTGATCAGGCTGCCCATCGAATGCGCGAGCAGAAACCGCGGCACACCCGGATATTCGCGGCGGGCGATCTTCAGCATCTCCTCGACATTGTCTGCGGAGCCCGCCATCGAACCGATATTCGCGTTATTGCCCGCCGACTTGCCGTGGCCGAGGTGGTCGAGCGCGTAGACCGCGAAACCGTTGTCCGCCAGGCGCTTTCCGACATGGGCGTAACGGCCGGAATGTTCGGCGACGCCGTGCACGAGCACGATCGCCGCACGCGCCTTGGTGTCGGGAAGCCATGCGCGCCAAGCGATTCGGCTGCCGATGCCGTCGAATTCGCCCTCGGTGCCCGGTGTCGGGTCGGGGGATTCGCCGGCCTTCGGGTCGGTTGTCATGCATCGGCTCCTTGGGTACGTGGCGGCGCCGCGAGCTGATCGATCAGCCGCCGATTGAACTCGATGAGCCGAGCGTAGTTCACCAGCGAGATGCGCTCGTCGGTTCCATGGATCGTTTCCACGTCGGCCTTGGTCAGCAGGATGGGGGCGAAGTTGCAGCGGGTGGCGGCGAGGTCGTCGTAGTGCCGGGAATCGGTCGCGCCCGGGACGATGCCGGTGGTCACCGCGATGCCCGGGACGACGGACTCGGCCAGGCGCGCAATCATGTCGAATGCCGGGCCGGGTGATTTGCCGAGTGAGGGCTCCGAGGTCATGCCGACGAGTTCGATCCGCACGTCCGCGTCGCGCACCACCTTTCGGCAGTGTTCGAGCACCGATGCGACCGAATCGCCGGGCAGAATGCGGAAATTCACCAGGGCCTCGGCCTGCTGTGGCAGCACATTGGGTTTGACGCCGCCGCGGATGACCGTCGGCGCGGTCGTGGTGCGCACCAGCGACTCGGTTTGCGGACGCGCCGCGAGTATCCGGGTGATCACCGGCGTGGCCAGTCCGGCGAATCGGAGCAGGCGGCGGCGATATGCGGGCATGACGTGGCGCAGCCTGGTGACCATGTCCGATACCACCGGTGTCAGGCGCAACGGCATCGGATGGTCCTGGAGGCGGCCGACCGCGCGGGCGATCCGTCCCACCGCGGTCTGTTTGCCGGGCATGGACGAATGTCCGCCCACCGCCGATACCGAAAGACGAACGGTCGCATAGCCTTTCTCGCCCACCATGATCGAGGCCACCGGCCGGTCTATGCCGTCGGCGAGACCGTTGAGAATGACACCGCCCTCGTCGAGCAGCAGATCGGCGTGCACCCCGGATTCGCGCAGCCGCTGCGCCATTCGCACCGCACCGTCATCCCCGAACACCTCCTCGTCGTGCCCGAAGGCCAGATAGATGGTGTGTCGCGGGCGAATTCCCGCGGCGAGTGCGGATTCGACCGCCTCCAGAATCGCGATCAATCGACTCTTGTCATCGATTGCCCCACGGCCCCAGATGAATTCGTCATCCACCACGCCCGCGAACGGCGGATGCGTCCACCGCCGCAGATCATCGACCGGCACCACATCCTGGTGGGCGAGCAGAATCGCCGATACCCGATCCGGTTCGACACCCGGCCAGCGATACAGCCTGCTGTGTCCGAATCGCTCCAATTCCAGTTCGGTGTGGACCAGGGGGAACGACTGTTCCAGGTGTGCGCCCAGCCGGAGGAATTCGGCGTCGCTGGGTTCTGCGGGCTCCGCGGTATCCGATGGCTCGTAGGAAACCGTCGCGCAGCGCAAGGCCAGCGCGAGGCGTTCGGCTACGTGCGTATCGACGACAATCGGCGTGGTGTGGGTCCGGGCGGCGTTACCTGTCATCGAGGACCGGTCTCATTCGGCAAATTCATGGGCATCACTGCATTGTTCAACACCTCGGGCCCGAGTGTGCGGACCTTTTGGTCGCGCCACTTCGCCCAGGCCTCGCTGGTGCCGCCGGCGCGGTCGGGGGTGCGCGGGGTGCTGAGCAGGGGCAGGTCCAGGCGGGCCGCGAGGACGGTGACCTCGGCATTGGCGGCGGCATGGGACCAGACGTCGTCGACGACATCGGTGATCCGGATGCCGAGACGGTGCCCGGCAATGATCGGCCAGTCCTGCGCCAACAGTCTGATATCGGCGGTGTCGGCGACCGGCGCGATGCCGCGGGTGATGATGGTGCCGCGGCCGTCGGGGGCGATATCGAACAGTTCGACCGCGACCGTCGCGGTCGCTGGACCGGACAGACGCAGCGTTGCCGTCGGAATTCCGGAGATGTGCTGCGCGGTATTCAGCGGTTCGGAAATGGACCAGATCTCGCGGTCGGGTCCGGGCAGCAGACCGCGATCGGTATAGGTGCCGGTGCGCAGATCGATCTGAACGCGGTGCGCGTCAGCCGGCGGCCATGCGGTTTCGGAGCGCCAGCCGCCATCGAATTGGCCGACCGTGATGCGCGGGCCGGGCACCTCGATATCGCGACCGGCGACATGCTTATCGAAGAAGGCGAGCAGTTGGGTATCGAAATCCGGTGCACCGCATTTGCTATCGCAATCGCTGTGGCCCCATTGGCCGAACCAGGCTCGATGATCGCCGGGTCCGAGCGCATTCCAGACGTCGAAGATGCGATACGCCCGGGTGTTGTAATCCAGAAAACCCTGGCCGACGAATAGCGGAATGGTATTGCCGCGCAACCGTTCCACGAGATCGCGCTCGCGCCAGAAAGGGGTGGTGGCGTCATGGTTGGTGGTGTTCGCGGCGAATTGCTCATAGCACCCGGCCGGTATCTGGACGGCATTGGACTGGTACTCGGGGGAGTCGTCGGGGCGGCCCGGTGTGGAGGCAATGAGCAGATGCTCGAAACCCGTCATTTCGGCCGGGCGAATGCCGCTCTCGGTGACCGGCTTACCGGAGAACTTCCACGCGACACCCTGCATGTACATATAGGCGTAGGGGTCGACATCCGGTCCGAACGCCGCGACGGCGGCCAGGCCCGCGGGTTTGGCGGCCAGCCCCATCATCCCGGTCCAGGCCTCATATGAGGTGCCGATCATTCCGACCCGACCGGTCGACCACGGCTGCCCCGCAGCCCATTCCACGGCGGTGGTCACATCCGAACGTTCGCCTGGCCCACCGAAATCCGGACATCCTGACGAGCCGCCGTAGCCGCGTAGATCCACGATGACGTAGGTATAGCCCGCGTTCAGGAACATCGCGACGTGCAGGTCGTCGGTGGATGGCCCACCCTCGAGCCGCGGCACGCTCAGATAAGCGGTATGCGAGCGATACGGACTGACGGTCATTACCACCGGCGTGCGCGTATCCGCGGAAACGCCGTGCGGGCGCAGAATATCGGCGTGCAGCCGGGTGCCGTCGGGCGCGGTGATGAAGCTCTGCGACCACTGGAAAGGCACACCGATCGGGTCCGCTGCCGTTACCGGCGCCAACCCCGCGAGCATCAACAAAACCCCGGCCATCCCACGCAACAGCACAGTCACCCGAGAACTATCGACTGCTGCTGGTCAATAGTCCAGCCCCCGGAACGGGGGTGTCACTCAGCGCTGCGCGGTCGGTCCGAGGACCGGCTTCAGATCCAGCACCGGTGTGCCGTCGATCGCTTCCAAACCGTGCACGGTGAGCACGGTCCCATCGATCTCGGCGATCGTGACCCGATGCAGCCCGATCGGATTCGGTCGATGCGGTGCCCGCGTCGCGAACACCCCCGTGACCGGGCGGCTGCGATCGCCGCGCGGATGCACCGAGAGCACCTCCCGATCCGCCCGATGCAACCAGGTGAATACCAACACCGCATCGCCGGGGCGCAAGCCCACCGTGCCCGCCGAGACCTCGGGATCGAGCACGATCTCGGCGGGCGGTGCGCCTTCGTCGCCTTGTTTCGGCGCATCCGCCGGATCGGTCAGTGGCGAGCGCACCCGGCCGATCGGGCGCACGTCATAGGTCTCGGAGGGCATGGAGCCATCCTCGCTTAGGGCTGCATGAGCCCGAAGACATTCCCGTCGGTGTCCTTGACCGTCGCGATCAGCTTCCCGCCGCCGACATTCGTCGGCTGCTGGGTCACCTCGGCACCGGCCTCGACCAGGGTGGCCAGCTGCTTCTCGATGTCCTCGACGGTCCAGTAGCCGATCGGGCCGGTCATTGCCTTCTTATGGCCATTCGGGTCCAGGCCGATGTCCTGGCCCGCCACCCGGTAGCCGACGTAGTACGGCGTGTCGGCGGTGGGGTCCCCGAACAGCGCGCCGTACACGCTCTTCGCCTTGACCAGGTCGGTGACGGGGTAGACGATGGTCTGCAGTCCAGCGGTCATCATTGGCTCCTTGTTCGCGGTCGCGGTTTCCAGTTCACGTACATGACCAGCCCGAACGGGAGAATGTGACAAGTGGACGAGAAATTTCTCGCCGAGCGCTTCGAGGAGCACCGCACGCATCTGCTCGCGGTGGCATATCGCATGCTCGGCTCCGGTAGCGAGGCCGATGACGCTGTCCAGGAGGCGTGGCTGCGACTCAGCCGTTCCGATAGCGATGAGATCGAGAATCTGGGCGGCTGGCTCACCACCGTTGTCGGCCGGGTCTGTCTGAATATGCTGCAGTCGCGCAAGACGCGGCGCGAGGAACCGCTCGACGAATTCGAACCGGTACCGGATGTCGAGGGCCCGGAACAGGAAGCGATGCTCGGCGATTCGATCGGCCTCGCCCTACTTGTCGTACTCGACACCCTCGCCCCGCCGGAGCGGCTGTCGTTCGTACTGCACGACATGTTCGCCGTGCCCTTCGACGAGATCGCGCCGATCGTCGGCAAAACCCCCACCGCCGCCCGGCAATTGGCCAGTCGGGCGCGGCGGCGGGTGCAGGGCGCAAGAGCCACCGCCGACCGTGATCGTCAGCGTGAGGTCGTCGACGCATTCCTCGCCGCCTCACGCGGGGGTGAATTCGAGGCGCTGCTGACGCTGCTCGATCCGGATGTGGTGCTGCGCGTCGATGCCGCCGCCCTCGCCACCGGTGCCGCGGGCGCGTCCGGTGCGAATGCGGTCGCGCAGACCTTCTCCGGCCGGGCCAGGGCAGCCCAGCTCGCGCTCATCGACGGCCGGGCGGGACTTGTGTGGTCCGTCGGCGGCATACCGCGCGTGGTCTTCGATTTCACCGTGTCCCAAGGTCGGATCGTGGCCATCGATCTGCTCGCCGACCCGGAGACCTTGGAACTCATGGAACTGCAGGCGGGATGACCCGTGGCTGTCACATCTCGGCCGCCGCGCTGGTCAGGGGTGTGACGGCGGGAAAGGCACGACGCAGGAGGACACCATGAGCAACGCACGATCGATCGGCTACTGGACCACTACCGGACTGACGGTTTTCGTCCTGGCATCGGGCGGTATCGCCGATCTGCTGCACCGCGGCGGGACCGCGGCCGGCATGACGGAATTGGGTTATCCGACCTATGTCATGACCATCCTCGGATTCTGGAAAGTGCTCGGCGCCATCGCACTCGCCGTCCCGCGCTTTCCGCTGGTGAAGGAATGGGCCTATGCTGGTGCGTTTTTCGATCTGACCGGCGGATTCGTCTCGCACATCGCACATCGTTCCGCCGCGAATCATCTGATCTACACCGGCTTTTTCGCGCTGTGCGTGGTGGCGTCGTGGGCATTGCGGCCCGCGAGCCGCAAGCTGGACGTGCCCGTATTCCGCGGGCTCGGCCGGGTTCCGGAATCGGAAGATGTGACGCCCGGACCGATTGCCGTGACCGCGTGAAGCGGGTGCCCGCTGTTCGCGAGAACGGCGGGCTATTTGCTTTCGCTATCGCTGGGTGAAGGTCATACTCGGCCAACACGATTCGGCTGGTGTCCCAGGCAGCGCGGCGTATGATCGGGCCAGTGCGGGTCCCCCGGGGGAATTATGAGCGAGCGCAGCGAGTGAACAGTAAATACAGCCGAGTTGCGCGGTCATGCCGGAGCTGAGTGTTAGCGAGGCGAGGGCATGACCGAGTCGGTGACCACGGATTGGGACCTATTCGGGCGGGCGCTGGCGCAGTGCCTTTTCGAACTACCTTCCCGCGCAACGTTGATAATCGCCGCCCCCGGCAATCGATATGTCCAATTCGTGCAATACGACATCAAGCTGACCGTCGAACTGGCGGGCAATTCCTATCTCGCGCAGCCCATCTCGGCGACCGGTGAACGCATGCTGCGCGATCTCGGCTGGCGCGAACCCGTCGCGCGTCGCGAAATCGACAACTGGACCCGCACGCTGCTCTGGCCACTGTCTCTGGACACTCTGCGCGGACTCGCGCGCTCGGTCGCCGTCGGGCTGCACGACGCTCTCGGCGTCGGCGCGCCCGCGGAGCTGCGCGCCATGGGTTGGACCGAGACCTCGGGTGATCTGGATCTCACCGCATTGGGTGAGATCGCGCGTCGCGGCGTGAACTGACGCGGTGCGGAGACCCGCCCGACGTGCCACTATTCTGTGAATATGGCAGTAGGCAAGGGCGGCACGCCGTCCAAGGAAGCGAAGGCCGCGGCGAAGGCGGCCCGCAAGCAGCAGTCGAAAGAACGCCGCCAGCAGCTCTGGCAGGCGTTCCAGATGCAGCGCAAGGAAGACAAGCTGCTGCTGCCTTTGATGGTCGGCGCCGTCGTCGGGATCACGGTCGTATTCCTGGTGGTCGGCCTGATCTTCGGGCTGCAGTGGTTCCTGCTGCCGCTCGGACTGCTGCTCGGCGTGCTCGTCGCGTTCATCATCTTCGGTCGCCGGGTGCAGCGCAATGTATACGCCAAGGCCGAGGGGCAGGCGGGCGCGGCGGCCTGGGTACTGGACAACATGCAGGGCAAATGGCGGGTCAGCAATGGCGTCGCTGCGACGACTCAGCTTGATGCCGTGCACCGCGTGATCGGCCTGCCCGGCGTCATCCTGATCGGTGAGGGTTCCCCGCAGCGGCTGAAATCGTTACTGGCACAGGAGAAGAAGCGCACCGCGCGGCTCATCGGCGACACCCCGATCTACGACATCGTCATCGGTAACGACGAGGGCCAGATCCCGCTGAAGGAACTGCAGAAGCACCTCACCAAGCTGCCTCGCAATATCGATACCAAGCGCATAGACCTCATCGAGGGCCGGCTGGCCGCGCTGAGTTCGCGCAGCGGTCCCGCACTGCCCAAGGGCCCGATGCCCGCGGGCGCCAAGATGCGCGGGGTGCAGCGCACCATCCGTCGGCGCTGATGCTGCTTCGAGGCCCGCATCCCGTGGGAGGCGGGCCTTCGCATTCCTAAGGGGTCGTTCCGGTTCGCCCAGTGTTGAGCAACCAGGTGATCCGGTCGTAGCCGATGGCGTGGTAGACGACGAGCACCGTGGTGAAGACCAGCGCCCAGCGAGGCAGTCCCGCGATCCAGAATGCCGCCGCGCCACCGAACAGCACCACGATCTCGACCAGCAGACGAACCCAGCCGTCCACCGCGACCGGGGCCTTTCCGCTGCGGCTCGGATCGCCCGGCACCGCGAACGTTCCCCAAGCCGCGGCGGCGGCGAGCGGCAGCAGGACGACCAGCACATAGCGCCAGGGCGAATCGAACGCGCGCCAACCGCAGACCGCGAATGAGGAAATGGCGGCGAGTTCGAGGAACAGGCGGACCGCCAGCATGACGGGATTCAGAGACACCGCCGGAGCGTACTGTTCCGACACCCGCCTGGAGGCACTAGCGTGAGCGGACGACCGCGGTGCCGGTGGCTCGGTCGTGCATGCCGCGACCGTCGGCGTCGGTGAACAGCGCCGGAACCACGAAGACCAGCAGCACCTGGCGGGCCAACGCACGCACGAAACCGACGGCCACCGGTGCATCGACGCGGATGACGCGCAGGCGCAGGAAGTACTGCCCCGGCGTGTACCCGAACAGCGACACCGCGACGACACCGATCACGAACCACACGATCAGGTTGGGCGTCGTGAGCGCACTCACAATCGCCTCGAAATTCGACGGACGCGGCTGCCCGGCCGGAATATCCATCCCGGCGATGATCTTGTCGGGATTCGGCCGCACGATGATTGCGGTCACACCGAGGGAGATGAACCAGTCCACCACCAGTGCGACGATGCGCCGCAACATACCCACCAGCGCCCCGGCGCCGGAGCGGGGCAGACCAAGGGACTGACCGGGGAACTCGGGGGTTGCCGGATCGCCCGGGTCCGCCGAAGGTCCGGAGAGCCAGGATCCGCTGATGCGTGCCATAACCCCCAGAATAGGCCTCTACGACCGGTCGTAGGACACCGCATTAACCCAAGTTGACCTCGGCAGGCGTCGGTAATGTCGGCAGGATTACCATGCTGTTCGAGCCCGGGTGGCCTTGAACACCCGGCCAGCCGCACGTGTAACACTGGCGAAACACAGCCTTGATTGCTGGGAAACACCGCGTCCATACCGTCTGGACGCGACGAACCCATGCAATCGACACTGGCTGGGAACCGATCCGTAAGGAGAACAAGTGACGTTCAGCACGGCCGACGAGGTCATCAAGCACATCAAGGAAGAGGAGGTCGAATACGTCGACATCCGCTTCAGCGATCTTCCGGGTGTGCAGCAGCACTTCTCGATTCCCGCGAAGGCTTTCACCGCTGACCTCGCTGAGGAAGGGCTAGCGTTCGACGGCTCCTCCGTCCGTGGCTTCCAGTCCATCGACGAGTCGGACATGCTGCTGCTCCCCGACTTCAGCACCGCTCGGCTGGACCCGTTCCGCGCGGCCAAGACGCTGAACCTCAACTTCTTCGTGCACGACCCGTTCACTCGCGAGGCCTACAGCCGCGACCCGCGTAACGTCGCGCGCAAGGCGGAGGAGTACCTGAAGAGCACCGGCATCGCCGACACCGCCTACTTCGGTGCCGAGGCCGAGTTCTACATCTTCGACTCCATCCGCTACGACTCGGGCATGAACGGCGCCTTCTACGAGATCGAGTCGATCTCCGGCTCCTGGAACACCGGCGCGGAGTTCAACCCGGACGGCACCCCCAACCGCGGCTACAAGGTCCGCAACAAGGGCGGTTACTTCCCGGTCGCGCCGTACGATCACTACGTCGACCTGCGCGACAAGATCTCGACCAACCTGCAGAACGCGGGCTTCGAACTCGAGCGCGGCCACCACGAGGTCGGCACCGCCGGTCAGGCCGAGATCAACTACAAGTTCGGCACCCTGCTCGGCGCGGCCGACGACCTGCAGCTGTTCAAGTACATCGTGAAGAACACCGCGTGGGCCGAGGGCAAGACCGTCACGTTCATGCCGAAGCCGCTCTTCGGTGACAACGGCTCGGGCATGCACGTGCACCAGTCGCTGTGGAAGGACGGCAAGCCGCTGTTCCATGACGAGGCCGGCTACGCGGGCCTGTCGGACCTGGCGCGTCACTACATCGGCGGCATCCTGCACCACGCCCCGTCGCTGCTGGCGTTCACCAACCCGACCGTGAACTCCTACCACCGCCTGGTTCCGGGCTACGAGGCCCCGATCAACCTGGTGTACTCGCAGCGCAACCGCTCCGCCGCGGTCCGCATCCCGGTCACCGGCAACAACCCGAAGGCCAAGCGCATCGAGTTCCGCGCGCCCGACTCCTCGGGTAACCCGTACCTGGCCTTCGCCGCCATGATGATGGCCGGCCTGGACGGCATCAAGAAGAAGATCGAGCCGAAGGCTCCGGTCGACAAGGACCTCTACGAGCTCCCGCCGGAGGAGGCCAAGGGCATCCCGCAGGCCCCCACCAGCCTGGCCTCGGTCATCGACCGCCTCGAACAGGACCACGACTACCTGACCGAAGGCAACGTCTTCACCCCCGACCTCATCGAGACCTGGATCAGCCTCAAGCGCGAAAACGAAATCGCGCCGGTGAACCTGCGCCCGCACCCGTACGAGTTCGAGCTGTACTTCGACGTGTAGGCCCTTCGGTCGCTCCGCAGGCTTCACTCCTGCGCTGTAAGGCATGGAGCCCCATCCGTTTCGACGGGTGGGGCTCCGTCGTTTCCGGACTACTCGCGGACAGAAAACCTGGCCCCGACGACATGCGGGTGCTCTGCGTTGCGGCGTTGCGTTTGATCGCGATCTGATGGGGCGGTTCGGCACGATATCGCTGGATCAGTATCTGGCCGATTACGAGCTGCGTAACGGATTCCCGCAGGGGAGCGACGGACGGCTCGCGAGTAGTTCGATCGAGCGCTGGAGGAGGCGGCGTCGGGTCACCTCTTGCCGTAGCCGGTGGTCGAAGCTGTATACCGCGCGCGCACTTTCGAGTAGGCATATACTGCTTCGGCACTGCCGCAACCGATCTCGGGTTTCGCTGGCGAACTGCGCGCTTCGGCACCCAATGACCAGTCTGAATCCCATTGAGCGGCACGGGGATACCGGTGAGTGGGGTAATGGCGGTGGGATCGGTGCGAAGTGGCGCACGAGGTGCGGGTGGGGTTCTACTGTCCCGCGCCATGAGGATTTCACTTGTTTCACTTATAGGTGCTGCCGCAGCGACTTTGGCTCTGACTGCGACGGGGCTCCAGCCTTCGGCGATGGCCGAGCCGAGTGTTACCGCTGTCGGCGGGAAGATCGATTTGCAGGGGGCGGTCAATGTTCGGGATATCGGAGGGTATCGGACTTATGACGGGGCGAAGGTCAAGGCGGGGAAGGTTATTCGGGCGGATTCGTTGGAGAAGTTGACGGACTCCGATGTGCAGAAGCTCGGAACCCTGAATCTCAGAGCGGTTATTGATTTGCGGACACCTGCGGAGGTGCAGTTCGCGGGGGCTGACAAGGTGCCTGCGGGGGTGCAGCAGGTGGCGCGGCCGATCGATGACACCGGGTTGTTCCAGCAGATGCTGGCGGCCATTCAGTCTCGGGATCCGCAGAGGCAAGAGGAACTGCTCGGGAACGGGAAGGCCGAGGAGATTATGGCCAATGTGTATCGGAGCTTCTTCACCGATGATTCGCGAGCCAAGTTCGGGCAGACGATTCGAGATTTGGCGGCGACCGATCGGGCGTCGCTCTATCATTGCACGTCGGGTAAGGATCGCACTGGATGGCTGACATATGTGGTGTTGCGGGCGGTCGGAGTGCCGGAACCTACTGCGCGGCAGGATTATCTGCTGTCGAATCAATATCGCGCCGCGGCGGATGCCAAGTTGCGTGAGCAGGTGAAGCAGGCAGGGCTGATGCAGAATCCCGATCTGCTGATTCCGTTGCAAGAGGTTCGTGATGAGTACTTGGATACGGCGATCGCTGCGATGGAGCAGGCCTATGGCGATTTCGGGAAGTTCCTGACCCAGGGCTTGGGTCTCGACGGCGGCACCCTCGTACAACTTCGGAAGAACCTGGTGAGCTAGC
The DNA here is from genome assembly GCF_044458905.1 of Nocardia sp. NPDC050408. Lineage (NCBI taxonomy): Bacteria > Bacillati > Actinomycetota > Actinomycetes > Mycobacteriales > Nocardiaceae > Nocardia > Nocardia sp. NPDC050408. Next base: position 41,754 of record NZ_JBITIL010000009.1, on the reverse strand, counting down.
GAGAACGGTTCGGGCCCACTCCTTCCGGTGGAGTGGGCCCGATCCCATTCAGCTCAGCCTGGCGTCCGCAGCCGAACCCGCGAGCTGCCGCACAAACTTTCACGATCGCGCACACCGTATGGAGCCTGTTGCCGAATACGCCCAGCACGCGATCGTGACGTCACAGCGGGGGACCAAATCACCTACCGGCGAGCATGATCACCTGGCAGTAGTCCGTCCGGGCAGTTGATTTGTGGCACGGCCGAAATCGGCCCCGTTCGGCAACAGTCTCTATAGTCTGCGCGAACTCCGCATACCTTGTGCGACAGCAGTAGTTCAGATCGGAAGGACCATCTCGACCAGGTCCCATAGTGAAACGCCTCCCGTGCCGAAAGCCGTCACCAAGGCGTAGGCGATGAGTGCGTCCTCCAGATTCGGCTGCCGAACGGCTATCTTGTGGTCGCGTGCGGTGAAGGGCAGTGCCCAAACGACATTGATCTGGTGCGTTCCGGTCAGCATGAATTCGCCGAGAACATGATCGTCCTGACCCTTCTGCCCCAGCATCAATGTGCTGGAGTGCAGATTCGTCGGCATCAGCCGCAAAATCTTGCCGTCGACCTCGGCGAGGGCTCTATAGGTCCACCGGTAGTAGAAATGCCCACGGCCGACGGTCAACCTGATGGGGCGATCATTGATCGATGCCCGCAGCCGCTTGACATTTCGCGTACCGATGGGAACACGCTGACGTGTGCGCGGACCGACGCGCTCGATGGTCACCACGTTGGCATCGTCGAATACCGGTGCGGTGACCACTCTTTCGTCGGCCCGCGTGATTACGATCTTGCCGAAATGCTCGGTGTCGACGACGAAACGCTCTGGACTGCTCACCCGGCTCCTTCGACGCTAGCGAAACATCCTGTGGCGCTGGGGTATCAGCCCGACTTCTTGGCGTGCTCGCGGACCGTGCCCGCCAATGCGTTCGGCATCGGCTCGTGCCGGATATACGAGCGTGTGAAATCACCCGCGCCATGTGAGAGCGAGCGTAGATCTATTGCGTAGCGGGTGAGTTGGAGTTCGGGGACCTCGGCGTGGATGCGGGTGCGGCCGGTGCCGTGCGGTTCGGTACCGAGGACGCGTCCGCGCCGTCCGGACAGATCGGTGAGTACCGGACCGACGTAATCGTCGGTGACCACCACCCATACGTCGGCGATCGGTTCGAGCAGGGCGATACCCGCGGCGGCAGCGGCCTCGCGCAATGCGAGCGCACCCGCGGTCTGGAATGCGGCATCGGAGGAGTCGACCGAATGCGCTTTGCCGTCGAAGAGTGTCACGCGCAGATCGACCAGCGGGTACCCGGCCGCCACCCCGCGCGCAGCCTGGGCGCGCACACCCTTCTCCACCGACGGAATGAACTGTCGCGGTACGACTCCGCCCACCACCCGGTCGACGAATTCGATACCAGATCCGCCGGACAGCGGTTCCACCTCGATCTCGCAGACCGCGTACTGTCCGTGCCCGCCCGACTGTTTGACGTGTCGGCCCTTACCGGTCGCTTTGCCCGCGAACGTTTCTCGCAGTGCGACCTTGTGGTCGATCACGTCGACCTGCACACCGAACCTGCTGCGCAACCGCTCCAGCGCGACATCGCGGTGCGCCTCACCCAGACACCACAGCACGATCTGATGGGTATCGGGATTCTGTTCCAGCCGGATCGCGGGATCTTCGGCCGCCAGCCGGGTCAGGCCGCTGGAGAGCTTGTCCTCATCCGCCTTGCTGCGTGCCTGAATGGCAATGGGCAGTAGGGGATCGGGCATCTGCCATGGTTCGATCAACAGCGGGGTGGCGGTGCCGGAGAGGGTGTCGCCGGTTTCTGCGTGGCTGAGTTTGGTGACATAGGCGATATCACCGGCGATGGCCTGGCCGAGTGGACGCTGCTGTTTGCCGAACGGTGCGGTGATGGCGCCGATGCGCTCGTCCACATCGTGGCTTTCGTGGCCGCGGTCCTCCAGGCCGTGACCGCAGACATGCACCGTGTCGTCGGGTCGCAGGGTGCCGGAGAAGACGCGGACCAGCGAGACGCGCCCGACATACGGATCCGAAGCCGTGCGGATCACCTCGGCCGCCAACGCGCCGTCGGGATCGCAGTGCAACGGGGTCGGCGCCGCTCCGTCGGAGGTGGTGACCGCCGAGACCGCATGTTCCGATGGTGTGGGAAATCCGCCGGTGATCAGCTCTAACAGTTCTATGGTGCCGAGGCCCTGTTTGGCCCCCTCGGGAGCGGGTGCGCCGAACAGCACGGGATGGAAACTGCCCCGGGCGACCGCGCGTTCGAGGTCCTCGACAAGTGCCGCCAGCTCGATCTCCTCGCCGGCGAGATAGCGCTCCATCAACGTCTCGTCTTCGCTCTCGGCGATGATGCCCTCGATCAGCCGGTTGCGCGCCTCCTCGAGCTGCGGCAGCTGATCGTCGGACGGTTCACACTGGACTTCCTCCCCCGAGGAGTAGTCCGCGATGCAGTGCGGAAGCAGTTCGACCAAACCGGTCACCGGCCGATGACCGTCCGGATTCTTCGGCCCGTACACCGGAAGATGCAGCGGCAGAATGTTTTCCGAGGACCCACCGCCGAGCACCAGCCGACAGGTCTCGGTCATCTCGTCGAATTCGGCGCGTGCGGTATCGAGGTGGGTGATCACGATGGCCCGCGGCATCCCGACCGCCGCGCACTCCTCCCACAGCGCACGGGTCGCGCCGCTGACGGCCTCGGCGCCCTCAGCCGCGGAAATGACGAACAGCGCGGCATCCGCCGCACGCAGACCCGCGCGCAGCTCACCGACGAAATCGGCGTATCCGGGGGTATCCAGCAGATTGATCTTGATCCCGTGCCACACCATCGGCACCACCGACAGCTGCACCGATCGGTGCTGACGATGTTCGATCTCGTCATAATCCGATAGCGATGTCCCGTCCTCCACCCGGCCCGCGCGATTCACCGCGCCTGCCGTGAGCGCCAACGCCTCCACCAACGTGGTCTTACCCGACCCGCTGTGCCCGACCAGCACCACATTCCGGATGTCTTCCGGCCGCTGCGCCGTCACAGCCTTACCGTTGGTCCCTGCGGACGCACTCGCTTTCTCGACCATGTGTCTCGCTTTCTCGGTCGACACCTACGGTCCTTCGAGCTTCCCACCAGCGGTCGCCTCGCGTGCCCGGATCGGAAGATCCGATGTGTTCAGGTGCGCGTGGGGTGGTGTGCATGTGGGGTTCAGGTCGGGTTACCCGGATCCGGGGTGTCAAGGGCGGGCGGTTGTCTGCGTTTCGGGCCACAAGGTCGCATCGACGCCTTCCGGCTGTCTGCTGGAACTGCCGACACTCAGAACTTCTGCTACGACATAAGTGAACGTAGGTTAACTAAATATTAGCCAAATCGGCTCGTTTGCTCGAGTCGTGCGCCGAACCGCGCCTACGTCACCACGGTGTCCCCGTCCGAGGCGTCCTCGCGGTCGACCCCAACCCAACATGTTGAACAATCGATGCACAGGTAGATGCCGTGCGAGCCTGGCACAGGCTCGGAGTAGTCTCCGTTGTCCCCTTACCGCGTGCACGAAAGAGGCGCACAATGGTTGCGATACACCGGCTTCAGGGTTTGTGATCGGCGGGTAGCTGGATGTCCGCCGAGAACATTCGGACGGGCATCCGTCGTGATGACAGCGTCCATATATTGGGGGCGGCGCCTGGGTCCGCTGTTGGCATCGCGGCCGCGCTGCACACCACGCTCGATGCCGGGCACCGCGAATGCTGCCTGCAGCGACTATGGCCGCCCCGCCAGTTCGGCCCAGCAAGCGATAGGAAGCGTCATGTCAGAGCAGAACAAGGCCACCGCCAAGCGTGTCCTCGACGCATGGAACATGCGAGACCTCAGCGTATTCGACGAGGTGATTGCGGCTGACTGCATCAACCACGATCCACAGAACCCGTTCGCCGAGGTTCATGGCCCCGACGGTTTCAAAAGGCTCGTGCAGATGTATCTCGCCGCATTCTCGGATCAACGGTTCTTGGTCAACGAACAGATCGCCGAGGGCGATTTCGTCACTACCCGGTGGACGGCTACAGGCACCAACGACGGCGAGATGATGGGCATGTCCCCGACAGGCAAATCAGCGGTCGTTCAGGGAATCACAATCTATCGCTTCCAGGACGGCAAGATCGTCGAGAGCTGGTCATGTTGGGACACGCTCGGCATGATGCAGCAACTCGGTGTCATCCAGGCGGCGCACCCCGCGACAACCTGACTCGTCGCAGAGAAGCCGAGATCATTTGGGCCACTGGCGATCGAACCCAGCAGCTTCAGCCGCCTGGTCCGATCGCCGCAGCGGCACTCAGCTGCCGAAGCGTGCCAGGACGGAGCTGGCCTCCTGGGAGGCGGTGCCCTCCTCGGCGAGATGGGCCATGGCGGGGGCGATTTCGCGCCCGTGGTGGGCCATTGCCTGGGCGTACAACCGGCCCGCGCGGTAGGAGGAGCGGACCAGCGGTCCGGCCATGACACCGGCGAAGCCGATTTCCTCGGCCATGCGGGAGTGCTCGACGAACTCCTCTGGCTTGACCCAGCGGTCGACCGGGTGGTGGCGCGGGGAGGGGCGCAGGTACTGGGTGATGGTGAGGATGTCGCAGCCGGCCTCGTGCAGGTCGCGCATGGCCTGGGTGACTTCCTCTGGGGTTTCGCCCATGCCGAGGATCAGGTTCGACTTGGTGACCAGGCCATCTTCGCGGGCCGCGGTCAGTACGGCGAGGGAGCGCTCGTAGCGGAATGCCGGGCGGATCCGCTTGAAGATACGCGGCACCGTCTCCAGGTTGTGCGCGAGCACCTCGGGGCGGGTGGAGAAGACCTCGGCCAACTGCTCGGGGACCGCGTTGAAGTCCGGGATGAGCAGTTCGACGCCGGTGTTCGGATTCAAAGCCTTGATGGCCCGGACGGTTTCGGCGTAGAGCCAGGCGCCGCCGTCGTCGAGGTCGTCGCGCGCGACACCGGTGATGGTGGAGTAGCGCAGACCCATCGCCTGGACGCTTTCGGCGACCCGGCGCGGCTCGTCGCGATCGAGTGCGGCGGGTTTGCCGGTGTCGATCTGGCAGAAATCGCAGCGGCGGGTGCACTGTTCGCCGCCGATCAGGAAGGTGGCCTCACGGTCTTCCCAGCATTCGAAGATGTTGGGACAGCCCGCCTCCTCGCACACCGTATGCAGGCCTTCGCGTTTCACCAGGCCCTTGAGTTCGGTGTACTCGGGGCCCATCTTGGCTCGGGTCCGAATCCATTGAGGCTTGCGCTCGATCGGGGTCTCCGCGTTGCGCGCCTCGATGCGTAGCAGTTTGCGTCCTGCCGGTGCTGAAGCTGAGGTCACTCGATCGACCTTACGCCTGCCGTGCGCCGCCGTCGGATGCAGTCCATCACTGTGCCGGGCAACGCGACAGCAGCCGACTCATTCGGCTTTCGCAGGCTCGACGGCCGGTGCGGCGCGGGCGATGTCGCGCGCGGTCACCGGCAGTACGCCATTGAGCGCGCGAGTGATCGCATCGGCGACGAGCGGCTTGACTTCGGCCACCGTGACCTCGCGACCGAGTTCGCGCGACAGCGTGGTGACACCGGCGTCGCGAATGCCGCACGGGACGATCGCCTGGAAGCCGTCGAGTGCGGAATTGCAGTTGAGCGAGATGCCGTGCAGCGCGACGCCCTGCTGTACCCGCACGCCGATCTGGGCGACCTTGCGCTCGGAGTACAGCTCGGTCGCGGCCAGCCAGACACCGGAACGGCCCTCGACCCGGCCGCAGTCCAGACCGAGCCCGGTGCAGACGGTGATCAGCGCTTCTTCGAGCCTGCGCACGTAATGCACGACATCCACCGGCTCCGCCAGTCGCACAATCGGATAGCCGACCAGCTGGCCCGGCCCGTGCCAGGTGATCTTGCCGCCGCGATCGACCTGCACCACCGGGCTACCGTCGATCGGCAGATCCTCGGCCTCGGTGCGGCGACCGGCGGTGTAGACCGACGGGTGCTCCAGCAGGAGCAAATGGTCGGAGCCCTCCCCGGCGGCCCGCTGCGCGGCGATCGACCGCTGCATATCCCAGGCGCTGTGGTAATCGATGAGTCCGAGATCCTCGACCACGATCGGGGTCGTATCGAATCGGGCGGACCAGGTGGTGCGCGTGTCGTTCACGCCCTTGACGGTACGCCGAGCGCGGCCATCCAATAAACCAACCTGGTGTGGGCGATGCCACAGGGTTGCCAGGTTTGGCATCGGGCGCAGGCACTGGGGCTGCGGCCACCGCCGACCGGCCTAGTCGCCCTCGACGGGCAGTGTCAACTGCATCAGGGTCAGGTCCATCCAGCGACCGAACTTCCGGCCGACTTCCGGCAGTTCTCCGACGGTGCGGAAATCGAACCGCTCGTGCAGCGCGATCGAACCGGTATTGCCGGATTCGATGGCGGCGACCATTGCGTGCACGGTGCCCGCCCGGCGGGCACGCCCGATCAGCTCGGTGAGCAGGGCGCCGGCGATACCGCGACGGTGGAAACGGCCGGCTACATAGACCGAATTCTCCACAGTGAAGCGGTAACCCGATCGGGTCCGCCAGGGGCCGTAGCTGGCGTAACCGGCGACCTCGCCGCCGATATCGGCGACCAGAATGGGCAGTCCGGCGGCGGTGCGCCCGCGGAACCAGGCGCGTCGATCGTCGAGATCGACCTGCTCGTGATCCCAGATGGCGGTGGAGGTGGCGATATTCGCGTTGTGGATGACCAGGATCTCGGGCAGATCTCCCTCGTGCGCGTCGCGGATGACGGTGGCACCTCGGGCGTCTAGCTCGGTCATCGATCTACTCCATTGGGGCGCTTGGTAATTGGCTCCGGCGCCTGGATCGTTGTGCTGCCGGTGAATGTCGGCGCGCGGTCTATACCGTGTCGGTCTCGGTGTCCGTCGTCATCGTTCATCATCACGGCCCAAGGCCGCCGCCAGCGCCGCGCCGATCGTCTGGTGCTGGAACGGGTAACCCGCCGCCTCCAGCGCCGTCGGAATCACACGCGGCCCGTTCAGGATCGCCTCTTCGGCGAATTCGCCGATCAGCGCGCGTAATGCGAACGCGGGCACCACGAATGGGGTCGGCCGATGCAAGACGCGGCCGAGTGCCCGATTGAATTCGGCATTGGTGACCGGTGCCGGACCGACCGAATTGATCGGCCCGGCAATGCTGTCGTGGGTGAGCGCGAAGATGATCGCACCGATCTCGTCGGCCATCGAGATCCACGGCGTGTACTGACGTCCGTTGCCGAGTCGGCCGCCGAGCCCGAGCGAGTACAACGGCTGCAGCATGCCGAGCATGCCGCCGTGATGAGACAGCACCACCGCACTGCGCAACAGCACCGTGCGCACACCGGCATCGACGGCGGGTTTGGTCGCGGCCTCCCAATCTTGGCAGAGGGTCGCGAGGAAACCCGTTCCCGCGGGAGCGGTTTCGTCGACCACCCGACTGCCGGTGGCGCCGCCGTAGTAGTGCACGCCGCTGGCATTCACGAGCACCGGCACACCAGCGACGGCGACCGCATTGGCCAGCACATCGGTCGGGGTCAGCCGACTGTCGCGCAGCTCCTGTTTGTAGCTGCCGTTCCAGCGCCGCCGTCCGAGGCTTGCTCCGCAGAGGTTGACCACCGCATCGGCGCCGCGTAGGGCCCGCTCGTCCAGATCGGCGCGAGCGGGATCCCAGCGGTACTCGTCCGGCGCGTTGGGGGAGCGGCGTACCAATCGGGCGACTTCGTGCCCGTCGCGGCGCAATGCCGCGACGAGCGCCGTCCCGATCAGCCCGGACGAACCGGCGATCACCACCTTCATACGCGACAGACGATCCTTTCCGACTACAGACCGAGGTCCGCCTCGAACGCCGCTTCCTCGAGCCGGTGCCGGATGGTGGTCAGGAAGCGACCGGCGTCGGCGCCGTCGATGAGGCGGTGATCGTAGGTGAGCGGCAGGTAGCACATGGACCGAACGCCGATGGACTCGTTGCCGGTCTCATCGGTGACCACCACCGGGCGCTTCACGATCGCACCCGTGCCGAGCATGCCTGCCTGCGGCGGAAGCAGGATCGGGGTGTCGAACAGCGCGCCCTGGCTGCCGATATTGGTGATGGTGAAGGTGCCCCCGGCCAGCTCGTCCGGCTTGAGTCGGCCGGTGCGGGCCCGGTTGGCGATATCGGCGATGGCACGGGCCAGTCCGGCCAGCGACAGGTCGCTGGCGTTGTGGATCACCGGGGACAGCAGACCCTGCTCGGTGTCGACGGCGATGCCGAGGTGCACCGAGGCGTGGTAGGTGATCTCCTTCGTGGACTCGTCGTAGCTGGCGTTCACATTCGGGTGCACGCCGAGCGCCTCGACGACCGCCTTGGCGAAGAACGGCAGGAACGTCAGGTTGACGCCCTCGCGGTCCTTGAACGCGGCCTTGGCCTGGCTGCGCAGTGCCGCGATCTTGGTGACATCCGCCTCGTGCACCTGGGTCAGCTGCGCGGTGGTCTGCAGCGATTCCCGGGTCTTGGTGGCGGTGATCTGGCGGATGCGGCTCGCCTTCTGCACGGTGCCGCGCAGATGCGCCAGCTGCGACGGGACCGCCGCCGCGGCGGGCGCTTTCGCGGCCGGTGCGGCGGCCGCGGGGGCGGCGGCCGGAGCCGGCGCCTTCTTGGCCTCGACGGCGGCGAGCACATCCTGCTTGCGGATGCGTCCGCCGACACCGGAGCCGGTGACGGTGGCGAGATTTACGCCGTTCTCCTCGGCCAGCTTGCGGACCAGCGGGGTGACGTAGGGGGTCGCGCCGTTGCCAGAGGTGTCCTGGGTCGGCGCCGGAGCCGTGGCGGCCGGAGCCGGAGCAGGCTTGGGAGCTGGCGCAGGGGCCGGAGCTGGCGCAGGGGCCGGAGCTGGTGCAGGGGCGGCAGCTGGTGCAGGGGCCGCAGCGGCGGGCGCGGGTGCCGGGGCCGGAGCGGGGGCCGGAGCTGCCGGTGCGGGGGCGGCGGGTGCCGGTGCGGCGGCCGCGGGGGCGCCGCTGCCGATCACGCCGAGCTGTCCACCGACGGCGACGACATCGTCTTCCTGCGCGGAGATCTCCAGCAGGGTGCCCGCGACGGGCGAGGGGATCTCGGTGTCGACCTTATCGGTGGAGACCTCGAGTAGCGGCTCGTCGACGGCGACCTGGTCACCGACCTGCTTGAGCCAGCGGGTGACGGTGCCCTCGGTGACCGACTCACCGAGTTCCGGCATCTTGACCGGGGTGCCCGACGCGGCGGCCGGGGCTGCGGCGGGAGCCGCGGGTGCAGGGGCCGCAGCGGCGGCCGCGGGCGCGGGGGCCGGTTCCGGCTCCGGCGCGGGGGCGGGTGCAGGCGCGGCTTCAGGTGCGGGTGCGGCGGCGGGCGCGGGCGCTTCGCCGGCTTCGCTGATCACACCGAGCTCACCGCCGACCTCGACGACGTCATCCTCGGCGGCGACGATCTTCGACAACACACCCGCCGCCGGCGACGGGATCTCGGTGTCGACCTTATCGGTGGAGACCTCGAGCAGTGGCTCGTCGACCTCGACCGTGTCTCCTTCCTGCTTCAGCCACCTGGTCACCGTTCCCTCGGTGACGCTCTCACCAAGAGCCGGCATCTGGACGGAGAAGGCCATGTCCGTTGACTCCTCTGACTGCTCGACGGGTTCTACAACAGTTGATCTCACTGCGAACACCCACCGCGGGTCGCGATGGGTGTCCGAAAGCCACCGATCATTGTGCGTGGCACCGGAGATCTGTGTGGTTCTTGTACCGCGATCCATCCTTGCACTCGTCTGCGAGACGTGTAGCACAGGGCAGCGAACTGCACGGGGCTGGCAAGATGGAATGACCGGTGCCGAGCACTCGGTCACAGGTGGAAGGAGGTCGGCGTCGTTGGGTTTGCTGGATCGTTTCCGAGGCGGCGCGGCCCGGGGTGGCAGTGTTTTACGTGGGGGTTCGGGTAGTGGCGAGGATGCCCGCTATCTCGCCGAGTGGGTGCGCACCCACACCGGGGTCGAAGGGTACGTGGAGCCCAAGACAACCGTGACGGATGTCACTGTCGTGCTTATTGCCGCCGATGGTGAATGGACCCGCCGCATCGTCGGCGAGCGTGGGGCGCGACGGCTTGCCGGTGATTTGCGGATTCCGGTTTACGACGTTCGCAAGACCGGTTATCCGCAACGGATGCGCGACTATGACGCCCGCAGGCGGGTAGAGCGCCAGCGAGCGTTCGAACGCGAATTGCGCGACCCGTAGCACTGTTCGTTTCGTTCAATATGTTCGCGGCGCTTGCCCGTCAGCCGAGGTGGGTAGCTGTCGACGGTAGTGAGAGGCGGTTCGAACGCCCTCGCAAACCACCATTTCACTACCGTCGATCCCGCCGCGACCGGTGCGGCGCCCGAACGGCTTCGGGCGCCGCGCATGCCGTTGCGATGGGCGGCTTACTCAGCGGTGGGTGCGTCCTCGGCGGCGATGTCCTCGATCACCGAGACCAGCGTGCGGACCGGAACCCCGGTGCCGCCCTTGCCGATGTAGCCGAAGGGGCCGCCGGTGTTATAGGCGGGGCCCGCAACGTCCAGATGCGCCCACTGCACGCCTTCCGGGACGAACTCCTGGAGGAAGATCGCCGCGGAGAGCATGCCGCCCCAACGGTGCGGTGCGACGTTCGCGAGGTCGGCGACCTTGGAGTTCAGGTCGGCCCGCAGTTCGGTGGGAAGCGGCATGGCCCAACCGTTTTCGCCCGCGAGGCGGGACAAGCGGGCGACGCGGTCGCGGAAATCGTCGGTGCCCATGACGCCGGGGGTACGGGTGCCGAGCGCGACCATCTGGGCGCCGGTCAGGGTGGCGACGTCGATGAGGTAGTCCGGCTCGTCCTCGCCCGCGCGCACGATGGCGTCGGCCAGGATGAGGCGGCCCTCGGCATCGGTGTTCAGCACCTCGACGGTCTTGCCGCCGTACTGGGTGAGCACGTCGCCGGGGCGCTGCGCGGTGGCCGACGGCATATTCTCCGCCATCGGGACGGTCGCGATCACCGTGACCGGCAGCTCCAGCTTGGCCGCGGCGACGGTCGTGGCGATGACCGCCGCGGCGCCCGCCATATCCGAGGTCATATTCTCCATATTCGCGGCGGGCTTGATGGAGATGCCGCCGGTGTCGAAGGTGATGCCCTTGCCGATCAACGCGATCTTCTTATCGCCGCCGCGATAGGTCAGGCGGACCAGCCGGGGCTGACGCGAGGAACCCTTGCCGACGCCGAGCACACCGCCGTAGCCGCCGTCCGCGAGCGCCTGTTCGTCGAGCACCTCCACCTGGAGACCGGCGGCCTCGCCGAGGGCCTTTGCACGGGTGGCGAATTCGGCCGGGTACAGGTGGCTGGGCGGGGTGTTGACGAAATCGCGTGCGGTGGCGATCGATTCGGCGACCACCCAGTCGTGCGCGAAACCCTTGCCATAGGACGCACTGGGGTCGCCGACCAGGAGTTCGACCCTGCGCACCGGCTGATCATCCGGCTTGCCGTTGGCGTTCTCGGATTTGAACGCGGTGAACGTGTAGGCGCCTAGGAAGAACCCTTCGGCGGTCGGGCCGATGCCGCCCTCCAGACCCGACAGTGTCGTCACGGCCCGGCCGACACCGGTCAGCGAGCGAGCGGCCACACCGGCCGAGCGGCGGATCTGCTCGGCATCGATCTTATCCGCGGCGCCGAGTCCGACGGCGAGCACACTCTTCGCACCGAGACCGACAGGCGCCGGAATCCTGGTCAGTTCCTCGGCCTTGCCCTTTGCGCCGACTGCGCGCAGCTGTTCCTGAAGCGCGGCGCGCACCTCGGCGGCGAGGATGGTGTCGACGAAGTCGTCCTCCAAGGTGGCGATTGTCGGGCCGTCGTCGCCGGACACCAATCCGATCACCAGTACGTCGGTGTCGGGGCCGATGGTGTCGACCAGGTCCAGTTCCGGTCCGAGCGAACGATCTGCAACAGCGGTCATGGGCACAGGTTACTGGGCAGACGTGCCGCTATCCCGTCGAGGAGCAGTTCGAGGCCGGTATCGAGCAGGGCGGCGAAGTCCAGTTCGGGACCGGGCGAAGTGGCTGAGTTCGGCCTGTCGGTCCGCCGATGTCGTTGGTGCGGGTGCACTTTCGGTCAGCACGAATTCGGTCATCGCTAGCAACCCCGGTATGTCCGACCTACATTGGCCAATGAACACATCGTTCGCGGCGAGAGGATTGCGCTATGGGTACCGGTTCGACCGTTCGGCAGGCGACCGCGGCGGATCGCGATCCGCTCATCGCCGCATTCGCCGCGGCCGCCCTTGATGAGGCGGTGACCGTGTGGATATTGCATGGCCACCCCGCCGACCGGTTCCTCGCGGGCTGGGTGCCCGATCTCATCGACAAGGCGCTGTGCGAGGACGAGATCTGGATTGCCGAGGCCGACGGCAGCATCCGAGCCGTATCGCTGTGGCAGACCGTCACTTCCGTCGACCGCCACGCGGCCGAGGCCGCCGAACTCCGGGCCGCCGCCGATGCTGCCCCCGAGGTCTCGGCGCTGCGCCGCGCGGCCTATGTCACCAGCCTGCTCGCCAGGGAACATCCACGCGAATTCCCGCACCGCTACCTCCAGGTGATCGTCACCGTTCCGGAGCATCGCGGAAAGGGCGCGGGCGGCGCCATCCTGACCGACCGGCTGAAGGCCGCATCCGATGCGAGTATTCCGGCATTCCTGGAAGCCAGTACGCAACGATCGGCCCGGCTCTACACGCGCAAGGGATTCGTGCGCGAAGGGCACACCCACACCCTCCCGGAGGACGGCCCGACGCTGATTCCCATGTGGTTCCGCGGCTGATCGAGATCGCCGCGCCAGCAGGTCGAGTACGAGCCCAGGGGCGGACAACGCCGGGATAAGCTCGCCGGGTGACCGATACCAATCCGCTGCAAGGGCCGATCCATGACGTCCACGTCGAACTCGGGGCGAAGTTCGCGCCGTTCGGCGGGTGGCAGATGCCGGTGTCGTATGCGGGGACGATCGGCGAGCATCAGGCGGTGCGCACGACGGTCGGCCTGTTCGATGTGAGCCATCTCGGCAAGGCAACGGTGCACGGCGCCGGTGCGGCCGAGTTCGTGAACTCGGCCCTCACCAACGATCTCGGTCGGATCCGACCGGGCAAGGCGCAGTACACGCTGTGCTGTGCGCCCGACGGTGGTGTGATCGACGATCTGATCGCCTATTACGTCGGCGATGACGAGATCTTCCTGGTGCCCAACGCCGCCAACACCGCGGCGGTCGTCGCCGAACTGCAGAAGGTCGCGCCGGAGGGCATCACGGTGACCGATGAGCACCGCGAGTACGGGGTGTTCGCGGTGCAGGGACCGCGCTCGACCGAGGTGCTCACCGCGCTCGGGCTGCCGACCGATATGGAGTACATGGCCTACGCCGACGCCGATTGGGATGGCCGCCGGATTCGGGTCTGTCGCACCGGATACACCGGTGAACACGGCTACGAGCTGCTGCCGCGGTGGGCCGATGCCGAGCCGCTGTTCCGCGCACTCGTCGAGCAGGTCCGCGCGCACGATGGGCAGCCCGCCGGGCTCGGTGCCCGCGACACGTTGCGCACCGAGATGGGTTATCCGCTACACGGACATGAACTGTCGCTGGAGATTTCGCCCGTGCAGGCGCGCTGCGGATGGGCGATCGGCTGGAAGAAGTCCGAGTTCTGGGGCAAAGACGCACTGCAGCAGGAGAAGTCGGCCGGTCCGCGTCGAATCCTATTGGGGCTGAAGGCGCTTGATCGCGGTGTGCTGCGTCAGGGACAGGCCGTGCTGCGTGCCGGCGAGCCCGTCGGCGAAACCACTTCCGGCACCTTCTCGCCGACGCTGCAGATCGGTATCGCCCTCGCCATGCTCGATACCGAAGCGGCTATCGAACCCGGCACGGAGGTCGATGTCGATGTTCGTGGGCGACGGTTGCGCTGCGAGGTCGTACGCCCGCCGTTCGTCGACACGAAGACCAAATAGTCGGCGTCTGTCTTGTACTGCGGAGGTCGGCGGGTGACGCGGGTACATTCGCGCGCGCCGACACTCGCACCGCGGCGAAACCGCGACCGATAGGATCTGCCTCATGACCGTTGCTGCACAGTTCACCCATGTTCCGCATCCCGCGCCCACCCCGGCGCAGCGGGTACAGGAGATTCTGGCGGCACCGGGATTCGGACGCTTCTTCACCGACCACATGGTCTCCATCGACTACATCGAGGGTGAAGGTTGGGGCAATGCCCGGGTCGAGCCGTACGCTCCGTTGGCGATGGACCCGGCGACGATGGTGTTCCACTACGGCCAGGCCATCTTCGAGGGTCTGAAGGCCTACCGGCAGAACGACGGCAGCGTCTCCTGCTTCCGCATCGACGCGAATGCGGCGCGCTTCCGCAAGTCCGCGCGCCGGATGGCGATGGCGGAACTGCCCGAGGAACTATTCATCGAATCCGTGCGGCAACTGCTCGAGGTCGATAGCGGCTGGGTGCCAGCGGCCGGTGGTGAGGAGTCGCTGTACCTGCGGCCGTTCATGTTCGCCACCGAGGCCGGGCTGGGTGTGAAGCCCGCCGCCGCCTACAAATACCTGCTGCTGGGATCGCCTGCGGGCGCGTACTTCCCGCGCGGTGTGAAGCCGGTGCGGGTCTGGCTGTCGACCGAATACGTGCGAGCCGCACCGGGCGGCACCGGTGAGGCGAAGGTCGCCGGTAACTACGCGGCCTCGCTGCTAGCCCAGGCGCAGGCCTCGGAGAAGGGCTGCGATCAGGTCGTCTGGCTCGATGCCTGTGAGCGTCGCTATGTCGAAGAGATGGGTACCAACAATCTGTTCTTCGTCTTCGGGTCCGGTTCCGAGGCGCGGCTGGTCACCCCGGAACTGTCCGGCTCGCTATTGCCCGGCATCACCCGCGATTCGCTGCTCACCCTCGCCGCCGACTCGGGCTATGTGGTTGAGGAGCGCAAGGTTTCGGTGGAGGAGTGGCGCAAGGGCGCCGAATCCGGCGAGATCACCGAGGTGTTCGCCTGCGGTACTGCCGCCGTGATCACACCTGTCGGCTGGGTTCGCTCCGCCGATGGTGAGTTCGCCGTCGGCGGTGGCGAACCGGGCGAGGTCACCATGGCGCTGCGCGATACTCTCACCGGGATCCAGCGCGGCACCTTCGCCGATATCCACGGGTGGATGCGCGGTATGTGACTGCGGCACTCTCACGAAATACCGCAGCCGTGTGCCGGTCGCGGGTCAGCTGGGCATGAATGTGCGCCATTCCTCCAGGGTTTGCGGGCGCATGACGTAGTTGGCGTCCTTGACCGTGGAGAGCGCGGCGGAGGGGTCCTGGGAGTACCAGTGACCGGGGTAGACGACCGGGTCGCCGGATAGGTCCGCTAGGTAACGCAGGCTGCGGAACATTGCCTCGGAGTCACCGCCCGGGAAGTCGGTGCGGCCGCAGCCGTCGATGAACAGGGTGTCGCCCGCGATGAGGCGATTGTCGAACAGGAAGCACTGGCTGCCGGGCGTGTGGCCGGGGGTGTGCAGCAGTTCGATATCGAAGGCGCCGACACTGACCTTGTCACAGTGCTGGTGTCCGGTGAGTTCGCTCGGCGCGATGCCGGTGACATTGGCGACCCAGGACAGTTCCTCGGCATTGACGTGCACCGGAACGCTCGTCTTCTCCAGCAGCTCCCGCACTCCGCGCAGGGTGAATCCCAGCATGGTGCCGCCGACATGGTCCGGGTGGTGATGGGTGGCGAGCACCCCGGTCAGCCGCAGTCCGTCGGCCTCGGCGATATCTACCAGATCCGCCGCCGCATACGCCGGATCCACCACCACGCACTCGCTGGTCTCCCGATCGCCGATCAGATACGCGAAATTTCGCATCTGTGTCGCGATCGGATCACCCACGGCAAAATCTCGACCGGACAGCAGTTGACGAAAATACAGACGCTCGGAAGGCATACCGTCCACTGTATTGCCTGACCCAGACAATTCGCGCACCGTGCCAGCTATCTCATCGCGGGCAATGTGTCCGGTGCGAGTGCGGGCGTGCGCGTGTACGTGGTCACGGGACTGACGAAGCCGCCGTGTTGGCAGGCGCTGGCCCGATGCGAGTGAATACCGCCGCTGCCCTGTCCAGCTGACGGGCGAAGTGGGTCTGAGCCTGCATTTTCCGCGTAGTCCACGCGAGAACGCACGCTCAGGCCCGATCCGCTATCCCGGCGTGGGGGCCGATGTTGGTCATGAAACCTGAAATATCAAGGGCGGCATGGCAACGCGTTGCTGGCGACGCTGTTGTGAGTCAAGTGCCCAGGGTTAGTCCGGCGGCGGTGATGGCGACGGATATCTCGAGTGTTGCGCCGAGGATGTCACCGGAGAGTCCGCCGAAGCGGTGAGTGCAGTGTCGGGCCCATAGAGCTGAAATGCCCAGGGCGACAAGGACAACGGCGGGGCCGAGCCAGCGGTGGTTCGGGACGGCGAGTATGCCCGCGGCAACGGCGAGGGCGGACCAGAGCGCGACGGTGATCAGGTGCTGGGTCCCGGCGACTAATGCGCCGAAGCCGGTGCCGGGCGCGGCAGCGATGCCACGCCGACATGCGAGGACCACGACCACTCGGCCGACTGCCACCGCGAGCAGCACCGCGAACCAACGCTCGGCCTGGGCCAGTGCGGCGAACGAAAGCGCTTGGATCCCAACGACGAACACAATTGCCGCCACCCCGAACGGCCCCGTGTCACCACGCTTCAATATCTCCCTGGCCCGCTCGGGCGACCCATAGGACCCCAACCCGTCCAGCGTGTCGGCCAACCCATCCAGGTGCATCCCCCGAGTGATGAGCGCCAACCCGGCAACCACCACCAGCCCCGCGACCGCAGCACTCACCCCACCCCACACCAACACCCACAGCACCCCGACCCCGGCGGCCCCGAGTCCCACCCCCACCAACGGCGCCAACGCAATCGCCCGCCCCGCCGCGCTCCGATCGACACTCTCCGGCCCCCGCACCGGCAGCACCGTCAGCCACGACACCGCAAGCCGCACAGCGTTCATATTTGCCGACCTGTAATCGCTCGACCATCGCCATCGTCCGATCCACGCAGCGAAACCGCCGTCGCGCACGCCCTACGCCGTGCACCGTTCATGCTGAGCGTTCCGTCGGCTCGGAGTGCCCGGTCCGCCTGTCGCCGGAGGCGTGTGTTGCCGCTGGTGGTTGGGGTCGCCCTGCGAGTCGGGACCGTCGGCTGCCGATGGCGGTTGTCGCGGAGCTTCGGACCGAGAGCGCGGTCCGCTTGCCCGAAGCGCAACGCTCGCTCGTTGCGGAAGGCGCGTGCGGTCACCGTCTATTTCCGCAAGTCCGGTTGCGCGGTCGCTTCAGCGGCGATGCTGGTCTCGGCTTCGGCTTCGGCTTCGGCTTCGGCTTCGGCTTCGGCTTCGGCTTCGGCTTCGGCTTCGGCTTCGGCTTCGGCTTCGGCTTCGGCGACCGAATCGGCTGTGCTCACACCGGCTTCCACGAAGGTGGCCATTTCGGCGAGGGTGGCCACGGCGGCGCGGAGGACGGGGAGGGCGGTCAGGGCGCCGGATCCTTCGCCGAGGCGCATGTCCAGGTCGAGGAGGGGCTCGAGGCGGAGGTGGCGCAGGGCGAGGGTGTGCGCGGGTTCGGTGGAGCGGTGGCCCGCGAGCCACCAGGCGCTGGCACCCGCGGCCAGATCCTCGGCGACCAGGGCGGCCGCCGTGACGACCACGCCGTCGAGGATGACCGGAGTCCGTCGGGTTGCGGCCTGGGCGAGGAAGCCCGCCAGGGCGGCGAAGTCGGCGCCTGCGGCTACGCGCAGTAATTCGACCGGGTCCTTGGCGACCGGGCGGGCGCGGCGCATGGCATCGCGGATCGCGGCGACCTTGCGGATCCAGCCCGCATCGTCCACGCCGGTACCCCGGCCGACAGCGGCGATGGGTTCGGTATCGGTAAGGGTCGCGATGAGGACGGTGGCCGGTGTCGTATTGCCGATGCCCATATCGCCCGCGATGAGCAGGTCGGCGCCCGCATCAATCTCTTCGTCGGCGATCGCCTTGCCCGCGGCGAGCGCGGCATGGATCTCGTCCTCGCTGAGCGCGTCTTCGCGATCGATCGCCCCGCTCGAGCGCCGCACTTTGTGCTTGGCGACCTGCGGATCGGTATCGGCATCGACGGAAATATCGACGACCCGCACGGTCGCACCCGCTACTCCGGCCAGCGTATTCACCGCCGCGCCGCCGCCGAGGAAATTGGCGACCATCTGCGCGGTCACCTCACTCGGATATGCCGAAACACCGTGGCGCGCAATGCCGTGATCTCCGGCGAACACCACCACCCGCGCCCGCTCGAACTGCTTCGGTGGGCACACGCCCTGACATGCCGACACCCAATTCCCAAGCGTCTCGAGCCGCCCGAGCGCCCCTCCGGGTTTGGTCAGCTGCGCCTGCCGCTGCTCCGCTGTCGCCCGAGCCCCCGCATCGGGTGGCACAACCGGTCCGAATCCGTCTGTCACTATCGAGCCTTTCCGGGTCGGGGCAGTTCATTCCTACACCGCGCAGTCCATATCCGGCCCAATCTTGCCGCCACCACCACCCATCCGCACCACCCACCCCGCACCCGATGCCTCCTCCCGCGCGCTCGCGGCCCACCCGGCCGTCCGCGCGGCGCATCCTGTTCGGTTGGCACGACACCCGATACGTCGCGGCTCTCGCGAGTGAGGCGACGTGATCGCCGCAGCTGTGCGGTCCTATTTCAGGCGGAGAGGGAGCCCGGCGACGATTAAGAAGGCCTCGTCGCATGTTTGCGCGAGGCGTTGGTTGAGGGTGCCGATCTCGTCGCGGAAGAGGCGGCCGGAGCGGGTGGCGGGGATGACGCCCATACCTACCTCGGGGGTCACGATCACCAAGCGACCGGGGTAGGCAGTGACGGCGGCGACCAAGCCGTCCGTGTCTGGTGCGATGGTGCCGCGCGGGGCATCCCAGGCCTCGCGCGCGTCGATTCGGGCGGTGAGCCAGGTGCCGATATCGTCGATCAGTGTGGTTCCGGCTGGGGGAGCGGCGGTGAGAACCGTTGCCGGATCGGCGCTTTCGAGGACTGTCCAGTCCGCGGGCCGGCGATCGCGGTGGCGCGCGATGCGCTCGGCGAAGTCGAGGTCGGCGGGATCGGGAATCGCGGTGGCGATATAGCGCACCGGGCCGCCCTCGGCCGCCAACACCTCCGCGAATGCCGACTTACCGGATCGCGCGCCGCCGAGCACGAGGATGCGGTGCGCGCGGCTGCTGATAGATAAGCGATCCGACACGGCAGCACCGTATCAATCCGCCGCGGTCATGCCTGCACCTCGCTGGCGCTCGGTTCCGGCATGACCGCATAAGCGGCTGTGTTGATAGATCACTCGCTTCGCTCGCTCATGCCTGCACCTCGCTGGCGCTCGGTTCCGGCATGACCGCATAAGCGGCTGTGTTGATAGATCACTCGCTCAGGCGCGCTGCTCAGTCGCCTCCGTGCCTCCGAACCGGCGGCGGTACTCGGTCGGTGCGATACCGACGACCTTCTGGAAGTGATGCCGCAGCAGCGCACCGGATCCGAATCCCGCTTGTGCGGCGATCTGTTCCAGCCCCTCGTCGGTGTCCTCCAGCAGATGCTTGGCGTAAAGCACACGCTGATTGGTCAGCCATTTCACCGGTGTGGTTCCGGTCTCTGCGGCGAAGCGGCGGGCGAAGGTGCGGGTGGACATCATCGAGCGAGCGGCCAGATCGTCGATGGTGTGCGGCAGGTCGAGGTTTTCGTTCATCCACTGCAGCGTGGAGGTGAGACTGTCGGAGGTGCATTCGGGCACCGGACGCTCGATGAATTGGCGCTGCCCGCCATCGCGCTGCGGCGGCACCACCATGCGCCGCGCGATCGCATTCGCGACGGAACTGCCGATCTCCCGGCGCACCAGGTGCAGGCAGGCGTCGATGCCCGCGGCCGTGCCCGCCGAGGTGATCAGATTGCCCTCGTCGACGAATAGCACGTCGGGATCGACCGTGGCCTCAGGGAACTGTGCTGCCAATTGGTCGACATAGCGCCAATGCGTGGTGCACTTGCGACCGTCGAGCAGCCCGGCTGCCCCGGCCAGGAACGCACCGGAACATACGGTGAGCACGATCGCTCCACTATCCGACGCGTCCCTGATCGCGTCGAGGACCCGCGGATCGAGTCCCTTCTCGAAGGCCGATGCGGGAAAAGCCGGAATCGCCACCAGATCGGCCTTCGCCAGCTCCTCGAGCCCGAACTCCGGTGTGACGGTGATACCGGGAGTCGTGGACGGCAGCGGCTTCCCCGGCTCGGCCCCGCACACCTTGAAATCGAATCCGGGCAGTCCGTCCGCGGTTCGGTCGAGTCCGAAAACCTCGCAGACCACACCGAATTCGAACATTGCCAGGCGCTCGGAGAGCACCACCGCGACCTTGGACAGCATGCATCGAGCGTACCTGGCTGAATCTTTACGAACAATGTCAGAACAGCCACTTTCGGCGGTAAATCACCGAGCGCAAAATTACTGCCATGATAACTTTTCTCGTAAGCATGGCGGTCGTAGTGGGCTTCGCGGTCCTCGTCACACGAGGCGGTCACGCCGGATCAGCGAATGTCATCGATCGCGACGCCCAGCGCCTGCAGTCCGATCTGTCCGCCATCATCGCCCACTCACATCACCACTGAGGCCGCACGATGGACAGGGCCGCTCTCCCGACCACTAGGGAGCGAGTTTTACGCGCGGCTCGTCTCGCGGTCCGAGTCGTCGAAGCGTTGCGACCAAGTCGCGACTCTCGACGGCGCCGCTAGCTTGCAGGCCGCTCCAAAGGGGCGGACGGAAGACACCAGAGGGCCGCGAACACGCGGCGCCGCAGGCGCTGCAAATCAAACAGCGTCGCCCGGTCCGACCCGCGGCTTCGGCGCCCGCATCTTGCGGATCTGTGAGGCGCGGACGAAGGCGTACCAACCCAGCTTGTAGCCGGTATCGGTGCTCTCCGGGAAGCGCTCACGCACCCGTCCGTTGACGATTCGGCCGAGCAGGAAGCCCTCGGCGATCATGAAGAACATCATCACCAGCATGGCCAACGTCACAATTGTCTGCAGCGCGGGCGCGACGAACATGGACAGGATCAAGACCAACGCCATCGGCATGAACAATCCGACCAGGTTGCGCCGGGCATCGACGATATCGCGCACGAAGGCCCGAACCGGGCCCTGATCGCGAGGCAGCAGGTACTTGTCCTCACCGGCCAGCATCCTGGCGCGCCGATCCTGGGCCGCCAGCCGACGCTCGGCCGAGGCGGTCTTACGGTCCTCGCGATTGCCGCGGGTCGCCTTGCGCCGGGCGCGGGCTTCCTTCGCGGTGAGCGGGGCCGGAGCCACCGGACCGCGCCGCTTGCCTTGGGCGTCACGACGTTTCGGCGTCGGTCGGCCCTTGCCCTCGGTGACGGTGGCCGCTTTAGTGGTGGAGACTGCGGTCGAGCCGCCATCCGAGCCCGCCGTCTTGTCGGCGCTCTCGTCGGTGGTGCTGGACTCGCCGCGACGGAACAATTTCACGCGACCAGGCTATTCGATGCGGTACCCCGCAGGAAATGAGGTCGGTGGGAGGTTGTGTCCACCGCAGTAGCCGGTGGTGGCAAGATGGGGGAATAACAGCCCGCTGAGTGGTGTTGACAGCCACGAGCCGTGCGCTGTTCACGGGTTGAACACAGCTGTCCTGAGGAGAGTTCATGACTGTGCAAGACGAGACGACCACCCACGGTGTGACCCTGACCGATGCCGCCGCCGGCAAGGCGAAGGCGCTGCTCGACCAGGAGGGTCGCGACGACCTCGCCCTGCGTATCGCCGTGCAGCCCGGCGGCTGTGCGGGCCTGCGCTACCAGCTCTTCTTCGACGACCGCTCGCTCGACGGTGACCTGACCGTCGACTTCGGCGGCGTAAAGCTGGCCGTCGATCGGATGAGCGCGCCGTACGTGCAGGGCGCCTCGATCGACTTCGTCGACACCATCGAGAAGCAGGGCTTCACGATCGACAACCCGAACGCCACGGGTTCCTGCGCCTGCGGCGACTCCTTCAACTGACGCCTCGGCCGGTTTCCCCGAACGGCATCGGCCATAGTGGCCACCGCCGTCGGCGAAACGGCTGACTTCGTACGAGTATGGGTAACTCGCCGGGCGCGCCCAGAACTCGGCGGCGAATTCAACCGTGGGCCCGCGACGAAACGTACCCAACCGTCGGCAATAGTCTGGGGATGCGGGGGAAAGTCGTCGGAGACGTCCAGAACTGAACTGGGCACCGGCCGCTGGTCCGCCATGAAAGCCTCGGGCACTCACCGATCGGCAAGAGACTCGGCGAGTCGGGTGAGCTACGGTGAAGGCGCGGGTTAATCCCGCGCCTTTCGTCGTCTGCCGCCTACCCGAAGGGGCTCAGCCTCGTGTCTATCGCCGTGTCCGCGTCCATTGCGACCGACCATCTCATGCGTTTCCCCGGACGGTTCGCCGACGCGCTGCTGGCCGATCAGCTCGACCACGTCTCGGTGAGCTTTCTCGTCGATGATCTGCAGATCCGCAAGGGCGGTGTCGCGGGCAATATCGCCTACGCCATGGGCGTTTTGAACCGGACGCCGCTGCTCGTCGGTGCGGTCGGCGCCGATTTCGCCGAGTACGGCGCCTGGCTGGAGAAGCATGGTGTCGACTGCTCCACCGTCAAGATCTCGGACCAGGCCCATACCGCACGCTTCGTCTGCACCACCGATGACGATATGGCCCAGATCGCCTCGTTCTATCCGGGCGCGATGAGTGAGGCCCGCGATATCTCGATCGGCGAACTCGCCGAGCAGCACACCCTCGACCTGGTGCTCATCGGCGCCAACGATCCCGAGGCCATGCTGCGCCACACCGCCGAATGCCGCGAACTCGGCATTCCGTTCGCCGCCGACCCGTCCCAGCAGCTGGCCCGCCTCGACGGCGATCAGTCAGTGCAGCTGATCGAAGGCGCCGCATACCTTTTCACCAATAAGTACGAGTGGGCGCTGTTGCTGCAGAAGACCGGTCTGAGCGAGGAAGAGATCGCGCGCAAGGTCGGCATCCGGGTCACTACGCTCGGTAAGGACGGCGTGCAGATCGTCGACCGTGATGGCACCGAGGTGATCGTCGGTGTGGTTCCTGAGGTGAACAAGGTCGAGCCCACCGGCGTCGGCGACGCCTTCCGCGCGGGCTTCCTCACCGGCCACACCACCGGACTCTCGCTGGAGCGCTCCGCCCAATTGGGTTCGCTCATCGCGGTTCTCGTGCTCGAGACCATGGGCACCCAGGAGTGGACCCTCAACAAGGACGACGCGCTCGAGCGCCTCACCAAGGCTTACGGCCCCGAAGCCGCCGCCGACATCAAGCCCTTGCTCTGACCCGCACCGCTCTCCACGGCCGCACCATCCCCGGTGCGGCCGTTCGCGTCTACTCCCCGCGCCGATACCGCTGCCGCGCACGTTCTCGCGCGCCACGCACGATGCATCGGGCAAAATCATGCGCGTCGCGCAAAACCATGCGTGTCGCGCGAAAAGCTCTGCGCTACAGTGCGCATCGCACCGAGGTGACGACACCTCCGCTGCCGCGGACGTTTTCGCGCGACACGTACGAATTCACCGGGCCAATCCATGCGCGGCGCGCGAAAAGATGTGCGGCACAGTCGCATTGCATCGACGGTGCCGCGCGCGTTGTGTCGCGTCGCGCACGGGTTTGCTCGGGAATCGGTGCGCGGCGGGCGAAACGTGCGCGGCGGCAGCGATTAGAGCGAGACCGGGTAGACCGGCTCCTGGATATCGGGAGTGATGCGCTTCTCGACGAAGATCCCGTGCCAGACCATGAAGACCAGCAGCGTCCACAGCCGGCGGCTGTGGTCGCCGCGGCCCGCGCGGTGGTCTTCCAGCATGCCCTTGATCGCGCCCTTGTCCAGCAGGTGATCGGTCTGCGATTCGGCGATCTGCAGGTGCGCCCAGTCGTACAGTTCGGTGCCGCGCAACCAATGCCGCAGCGGGACAGGGAAACCCAGCTTCGCCCGGTGCAGCACGTGCGGCGGCACGATGCCCTCGAGCGCCTGGCGCAGTGCGTATTTCGTGGTCTCCTTGGTGATCTTCTGCTCGTAGGGCAGCTGCTCGGCGACCTGCAGCACCTCGGAGTCCAGGAAAGGTACGCGCAGCTCGAGCGAATTCGCCATGGTCATCTTGTCGGCTTTGACCAGGATATCGCCGCGCAGCCAGGTGTAGAGATCCAGATGCTGCATGCGCGCCACCGGATCCCAGCCGCGTGACTGCGCGTAGATCGGCGCGGTGACGTCCTGGTGCGTCCATTCCGGCCGGAATTCGCGCAGCACCGCGCGCAGTTGCGCATCGCTGAAGCTGCGCGCATTGCCGTAGTAGCGCTGCTCCAAGGGCAGTGAACCGCGGTGCAGCAGGCTTTTACCGCGTGTGCCGTCCGGAATCCGCTCCGAGAGCTTGCCCGCCAGCTTGCGCACCCCGCCCGGCAAGTACTCGAAGGGCTTGAGCGACAACGGTTCCCGGTAGATCGTGTAGCCGCCGAACAGCTCGTCGGCGCCCTCACCGGAGAGCACCACCTTGACGTGCTTGCGAGCCTCCTTGGCCACGAAGTACAGCGGAACCAGCGCCGGATCGGCCACAGGATCGTCGAGGTACCAGACGATTTCGGGAATAGCGGCCGCGAACTCGGCGGGGGAGACCACCTTGACGATGTGCCGCGCGCCGATCGCCTCCGCGCTCTCGGCGGCCACATCGACCTCGGAATAGCCCTCGCGTTCGAAGCCGGTGGTGAAGGTGATCAGCTTCGGGTTGTGCCGCATGGCCAGCGCGGCGACGGCAGTGGAGTCGATGCCGCCGGACAGGAACGATCCGACCGTCACATCCGCGCGCATATGCTTGGCGACCGAGTCCTCGAGGGCTTCGGCGATATCGCGATATCGGGCGGCCGCCGAACCGGGGGCGAAGGGCCGTACCTTGAACTGCGGGTTGAAGTAGCGCGTGATCTGCGGCGCCGCACCCGCACGCACGGTCGCGTAGTGCCCGGATTCCAGCCGACGGATGTCCTTGTGCAGCGTCTCCGGCTCCGGCACGTACTGCAGCACCGTGTAGTGCTCCAGCGCCCGCGGGTCCAGCGCATCGGACAGCCCGAGCGAGGGCAGCAACTCCAGCAGACTTTTCTTCTCACTGCCGAACGCGGTCCCGCCCGGCCCCGTCGCCAGGAACAGCGGCTTGATCCCGAACGGATCGCGCGCCAGGAACAGCTCCTGGGTTTCGGTATCCCAGATCGCGAACGCGAACATGCCGCGCAGCTTGCGCACCGCCTCCGGACCCCAGTAATGGAAGGCCGCGACGATCGCCTCGCTATCGCCCTCGGTCTCGAAGATCCTGCCGTCCGGGTACTCCTCGGCATGCGCCTTCGCGAGTTCCTCGCGGATCTCGATGTAGTTGTAGATCTCACCGTTGAAGGTCAGCGCGTAGCGTTCCCGGTTCTGCGCTGGTCCCCAGCGCAGCGGCTGGTGCGAATGCTCGATATCGATGATCGACAGCCGGTTGAAACCGTAGATCACGTGATCGTCGTGCCAGGTCCCGCGCTCGTCCGGGCCGCGATGGCGCACGCAGTGCAGGGCGTCGTACACCCTCCCGACCACGTCGTCGGTTGCCGCATCAGATGTCAGAAATCCGAGCAGTCCACACACGGCGTCGGCAACCTCGTTTCCTACTTGGTACGGGCGCTGGCCCGATTCATTGGGTGGCTGCGCCCGATAGGTGGGCGCACAGGACGAAATCTCGTGTCCGAGTATGCCGCACTGGGTGGATTCGTGTGTCGCGCCCACCGTGTTCCGTGAAGGCCGTGGCCCGCTGAGTGCCGCGATCTACCGATGCCTCGTTGGCGTCCGACGGCGCGACGAAATTTCATATCCGAGTGCGTCGCACCCCACCGGATCAGCCTGCCGTGTCCGGCGTGGACGGTGCGGCGTCGAGCGCAGGAACGCGCAGCTCGCCTGGCACCCGAAATGTCGTGTCCGAGTGCGTCGCATGCATCGGATCCGGTCGCGGCGCGCGCCCTGTCCTGGGACGATGTCCGGGTGACCGGACCCACCCCCGGAGGCGGCGGAGTGTCGAATGCGACCCGACGTCAAACGGGGCGCCGGTTTGGTCTACGCTGCGTAGTACTCAGGACATTCTTAGGTGGCGCGTGCGCAGACCGGAATGCCCTGAAACGTGCTTAGGACGTACCGCCGGGCGATCGCAACCCGAGCGGTGCACTGTCGGAATGTGTGGCGACCAGGAAGGCGTGAGCGTGGCGCACAAGGCGAGCGAAGAGATCGGGGCACGACCCGTGAAGGGTCGGCAGGGCCGTCTCCTTCGGCGGGTCGGCTTGGCGGTGTCCTTGGGGATCACCGCGATGCTCGTCTCGGGCTGCTCGATCGACAATGTTTGGCTGCGATTCGGCTGGCCCTCGGGCATCACGCCGCAGGCCACCCGGATGCGGGAACTGTGGACCTGGTCGGTCCTCGCGGCATTGGCGATGGGTGTGCTGGTGTGGGGGCTGACCTTCTGGACCGTCACCTTCCACCGCAAGAAGAAGGACTCCCCGGAGTTCCCGCGCCAGACCGGTTACAACGTGCCGTTGGAGCTGACCTATACGGCCGTCCCGTTCGTCATCATCGCGGTGCTGTTCTACTTCACCGTGGTCGTGCAGAACTACGTGCACGAGAAGGTCGCCGACCCGGACGTGACTGTTGACGTGACGGCCTTCCAGTGGAACTGGAAGTTCGGCTATCGCAATGTCGACTTCAAGGACGGCTACCGCTTCGACGGCATCGATAAGGCCCGCGAGGACGCCAACCAGGAGCAGCTCGAGGAGTACAAGGAGCGGACCAAGGACGGTCACCCGCAGCCGGGCCCGGTGCACGGCAAGCCGGAGAACGACATCCTGTCCTACCTGCACTACGACAAGGTCGAGACCGTCGGCTCCAGCAGTGAGATCCCGGTGCTGGTGCTGCCGACCGGCAAGAACATCGAATTCCAGCTGGCCGCCGCCGATGTGGTGCACGCCTTCTGGGTGCCGGAGTTCCTGTTCAAGCGCGACGTGATGCCGAATCCGAAGGAAAATCACTCGGATAACGTCTTCCAGATCACCAAGATCGAGAAGGAAGGCGCGTTCGTCGGCCGCTGCGCCGAGATGTGCGGCACCTTCCACTCGATGATGAACTTCGAGGTCCGCGCGGTATCGCCGGAGAAGTTCACCAAGTACATCGATGCGCGCAAGGCGGGTAAGACCAACGCCGAGGCGCTCGAGTCCATCGGTGAATCCCCGGTCGCGACCTCCACCCAGCCGTTCAACACCAAGCGCGACACCAAGAGCGCGTCCGCGGTAGAGAGCAAGTGAGGACTGATCTGAAATGAAGATCGAAGCGCGGATTTTCGAACTGCTCACGGTGTTCTTCATCATCGTGGCAGTCGTGTACGGCTACTTCACCGGCCAGTCGCGGACCGGTGTCGAGTGGGCGGGCACCACCGCGACGGTGCTGACCGCCGGTCTGTCGCTGATCATCGGCACCTACTTCCGTTTCGTCGCACGTCGCCTCGACCTGCGTCCGGAGGACTACGAGGATGCCGAGATCGTGGACGGCGCGGGCGATCTGGGTTTCTTCTCGCCCGGCAGCTTCTGGCCCATCACCCTGGCCGGCGCGGGCTCCATCACCGCTCTCGGCCTGGCGTTCTTCCAGTTCTGGCTGATCGGCATCGGTGTGGTCTGCATCCTCGGTGCGGCCGCCGGTCTCGTGTTCGAGTACTACCTCGGCCCCGAAAAGCACTGAGCGAATAGCCCTTTCCGAAGCGCCTCACCGGAATCCGGTGAGGCGTTTCGGCGTTTCGGCGCAGTCTGCCGCGTGCGACGGCCGAGGCTCGCGCGGCGTCGTAATGAATGATCGCGATCGGGCTTCGGGACCAGTGTGTCGATCGGTGCGCGCAGCACGAATCCCGGATGCTCGTCGAAAGTGTTCACGCGGACATGTCCGCTCGGGCGAAGCGGGAGAGGATGCGGTTGGTGCAGCGGGGTGCGACGCCGGCCAGTCCGCGCAGGGTGCGCGCGAAGCGGGGTTCGAGACGGGCTGGGCGGGTGCGGATGGCGGTTTCGATCAGGCGGGCGGCGTCGGACGGTTCCAGTGCGGGTTCGGTGACGTAGTGCGCGATGGTGCCGGTATCGGGTTGCACGGCCGGATATTGGACGTCGGTCACCTGGATGCCGCGCGGCGAGAGTTCGGCGTCCACGCATTGACCAAAGGTGGTCCAGGCGGCCTGGGAGCTGGCGTAGGAGGCGAAATTCGGGGTGGCGCCGGTCTTCAGGCTCCACGGGCCGACATTGATCACATGGCCGGAGCCGGATTCCAGCATGGCGGGCAGCAGGCCGAGCGTCAGGCGCAGCGGGCCGAAGTAGTTGGTCGCCATCATGCGCTGGTAGTCGCGGAAGCGATCCAGTGATTGCGAGACCGGTCGGCGCAGCGGTCGGCCCGCGTTGTTGATCAGCACATCGACCCGGCCGAAATCGCTGAGCACCCACTCGACCAGCTGATCGACATCACCCAGTGCGGAGATATCGCAGCGGAACCAATTCGCCGCACCGCCCGCATCGACGATCTGATTGCAGGTGGCGACGAGTTGATCCCCGCGCCGGGCGACCAGCAGCAACTGCGCCCCCTGTGCGGCAAGCAGCGTGGCGGTGGCGCGACCGATTTCGGAGCACGCATCCGTCACGAGAACCCGTAGCCCCTTGACGGATTCGGGCCGCTGACGCTTACGATCCGGCAGATGGGTCGGGGCAGTGCGGAATTCGAGCATCAGAGCAACCTTCACCGTAGATGGGCTGAACCAACGCATCGACACCCCGCCGACAGTGCCGAAGGCGACCGCCGCCGCCGACAGATAGCCGACCGCCGAAGGGACGGTGAGGCTATTTGCTGGCGACTATATGCGGCGCGACACAGTCTAATCCGTGGAGTCGTACCTCAGGGCGTGTTCGGATGCGCAGATCTCATCGATTCCGGTAACGATGTCGCGCAACAGTTCTGAGGGCAGCGCGGAGGGCCGCAAACGGCAGGTGAAGGTGATCAGTCCGTGGTCCTCGACCGCGAGTCCGTGCGCTTGTGCCTCCTCACGCAGGTACTTCGAGCGCACGCCGTAGGTCATCGCGGAGATGACGGTGAAGCATCCGGTCCGCTCCCGGTGTCCAGCAAATAAATCGTGCAGTCTGTAGAAAACCGAGGCGTAGGTCGACAGCGGCGCGAAAATCGCGACCCGGTAGGCGGGTCCGCGTTCGGAGGAGCTGATGACCGTGTCGGCCAGATACTCCGCATCGCGCAGTGTCAGCACCTTCGGGGCGAACATGAGCGCGCCCGCCGCGGCATTGCGCACCGGTGCGCCCGCGCGCCCGCCCGCGGCAGAGGCGATGACGCCCAACGACTTCCTGGTCTTGGTGCCGACCTCACGTCGCGCACGCAGCGAGCGGGTGGGCGTGGTGGGGTAGAGGCTCGACCACTGACCGAACCGCACGGTCCCCAACTGCACGTGGCCGGTGCCGACCGGACGCGACACCTTCAGCGGCGCGGTATCGACCCAACGACCGACCTGCAGTGCGACATTGCCCGGCCGGGCGATTTCGGCGTAGGCGTGTTCGACGAAGGAGTCGAAGTCCAGGAAGCGGTCGGCGTCGGTGGTGAGCCAGGTGTGGTCCTTATCGATGTCGACCGCATCGAGGGTGAGTGCGGTGATGATGCCCGCGCGCCCGCCCGCGCCGAGGATCCGGTGGAAGCGCTCGGTGTGGTGGTTGCGACCGCAGGTGCCGATGCGTCCGTCCGGATCGACGTACTCCAGGTCCACGATCTGATCGATGAACATGCCGTACTTGTGCGATGCCGTGCTGACACCGCCGACCGAGGCGAAACCGCCCGCGGTGATATCGCGGTGGTCGCCGACGATCGGCAGCCCGAGCCCGTGCGCGCCGAGGCGTCGATCGATATCGGAGAGTTTGGCGCCCGCCTGCACGCGCACGGTCCGTCTGCCGAGGTTGATATCGAGCACCGCGTTCATCTTCCGCAGCGACACCACGGCGCGCGGATCGGGCAACGACAGACCATCGTCGATCGGTTCGCCGCCACGCACCGTGAGGTTTTCCGCGCGACCGCGTGAATTCCGCACCGTACGAACGACATCCGCGGTGTCACGAGGTAGATATTCTTCGGCGGCGACAGTGTGCGGCGTGCTCATGGATCGAAAGCTAACCACAGCGCGGTCTCCGATGCTCGTTCGATCTCTACTGTTACCGGACTGGCGGCGCCAGCCGCTGGCTGAACAGGACGTATCCGGTCGCATCGCACAGATTGACCGTCAGTTCTCTTGACTTGCCATCGATCAGTACCTCGCCGAAATGTTGGAAGCTATCCAGCGGTGAG
The DNA here is from genome assembly GCF_044458905.1 of Nocardia sp. NPDC050408. Classification (NCBI taxonomy): domain Bacteria; kingdom Bacillati; phylum Actinomycetota; class Actinomycetes; order Mycobacteriales; family Nocardiaceae; genus Nocardia; species Nocardia sp. NPDC050408. The sequence continues at coordinate 11,194 of NZ_JBITIL010000009.1, read as the reverse complement.
GCGTTCTGAACGGCGGGAGCGTGCACGAATATCGCCTCCGGCCCGAAGGTGCCGTCGAGCGGATTCGGGCCGAACGCGCCGGCATTCAGCGGTCCGGACACGAACTCCCAGAACTCGTCGAAGTCGGTGAAGGCGGCGCGCTCGGGCGAGTAGTGGTGGGCAGCGGTGTAGTGCACATCCGCGGTCAGCCAGACCACGCCGCCCACCTTGTTCGCCTTGATCGCCGAGAGCACTTGGGCGATTTCGGTTTCCCGGCCGGATGGGGCGCCGTTGTCGCCATTGGCGGGGCCCTCGTAGGCCGTCACTTTTTGTTCACCGTCCTTGACGACAAGTCCGAGCGGTAGGTCGTTGGCGACGATTTTCCAGGTGGCCTTGGAATCGCGCAGACCTGCGATGAGCCACTTCGTCTGTTCCGGACCGAAAATGCGACCGGTGGGTCCGTTGTCGATGTCGTTGATGTCCTTATAGGTCCGCATATCGAGCACGAAGACCTCCAAGAGCGGACCGTAGGAGATCTTGCGGTAGAGACGGCCGTCGACGGCCTCCCTGGGCTCCAACGGCATCCACTCGTGGAAGGCCTGCCAGGAGCGCGTCGCGAGGATATCCATGCTGCGGTCGCTGTAACCCTTGGTCTCGGCGACCAGTCCGCCGTGGTACCAGTTGTTGACGGTTTCGTGATCGTCCCACTGGACCACCTGGGCGACCGAGGTATTGAAGCGGCGGTAGTTCTGGTCGGTCAGGTTGTAGGCATAGTTGCCGCGGAACTGCTCCAGCGTCTGCGCGACAGCGCTTTTCGCCTCGGAGACGGTATTGCGCCAGATCCGGCCGTCGGGCAGCGTCACCGATTCCCGCAGCGGACCATCGGCGTAGATCGAATCACCGGAGTGGATGAACAGGTGCGGGTCGCGCGCGGCCATGGCGGAGAAGATCTTCATACCGCCGAGGTCGGGGTTGATGCCGTAGCCCTGGCCGACCACATCGCCGGACCACTGCAGTTTGATATCCGACGCGGCAGCGGGCACGGTGCGGAAGACCCCGGTGATCGGTTCGGAGGTCGCGCCGTCCTCGCCTTCCAGGCTGACCCGGTAGTGCACCAGCTGGCCCGCGGGCAGACCGTTGACGCGCACACGCCCGGTGCCATCGGAATCCGGGGTGAGCAGTGGGCCGGTGAATCGTTTGGCGTCGGTGAACGATTCGGTAGCGGCGGTCTCCACGATCAGTTTCGCGGGCTGATCGGAGCGCGCCCAGATCAGCGCGCCATCGGTGCGCGGATCGCCCACCGCGACGCCGTGGGTGAGATTCGGGCGAGGACGGACCAGCGTGGGTCCGTCGTTCGAGCAAGCGGCGAGCACGGGGACCGCGACGGGACCGAGGGCGCAGGTGCGCAGCAGGGTGCGCCGGGAGATGCCGAAGTCCGAACCAGTCATTGGCTCACCTTGGCGCAGGGAGTCCAACACCATGTGAACTCCCATCATCGGCTCGGCCAACAAGCGGCCGGTATCAGCTGCGTGGTCGGAGTTCGATGATCGGAATGAGTCGGTCGGTCTTCTTCTGGTAGCCGAGATAGCGCGGTTGCACGGCGGTGATCTGCTTCCATGCCTGCTCACGGCGTTGCTCGTCCAACTGTTCAGCCGTGACGTGGTACTTCGTACCGCCCACCTCGGCCCAGACCTGATCCGGATGTGCGGCGATATTGTGATACCAGCCCGGATGCTGGATCGCGCCGCCCATGGAGGCGACGATCAGCCAGCCGCCGTCATCGGCCGGAAACCGGCTCACCGTCACCTGACGCTCCGCACCGCTCTTCGCGCCGACGGTGGTCAGATACAGCAGGTCCATCCCCATGAATCGGTCGTGGCGGAAGCGGTGATATCGCTCCATCGCCCGGATGAAGAAACGGAATACCGGATTGGGTGAGGGCGGTCGGGAACCTCGGGTGCCCGCCGGAATCTTTTGAAAACTCATGATTCGCTCCCCTACCGCTCGGAACTGTCCGCCTAACAGCATTCCACTTCGGTGATCATTTCGGGGCCGGACGCCAGATGACAGAAGACCCCGAACCGATGGTTCGGGTCTTCTGGTGCACGCCTCAGCAGGTGTTGTCGCAGAGGATTTCGAATGCACGGACGGCGTCTTCCGGGAAGACGAGTACCCGGTGGCGGGCCGGGTGAGCCGGGCCGGTGGTGGCGCGGATCCCGTTATCACGCAATAGGCCGCGGACCGTGCGGGCGGTGGCTTCAGTGGCGACCGTCGCTGCCGCGACGAGCAGCCCGTAGTCCTCGGTGACCGGCTCATGCGAGCGCGTGAGCCACATCATGGGGTGTGCCTTTCGCCGTCGGTGCTTCGGTCCTGGTACTTCTGCAGCACGGCGAGCTGTTTGCGCTCCTCGGCGTGCTCGATCTCGAAGAACCGCTCGGATTCCGCCGCGGGATCGGGTCGCAGGAAGCTACCGGTGCCCGGTTTGCCCGCCGAACCGAGTTTGTTCATCTTCTTCGGGATCGCCGCGCCCTGGTAGGCCATTGGGATCGGATGACCGTGCTCGTCGACCGGCCCGAGCGCCTGGTGCACCTCGACATACTCACCGTGCGGCAGTCGCTTGATTATGCCCGTTTCGATGCCGTGCTCCAGCACCGCCCGGTCACTGCGCTGCAGACCGATACAGAACCTATAGGTCATGAAGTACGCGATCGGGGGTGCGATCAACAGGCCGATGCGGCCCATCCAGGTGGTGGCATTGAGCGAGATGTCGAACTTCAACGCGATGATGTCATTGACACAGCTGAGCGTCAGCACCACATAGAAGGTGATCGCCATCGCGCCGATTCCGCTGCGCACCGGCACATCTCGCGGCCGCTGCAACAGATTGTGTGCCGCGTAATCCTTGGTGAGCCGCTTCTCGATCCATGGATAGGCGGGCAGGATCACGAGCACCAGCCCCATCACGACCGCCACCCAGAACGCCGCCGGGATGGTGTAGTTGCCGAGGTATATCTCCCACGGCGGCATGAGCCGGGCCAGGCCATCGGTCCACATCATGTAGAAGTCCGGTTGCGAACCCGCCGACACCTGCGCTGGGTTGTAGGGCCCGAGTTCCCAGATCGGATTGATCTGGAAGACACCGCCCATGACCGCGACCGTGGCGAGGGTGAACATGAAGAACGCACCCTGGTCCGCCGCGAAGACCGGCACGATGCGCGCACCGATGACATTGCGCTCGGTGCGACCCGCCCCCGGGAACTGCGTGTGCTTCTGATACCAGACCAGCGCGATATGCGCTGCGATCAGCGCGAGCATGATGCCCGGGAATAGCAGCACATGCGTGATGAACAGACGAGGAATCAGCACCTCGCCCGGAAATTCGCCGCCGAAAAGGGCGAAGTGGATCCAGGTGCCGACGATCGGGATGCTCATCGTGATCCCGCCGAGCGGTGAACGCAGGCCGGTGCCCGACAACAGGTCATCGGGCAGGCTGTAGCCGAAGTAGCCCTCGAACATGGCCAGTATCAACAGCGTCGACCCGATCACCCAATTCGCTTCGCGCGGTTTGCGGAACGCGCCGGTGAAGAAGATCCGCAGGCAGTGCACGACTATCGCGGCCAGGAACATCAGCGCGGCCCAATGGTGTACCTGCCGGACGAACAGACCGCCGCGCACCTCGAACGAAATGTCCAGGGAGCTGGCATAAGCCGCCGACATATGCACACCGCGCAGCGGTTGATACGCGCCGTCGTAGACCACTTCGGTCATCGATGGATCGAAGTACAGCGTCAGGTAGATGCCCGAGATCAGCAGAATGATGAAGCTGTACAAGGCGATCTCGCCGAGCAGGAAGGCCCAATGCGTCGGAAAGACCTTATTGATCGAGCGTTTCACGAAGGCCGCGGCGCGGTACCGCTCATCCGCGGCGTCGGCATGCCGCGCCACCTTCGAACTCATCGCTGGCTCCCGTCCGAGCCGAGTGGCGCCACCTCGTGACGAATGGACAGCACAGGCATTGTCATCTCCTCCTCGATCGGAAACCGGTACGCATAAGACGGTTGAGCGGTCCGAAACGTGACGGCGTGGATGTGAGAGGTTTTGCCGGAGTGCGAATCAGCGGGCGAATGCCCCTGATGGGAGGCACCGCCGTGTGACGGAGATCTCGTCAGGGCTCGGGGAGTTCGTTCAATGCGGCGACCCGGTGTTGCCGAGATCGCCCATCCGCGAGCGGCGGGCCGCCGATCGGCCGGTAGGGTACCGAATCCCTTGCACTACTGCTGGTGCTCATGGCCGTAGGACTCGAGGCGCGAACGCCCCGGGCATCCGGTGCGCTGCCGCCACGAACGCCGCACATGCTTCGGATTGTTTAGCCCCGGTGGCTGTTTCGACCCCGCTATTGACGTCCACCGCGAACGGACGCACCCGTGCGATGGCATCGGCGACATTGTCCGGGCCGAGCCCACCGGCGAGGATGACCGGGCAGCCCAGTTCGTGCAGCGCTGTCACGATGGCCGCGCTCACCGACCAGTCGTGGGTTCGTCCGGTGCCGCCCAAGCGGTCCGCGGTGCGTGAATCGAGTAGTACCGCATCGCAATCCGCGGCGGCCTGACGTGCGGCGTCAGTCGCCTCCGGTCCCGTGACGTGCACCGCCTTGATGATCTTCCGGCCACCAGCGGTCTTGCGGACTTCACGAACAGTGTCGATGGCGACGAGACCGTGCACCTGGATTGCGTCCACGCCGATTCGGTCGGCTAGGTTCACGATCGCGGCCGCGTCCTCCAGATGGGTGACCAGGACACGGGTGACGAAGGGGGGAACGAGCCGCGACAGCGCCTCGGCGTGTTCGGCGTCGAGGGCATCTTCGCTGAAATGGGTAATACCGGAGATCAATCCGATGGCGTCGGCACCGGCGGCCAGCGCGATCCGCAGATCGTCTTCGGACCTGATCCCGCAAATCTTTGCCCGCACCGTCACGACTAAACGATATGCGCCGGGCTGTGCAACCACCGAAAACCGAACGAGCCCGGTGCGTTCGGCACCGGGCTCGTGGAGGTAGGAGGGCTAGCTGGCGGCCGTCTCCGGGATGCGGGTGGGTTCGGGGGCCGGACCGCTGGGGACACCCTTCTTCAGGCTGGCGGCGTAGACGTCGACGTATTCCTGGCCGCCGAGTTGCATGAGTTCGTACATGACCTCATCGGTGACGGCGCGTTCGACGAAGCGGTTGCCGCCCATGCCTTCGTAGCGGGAAAAGTCGATGGGGGCGCCGAATTTGACGGTCACCTTGTGGCGGCGCCAACGAAACGGCCCGGGCGGGCAGACCTCGAAGGTGCCGATGACCGCGACCGGGATAACGGGGACGCCGGTCTCGAGCGCGAGACGGGCCAGGCCGGTCTTGCCCTTGTACAGGCGACCGTCGGGGGAGCGGGTGCCCTCCGGGTAGAGGCCGACGAGGTGACCCTTGTCGAGCAGTTTGCGTGCGGCGTTGAGCGCATCATCGGCCGCGCCGGCGCCGCTGCGGTCGATCGGGTACTGGCCGGTGGCGCTGAAGAAGAACTTCTGCAGCCAGCCCTTGAAGCCAGGGGCGGTGAAGTACTCGGCCTTGGCGAGATAGCTGATCCGACGCGGGCTCATCAGGGGAGCGAACAACCAGTCGGAGAAAGACAGGTGGTTCCCGGCCAGGATGGCCGGTCCGTCGGCGGGGATATGTTCCACGCCTTCGACCGCCGGACGGTTGTAGAGGTGCATGAACGGTCCTGGGAACAGGTACTTCAGCATCCAGTAGAGCATGGCGTCCTAACCCCCGCGGCCGGGATCGTTTACGGGTACAACCGTCTGTTGCCGACTTTACCGCTGGGTAGAGATCACATCCAAGCCGAGCGGCGTATCTCACCACATGTTCTCGAGTACTGATAACCGACCACTCAGTGGGTGGAACGAGCCACCCAGGAACGGCCGCGGCCGGTCTCGGCGAGGGTGGCCCTGGCGAGCTCCGCCGCGCCGATCATCCCCGCCGCCTCACCGAGCTGCGTGGTCCGAATCCTGGCGAGTGGTCGATGCCCCGCACCGGTGATCGCCCGCGCGTACTCCTCGCGCGCCTCGTCCAGGAACTGCGGCGCCGAACTGCTTACGCCACCGGCGATCACGATCAGCCCGGGATCGAAGATATCGCTGACGAATGCCAGCCCGAGCCCGAGCCAGCGGGCGAAATCGGCCATGACCGCCACGGCCAACGGGTCGCCGTCCTGGGCGGCCCCGGCCACCCGGCGTCCGGTCAGCGAACCGGGATCGCGCAGCACCTCACGCGCCAGCACGGTCGAATGCACCGGATCGGTGGCCAGCATTTCGATCGCGGTATCGACCAGAGCCGTTCCGCTGCAATACCTTTCCCAGCAGCCGCGCTTGCCACACGGACAGGACCGGCCCTGGGGCACTACCTGCAGATGTCCCAGCTCGGGTGCGACACCGTGCGTGCCCCGATACAGTTCGCCGTCGATGAGCAGCGCCGCGCCGATGCCGGTGCCGATCGCGACGAGCACTGAATTGTGTCCGCCCGCGGCCGCACCGAATCGGTACTCGGCCCACATGGCGGCATTGGCGTCGTGCTCGAGGATCACCGGCAGTTCGAGGCGTTCGGTGAGCCGCTGCGCGACCGGGGTGTCCTGCCAGGGTAGGTGCGGTGCGAAGCGCACCGTCGAGCGATCGGCGTTGATGAACCCGGCGACTGCCAGGCCGACCGCGCCGATCGGATGTCTGCGGCACAGTTCGCGGACCGCGCGATCCAGCGCGTTCTCCAGCGCGCGTGCCGAATGCGGTGTCGGCGCCACCACGGTGTCGAGCACCTCGCCGTCGCCGTCGACCACCGATGCGCGAATATTGGTGCCGCCGACGTCGATTCCGACGGTCAGTGGTCGCGCATCCGCTACTCGCGCCGTCATGCCTTGATCGTTACGGGGATGCCGATATAGCGGGATCGCTTGCGCCCGGACGAGTTCGACTGCCGCGTGCGGGTATCCGCTTCGGCAGGTGTGGATTCCGTATCCGGTGCGTCGTCGTGCTTTTCGGGAGCGAACGAATGATCGTGCGGCACACCGTCTTCGGGCATGACCGGATCGACCGGGACCCCTGCGAGCGCCTCGCGCAGTACCGTGACGATCGCGGTTCCGTGCTCGGCCACCACCGCAAGCACATCGTGATGCTCACCGCGCACCAGCGCCGCGGCCGCGCAGACCGGGCACCAACTGCAGCTCGACCAGTCCGGCTGTCCGTCGGCCGCGCGGCGCAGTACGGGTTCGACCCGTTCGAGCACCGCCTCGGCCAGCAGCTTCAATTCCTCGGCGAATTCGCCGAGGCCGTCACCGGGCTCGGCAGCGCCGGGCCAGTCATTCGATTCGCTCATGCCTGCGCCTCGCTGAGCTCGCTCATACCGGCCACACTTCCGGGTCCGGGTGGAAACGCACGATCAGATAGCCGTCGTCGAGTTCGGCGCCGTCGACCGTGCACCGCCGCAATACCGGCGCCAGGCGCACCCGGCGTCGGACCCCGTCCGCTCCCACGATCAAATCGTCCTCCACTCGTCCCAGTCGCAACGTCGCCGGATCGACGACGGGCAGGTGCATCCGCAACGCGTACACCGAATGCAGACCGGTGCCCGATTCCAATCGAACCACCGGCTCGCCGGAACTTGTGCGAACCTCCGCCGGATTGTCGCTCAGCTTCGAGTCGGCATTCAACCGCTCACCCGAATCCATCGCATACGACAGCGCGGACAGGGACGTGAGCCCGACCGGTTCGGGCCCGGTGTGCTGTGCGATCAGCACCCGTGTCCCGTTCATACCCCGTTGCAGCCGGTTCACCACATCCAATTGTTCGGCGCGTCGATTCACATACCACTGCACGGCGGGATGGGCGGCCACCTCGAGTGCGGTCGGCGGGGGCACGGCGGGCAGCACCTTGTTCACCACCACCGCGTCCAGCCGCAGCCCGAGCAGCGCCGCCGCCGAACGCACCCGCTCCGATTCGGCGATGGCGACCTGTTCGGCGACGGTGATCAGTCGCGCACCGGTGCGGCCGTGATCGGCGAGCAGGTCGCGTACCTCGGTCACCGCCTTGACGATCCGTTCGACCGTGGTGGCCAGCACCACGCGCCGCAGATCGGTGCCGACCATACTCATCGCCCGCTCATGCGGCGGCCATATCCGCTCCACATAACCGAGCAGGGTTTCCGGCGCGGTGATGATGCGCAACATGTCCGCCGAGGGCGGACAGTCCACGACGATCACATCCCAGTCGTCCTCGGCGGCGAACTGGGTGATCTCCACCAGCATCAGCAGTTCCTGCACGCCGGGCAGTCCGGTCAGTTCCGCCGGATCCAGTGCTGCCAGGTCGATGCCGTGATCGTGGTCGGTTCCGGTCGCGAGCACGCGCACCACCTCGCGGAACCGATCCTCCAACAGCGCAAGGGAATCGACCTCGATCACATCGAGGCCGGGCAGTACGCTCGCGACCCCGGGCACGGTGCCTGGATCGTGCGGAAATCGGAAGCCGAGTGCGTCACCGAGCGAATGCGCCTGATCCAGCGAGGCCACCAGCACCCGCTGCCCCGCCCTGACATAGGCCATGGCGGTAGCGCAGGCCAATGTCGTCTTGCCGACCCCGCCTTTGCCGATGAATAGTTCGACCCGAGTACCGGCCGCCTCGGGTTTGTGCGCGATCAGCCTTCGACCCGTTTCTTCAGTTCCTTGAGCGCGGTATCGGTGATCACCTTCTCGGCCTTGCGCTTGAACATGCCGATCATCGGGATATTCAGGTCGACGGTCAGCTCATAGGTCACCTCGGTGGTGCCGTCGGGCTGGTCCACGAGTTGGTAGGTGCCGTCCTGCGCCTTCTGCAGTTCACCGCTGATCAACGTCCAGCTGACCGATTTGTCGTCCGGCCGCCAGGTGTAGGACAGCACATAGGTGTCCTTGACAACTCCGGCATCCAGAACGAAGCGCGCGGTCCGAGCTCGGCCCTCGGCGCTCTTCTCCAGCACCTCAACGGTTTTGGCCGCCGAGACCCACTCCGGGTAGGACTCCAGATCGGCGATGACGGACATCACCCGCTGCGACGGTGCATCGATGATGATCGACCTCTGGGTCCTGTCGGCCATGGCGGACAACGATTCCTTTCAGCTGCTTCTGCTGTGCTCGTGTGCGTCAGCGGGCGGTCGGGACGGTGTGTGCCGGTGCGACACCGGCCGCGCGGCCCGCCTCCAGCCTGGCCTTGATCTCGAACGACATATCCTTGCCCGCCACCCGGCGCGCCCGATTGGCTGCGGCCAGATCCCGTGTCGGCGCCTTCGGTTCGGCGTGCAGGAAGTAATGCAGGATCACCCCATCCAGAGCGGGCTCCAGCCATACTTCCATGGTTCCGGTCAGCGCACCGGCGATCGACCAGCGAATACCCTTGTCGGCCCGGTCTTCCCGGACGCCGAGGGTCAGATCGGGCCACCAGCGGCGCCAATTGTTCTCCCCGGACAGGATCTCGGCGACCGCCGCCCCGGGGGCGGCGACAAACGTCTGATCAGCGACCTGAATACTGCTCACGGCTTCGCCTCGCTGACGCTCGGCTCCGCCGTGCGCAGAGCGCGCTGGCACATGGTTCGCTCGCTTCGCTCGCTCACGACTTCGCCTCGCTGACGCTCGGCTCCGCCGTGCGCAGAGCGCGCTGGCACATGGTTCGCTCGCTTCGCTCGCTCACGACTTCGCCTCGCTGACGCTCGGCTCCGCCGTGCGCAGAGCGCGCTGGCACATGGTTCGCTCGCTCACGGCTGCGCCTCGCTGACGCTCGGCTCCGCCGTGCGCAAATGCGCGCTGTGTCTTTGGTTCACTCGCCGGCGCTCGTTCACAGCCCGAGCGTAGTAGATCACAGTCCCGACCTGTGAGCCGCCGTCGCCTTTATTGCAGCAGTTGACGCAGCCGAGCGCCCAGGCTATCCCAGCGCCACCGTTCCTCGACCCACGCGCGTCCCGCCGCGCCCATCTCGGCGGCGGCATCGCGATCGGACAGGATCTCGACGATGGCGGCGGCGATTTCGGTGGTCTTGCGTCCATCGACGACGCGGCCGGTCTTGCCCTCCAACACGGTCTCCGGCGCACCACCGGACCGTCCGGCGACCACCGGCACTCCAGACGCCGAGGCCTCCAGATACACGATGCCAAGACCTTCGACATCGAGGCCGGCCCCGCGGGTGCGGCTCGGCATGGCAAACACATCGGCCAGGGTGTGGTGGGCCGCCAGTTCGCTGGACGGTACCCGGCCGGTGAAGATCACGTCATCGCCGACACCGATGGCCGCCGCGAGCGCGTGCAATTTTTCCTCGTATGGTCCGCCGCCCGCGATCACCAGCACCGCACCGGGAATCCGCGCGCGGATCTCGAGCATGGCGACGATCAATGCGTCCTGGCCCTTGCGCGGAACCAGTCGGGAAAGGCACAGGACAGTCGGGCGATCGCCGAGTCCGTAGCGTTCACGCAATTCCGCGCGCGCGGCCGGATCCGGTCGGAACACCTCGGTATCCACTCCCGGCGGCAGATACTCGAGCGAGGCATTCGGTCCGAACGCCGAAGCGAACCGCCCGCGCGTATATCTGCTGACATAGGTGACGACATCAGTGTGCTCACCGATCGCGCGCAACGCCTGCCGCGCACCCGGCAGCATGGACCAGCCGACCTCGTGGCCGTGCGTACTGGCCAGAATCCGGGAGGCGCCCGCGCGCCGCAGCCTCGGTGACAGCAGCGCCAGCGGCGCCGCCGCACCGAACCACACCGTGTCGCAGTTCTCGCTGCGCAGCAGGCGTGCCGCCCGCCGCAGCACCAGCGGGGTCGGCAACATCAACGTGGTCGGATGGCGCACCACCTGGAACTTCTGCTTCGCATCGAATTTCAGATGACTGTCACCACGCCACCGCGGAGCGTAAACGACCAGATCATCGGGCGGCAGCTCACCAGCCAACGCCTGCAGATACGACTGGATACCGCCCGGCCGCGGCGGGAAATCGTTGGTAACCAGCAGAGTTCGGGCCATGCGAACAAACTACTGTGTTGGATTTGCCGCACCTGCGGCTGTGTCTAATTGCCGCGCCTGCGGCGCGGCGGGTTCGCGGCCCCCTGGTGTCTCGCGTCCGAGCCGTCGAGACTCGCGACTGCGTCGCATGCGCTTCGACGGCTCGGACGCGA
>NZ_JBITIL010000008.1:0-282085 GCF_044458905.1 Nocardia sp. NPDC050408 | reverse complement strand
GTACTAATCGGCCGAGGACTTACCAACAAAGAAGCTACGCGTCCACTGTGCGGTATCTGAAACAACACACAGATCACCGAGAAGACAGACACGAGGAAACCCCTTTTATGTTGGGGGTGGGTATCGGGTTTGGCTCTCTGTGTGGATAGTTTCATAGAGTTACGGCGGCTATAGCGGTGGGGAAACGCCCGGTCCCATTCCGAACCCGGAAGCTAAGGCCACCAGCGCCGATGGTACTGCACTCGACAGGGTGTGGGAGAGTAGGACACCGCCGGAACATCCTTCACGATAGGGGACCCAGAACTGGGTCCCCTATCGTCGTTTTTGTACCTATATCTATGCCGTGCTCGGGCCCGACCGCCGTCACGTGATTGAATTCAGGGGTTCGACAACCTCTGGCCGAACTCTAGAAAGGGGCCACCGTGTCGGAACAGAACGACGGCCGGAAGTCCTTCCGGCAAGGAGGCCCCGACCGCGATCGAGGCAGTGCCTCTCGCGGCTCTTCCGACCGAGGTGACTCCAGCGAACGGCGCGGTTTCAAACGTAGCGGCGACTCGACCCGAAGTGGCTCGAATGACCGCGGCGACTTCAACCGCAGCAACGATTCCAACGACCGCAGCTCCGGCGACCGCGGTGGTTTCAAGCGCAGCAGCTCCGGCGAGCGCGGCGACTCCGGAAGTCGTGGCGGCTCCAACCGCGGTGCCGATGATCGCGGCGGTTTCAACCGCGGCGGCGCCGGTGGTCGCAGTGGTTTCGAGCGCGGCGACTCCGGTCAGCGCGGTGATTCCGGTGAGCGTGGTTTCAACCGTGGCGGTTCGGGCGAGCGCAGTGGATTCAAGCGCTCCAGTGATTCCGGTGACCGCGGTGGTTTCAGCCGTGGCGGCTCCGGTGACCGCGGTGGTTTCAACCGGGGCGGCTCCGGCGAACGCGGCGGGTTCAACCGCAGCGGCGATTCGGGCCGACGCGGCGATGCAGGTGATCGTGGTGGCTCGGGCGAGCGCGGCCGTTTTGATCGGGGCGATTCCAGCGATCGTGGTGGTTTCAGCCGTGGCGGTGATTCCGGTGAGCGCCGTGGCTTCAAACGCGGCGGCGATTCCGGACAGCGCAGTGACTCCGGCGATCGAAGTGGTTTCGGCCGTAGCGGTTCCGGGGACCGTAGCGGTTCCAACCGCGGTCCCGGCGACCGCGGTGGTTTCAGTCGCGGCGGTTCGGGTGAGCGCGGCGGTTTCAACCGTAGTGACTCGGGTGAGCGCGGTGGTTTCAAGCGTGGCGGTGACTCCGGTCAGCGCGGCGACGTGAACGAGGGCGCCGGGTTCAAGCGACGCGATGACGCCGGTCAGCGCGGCGGTTTCAACCGTGGCGGTGACTCTGGTGGTCGCGGTGACTCCGGTCAGCGCGGTGGCTGGAACCGTGGCGACGACCCGCAGGATCGCCGTCGGGGTGGTGAAGGCGCACGTGCCGGGACCGGTTCGGCTGAGCGACGCGCACCGCGTCCCGAAGAACCCGATCTGCCCGATGACGTCCAGGCCACCGACCTCGAAACCGAGGTGCGCCGCGACCTGTTGAGCCTGGACAAGGGCAACGCCGAAACCGTGGCCCGGCATCTCGTGATGGCGGCCCGACTCATCGACGACGACCCGCGTCTCGCCTTGGCCCACGCACGGGCGGCGCGCCAACGTGCGGGCCGTATCGCCGTGGTCCGCGAAACTGCGGGCGTCACCGCTTACCACGCGGGTGAATGGGCCGAAGCCCTTTCCGAGTTGCGCACCGCCCGCCGGATGTCCGGCGGTTCCGGTCTGCTCGCCGTCATGGCGGACTGCGAACGCGGCCTCGGTCGCCCCGAGCGCGCCATCGAACTGGGGCGCAGCGATGAGGCCCGCGCCCTGCGCGGTGACGAGGCCACCGAACTCCGCATTGTGGTCGCCGGTGCCCGCATGGACCTCGGCCAATACGACCAGGCCGTAGTCACCTTGCAGACCTCGGACCTCGACCCCTCCCGCACCGGCTCCGCCGCCGCCCGCCTCTTCTACGCTTATGCCGACGCCCTGGTCGCGGCGGGCCGCACGGCCGAGGGACTCACCTGGTTCCTCAACGCAGCCTCCGCCGACCTCGATGGTGAAACCGACGCCGAGGAACGCGCCGAGGAACTGACCGGCGACGCCGAGCTGTAGGGCACAGCGGCTGGGACTCGACCCGAAGAGTTCGTCGACTCAGGTCGCACGTGCAGAAGGGATCCAGTCGGCCGCAAGGGCATGGAATGCGGGCGCAGGTGCCCGGGTTTTGTCGGAAGCGGCGGCACAGTTTCACGTCGGGCCTGTCCAACGAAGGCGTGGCTTCTGAGATTGTGTACGGCCCTGCCCAATATCCGCCAGTTCTGGTCTGCTCGTCGTCGGGGCTGACTGCGAACGCGGTCTCGGTCGTCGGCGAACGTCCATCGAAGTCGGCTGCGAGTCGCGGAAACACGGTGGTCGGTGTTGCGCAACACGCTGGCTATGCGACGTTGCACGTCGCGCTGGCAAATTCGAGTGTGTGCTCGAAATGGGCTTGCGGCATACGGTCGGTCGACGCCGTCATTTTTCCTGTCGGCGGACTGGCGTAGGGTTCGGGAAAGTGTCGGTCGGTTACGTGGAGTGAGAGTGGTGTGAAGCGGCTACGAGAGCGGTATGAAGCCCTGCTGCTGGATCTGGACGGCACGCTGTATCGCGGGCCCGAGGTGATCGAGGGCGCGCCGGAGGCGTTGGCGGATTCCGTTGTGGCACAGCGGCTTGTCTATGTCACGAATAATGCGAGTCGTGGTCCTGATGTGGTTGCGCGACATTTGGCCGAGCTGGGATTCGCGGCGGAAACCGATGATGTCGTGACCAGTGCGCAGGCCGCGGCACGGTTGTTGGCGGAGCGGCTCGATCTCGGGGCAACGGTGTTGATCGTCGGCACCGATGACCTGGCCAAGGAGGTCGAAGCGGTCGGGCTGCGTTCGATCCGGCGTTTCAATGGCGCTGCGCCCGCTGCTGTCGTACAAGGACATTCACCCGAAACCGCCTGGCCGGATCTCGCGGAGGCGGCCTACGCGCTGAGCGCCGACGCATTGTGGGTTGCCGCCAATACCGATAAGACGCTGCCGAACGAGCGCGGCCTCGCGCCCGGCAACGGTGCCATGGTCGCCGCGCTGCGCGCCGCCTCCGGCAGAGAGCCGGTAGTAGCGGGCAAACCCTATGCGCCACTGCTCGAGGACGCCTTGGTGCGCGCCGGAACGCGCAGCGCGCTGGTCGTGGGCGACCGCCTGGACACCGATATCGAGGGCGCCAACCGCGTCGGCCTCGAATCGTTGCTGGTCCTGACCGGCGTGAGCACCCTCGACGAACTACGCGACGCCCCGGCGGACCTGATCCCGACCTACGTCTCGGCGTCATTGGACGCACTGAACCATCCGCCGGTCGAGGACGAGGCGACCGACCTCGCCGACGACTTGGCGCAACGCTTACGGCGTAACCCGGGACGAGCCGTAAGGGTGCGGGCGTCCGGTTCGGAAATCCGATAGCGTTGACCTCACGATGACTACTCCGATGCCACGCCCCAACGGCCCCGGCTCCGGCTCGAACGGACCGCGCCCCGGCCCACCGCTGCCCGGCCAGCATCTGCCGGGTGCACAGGGACGCCCGGAGCCTGCCGATCCGACGCGGATCCGCGCCGAGATCGACAGTCTGCTCGCCGAACTCGACGCTCGTCCGGCCTGGACCGGCCTGGCGGCGCCCCCTCCGACAGACTCCGATTCCGGCGCCGATATCACCCGGCGCGCCCGCATCCTGGAGCAGGCACATGAGGTGCTCGTACAGGCACTGGCCACGGTGGACAAGATCTGAGGTGGCCAGGCGCGCGCGGGTGGACGCCGAATTGGTTCGCCGCGGATTGGCGCGATCGCGTGAACATGCGGTCGAGTTGATCGGTGCGGGCCGCGTCCTGATTGCTGGAACGGTCGCCGTGAAGCCTGCGACCGCGGTGGAGACGGGCACGCCATTGATCGTGCGTGAGGAGCCCGACGAGGTGTCGTGGGCGTCGCGTGGTGCGCACAAGCTGCTCGGCGCGCTCGAGGCATTCGAACCCCAGGGCTTGACAGTTGCGGGGAAGCGCTGTCTGGATGCTGGTGCCTCGACCGGAGGCTTTACCGATGTACTGCTTTCCAGGCAGGCGCGTGAGGTCGTCGCCGTCGATGTCGGTTATGGCCAGCTGATCTGGCGGCTGCAGAACGATGACAGGGTGCGGGTTCTCGATCGCACCAATGTCCGCGTCATCACCCCAGAATCCATCGGCGGCACGGTAGACCTCGTCGTCGGCGATCTGTCGTTCATCTCGCTGAATCTGGTGCTTCCCGCACTCGCGGCCTGCACCGCAGCGGGGGCCGACCTGTTGCCTATGGTCAAACCCCAGTTCGAGGTGGGCAAGGAGCGAGTAGGCTCCGGCGGTGTGGTGCGGGATCCCGAATTGCGCGCGGAAGTAGTGCGCGATGTCGCGGCGGCCGCCGCCGAATTGGGCTTGCGCACCGTCGGGGTGGTGGCCAGCCCGCTGCCCGGCCCATCGGGCAATGTCGAATACTTTGTGTGGCTGCGTAAAGACGGGCAGTTCGAGTACGACGGCGAGCAGGTCGCGCTGCTCGTCGAACGTGCGGTTGAGGAGGGTCCACAGTGAACGCGCTGACGCCGGCCGAATCCAGAGAGATTCTGCTGGTTTCGCATCCGGGCCGGGCGGAGATCATCGAAACCGCCCATCGCGTGGCGAAGATATTCGCAGATGCGGGCATCGGGCTGCGCGTGCTCGCGGACGAGGCGGACAGCACCCGATTCGACTGTGAGTCCGACACCGCGAGCGGGACAGCCGTCGCGGAACCGGGCGGATACCCGGCACGCGTGGTCGAACACTGCCCGGACGCGGCGGTCGGCTGCGAGATGGTGCTCTCGCTCGGCGGTGACGGCACCTTCCTGCGCGCAGCAGAATTGGCCAGGCCAGCGGGGGTGCCGGTGCTCGGAATCAACCTGGGTCGCATCGGTTTCCTCACCGAGGCCGAGGCCGAACACCTCGATGAGGCGTTGGCCAGCGTGGTCCGCGGCGACTACCAGCTCGAGCATCGGATGACCATCGACGTGAACGTCCGGGTGGACGACGAGATCGTCGAAACCGGTTGGGCGCTCAATGAAGCCAGTATCGAGAACGCCTCGCGTATGGGTGTGCTCGAGGTGGTCCTGGAGGTCGACGGGCGTCCGGTTTCGCAATTCGGCTGCGACGGCATCCTCATCTCCACACCGACCGGATCTACCGCCTACGCGTTCTCCGCGGGCGGCCCGGTGGTGTGGCCGGAACTCGAAGCGCTGCTGGTGATTCCGAGTAATGCGCACGCCCTGTTCGCGCGGCCGCTGGTGACCAGTCCGGAGTCCAGGATCGCGGTCGAATCCGTTGCGGCTGGCCATGATGCGATAGTTTTCCTGGATGGCAGGCGCACCCTGGCATTGCCGAAGGGTGGACGGCTCGAGGCGGTCCGCGGTGGCGAACCGGTGCGGTGGGTGCGGTTGGATTCCGCGCCGTTCGCCGACCGGATGGTGCGCAAATTCCAATTGCCCGTGACAGGCTGGCGTGGCCGACGGCGAACGGAGATCACACGTGCTGACAGAGATCAGGATTGACGGGCTTGGCGTCATATCCACGGCTACCGCGCAATTCCATGAGGGTCTGACGGTTCTGACCGGTGAGACCGGTGCCGGTAAGACGATGGTAGTGACCAGTCTGCACCTGCTCAGCGGGGCACGGGCCGATGCGGGACGTGTCCGGTTGGGTGCGGAACGGGCCGTGGTCGAGGGACGGTTCACCGTCGACGAGGTGAATACGACCGCGCAGAAGCAAGTGCAGGAAGTCCTGGAATCGGCTGCGGCCGAACGCGATGACGACGGCAGCATCATCGCGATCCGCACCGTCGGCAGTGATGGACGCTCCCGTGCGCATCTCGGGGGGCGCGGTGTACCAGCTTCTGTCCTCGCCGATTTCACCGCGCCGTTGTTGACTGTGCACGGTCAGAACGACCAACTGCGGCTGCAGCGTCCGGATCAGCAGCTGTCGGCGCTGGATCAGTTCGCCTCCGGTGCGGTCGGTTCACTGCTGCGTAAGTACCAGGTGCAGCGGCGATCCTGGCTCGACGCCCGCAATGAGCTGGTCGAACGTACTGCGCGCAGTAGGGAACTCGCGCTGGAGGCCGACCGGCTGAAGCATTCGCTAGCCGAGATCGATGCCATCGCACCGGAACCCGGTGAGGATGAGCGCATAGTCGACGAGGTGCGTAGGCTCAGCGATCTGGATTCGCTGCGTGAGGCCGCCGCGATCGCGCACGATGCCTTGGCCGGTCCCGCTGATTCGCCCGAAGACGGTTCGGGCGCACTGGAATTGCTCGGCGCCGCGCGTGCCCGCATCGAATCGGCCCACGATCCGGCACTGACCGCGCTCGGGCCGCGGCTCGATGAGGCCATCGCGGTGGTCGTCGATCTGACCACCGAACTCAGTGGCTATCTTTCGGATTTGCCTTCGGACCCGGGCGCTTTGGATTCGCTGCTCACCCGGCAGGCGGAATTGAAATCGCTGACCCGCAAGTACGCGCCGGATATCGATGGGGTGATCGCGTGGGCGGCTGAGGCGCGCACCCGTCTCGGTTCGCTCGATGTCTCCGAAGAGGCGTTGGCCGCGCTGGCGGCGGAGGTGGATATCGCCGCGGACCGCGTTTGTGAGGCAGCGCGCAAATTGACTGCGGCGCGTACCAAGTCGGCGGGCAAGCTGGCTTCCGCGGTGAGCGCCGAACTCGGTGGGCTCGCGATGGGTAAGGCGAAGCTCGAGGTCGTGGTGCGGCCGGTGCCCGCGAGTCCGCAGGATTCCGCGCCACTGACGGTGGATGGGCAGGAATTGCATGCGGGTTCGACCGGTGTCGACGAAGTGGAATTCCGGTTGTCCGCGCATTCCGGCGCGCAGTCATTGCCGTTGAGCAAGAGCGCATCCGGTGGTGAGCTCTCGCGCGTGATGTTGGCACTCGAAGTGGTGCTCGCCAGTTCGGATCACGGCGCGACCATGGTGTTCGATGAGGTCGATGCCGGTGTCGGTGGCCGGGCCGCGGTCGAGATCGGCCGTCGGCTGGCACGGCTCGCGCGCACCCATCAGGTGATCGTGGTGACACACCTGCCGCAGGTCGCGGCATTCGCCGACACCCATCTCGTGGTGGACAAGTCCGATGACGGCAAGGGCAAGGTCAACAGCGGTGTCCGGGCATTGACCAAGGATGAGCGCGTCATCGAATTGGCCCGCATGCTGGCCGGTCTCGATGACACCGAAACCGGCCGAGCTCACGCCGAGGAACTGCTCGAAACCGCCCGCGCCGAACGCGCCCTCGCCTGACGGGGTCAGCGCAGGGCTTTTTGGGCGCCCTTGATGAACTGGTTGATGAGGTTCTTCAGGCCCAATTCCAGAACCTTCGCGGGAACGGGAAGGCTGGGCTCGGACTCCATCGTGTAGGAGACCAAGGTGCCGTTGTCGGCGTCGGTGAAGGTGATGGTGCCGACGTGCCGTTTCACCGGGACACCCTTGATGATCTTGTATTCCATCAATTCGCCGGGAACGAGCTTGGTGGTCTCCTCGACGAAGCCGACGCCGGCCTTGCCGATGAGGTATTGCGCACCGACGCCATTCGGGGTGGGCGATCCGGGGGTCTTCAGGGTGAAATCGACCGGGATGTAGGGGTTGATGCCATCGCGCTCGGTGAAGAACTTGTAGACGACATCGCGTGGTGCCGCGATCACGGCGTCGACGGTGCTGCTGACCATGGTGTCTCCTCTTCGAGATATCTGTGACCCGCAGCATACGGGTACTGGTCGGTGCGCTCCCTGCGCGGCGTGGTGTTCGTGTTATCACAGTGACGAATGTGATTGGTGATGCGGCGCGCCTCCACCAATGGTTGAGGGTTTGCGGCCAGGATCGGCCCCATGAAGATGTTGGCGTTGTTGTCGAAGAGCACCGAAGTGCTACCGGGGCTGACCGGGGTGGCTCGGGTTGACCGCAACACCAGGCGTCTGCTGAAGCGGGTCGGGCCCGGTGATGTCGTAATACTCGATGAGATGGATCTGGATCGGTTCACCGCCGATCGGTTGGTCGAGGCGGGCGTGGCCGCGGTGGTGAATACTTCGCCATCGATATCCGGTCGCTACCCCAATCTGGGACCGGAAGTATTGGTCGCCCACGGAATCCTGCTGCTGGACACTGTCAGTTCGGATGCCTTCCGGATCAAGGACGGCACCAAGGTCCGCATAGACGAGGGCGTCGTCTACTCCGACAAGCTGGTCAAGAAGGAGCCCGAGGTCCTGGTCACGGCCATCCAGCTGACCGAAGCCGATATCGCCGAGCGGATGATCGCGGCGCGCAACGGCCTCGCCGATCATCTGGAGGCATTCGCGGGCAACACCATCGAATTCATTCGCACCGAGAGTGCGCTGCTCATCGACGGTATCGGGGTGCCGGAGCTGGAGCTGGACATGAAGAATCGGCATGTGGTCGTGGTGGCCGACGGCCCGGACCATGCGGACGATCTCAAGCGACTAAAGCCGTTCATCAAGGAGTATGCCCCGATCATGGTCGGCGTGGGCCGTGGCGCGGACACCTTGATGAAGCAGGGCTACCGCCCCGATCTGATCGTCGGCGACCCGGACGACATCACCACCGCCACCTTGAAGTCCGGTGCCGAGATGATCCTGCCCGCCGATACCGATGGCCACGCCAAAGGTCTGGAGCGCATCCAGGATCTCGGCATCGGCGCGACGACCTTCCCTTCATCCGGCGCACCTGCCGACCTGGCCCTGCTGCTGGCCCACCATCACGGCGCATCGCTCATCGTGACCGCCGGTGCCGCCGCCTCACTGGACGATTTCTTCGACCGCGGTCGCCGCGACAGCAATCCGGCGACCTTCCTCACCCGACTGAAAATCGGCACCGAACTCATGGATGCCAAGGCCGTCGCCACGCTCTATCGAAACCGGGTGTCCGGCACCGCCATCGCGATGGTCGTACTCGCCGCCCTGGTCGCGGTGATCGTGGCGATGCTCGCCTCGAATATGGGGACCGAGGCAGTGGAGTGGGCCGCCGATACCTGGAATCGGTTCGATCTCTGGGCACGCGGCCTAGCCGGTGCGGGAGGCAACCGATGATTTCGATTCGGCAGCATGCGGTTTCGATTGTCGCGATCTTCCTGGCCCTCGCCCTCGGCGTGGTGCTCGGGTCACAGACCGTGGCGGCGGACCTGCTGTCCGGATTGCGCGCGGATAAAACAGATCTGCGCAAACAGCTCGACGTGACCAACGATCGGAACCGGCGCCTCGGCGATGAAATGAATGCCGCGGACCGATTCATCGCCGGATCGGCGGGGCGCATCCTCGGCGGCACGCTGACCGATCGCAGCGTCGTGCTGTTCACGACCCCCGATGCCGAACCCGCCGATGTCGAGGCCGTCGCAAGAGATCTGGAAACCTCGGGTGCCACCGTGACCGGCCGCATCGCACTCACCGATGCCTTCCTCGACGCCGCCGAGGGTGACCGGATGCGCACCGCGGTCACCAATGTCATTCCCGCGGGCGCGCAGCTGCGCACCGGTCAGGTGGATCAGGGCAGTATGGCGGGGGATCTGCTCGGCCTGGTGCTGCTGCTCGATCCGGCGAGCGCGCAACCGCGCAGCACCCCGCAGGAGTTGAGTCTGGTGCTGGAGACGTTGCGCGGCGGCGGGTTCCTCGCCTACGGCGACACTCCGACGCAGGTCGCGGATCTCGCCGTGGTCGTCACGGGCGACGGCGCGAAGTCCGGCGAGAACAGTCAAGGCAGCAATATCGCCCGATTCGCAGGCGCTCTGCGTGGGCGCGGTGCTGGTGTGGTGCTCGCGGGTCGGTCCGGCGCCGCCGACAATCCGGGCCCGCTCGCGATCATTCGTTCCGATGCCGCGCTGGCCACGGCCGTCACCACCGTCGACAATCTCGATCGCGATATCGGTCGCGTCACCACCGTGCTCGGCCTGAGCGAGCAGCTCAACGGCGGTGCGGGCCGATACGGAACCGGCACCAAGGCGACCTCCCTCACACTCGTCGCGCCGCCCGCGAGCTGATCCGCTCGACCCGCACTGCCCCGTGCTGCGAACATGGCGCACGGACTGAATCCGATCAATGGCAGCGACTCGGTGGCAAACGTGCGTGGTGTGTGATCAGACCAGCAATTTCGTGTTACCGTGAAGACCCGTGGGTCATACACGGAATCAGGCGCGAACGGCCACGAAGCACATCTTCGTCAGCGGTGGTGTCGCCTCCTCATTGGGTAAGGGTCTTACCGCCTCCAGCCTCGGTCAGTTGCTGACCGCGCGCGGACTGCGGGTGACCATGCAGAAACTCGACCCGTACTTGAACGTCGATCCGGGCACCATGAATCCGTTCCAGCACGGAGAAGTGTTCGTCACCGAAGACGGCGCGGAGACCGATCTCGATGTCGGCCACTACGAGCGGTTCCTCGATCGCGACCTGTCCAAGGACGCGAATGTGACTACCGGGCAAATCTATTCGTCGGTGATCGCCAAGGAGCGCCGGGGCGAATACCTCGGTGACACGGTGCAGGTGATCCCGCACATCACCGATGAGATCAAGAGTCGCATCCTGGCGATGCAGGGCCCGGATCTACAGGGGCAGGTGCCCGATGTGGTGATCACCGAAATCGGTGGCACCGTCGGCGATATCGAATCGCAGCCGTTCCTCGAGGCCGCGCGCCAGATCCGCCACGATGTGGGCCGGGACAATGTGTTCTTCCTGCACGTATCGCTGGTGCCCTACCTCGCGCCATCGGGTGAGCTCAAGACCAAGCCGACCCAGCATTCGGTGGCGGCGCTGCGCAATATCGGTATCCAGCCCGACGCGCTGATCCTGCGTTGTGATCGCGAGGTGCCGCAGGCGCTCAAGAGCAAGATCGCGCTGATGTGCGACGTGGATGTGGACGCGTGCATCTCTACCCCGGACGCGCCGTCGATCTACGACATCCCCAAGGTGCTGCACCGTGAGGGCCTGGACGCCTATGTAGTGCGCCGGCTCGGGCTGCCGTTCCGGGACGTGGACTGGACCGTGTGGGGTGATCTGCTGGATCGGGTGCACCAGCCGCGGGAGACGGTCGAGGTCGCACTGGTCGGCAAGTACGTCGATCTGCCCGATGCGTATCTGTCGGTGACCGAGGCGTTGCGCGCGGGCGGATTCGCCTCGCGGGCCAAGGTGAATATCCGCTGGGTGCAGTCCGATGAGTGCGAGACCCCGTCGGGTGCGCAGGCCGCACTGCGCGATGTGGACGCGGTGCTGATTCCGGGCGGGTTCGGTATCCGCGGTATCGAGGGCAAGGTCGGCGCCATCAAATATGCGCGGATCAGGGGGCTTCCGCTGCTGGGCCTGTGTCTGGGTCTGCAGTGTGTGGTCATCGAGGCCGCGCGTTCGGTCGGTCTGGCGGAGGCCAATTCGGCCGAATTCGAGCCGGACACACCGCATCCGGTGATTTCCACCATGGCCGATCAGAAGGAGATCGTCGCCGGTGAGGCCGATCTCGGCGGCACCATGCGTCTCGGCGCCTACCCGGCGACGCTGCAGAAGGGGTCGGTGGTAGCGCAGGCCTACGGCACCGACCAGGTCTCCGAGCGGCACCGGCATCGCTACGAAGTCAACAACGCCTACCGCGACAAGATCGCCACCAGCGGTTTGAAATTCAGTGGTACCTCACCGGACGGGCATCTGGTCGAATTCGTCGAGTTGCCCGCGGATAGGCATCCGTTCTTCGTGGCCACCCAGGCGCATCCGGAGCTCAAGAGCCGCCCCACCCGGCCGCATCCGCTGTTCGCGGCGCTGATCGCGGCGGCACTGAAATATAAACTGGCCGAGCGGCTTCCGGTCGATATCCCGGACGAAGAGTTCGCGAACGCAGATCAGGCGTCGTAGATGAGTGATAACGGGGGAGCCCAGCCGGGCAGCCACGATTTCGAGACCGTGGCGAGCAAGACCATGTACAGCGGTGCCATCCTCGCGTTGCGGCTCGACCAAGTGGCCATGCCGGGCGGACGCGTCGTCGAGCGCGAGGTGATCGAACATCATGCGGCGGTTGCGGTCGCGGCCATCGATGATGCCGACAATGTGGTGTTGATCAGACAGTATCGGCATCCGATCGGTCAGCGGCTGCTCGAGCTGCCCGCCGGACTGCTCGATGTGCCCGGCGAGGATCCGCTGGCTGCGGCCAAGCGTGAATTGGCCGAGGAGACCGGACTGGCCGCCAGGGAATGGTCGGTCTTGGTGGATGTCGCGCTCTCGCCCGGATTCACCGATGAGGCGCTGCGGGTATACGCCGCTCGGGGCCTGTACGAAACCGACCGGCCGGAGCCGGAATTGGAGGAGGCGGACCTGGAATTGGTCCGACTGCCGGTGGAGGAGGCTGTGCGGGCTGCATTGGCCGGTGAGATCGTCAATGCCACGGCCGTCGCCGGTCTGCTCGCGCTCGCGGCCGCCAGGGCGAGCGGGGCGCAGTTGCGACCGGCCGACGCGCCATGGCCGGGGCAGCCCACCGCGTTCCTGCGCCGCAAGGCGCAGCGGCAGTCCGCGGACTGACGGGTCTGGGCGGTGCTCGCACGGGAGGTGGACGCCTACCTCGATCATCTTGCGGTCGAGCGCGGCGCCGCCCGCAACACCCTCGGTGCGTACCGTCGCGATCTCGATCGGTATCGGGATTTCCTGACCTCGCGCGGGATTACGGCGCTGGAACAAATTTCCGAATCCGATGTCGCGGAGTTCACGATGGTGCTGCGGGCGGGTGGGCAGACGCACCCGCCCCTTGCCGCGAGTTCGGTCGCTCGTGCGCTGATCGCAGTGCGCGGGCTGCATCGCTTCGCCGCGGCGGAGGGCGTGACGAGTGCCGATGTCGCACATGCGGTGAAGCCGCCGACCCCCGGACGGCGGTTGCCGAAAGCGCTGCCTTACGACCAGGTGTTGCGGTTGCTGGAGGCCGCGGGGGGCGGGTCGATCGGTGATGCGAACGGGGCCGGAGCCGATGGTGGGCCGCGCGGATTGCGTGATCGGGCGCTGCTCGAGCTGTTGTATTCGACCGGGGCGCGGATTTCGGAGATGGTCGGACTCGATGTGGACGACCTCGATGCCGAGGAGCGGGCTGTTGTATTGCACGGCAAGGGCGGCAAGCAGCGCATGGTTCCGATCGGCAGGCCCGCGCTGGCGGCCGTCGATGCGTATTTGGTGCGGGGGAGGCCGGTGCTCGCCGTGAACGGGAAAGGGACTGCGGGCGCGCTGTTTCTGAATGCACGCGGCGGTCGGTTGTCACGGCAGAGTGCCTGGCAGGTTTTGCAGACCGCCGCTGAGCGGGCTGGTATCGGAGCCACGGTTTCGCCGCATACGCTGCGTCATTCCTTCGCAACGCATTTGCTCGACGGGGGTGCGGATGTGCGCGTGGTTCAAGAACTTCTGGGACATGCTTCGGTGACGACCACTCAGATCTACACATTGGTCACTGTGAACACGCTTCGTGAGGTTTGGGCCACCGCTCATCCGCGCGCTCGCTGACTCTGTGCCTTGCGCAGGATTTTGCGCGCCGAGTTCGGGTTAGCCCGACGGATCCGTGTGCGGTGTACAAAACGTGCGCAGAGCGTATCGACCGGGAAGAAATGGGACTACGGTCCGGTTGTGTTGGATGCGGGATCGGGTGGTCTCGGCATGCCGATGTGAGGTG
This sequence comes from Nocardia sp. NPDC050408, assembly GCF_044458905.1. NCBI lineage: Bacteria > Bacillati > Actinomycetota > Actinomycetes > Mycobacteriales > Nocardiaceae > Nocardia > Nocardia sp. NPDC050408. Next base: position 268,282 of record NZ_JBITIL010000008.1, on the reverse strand, counting down.
AGTTGGATGGCAAGGGCTTTCATCGTTCAGGAGCGCGATGTCGAGGCGGTATCGCTGCCCGGCGGCGGTTCGTTCCAATTGCTCGAGGACAGTGTGAACACCGACGGGCTGTTCGGAGCGAATCGGCTTGTCCTGCAGGCTGGCGCGGATGGGACCAGGCCGCACCATCACACGAAGTCAACGGAAATCTTCTATGTCCTGGACGGGACAATGGAATTCCTCGTCGACGGCGAACGTCATGCGGTCGCGAAGGGTGGTCTGGTGGTGGTTCCGCCGGGTATTGTGCATGCCTTCGGGGCCTCCGTGGACGGTCCCGCCGAGTTCTTCGCGGTACTCACACCAGGTATCGTCCGGTTCGAGTACTTCCGGCAACTCGGTCGTATCGCTCGGGGTGAGGCGGATTGGGACAGTATGGATGAACTCCACGATCGGTTCGACGTCCATTTCGACGGCGGACCGGATTGGCGCTAGGGGAGCGGATGCCCGCGCAGGTAAACGCGGGTGTCGCGTGTCCGAGCGTGGGTCTTGCGCTGTCAAGCGGTAGCGTCTATCGAGAGCTGGACCGTGCGAAAGTTAGGTCGGGCCTGATCGGCCTCGCTACGCTCGGGCAGATGATGCCGGAGGCGGCGAAGGCAACGGGCAGGAACGTATAAGGAGCAGCGGATCGTGACGACAGCCGGTGCGGCAGAGCCGCCGATGAGTGCTGGGGCGCAGCCGCTTACGGGTCCCCGAACGGGTCCGTACTCGGCAGCCGCGGCGGAAACGCTGTGGGGCGACGGCGCCGAACCCGTCCCCGAGGACGCGACGCTCGGTCCGACCGGGCGCCCGCTGCGTGTCGTGCCCGAACCTCCGCCGATCGAGCATCACGGTGATGCGCTGATCGTCGCGATGTGCAATCAGAAGGGTGGCGTCGGCAAGACTACCTCGACCATAAACCTGGGCGCCGCGCTCGCGGAGTGCGGTCGGCGGGTGCTGTTGGTGGATTTGGATCCGCAGGGTGCGCTGTCGGCGGGATTGGGTGTGGCCCTTCACGATCTCGATCTGACCGTGCACAGCCTGCTTATCGGATCCAAGGTCTCGATCGACGATGTCCTGATGGAGACCCGGGTCGAGAATCTGGATCTGCTGCCGAGCAATATCGATCTGTCCGCCGCGGAAATCCAGCTGGTCAACGAGGTCGGCCGGGAGCAGACGCTGGGTCGCGCGCTGGAATCGGTGCGTGATCGCTACGACTACATCCTCATCGACTGCCAGCCATCGCTCGGCCTGCTCACGGTGAATGCGTTGGCCTGCTCCGATGGCGTGATCATTCCGATGGAGTGCGAGTACTTTTCACTACGCGGACTCGCCCTGCTCAACGACACAGTGGAGAAGGTGCGGGACCGCCTGAACCCGCGGCTGAGCCTGTACGGCATCGTTGTGACCATGTTCGATGCGCGGTTACTACATTCGCGTCAGGTCATGGCGCGGGTCGTCGAGGTATTCGGCGACCTGGTGTACGACACGGCGATCATGCGCACCGTGCGCTTTCCGGACGCCAGCGTCGCAGGTGAGCCCATCACTACGTGGGCACCGAAATCCAGTGGAGCCGAAGCATATCGGGCGATGGCGCGGGAAGTCATCCACCGGTCCGGCCGGTGATCGGCGGTACTGAACCGGCACCATCGACGAACACGGATACGCTCGGCTCGGAGTCTGATGAGTTCGTCGATCGGGACTCCGACGCCGAGCGTGCCGCTTCGACCGCGGATAATCCGCCAGGCAGAACTGGCGCCGAGGGCGAGCCGACGGCGCAGACATCCGGGTTCCAGCTGCGGCTGAGCAACTTCCAGGGGCCGTTCGATCTGCTGTTGAATCTGATCAGTTCGCGCAAGCTCGATGTCACCGAGGTCGCGTTGCATCAGGTGACTGACGAATTCATCGCCTACACAAAGGCATTGACCGCCAGCATCGGGCAGCAGGCATTGCGTGCGGACAAGATCCTGGATCAGACTACCGAATTCCTGGTGGTCGCCGCGACATTGCTGGATCTCAAGGCGGCGCGACTGCTGCCATCCGGTGAGGTGACCGACGCCGAGGACCTCGAACTGCTCGAGGCGCGCGATCTGCTCTTCGCCCGGCTGCTGCAGTACCGGGCGTTCAAACAGGTCGCTGAGTTGCTCGGGGAGCTGGAAGCGGTCGCGTTGCGGCGATACCCGCGCGCGGTCGGACTGGAGGAGCGCTACGCCGACCTGTTGCCCGAGGTTACGCTGGGAGTTGACGCAAACCAGTTCGCTGTGATCGCCGCAACGGCTTTCCGGCCGCGCCCGGCGCCGCGGGTCGGACTCGACCATCTGCACCAGCACGCCTTCTCGGTCGCCGAACAGGCCGCGCTCGTGCTCGAACAGCTCAAACTGCGCGGACCGGGCGGCTGGACGACCTTCGGCGAACTGGTCGCCGACTGCGAGATGCCGATCCAGATCGTCGCCCGCTTCCTGGCGCTGCTCGAGCTGTACCGGGGCAAGACGATCGAGTTCGACCAGCCCGACCCGCTCGGCCCGCTCTCGATCAGCTGGACCGGCGACCCCAAGGACGACACCGCCGACACCGTGACCATCGAGGAGGACTACGGGTGAGTGAGCGCACCGACGATGCGACACCCCTCGAGCACAACGGCATCGAGCGTGACGCCGCGATCGCGAGCGAGCTGGTCGATGGTGGTGCACTGATCGCGCAGAGCGACGACGCAGTAGGCGCGAGCGCGGTGAAGTCGCGCGACGAGGTGGCATCGTCGAGTGGTGAGCGCATCGAAGCCGCGCCAGATACGACCGCGCCAGGAACCGATGGCGGTGCCGCGGATTCGAGCGGCGACGACGCCGGGGATGCGGCGACCTCGAGCGACCCTGGACCAATTGAGACTGTAGGCAGCGCAATTGTCGACCGGGATTCCTCAGACACGGCTGAGCCGGGCCAGGGCGAGCAGGCATCGGTCGGAGTCGAGGGCGCCGCAGGACGCACCGATGCGCCGATGACGAGCGGTGGGGGCGAGGAACCCGCAGCTTCGGCAGGTGCGACCGTAAACAGTCCATTCGACGAGGCGAATTCCTCGGGCCCGGCCGAGTCGAACAGCAGCGAGCGGGCAGCGCCGAATGATGAGGATGACGCAGGCGTAGCGGGAGGAGCTGGCGAGACACCGCTGACCAGCGGTCGGGGCGCGGCGGCCGCAGGTTCGGCAAGGGTGAGGAAGGCCGCGCGTGCGACGAAGAGCAAAGAGATAGCCGGTTCCGACGACGAAGTGGCGGAGTTCACGCCCGAACCGCTCGATGACGATGAATTCCGGTCGGCGTTGGAGGCGGTGCTGCTCATTGTGGACGCTCCGGCCCCGGTAGAACTGCTGGCCGACGCGTTGCAGGACAAACCGGTGCGGGTGGAGCGGGCGCTGCACGAAATGGCGGCCGAACTGTCCGCGCGGGCCAGTGGCATCGATCTGCGTTTCGTGGGTGACGGGTGGCGCTTCTATACTCGCAGCGAGTATGCGCCGTATGTGGAACGGATGCTGCTCGACGGTGCCCGGTCGAAATTGACCAGGGCCGCTTTGGAAACATTGGCGGTGGTGGCATACCGCCAACCGGTGACCCGGACCAGGGTCAGCGCGGTGCGCGGCGTGAACGTCGACGGCGTGATGCGAACCCTGTTGGCTCGCGGATTGATCGCCGAGGCCGGGGTCGACCCGGAAACGAACGGCACGCAGTACTGCACGACCGAATTGTTCCTGGAGCGGATCGGACTCGCATCGCTGTCCGATTTGCCGCCACTGGCGCCCCTGCTGCCGGGCGTCGACCTGATCGATGAGATCAACGAGAGCCTGGACACGGACCCCCGTTACACCAGGCTGAGGAAATCCGCCGAGACCGATTTGGATCTCGGTACCGAAGAAGACTGACAGGACAATATGAATACGCCCGCTCGCCGAGATGGCACACCGGATCGTAGGACCAGAAGCGACCAGCCCCCCAGGGGCGGCGCAGGCCGAAACGCACGCGATATGCGTTCAGCCCAACGGGGAAGTACGCAGCGCGGGGCCGCATGGGGCGGTTCCGAGCGCGGCTCCTCGCAAGGGGGTTATCGGGGGAGTTCAGAAGGTAGCGATCGTGGTTACCGCGGTTCGTCGCAGGGCGAACAGCGTGGCTCCTCGCGTGGCGGCTACCGCGGAACCTCGCAGGGCGACAGTGGCCATCGTGGCTCGTCGCAGAGCGATAGTGGATATCGAGGTTCCGCCGAGCGCGGCTCCGATCGACGTGGCACGTTGCAGGGTGGCTCGGGTTATCGCGGTTCGTCGCAGGGCGAGAGCGGTTATCGGGGTTCGTCGCAGGGTGGCTCGGGTTATCGCGGTTCGTCGCAGGGCGAGAGCGGTTATCGGGGTTCGTCGCAGGGTGGCTCGGGTAATCGCGGTTCGTCGCAGGGCGGCTCCGATCATCGTGGTTCGCGCGGCGAGGCCAATCGTGGTGCCGCGCAAGGCGGTTCGGGCCCGCGTGCCTCCGGTTCGCGCGGCTATGCACCGGGAAGCCCTGCGCAGCAAGGTAATCCGTCGCGCCGCACAACGTCGGCCGCGCTGTCCGCGCCTGTCGGGAAGAAGCCCAAGAATCCGAAGCCGCAGAAGAAGGTCGTCTCCGCGCCGCTGCTGAGCAACGCCAAGCCGGCCAAGAAACAGCACGTCGACCAACCCGCCGAGGGCGGCCACGAGAAGTTGCCGTGGGGCGAAGGCGAGCGGCTGCAGAAGGTTCTCGCCAAGGCCGGTGTCGCCTCGCGCCGCGCCGCCGAGGAGATGATCGCCCAGGGCCGGGTCGAGGTCGACGGCGCGATCGTCACCGAACAGGGCCTGCGGATCGATCCGCAGCATGCCGTGGTCCGCGTCGACGGCACCCGCGTGATGGTGCGTGAGGAACTGGTCCATATCGCGCTGAACAAGCCCAAGGGCTGGCAGTCCACCATGTCCGACGATCTGGGCCGCCCGTGCGTCGGCGATATCGTCGCCGAACGCATCGCGGCCGGTCAGCGCCTGTTCCACGTCGGCAGGCTGGACGCAGACACCGAGGGGCTGCTGCTGCTCACCAATGACGGTGACCTCGCGCACCGGCTCATGCACCCGTCGTTCCAGGTGCCCAAGACCTATCTAGCGACGGTGAACGGTGAGGTGCACAAGTCGATCGGCAAGCGCCTGCGCGATGGTGTCGAACTCGACGACGGTCCGGCCAAGGTCGACAAGTTCCAGGTGCTCGAGCTGGGCGAGGGACGTTCGCTGGTCAAGATCGTGTTGCATGAAGGACGCAAGCACATCGTGCGCCGACTGCTCGATGCGGTCGGCCATCCGGTGACCCGGTTGGTGCGCACCAATATCGGTCCGGTCGCCTTGGGCGATCAACGGCCCGGCACGCTGCGCGTGATCGGCCGCGATGAAGTCGGCAAACTTTACGAGGCGGTGTCGTTGTGAACGGTGTAGAGATTCCCGTGGAGGTCCCTGCGATGGTTGAAGGCACCACGCCGCTGGTCGTTGCCATGGACGGGCCTTCGGGTACCGGCAAGTCCAGTGTGTCGCGGCGACTGGCAACCCGGCTCGACGCCAGTTACCTGGACACCGGTGCGATGTACCGCGTCGCGACGCTGCGGGTGCTGCGCGCCGGTGTCGAGTTGACCGATTCGGCGGCGATCGGTGCCGCGGTGAAGGAACTGCCGCTGACCATCGGCACCGATCCCAGCCGCGAGCTGATCCTGCTCGATGGTGAGGACGTCTCCTCCGAGATTCGCGGCAATGCCGTCACCAAGGCGGTGTCCGCGGTGTCGGCCGTTGCCGAGGTGCGCGAGCTGCTCGTTGCCCTGCAGCGTGAAATCGCTTCCGCCGCACAGCGAATCGTGGTCGAGGGGCGCGATATCGGCACCGTCGTGCTGCCGGATGCCGACGCCAAGATCTACCTCACCGCCTCGGCTGAGGCCCGCGCGCAGCGGCGCAACCAGCAGAACATCGCCGAAGGTCGCGGCGATGACTACGAGGGCGTACTCGCCGACGTGCAGCGTCGCGACACCCTCGACTCCACTCGCACGGTGTCCCCACTGCGTCCGGCCGACGACGCGGTGCAGGTCGACACCAGCGAACTGAATATGGATGAGGTCATCGACGAGCTGTATCGCGTTGTGGTGCGACAGGTTTCGATCGGCCGGACAGGTAGGACATTGTGAGCGAGCGAACCAAAGACACGGCAGTGTCACTCGTGACGGAGCCGAGCGCCGGCGAGGCGCAGTCATGAGTGAAGACGTTCTCGCGGGCGACGGCGTCTGGAGTGACGAATCCGATTGGGAGATAGCCGACCTCGACGGTGAGTTCGGCGAGGACGAACACCTCGCGATGCCGACGGTCGCGGTCGTCGGCCGCCCGAATGTCGGCAAATCGACGCTGGTGAACCGGATCCTCGGTCGCCGTGAAGCCGTCGTCGAGGATATTCCGGGCGTGACCCGCGACCGCATTTCCTATGAGGCGAACTGGGCGGGGCGCCGTTTCCTGGTGCAGGACACCGGTGGTTGGGAGCCCGACGCCAAGGGCCTGCAGCAGTCGGTCGCCCGCCAGGCCGAACTGGCGATGGAGACCGCCGATGCGATCCTGCTCGTGGTCGATGCCGTGGTCGGCGCGACGGCCACCGACGAGGCCGCGGTGAAGAAGCTGCGTCGCTCCAAGATTCCGGTGATCCTGGTCGCCAATAAGGTCGACGACGAACGCGTCGAGGCCGAAGCCGCCGCGCTGTGGTCGCTCGGTCTCGGTGAGCCGCGCATGGTCAGCGCCGCGCATGGTCGCGGCACCGGTGACCTGCTCGACGATGTCCTGGAAGTCCTCCCGGAGACCCCACGTGAGGGCACCGGCGGCACCGGCCCGCGCCGGGTCTCGCTGGTCGGCAAGCCCAACGTCGGCAAGTCCAGCCTGCTCAACAAGCTTTCCGGTGATGAGCGTTCGGTCGTGCACGATGTCGCGGGCACAACCGTCGACCCGGTCGATTCGCTGGTCGAATTGGGCGGCAAGATCTGGAAATTCGTCGATACGGCTGGTCTGCGTCGCAAGGTCTCCCATGCCAGCGGTATGGAGTTCTACGCATCGCTGCGGACCAAGGCGGCGCTGGAGGCCTCCGAGGTCGCGATCATGCTGATCGATGCCTCCGAACCGATCACCGAACAGGATCTGCGGGTGATCAGCATGGTCGCCGACTCCGGTCGCGCGCTCGTGTTGGCCTTCAACAAATGGGATCTGGTCGACGAGGACCGACGTCTGCAGCTCGACAAGGAAGTCGACCGGGATATGGTCCGGGTGCCGTGGGCTCAGCGCGTCAATATTTCCGCGCATACCGGACGTGCCGTCCAAAAGCTCGTGCCCGCAATGGAAACCGCGCTCGAATCGTGGGATAAGCGCATCCCTACCGGTCGGCTGAACAACTGGCTCAAGGAAGTCATCGCGGCGACGCCGCCGCCGATGCGCGGTGGTCGGTTGCCGCGCGTGCTGTTCGCCACGCAGGCCACCACCCGGCCGCCGACCTTCGTGCTCTTCACGACCGGGTTCTTGGAGGCGGGTTACCGCCGGTTCCTGGAGCGTCGCCTGCGTGAGGAGTTCGGCTTCGACGGTTCACCGGTTCGCATTTCGGTTCGCGTACGCGAGAAGCGGGAACGCAGGAAGTAGTCCTCGGAACGGACGTCGTTGTCCAGCAACGGCGTCCGTTCCGGATACGCCATCAGTAGAAGTCGGCGAGGTGGTCGGTTACCCACTCGGCCAGGGAACGTGCCGGGCGACCGGTGATATCGGCGACGGTGGTGGTGATTTCGGGGCGGGGAGCGGCCAGCATCTTGGTGTAGCCGTCGAGCAGGACATCGACGAAGGAGTCGGGGAAGGTGGCGTCGTCGAGTAGGCGCTGTCTGGCCTGTGCGCTTGTGAGTTCGGCCCAGCGCAGGGGGCGCCCGAGTACTTCGCCGATGACACGTACCTGCTCGGCCTGGGTGAGTAACTCGGGTCCGGTCAGCGTGTATGTGACTCCGGCATGGGCATTTTCGGTGAGTACTCGGGCCGCGACGGCCGCGATATCGGTCTCGTGGATCAGGCACATCGGCAACTCGCCGTGAATGCCGTGCACGATATCGCCGGTTCGGATCTCGTCGGCCCACCAGAGCGTATTGACGGCGAAGGTGCTCGGACGCAGGACCACAGATTCGATTCCGCAGCCGTGCACCAGCTTTTCCTGATCTTCGAAGCTGAGGTCCGAGATGCCCCCGGTACCGAGGAATACGATGCGGCGGGCGTGCTCGGTGATGAGATCGAGTGCGTTGGGCAGTTGTGCGCCGGTGTGCAGCGGCCACAGCAGGAAGACAGCGTCGATGTCATCGAGACAGTCGACGAGGGTTTCGGGTTCGGATAGTTCGGTGTGTACGACCTGCACGTCGGGCGGGAAATCGGCAGACGCTGGGTTGCGGGTGCCCGCGCGCACGGTGTGGCCTGCAGCGCGCAGGTGCGGGACGAGCTGGCTGCCGACGTTTCCGGTGGCGGCGAGGACGAGGATTCTCATGCCTCGATCCTGGTGGCGGGGAGCGGCTTCAACCAGAATCAGGCCTGATATTGCTGAAAACTGTCGAACTTGGAGGGTTCGGTGATGGATACCGTCGAAAGAGGGCTCATTCACGCGCTGCAGCTCGACGGCAGGGCATCCTTCCGAACCATCGCCGAAGTTCTCGACGTTTCCGAGAACACCGTGGCACGTCGGTATCGTCAGCTGCGGAATACGCATGGGCTCAGGGTGATCGGACTGGTGAACGGTCAGCGGCTCGGTTACCTCCAATGGACGATTCGGTTGCGCTGCACCCCCGAAGCCGCCGGTTCCGTCGCGAAAGCCCTTGCGGCACGGGACGATACATCCTTCGTATACCTGCTCTCCGCTGGCACCGAGGTTTCCTGCACGGTGCAGACCCGCAGTAGCGAAGAGCAGGAAGCCTTACTGCTGCACAAACTTCCACGCACGAGTCGAATCGTCGCAATGTCCGCGCACTTGCTGCTGCGCGGATTCGTGCTGCCCGACGGTTGGCGGGGTTTGGCCGCGCTGACACCCGACCAGGTCGACCATCTCAGGTCCGCCCCCATCGACCCCGAGGACGGACCCCTCCACCTCGACGAAGGTGATAAGTCCCTGCTGCGCGCCCTCAACCACGACGGCCGCACCTCCTACTCGGACCTCGCCACTGCCACCCAGTGGGCCGAAGCCAAAGTCCGCCGCCGCATGGCAGCATTGCGCCGCAACGGAATACTGCAGTTCCAGCTCGATATCCCCTCCGCTGCACTGGGATTCCGGACCGAGGCGCGGCTCTGGATCGCCGCACAACCTGCCGCCACCGTCAGCGTCGGCGAGGCGCTGGCCCGTCACCGCGAAGTCTCCTTCGCCGCCGTCACCACCGGCGCTACCAATCTGGTCGCGGCCGTCAACTGCCGTGATCCTCGAGATCTCGGTCGCTACTTGACCGAACGCATCGCCGAAGTCCCCGGCATCGCCACGCTCGAAACCGCTCCGATCATTCGCACCCTCAAACGCGCGGGTTCGCTGCTTCTCTGACGTGTGCTGCGTCACGATGCTGAGCCGCCGCATCCGGCGTAAGTTCGTTAATTAGCGAAATACCGAAGGGAGGTGGATGTGCTCGACGAGTGCAAAGCGTTGGCGAATGAGACCCGCTTGCGCATCCTCGCGTGGCTCAAGGAACCGGACGCGAACTTCCCGCAGCGGGGCGAGGACACCGCCGAGCTAGGGGTGTGCGTCGGTCTCATCCAGCAGAAGGCGGGGACCTCGGCCTCGACCATATCGGCGCACCTCGCGATCCTGCAGCGCGCCGGATTCCTCAGCGCCACTCGCCGCGGCCAGTGGACCTACTACCGCCGCGACGAAGCCCGCATCCTGGCCTTCACCGAAGAACTCCACCGCGTTCTCTGAGCTACGAAGGAAGTTTTATGCCCACCGCACTGTCGATCCTCGATTTGGCGTCGGTCGCACCCGGCCGCAGCGCACGCGACAGCTTCGAAAACAGCGTCGCGCTGGCCAGGGCCGCCGAGCGCAACGGCTATCGACGCGTCTGGTATGCCGAACACCACAACATGCGCTCGATCGCCTCCAGCGCCACCAGCGTGCTCATCGGTTACGTCGCCGCGCACACCGAGACGATTCGACTCGGCGCGGGCGGCATCATGCTGCCCAACCACTCGCCGCTGGTGATCGCGGAGCAGTTCGGCACCCTGGAGACGCTGTTCCCGGGGCGGATCGATCTCGGACTCGGCCGCGCGCCGGGCAGTGACCAGAAGACCATGTTTGCGCTGCGCCGCAACCCTTCCTCGGCGGACTCCTTTCCGCAGGATGTGCTGGAGTTGCAGGGCTACCTGTCGGGCAACTCGCGGGTCCCCGGTGTGCAGGCCGTGCCGCGCGCGGAAGGCATTGTGCCGCTTTACATTCTGGGGTCGTCGCTATTCGGTGCGCAGCTCGCCGCTCAGCTCGGCCTGCCGTATGCCTTCGCATCCCATTTCGCGCCGGACGCGCTGCACCAGGCGGTCGCCGTCTACCGCGACAGTTTCCGGCCCTCGGAGCAGTTGGCCGAGCCGTATGTGATGGCCGGTGTCAACGTGTTCGCGGCCGAGGACCACGATGCGGCGGTGGCGCAGAAGACGATTTCCTATCGTGCCCGCGCGCGAGCCATGATTCGACGGGGAGCGGCGGGCGCGGACTTCACAGATGAGGAGATCGATGCGTTCCTCGCCTCACCGAACGGCAGCCAGCTCAGCGCGATGACCAGGTACACCGCTGTCGGCACACCTGCCGAAGTCCGTTCGTACCTGGCGGAGTTCGCGGGCTCAATTGATGCGGACGAACTCATCGTCGCTCACCACGCCACCGAAATCGATGACCGGCTCCGGTCCGTCGAACTCACCGGCGGCCTCATCGCCGAGCCGGTAGCGCCCTAACTCACCGAGCCGCCGACGATCAGGTTCGCGGTGATGGTGCCGTCGGCTTCCTTATTGCCGTAGACGACGACCGCGGCACCGACCGTCACATCCGACACGCTGCGGCCGGTGACGACCAGCACCTGGGTAGCTGCGTTGACATGAACGTTCGTCGTGGCACCCAGAATCCCTTCCACCGCAAGCGTTTTGCCATCGTTGGCAGTGACCTTGCCGATGGTCAGCCCGCGATTGACCTGGACCGCGTTCGCCGGGACTGCGGTGGCATTGGTGGCCGCCGACCCGGCGGTCGGTGCCGAATCGGGTGCCGAACCCATGGACGCGATGAAGAAATACACCACCAAGGAAAGCAGGACCGCGAAGCTGGTGCCGATGAGCATGCCGAGATCGGGATAGTGCTGCCCTCGCTTCGACGGGATTGTGATGGCAGTGAGTATCACCGGGTCGATGGCCAGCTCCGCGCCGCCGCTGGACTCCTTGCTCGGGAGGCCCTTGGGCTGGTTCGACCACGGCGTGGCCGGGGGACTCATAGCTTCAACGTTATTTAACCGACTGCGAATACCTATCACCACTGGCGGGAGCACTTCGACACCGTTGACACGCCAAGCGGGTCGGGGTGCGGCCGAAGCGGCGGTACCTGGCATTATCCGTGCATGGTCATTCCCAGCGTGCTGCCGGAACGCCCTACCGTTGGAACCCCGTTCGAAACCGGCTGGCCGGTCCGCCTGGCCGATACCGACCGGGACCAGCGTCTGCGCCTCGACGCCATCGCCCGCTACCTGCAGGACATCGGCTTCGAACACCTCGACGCCGTCCAAGACGGCGACATCCACCGCGGCTGGGTCGTCCGCCGCACCGTCATCGACGTCCTCGAGCCAATCGAGTTCGGTGAGCACGTCACCCTGCGCCGCTGGTGTTCGGCCCTATCCAACCGCTGGTGCAATATGCGCGTGCAAATCTGCGGCAGCAAGGGCGGTCTGGTCGAAACCGAAGGATTCCTCATTCATTTCGGCACCGAATCCGGTGTCCCCGCCCGCATGAGCGACCGCTTCATGGCGCCCATGTTGGCCAGCACCACCGAACACCGCCTGCGCTGGAATGCCGCACTCACCGACCCGCTACCCACCGGGCCCGACATCGAAGAAGTGCCCTTCCCCCTGCGCGTCGCCGATTTCGACTGGCTCGATCACGTCAACAACGCCATCTACCTCAGCGCCCTGGAAGAACTCCTCGCCACCCACACCGACCTCACCTCCGGCCCCCACCGCACCGTCATCGAATACAGCAAACCGTTGACAGCAGGCGAGCAGGTCCGCGTAGTCGGCCGCCGCACCGGCAGCACACTAGACGCCTGGTTCGCCGTAGCCGACGACCCCCGAGCCGCCGCCCGCGTCACCCCACGCTGACTCCCGCCCCACCCGCCCCACCGATAACCAGGCGATTCGGCGTCTGACCGTCCCCTGAGGTAATCTTTCCGAGCGCCCGAACACCAGGCGCAACGGGCTGTGGCGCAGCTTGGTAGCGCACCTGACTGGGGGTCAGGTGGTCGCAGGTTCAAATCCTGTCAGCCCGACAGACAAAAATCCCTTCCGACCAGCATCGGAAGGGATTTTCTCGTATCCGGGCGAGTGTTCGGCACTCTGAATGTGCCAGCAGTGTGCCAACGCATGGAGAGCACTCGGCTTATTCGAAGAGCGCGGCTCCGGCCGCACGCAAATCTTCGGGCTGCACGTCGCTGTAGATCGATAGAGCGACCGCGGGGTCGTGGCCATGCCAGGCCGCAACGATGTGTGGCGGGATACCGCGGGCCAGCATGAGCGACACCGAGGTGTTACGAAGCCCCTTCAACGGAATGCGGCGTAGCCCGGCGCGCTCCCGTTTCCGCTGGAACTCGTCGCTGTACCACTCGGGCCGGACCGGCGTGCCGTCCTCGTGCACCGCGATCAGCCGATCGTCCGACCACGGGATACCGAGTGCCTGGCACTCTGCCATCTGCCGGGTCTTGAGTGCCCGCAACGCCTCTACAACATCTCGCGGCGGGGGAAGGTCCCGACGGCTGCGCCTGGACTTGGGCAAGTTCTCCTCGGTCTCTTTGCCGATCGCCACGCGCCCTCGGCGCACCCGGAGTTCGGACTCATCGAACCGTGTCCACCGCGCGCCGAGTACCTCACTGCGACGCATTCCGTAGCAGGACAGCAGCCAGCAGGCATAGAGCCGTTCGGCGCGCACAGACTCCCGGAAGGTCTCGACCTCCGCCACCGCCCACGACTTTGCCTTATCGTCGTCGTCCTCGGTGATGGCGTCCGCCGGTCGTTCTACGAGCGCAATCACGTTGCGCGGCAGCGTGCCCTGGTCGACGTAAGACTGTACGACCATGCCGAAGGTGGTCAGTGTCGAGCGGACCGTGACCGGTTTGACTCCGCGCTCTTCCGGGGCGAGCTGCGCGGGTTGCGCGGCGACGTAGACCGCCCGCCAGGGTCGCTTCACCCGACCGGACCGGATGAGACCAGATAAGCAGGTGTGGACATCCTTGTCGGGGAACTGCGCCTTGATCTTCGCGGACGAAACACCCTCTGGGTACTGTGCGACGAACTCGGCGACCTGGGACATGAGGCTGTCGGGGCGGTAGTGCCGAGGGCTCATGCGCCCTTCGGCGAGCATCCATTCCACCAGCGCGTCACCGTCGGCCTTGGTGAGTTCCGCGAGTTTCTTGCCGCCCAATCGCCGCCGTACCGGCTTCAGATCATTCCGGTAACCCTGCAGTGTGATTCGTCGGATTCCGCGCCGACCGGCGAGCCATTCGTCGCATGCCTGGTTCAGGGTGATCTCCAGGCGCCGCACGTAGCGGCCTTCGGCGACTTCCGTTGTGATTCGGCGGTATTCGCGTCGCGCCTCGGCCAGCGTGCGATAAGTGAACCGCTGGCGGTCACGGGTACCGTCCGGCTTGGTGCCCACATCGACCATGAAGTGATATGTCTTGCTGCCGTTCTTGGCCGTGCGGGTGTCTATTGGCTCGGCACGCCGCACCTTGGCTGATCTTGACATTTCGAACTCCTTGTCTCGCTTTCTTTTCCGGGCTGGTTGGAGCGACAGGAGAAGCAGCACGTGAGGCGATGCGGGGCAAACGCGGTGCCGGAAGCAGCGACTCTGTCACGGCAACACCGGCACCCTCCTGGCAGCAACGGTGATCCGCCGTGCGGGCGACATTTCGGATAACGAGCCCCCAACCACACGGCGTCGTCGAGTGCAGCCGCCAGCCAGCATCGTCGTAACCGTTCGCTCGGATACGCCCTCGGCCTCGCATGTGAGGTGGATTTGCTACCGAGCTGGCGTATCATCGACGGTCCGGCGCGAGGCGATCCACTCGTTGCGCGCCTCGTCGACGGTAAGGTCCGTCAGGCGCACGTACTTGCGCGCCGCGATTTCTGAAGTGATCCGGCGGTACTCATGCCGCGCCTCGGTCAGAGTGTTGTGGGTGAACCGCTGGCGGTCTTGCTTTCCGTTTGATTTGGTGCCGACGTCGATCGGGAATGTGTAGGGCACGGTGCCGTTCTTGGCGGTGCGTTTGTCGATCGGTTCGGCGCGACGTGCTTCCTTCTCGGGTGGGATCCCTTCGGTCATATGGGTGTACCGCCGTGTGTACGTTGCCAATTCGCCTTTTCGCGTGGTGTCGGCGGCGGCGAAAGGCCACGGTCGGGTCGTCGGTCGATCGCAGCTACACGAAGGTCTGCCCTCCGCCGTTGTTCTCGCTCGGTACAGTCAGAGACGGCGTGGGCGGGAATGATTGGCGCGCGAGTGCTTGAGGGCGTGGGCGCGGGAGTTGCTGTCGAGCGCCGTCGCCTGTTCGATGGCCTGCGGCCACAGCGTTAGGTTCGCCAGGGACTTGGTTTGCTCGGAAGAACCGTCGTGCCTGCCTGAACGTCACTCAGTTGCACCTCGTGAGAAGCTATTGTGGTTGGGCTGCTTTGACTGCTTGATCTGTGGTCACGGCGTCGGCGTTAAGTCGGCGGACACCAGTTGGCGGGTCGCCGAGGTGTTGCCGCTACCTCGGAGGTGAAGGGCCATCCGTGGGGGATGACGGGGGCTTGTGAATGCGGCGGGCAGCGCTGGCGTCCTCCAGGGTGTCGTTGTCTCCTGGATCGGCCTGCAATTGGAGTACCTGGCGTACCCATCTCGACGGGATCCGTACTCGGTTGCCGACCCGGATGGACGGCACCTCACCTGATTTCACCGCCGTGTAGACGGTAGACCTGCCGACACCGAGGAGACGGGCCGCGTCGGGCACCGAGACCGTCGGCTCGTTAAGCAGACGCTCCAGCGTGTCCGCAGCACTTGCCTTCATGCCTTCATATTGCGTGTCACCGGCCAATTGATCGGACGTGCGCAGTGCGTGCGCACCAACTGCTACCGGGTAGGTGGGTTCGTGCGGGTCGGAGTTCGCCGTGTGGTCCGGTGACACGATCGGTTCGTTTTCGCTCATCGGCTGCGTGCGACTCGGTCACGTTGCCAGCGAACAGGACTCCTATGCTGCGCGCGGCATTCAGTGCTGTTGCGCTGTGATGCTCGACAAGCGGCGCTGTCGCTGATTGTGGCTGTCGCCATTTAACGACCTCGATTCACCAGCCGATCCGTGAATCATCCCCGTAACCAATAGAAGCGGATTCGAGACGAATTCGCCAGTCCCAATTCCGTATGTTCCGGTTCTGTTGCTGCACGGTTGATTTCAGGTTGCCGCTCGTGGGCGGGATGGTCGCTGGAACGGGGACCTGATCAGGTTCACGGGAACACAGCGGCAGGGCTCGTTCGGTGTGCCGGTTTGTATGGTGTCGGCGGCGCATGTCGGCATGTCTGTGTGACATGCCGCACGGTGTATAGGGCCGAAGACGTCCCTGTGTGTCGGTTGACGGCGCAGAGGTGCAGGCGGTCCGGTCGGCCGCCTGCACTGTGCTCTGACAGGGTTCGTCGGGGCAGGAACTCGGCATGGTGGACTTTTAAGTCTCTGTGCCCCAACGATTTCTGGATCTACTGGATCGGTGGTCCGGAGTAGGGCCGGCGGAAGCCGCAGGACAGGAAGATGTCCTGGGTGCCGAAATGGTCGCTGGTCTGGACGGCGAGTGAGAACGGTTCACCGGTGGTGGGATCTCGCCAGTGGAACAGGTCGGTGGGTGCGCGGCCGTAGGCGATGTCGATGTTGTCGCGCCAGAGCTGATTGAACTCGCTGCTCTTTCGGAGCTGTTCGAGTAGTTGTAATGCTCTGGGGGAGTTGCGGTGTCGGCCGAGGACGGCCTTGGTGGTGGCGACGATATGCGGTGCTCCCCGTTCCCAGTCGACGATGACATCGCGGGCGGCGGGATGAAAATACCAGCTCAGGATGCTGCCTCCGGCAGCGTTGAGGCCGGGAAAGGCGCGCACTGCCGACGGGTTGGCGGCCAGGACGTGCCAGGTGTAGTCGATGTAGACGGCCAAGACGTCGTTGTGTTCGTGGTAGTCGAGGAGCTCGAGCTGCCCGGACGTGATGAGGCGGGCTCGGAGTTCGTCCAGTGGTGCGAGATCGACTGGGGGTTCCCAGAGTTCGTACAGGTGGCGGGCCTGCATGTCGTTGAGTTCGTAGCCGATGATGAGTCCGTCGACGACTTCGCGTTCGGGTGGGTAGCGCTTGGTTTCGATCTGTGTGAGGTAGGAGGCGCTGATGCCGATGAGCGGAGCGGCTTTGTCCCGGCTCAGATCTTGGCGCGTTCGCAGCTCCCATATCCATTCGAAGAAGTCCGGCATCTGTGCCACCTGCGACCGAGGCCTGCGCCGTCGGCGTAGGCGGCGGTCCGGGCCACGTCCTTGATTCTGACTGTCCATTTAGACGTTCCCTCCCTTTTGGTGTCTTCCGCTGTGAGACTGCGATCGAATATTGCGAAGAGTTATCCGAGACGAACCCTCGCGGACCGCGCCGCACGCGCCGCGGTACGCGCCGAGGTCGACGGTCGCACTTACGCCATCAAAACCTCGGAAATGGTTGCGGCGCTACCCTTTCAAGGGACAACGTTTTTGCCAGTCAAATTCTTTGGCCATACGCCTGACCATCCTGACCAGCACGGATCCACGTATTTGGCAATAGCCTTGTCCATCCAGAGATTCTCGGCCGCGGCTGCGGCCGCTGCCGCTTGACGCATTTCGGCCGAGGCCCACCCGTGGTGACCATTCCAGCGAATTGGCACCAAATGGGTTCAGGCGAACACGGTCACGCCATAGCGCAACAATGGAGCGCCCGAGCATGATGGCCGCAGGCTGCGCGGCGGTGAGACTCTGCTCGATCGCGGACCCGCTCGAGGAGTTGAAGTGTCGACCGCTGAAGCAACCTTTTCGCAATCGTACGATGGCCTTACGCGCTTGCCGGATTGATCTAGGTCTGATAGGACAGAAGCAGCTTGGGGGAGTCTGCGGTGACGTTTCCTCGTCATCTTGTCATGGCGAGGCGATGTCTCTGATAGCGATGACAAGACGGGGAGGACGACAACGTGAGCTCGACTCCTGCAAGACGAGCCATGGCACAGCGGCGTGGCCGCGCCCAAAGACCCGACAAGGCCGAGATGCCCAACCTCGGTGACTGGTTACGTAAGGTCCGTGAGCACCGGAACCACACTCGAAAGTCCGCCGAGGCGCGTACCGGCGTCAGCGACTCCTACATCAAACAGATTGAGAATGAAGGGCTTATCCCGCTTCGGGGTGTGCTGGACCAACTCATCGTCGGCTACCGGCTTGACGAGATGCAAGCCCGTTTCACTCGGGAACTAGCCGAGCCGCCCCTCGAGCTGACGCCGATTGCAGAGCTGCGCGAACGCGTGAGCACGCCGGACCGCCTTGCCGCATTGAAGTTCTTCGACCAGGTCGGGATCATTTGCGTATTCACCGACCCCTTGTGGAATGTCCTTGTGGGCAACCAAAGCTTCTACCAGGCGGAACCCGATATCGTAGCCGCAGGCCACAACGTCGCACTGTGGCATTTCCGTCCCGGCGCGGCCAGATCGCCTGCCAAAGATGTTGCCCTGCAATGGGATTACGAAGCGACCGGGCTCATGGCACTGGTCCGTGCGGGACTCGGTCGCTACCGCGATTCACCCCAAGCCGCCGACTTGCTGGAACGACTCCGCGCGAGCGACGAGTTCAATGAGCGCTGGCAGGGCGGAATCCAGGTCGCCTACGGCCGTGAGCCAGACGATCTATGCCACATGCTAGATCCGGTAACCAAAGAGCCATTCTCGGTCTCCATTCAGGTCGGTGAACTCCCTGACACCCGCGATGTCCGCTTCCAACAGGCGATCCGACGGCCATACGCTGGTCCACCGCTCTCCTGATCGGTAATCAGCGGGCTGTGGGTGACACGAGCACCCCCATGACGCTCGCGTCCCACGCACGCACCCATCACCATTTGGGATGTTCTGAACATCCGAATGTTGATAGCATCCAGAATGATTGTTCTGCTCGCTGGCGAATGCAGTGCCGCGCTCTCCTGGGGAGTAGTCAGCTGATAAAGGGGGACCCCTATGAACGTGGATAAGTCCGACCTCGACCGCATCCCTCTCGTTCCGGGTGGTCTGCCGTTGATCGGACATGGCGTGGCGCTGATGCGAAACCCCCTCGGACTTCTCTCGGCACTGCCGGAACACGGTCCTATGTGCCGAATCCGGCTCGGGACAGACACTATCGTTTTCGTCTCCGATCCCGACCTGACATCGCAGGTCTTCGTGGACGACAAGGTCTACGACAAAGGGGGACCCTTCTATGCTCGGGCCCGAGAGGTCGCTGGCGATGGACTCGGCAGCTGCCCGCACAATATGCATCGTCGACAGCGTCGCCTTTGCCAGCCAGCGTTCCGCTCGGACCGGCTCCCGTCGTATGTGGAGAGCATGACCCGGTCGATCGAGACCACAGTGCGGGGATGGCGCGACGGTCAGGTAATCGACCTGGGTGTCGATCTGTCGGCCATGACATTCCGGGTTGCGACAGAGGCTATCTTCTCAACATCACTGTCCGACAGTCAGATTCGTCAATTCGCCACAGATCTGAGCGCGATTGCTCACGGATTGTTCCGGCGGACAGCATTGCCCTCTATCATTAATCGCCTACCGACCCCCGACAACCGACGCTACGACGCCACCGCGCGCCGCGTACGGCAACTTGCCGCATCCGTCATTGCAGAGCGACGCGCCGAACAAAAAGACCGCGGCGATCTGTTGTCGGCATTGCTGGAAGCGCGCGATGCACAGGACGGCGCACAGTTCACCGACTCCGAGCTGATCGACCAAGTATTCACATTCTTCTTGGGCGGCGCCGAGACCACCGCGGGTTGTCTCACCTGGGCGTTGTATCTGCTCGACCACAATCGCGACGTGCAGCAGCAGTTACACGAGGAGGTCGACTCGGTTCTGGGCGGCCGCACAGCGACACGCGCAGACCTTCCCTCGCTCCCACTCACCAACAGGATCATCACCGAAACCCTTCGGCTGTACCCGCCGACCTGGGTGCTGACTCGACAGGTCACGGCGGATACCGAATTGGGCGACATCCTGCTCCCGGCAGGGACAAAGATCGCGGTGAGCCCGTACGTCATTCATCGCAGCGAACGGATATATGACGACCCGAGTGCGTTCCGTCCCGACCGCTGGATTGACACCACACCGCATCACCACCGCAAGACGTTCATCCCGTTCGGTCTCGGTGCTCGCCGATGCATCGGCGAGCAGTTTGGGTTGATCGAGGCCGCGCTCGCATTGGCAACGATCACCGGTCGGTGGCGACTGTCGTCCCCTACGCAGCGGCCGATCTCGATGTCGATGACGCAGATTCCGATACCCGACGGGGTGCAGATGCGAGTGACCACAAGACAGGTCCCCGCACTCGTCGAGTGATCAACGACACCTGTTCGCCGAAAGCTGTTCTACACCAACGACGACGGGGCACGGCGATGGAAAAACTACGAACTAGATCCATACGAGAACCGGCCGCCGCCGGACCGTGACTCGGTGCACCAATGCTCGTGGACCTACGACGAGGAAGGTAACCGTTGCTGGACCGCCGACCGTCGGGCCGGTGAGGTCTTCGCCGCTGCCGAAAGCGCATGCCGCCGCGGCGGCCGCGACCGGTACAGCCTGGTCCCAACGGTCGGTCACTGGTTCAAGGGGCAATCGCAGCGGCGGCCGGACGCGATGAAAACCACCACCGCGCTGACCGAATTCCGGGTCATCGAAACTCCACTGGATCTGGCGCTGTTCGGCGGAACCGGTGCTGCCGCCGTGGATCCGTTGGTGTGGCTCGGATCATCTGCCCGTGATCGCCACCTACGACGAAGCTGTTTGCCTGCAAGCTGATCGGCTGACGAAAGAACGCGCACACCGCTGGGGGTGAGAACTGCACGGAGTTGAACCGCCCCTGTCCTTCACGACTCGACATGTCGCAAGACGATCGGAGGCGAACAACACCATCACGGACGCGGTGCTCGCGCTCGTGGCCACACGACCCCGCAGACGCGGACTCGCCCCGACGTCATCCTGAGCTGCCGAGATGGTGTGCGATCCGTTTCCATCACTTCCGGCTGGTAGTGGCAATGTCGTCTTCGCCGCTCGGGAGACGTTGTCTCCCGAGCGGCTGGGAGTGCTGCGAGGGATCAAAAATGGCCGTGTTCGGTCGCGGTGGGGAGAAATCTCTTTGACAACAGCATTGTTAAATGGCGGGGTTTGCACTGGTAGATCGATCGGCGAATTGCGCAATGCTGTTGTATAGGATGATCTTGTTGGTAAAAGGTCTGGATTCGGAATGGGTTTCGCGGTTTGGATAAGGAGGCAATCTAAACCGCATCGAAGGGAAAATTCGTGGATCCGTTTGTTGTTCTATCGTGGGTGAACATCGGCTTGTCGGTGTTGTCGAACGGTTTGTCGCTCGCGGCTCAAGCGCTGTCTCTGATCGTGCCGTTCCTCTGATAATTCTGCCCTGAAGAGGGCCTCCTTACTGGGGAAACCATGGTGGGAGGCCCTGGAGGGCCGCGCTCAGCGCATTCTTCGACTTCCCTATTTCGCCTTCGTGTAGAAGGGCTATTTGGCGTGCCGAAATACCGAAATACAACAAATCGCGCGGCGCCGCGCAAGAGTCCCAGTCCGAACCATTCGCATTCGATTCACGGCAACTCTGTTCGAGTGGGGCGTGGCAGACGGATCGCGCTTGCGAGCGCGATCCCTGTGGTGGTGGTCTTGGTTTGCAGCGGCGTTGCGTCAGCGGCCATCTCGGCCGATCCGATCGCGGATCAGCCGGGCGTAACCGGTCCTGAACAGCCAGGCACCGCCGCACCCGCACCACCGCCTCCCAGTCCTCCCGTGCAGGAACCCCAACCGCCTGCGTATTACGAGCAACCACCAGCGGTACGTAACGAAGCACCCAGCCGGCCGGTGCCCTCACGCGCTCCAGTCGCGCCGGTTGAGCTGGGGGAGTTGCATCTGCCCGAACCGGTGCCACCGGTCGCGCCGATCGAGCCACCCGCGGACACGATCCGGATCGGGCAATTCGAAACGCCGTCACCGGATTGGCTGCCACCGGAGATCCGAGACTGTATCAACGACACCGCCGCTGGTGCCGAAGCCCAAGTGGCGCAAGCGTTGGATTCGATCGGTCTCCCGCCCGGCCGCTCGGACCGGGTCAGTGGCGCCACCACCGCGGGTGCATTGCTGGGCGGTGCAGCCGGTGCCGCGATCGCGGGTGCTCCCAGCGCGGCCGTAGGCGCGGTCGTGGGTGGTCTCGTCGGCGGCACCATCGGCGGGATCGCCGGGGCCGCAGCGGGAACGGTGATCGAGGTCCCGGTAATCGGGACCGTCACCTCCGGTATCGCAGGAACAGCGATCGGTGCCGCGATCGGCGCTGCGGTAGGAGCGGCGATCGCCGGAGTCCCGGTCGCCGCGGTGGGAGCAGCGGTTGCCGGCACCATCGGTGCCGGGTTCGGTGCGGGCGTGGGAGTGGGTCAGCCGTGACAACGTCCATGACTCGACGCGTCCGCGCCACCACGATCCTGCTGGCGCTATCGGCGGCATCCGCTCTCGCCACCGCGGCGGGCGGTGCCCAGGCGGTGCCGATCGGACCGGGCTGCCCCGCCTTGTATGTCCTCGGTGTTCAGGGGACCGGTCAGTCCTCACCGGCAGCGGACCTGGTGGCCGACACCGGCGTGCTCGGCACGATGTTGGCGCCGGTTACCACCGCGGTGCCGGGACTGGTGCAACACAGCTACATCGCCTACGGCGCCGGATTTGGTGGCATCGTGCCCGGTGGTGGCCCAGACCCATACGCGGCGTCGGTGGCCGACGCACACAACCAACTCGCCACCGCCGCAGCGCAAGTGATCGAGCAGTGCCCTGGCACGCTGATCGCCGGTGTCGCCTATTCCCAAGGTGCACAAGCGCTAGCGCAGTTCGCCCAGGAGGTAGGGGCAGGGGTTGGTTCGGTGCCCGCGGACAAGATCGCCGCGATCGCCCTGTATTCCAATCCGGTCCGCATCGAGGGCAGTCCAACCTTTCCCGGTCGACCGGGGCAAACCGTTCCGGACCCGGCACCGGGTACCAGCGGAGCGGCCGTGTCGAGTGTCCAGATAATCAGCGCTGCGGCCGCTGGTAGCGGAATCGCGAGCACCGGAGTGGGTTACGGCGCGCTCGAAGGACGCGTCGCCGATGTCTGTGTCGATGGTGATCTGGCGTGCTCGGCACCGGATCAGGCGGCGCTGCTGCGCCTGGGTGCAGAGATCGCCGCCCAAGCAAACCTGGCAGACCCGATCTCGGCAGTCGCATCGATCAACGCACTGCTGTCGCAGGCCCTCGGGGACGCCTGGACCATCGTCATCAACAACGACATCCAGGTCGGCGGCGGCAATGTCGACTACGCCCCACAACAACTCCTGTCAGCCCGATTGATCGACGCTGCCGACCCGCGCATTCCGGCGCCGACGCCAGAAGATGCCGGTGCGGCGGCTGCGCGCTGGAACGAGATCACCGCCACCATCGCCGGCAACCCAGTGGGGTTGTTGCCGAAGCTGGTCGGGCAACTCAGTGCCGCATGGGCGCAGTTGCTCGCCGACAACGCCGCCTTAACGAACCCAGGTGTCTGGCTGCATTTCGCCGACACCGTCGCCCGCCACAACGGCTACGCCGCAACCGGCCAACTGACCTCGGGCACCGCGTGGCTCACCGCACTCGCACACGACCTCGGGAGCCGATGATGGCCGAGCCCCTCACCGACGACGAGTTCTACACCGCGACACCGATCGAGATCGGCAGCACGCGCGGCGAGCTCCTGCGAATGCGGGAAGTCACTGTCCCGCAACTGCGTTCGGTCGCACACGCCTGGCAGATCGTCTACGTCTCGAGCGACTCCTACGGCGAGCTGATCCCGGCTTCGGGCATCGTTATCGTCCCCGACATCGCCACCCATGTGGGTGTAGGACCCATTCTTGGATACTGTCCGGTGTTCCGTGGGCTCGGTGGCCGGTGCGCACCCTCGCAACTGCTGGCCGACGGGACCGAACCCGAAGCCGACTACATCGCGATCGCATTGGATCGCGGCTGGACCGTCGCGGTCGCCGACGGCCGCGGACTCGGCATCACAGGGCTCGGACCACATACATTCCTGGCTGGACGCTGCGCCGGGCAAACCATCCTCGACCTCACCCGCGCCACACAGCGACTACCCGGCCTGAACGACGACACCACGCCGATCGCTTTGTGGGGATACGCCGACGGCGGCCGAAACGCCTTATGGGCCGCGGAAATCCAGCACGAATACGCACCCGATCTCGACCTGCGCGGTGTCGCCGCCGGCGCGGTGGTCGCGGATCCGGGGGAATTGGTCGCCGAGATCGACGACGGACCATTCGCGGGCCTCGGGCTAGCCGGGTTGGTCGGGTTGGCCCGCGCGTATGCGCACCTGCCGATGCTGCACTTCCTCACCACCGAAGGCCACCTCGCCGTCGCCAACGCCGAAAACCTCAACGTGACGCAGATACTCGCGCGATACCGGCAACCGTTGGGACGCTGGTGCGAGCGGGCTGACCCGTGGGAGGACCCGATGTGGCGATATGTGCTGGCTCGGGAACGCTGCGCACAGCAACCACCCCACATCCCGGTTCACCTCTATCACGGCACACACGACACCCTCATCCCCGTCGAATCAGCGCGGCGACTGTTCAGCGACTATCGCGGGTTGGGTGTGGATCTGAACTGGCGCGAATACCCGGTCGATCACCTACAAGCCGCCACCGATGGAGCCGGTGAGGCCATCGCACACCTGGCCGACTACCTGCAGCGCATCCCATCGAGGTCCATCCGGTCGACGCCATCGACATCACCGGCAACGACGCCCCCGGATTCCTGAAACCCCCTCCGGGAACCCTGCCCGCGCTCGTTGCACCCCTTGCCAGCGGCGCGGGCAGGCCCGGAGAACAACCACTCCCACCGATCGAGGCCAAACAGTTTGCGACACAACGACCAGCAAAACATTCCTACCTCGGCAAACGGGACAGCGCGACCGCACGAACCCGCGCCGCGACGATCCCACTAGAGCGGTCCGGTGCACAGGAGCGGCCGACACCGGTGCGCCACCGTGCCGACCCGCCCGCTTGAACGCGACTCATCGCACTGCAACTCAGGACTGAGAGGAGAAGACACCATGCGCACCAGCACAATTCGGGACAAACAGGCGACACGTACGTCGATGCCGAGCCACACACTGACGGCGATCGTCGCGGCATCGACGGTCCTCGCGAGCATCGTCGCGACGGGGTCTGCCTCAGCGCAGTCGCCGAGTCCTGATGCCCCGCTCGATACGACTTGTCCCGCGCTGTATGCGCTCGGCGTGCAAGGACCTGAGGAGAGCTCACCGGATGCTGCGTCAACCACTGACACCGGTGCGCTTGGACAACTGTTCGCACCGATGCTCAGCGCGGCACAGGGTTTGGCCCAGCGCGCCTACATCCCCTACGGCAGCCGCGGCCAGGGCTCCGAAGAACCCTACGACCAGGCCGTCGCGACCGCGTCGGCGCGGCTCGAGGACACTGCCGCCGAAATCGTGCACCGCTGCCCCGCCACCAAGATCGCTGTCGCTGGGTATGCCCAAGGTGCTGCGGCAGTCGTGGCGTTCGCCCAACGGGTCGGCACCGGCACCGGCAAGATAGGTGCGGACCAGGTTGCGGGCATCGCGTTGCTGGCCAACCCCGCTCGCGCCACCGACACCGCCGTGCTGCCGGGACGCGCCGGTGCCACAACACCCGCCGCCGCGCCCGGCACCACGGGAACCCAGGTGTCGAAGATCGCCTTAATCGACACTGCTCCCGGCGGCTCCGGTATCGCTCGAACCGCCGATACATCAGTGAGTTTCGGCTCTTTGACTGGACGCGTCGCTGACTTCTGTGTTGCCGGTGACATCACGTGCGCGGCTCCCGCCGAAGGGCCGTTGGCGACGACGGTCGCCAACATCGCCGCGCAATCGGATCTACGTGACCCCGTCGCCGCTGTCTCCACGATCGCCCAGGCCCTCGGCGCGACGGTGTACAAGACCGCTGTCGGTGTGGTCAACGAAGACGTCCAAGGCAACAGCCTCGATCAGTTGTCCTATGAGCCGAGCAAGTCGATCAGCCAGCGCCTGGCCGAAGCCTCGAACCCCGCAACGCCACTGCCCGGCCCCGACCAGGCCCTCGCCGCGCTGATGCGGATCGGCACCATCGCGCTGAACGCGGTCACCACGGTGGCACAGACAGTGTTCACCCCGGCGACGATCACTGAACTCGCAACGGTTGGCATGACCGACCCGGTGGCCGCGATCGCCACCCTCGGCACCAAACTCGCCGCCGCCGTGGTCGAACTCGTCCCACCACAGACCGGGATCCGGCTGGTCAACCAAGCCTTCGATGCGATTACCACCAACGTCACCGACAACACCCAGCTCTACGGCATCGCCAGCTCGACCCAGTACAGCGACACTTCAGGGCGCCACGGTTCTTACTCCAGCGCCGCGGCCACCCTGACTGGGCAATCGCCGATAGCGACTGCGGCCGCCTGGTTCGCCGCCGCTGCCCGTGACATCGCCGCCGTCACCGCGCCCGCGACACCGGCATCAGCCACAACCCCAGCTGTGACAACTTCTACCGCCCCTCCCATGACACCAGCCGTGCCGACAACGACTGCGCTACCGGCCA
Source organism: Nocardia sp. NPDC050408 (assembly GCF_044458905.1). Lineage (NCBI taxonomy): Bacteria > Bacillati > Actinomycetota > Actinomycetes > Mycobacteriales > Nocardiaceae > Nocardia > Nocardia sp. NPDC050408. Next base: position 242,078 of record NZ_JBITIL010000008.1, on the reverse strand, counting down.
GTTCGACGGTGACCACAAGCCCGGCAGGCACAACGCCCGCCCCATGACCCCTTCGGGGGAAGACGCGATCAGCTCGCACCTTCTCCTTCTGAGCTGATCCGTGAATCAATCCCCGGCGACTTCCCCCGAAGGGCCCCGCTCACTCCGACACGAGTACCCAGGAGGTGAAAACCCCACATGGCAACCGAGTCCGGCACCGACATCCGCAGCGACGACGCGCACGGGTGGGGATGGCTCGACGACAACACCGCAGTCGAATTGCCCAAAATCGGTTTGCGCGCAGCACCTTCCGATCAGTACGGCAACGACGAGTGGGACTGGCTGAACAACCCACCACCTCCGCACGGCGGCACCCTCGGGCCCGACGCTGAAGCCGAACCCGGCCGATGGCGCGGACTCCCATCAAAGGCATGGGCTGCCCTCGGCGCAGTGGCCCTCTCGGCCACGAGCCTGGTCATCGCCGGGGGCTTCGTGGCCAGAGAGGAACAGCCACCGACCGCGGCACCGACCATGACCGCCGCGCCGCCACCGTCCATACCGCCGACCCGCCCTGCGTGCCAGGGCTTGACCGCACCCGTGGTGACAGCCACCGCCGAGGGTGCCGACCCAATGACACGGGCGATCGCTGGATTCGAATACGCCTACTACCAGGGCGACGCTGAGGCCGCACTGCGGTTCGTCGCACCGGAAGCAGGGATCTTGCCCGAGGCGCTGGCCGCCGGTATCGCCTCGATCCCGAAAGACACCCGCCACTGCGTCGCGATCACCCCGATCGCGGACACAACCGCGACGGTGCACCTGGTGGAACTACACCCGGACAACCAGCGCATCGACTACCTCCAGGTGATCAACGTCCGTATCACCGATGCCGTGGCGGCCATCATCAACATCCAGAAGCAGGGCACGTGATGGTCACTACAGCCCTCCATTTCCATCTGAGCGCCCACCGCGATCCAGACAGCCGATTCGGTCCGGGCACGATCGACCCACCGCCACCAAAGCGACGCGCTCCCATTCGCTCCGCCCCGCTATCGGTCACCGGCCCACACCCGCCGTTGTTCGCGGTGCTCGGTGCACACGGCGGAGCAGCCACTTCCACCCTGGCACGGTGGTGGGCACCCGCCGCTGACACCGGACTGGCGTGGCCAGCGTCGAACCGCACGACCCAACGTGTCGTAATCGCGGCCCGTTTGTGCTTGCCGGGGTTGACTGCAGCGGCCGAGCGGCTGCGGGAATGGCACTCCGGGCTTGCCCCGGATGGTGTTGTGGTGCTCGGGCTGGTGCTGACGGCGGTGCGGCCGGGCCGGGTGCCCGCGTCGGTGCGCCGCTACCGCGATGTTGTCGCCGAGTTGATCGAGCACGTGTATGCGATCGGCTGGCACGACGATCTCGTGGCCTGCGAGCTCAGCGAGCTGGCCGAGTATCTGCCTTTCGACCCCCCGCCCCGACGACGTGCAGCCATCACCCAGACGGTCCCCAGCGATGTCCACCGCACGGCAACCGCGATCATCACCAACCTCGCCGTGCTGAGGAAACCGGCTGTGGCTCAACCTGATTCGGGAACCGAACCATGACCAGCACGGACCTGATCACCGCTGCGGTCGATGTGCTCGCCCAGCAGGTCAACATCACTCCGAAACCACCTCCGGGCTCGGAGAAGTTGATCAACGTAGTCAATTACCTGTCCTGGCTGGTGATGCTCGCCGGGATCGCCGCACTGATCTACGCGGGCGGCAAGTTCGGGTGGGAACGATTCCACGGGGGCAGCCTGGAATCACCCAAGATCGTCCTGGGCGCATTGGTCGGCGGCGTCATCTCGACCAGCGCCGGACTGATCATGCAAGCCGTCGTCACCGGCACAGGGTGAGCGCTATGCGCCAAATCCCATTTCCTCCACAGGCTTCCACGCCCCTGTGCCTGCGGTGGGGCCATGCCCATCGTGTTCGAACAAGGGCCGGATTCCGCTCCGCAAAACTGCAAGGACTTCACGTGATGACCTCTCCCCAACCGTGCCCGCTGACTGTTGCCACCACCGACGGCATAGAACTGTCAGCCAGCAGGCTCGGGCGCTCCGACACAGCGGCCACGATCGTCTATGTCCATGGTCTGCTCACCGACGCCAGCTACTGGACGCCGTTGACGCAGCATCTGCATCACCAACTCGGCGGTGCGATCGGCCAGATCACCTACGACCAGCGCGGACACGGCGGCTCCGCATGGCCCACTCGATCCACGGGCACGACGCTTCGCCACCTGGCCGACGACCTGGATATCGTCTTGGCTCATGCCACCGGTGCGGTGATCCTGGCGGCGCATTCGGCGGGCAGCCTGGTGACCCACGCCTACGTGAAGCACTACCCAGAACGTGCCTGCGCGCTGTCGGGGCTGGTGCTGTTCAACGGTTCCTGCGAGTTCCCGGAATTCCCCTCTCTGCCAAAGCATTTCCTGCGAATTGCGGCGCGGATGCGGCGACTGCGGCACAGTCGGTTCGACGGTATCGCCGCCGCCGGGTATGCCCTGCTGGAACGCCGGTTCCGCCGCCTGAGTGAGCAACTGGGGTCCAAGGCGCCACTGATCGCCGGGCAGCGCCGGGGTGACCCACGGGTATTGGCCGACCTCCTGCACAGTTGCAGCGCGCACTTTCTCGAACCGGCGACAGCGGCCGCCATGCGTTCGATCCCGTCGTTCGTCCTATCCGCCGAGCGCGACCGGGTCGTGCCGCCCACGCAATCACTGCGGCTGGCCGATGCGATCTGGGCCGACTACGAAATCGTTCCCGGTGCAGGACATTCCCTGCCCCACACCGACCCCCAGACCGCGGGCGCGGCGATCTTGCAGGCACTAGAAGTCGCCTACCGAGACGAGAACTCCGGGGCCCCGGCGCGAGGGGCGCGGCCATGAGCGCCAAACAACTCCCCAAGGAAGTGATCATCCCGATCACTCAACTGCTCGGGTACCTGGCCTGGATCGTGCTGCTGCTGTGCATCGGACGCGCCATCTGGCTGGCAGGGCTGCTCGCCGTCCGGATCTATCGCGAGGAAAGCGTCGAAGGCCTCGTCGGCACTCTGCTCGGCGCCACCCTGCTCGGCTGCGCCAGCGGCCTCGCCGTCGCGATCGTCCCGACCAACTGAACTGGATTGGAGGACGCCATGCACGCTCCGAACGGAGATAAGGCCACCACAGTGCTTGTGCTGGCTTCGGCCGTGGCGCTCGGGGCGGCGGTGTTGACCGGGTGCGGCAACGACCGCACCGAGACATCCGCGCCCGGCGAGCAACCGCAGGCCGATGTGCACTCACCCCCGACCGGGCTGCGATGGACGCCATTCCAAGGCGTGGAATTGCCGGTCGGTGACCAAGGCCCGAAAGCTGTGAACGGCTCGGTCGCAACAGGTTTCGACCAGGCACCGGTCGGTGCCGGACTTGCCGCGATCCACGCGACCGTGCGCATGTCGGTCGCTACCGACAGCCAATGGCCGCTGGTCGGACAGCAGATGCTCGCACCCGGGCCCGGCCGCGACGCCTGGGCGGTCACCCGCGCGCAGATCTCGATCACCAGCGTGATCACCAACGGTGCACCGAAAATCCTGGGCTACAACATCACCCGCTATACCAGAGATGCGGCGGATATCGCGATCTATACGCGGCAGTCGGATTCCTCGCTGACCCGCAACACCGCGACTGTGCTGTGGCAGTCCAGCGACTGGCGCCTGCTCATCCCAGACCGACCAACCACTCCCACAGTGACTGCGGTGGACACCACACCAGTCGACATGGTCGCCCTAGCAGGGCATTGAGAAGGGAAGCGTGTCATGGCATCTCGTCGCCTGCTGATCATCCTGCTCGTCGGCATCGCCGCCGTCGTCGCAGCAGCCTTCGTGCTGGCCGTCACCGGCACCGACAACACCCCCAACCCGCCGCAGCCCAGCGACAGCCCACTTGAGCCTACATCGCCGGAGCAGACCACGCCGGCTCCTGCCTGGGCGTCGCGTCCACCGACGATCGACATGTTCGGCAACCGCCTCGAGGTACCTGATCGCGACGAAGGCGTTGCACTGGAACAAGACCCGACGACACGACCAGACCCCGGTCGCCTCGACTATCTGACCACGCCGCCAGCGCGAATACAGTGGCAACGCGGATGGGGCGGTGCAGCACTGCCGTTCTCCGGCAGCGACGGCCCGACCACAATCACCGCCGGTGTGGCCTCCGGATTCGCCAACACACCCCAAGGCGCCGGACTGGCCGCCTACGACGCACTCGCCCGAGCACTGGCCGCGCCCGATGGTGTGTGGCAGCAGGTGGTTACCGAGCGCTTTTTCGGTGGCGGCCAAGCAATGGTCGACCGGTTCGCGCGGTCCCGCAAAAGCACGCCCGACGCGTCCGGCTACGTCGTTGTCCCGGAGGGATTCCGGATCCTGCCCGGATATCGGCCGGATTTCGCGGTCGTTCAGATTGCAGTCAAAGCCATCGGCGGAGCCGCCTACTCGACGTGGCCGATGACCTGGACCGACGGTGACTGGCGTGTTCGCGTCCCCGATGACATCGAAACACTATGGGCACCCGGTGTTCTCACCGCATCGCTCGCCGATTTCGGGTCCTGGAAGGCGATGCGATGAACGCCACGACCTACATGGGCGCTCCATTGAACAGCAGAAACGTCTGGCGTGTTCAGCTGCAGCTACCGGGGCTTTGCGATATCCCCGGTGGCCCTAAAGAGGCATGCCAGCTCGGGTCACAGGCGGCCAGCGACACGGCGAAATCAGTCTTTGATGACATCGTCGACAAATTGATAGATAGCTTCGGCGCCGGATTGCGGATGGCGATGACATGGTGGCTCGATCTGCCCTCACCCCAACTGGCAGCGAGTACTGGTGAGCCGGGGCCGCTGCTCGGGTCGATTCGCGACTACACCAGCGGCCTGCAAGTGCTGTTGATGACCGCCGGGATCATGTTCGCCGCTGCCCGGCTGGCGTTGGCCAAACGCGGCGGTGTCGCAGGCGAAGCGCAGGAATCGTTCATGGTCTTCGGCAAAGCGGTCTTCGCGAGCATGATGTTCGCCGTCGTCATCACCACTGGGACCCGTGCGGGCGACAGCTTCTCGACATGGGTGGTCAACGACGCTGCTGGTGCCGACGCCGCGGGTGTGGTGTCCCGATTGGCGGGGTTCGACCTGCGACACAATTCGTTCCTGGGCTCGGGGCTACTGCTGATTGTCGGCATCTTCGGGATCATCAGCATGCTCGTGCAACTGGTCATGCTCGTCGTTCGACAGGCACTGCTGATCCTGGTTGTCGCGGCGATCCCCATCGCGGCTGCTGCCGCAGGTACCGGGCCAGGTTCGCAGGCCTACAAGAAGATGTTGACCTGGGCGTTGGCGTTCGTCCTGTGGAAACCCGTGGGCGCGTTGGTGTATGCGATCGCGTTCACCGCAGCAGGTACAAAAGGTGATGGGCAGCAGCAGGATTCGCAACTGGTGCTGCTTGGTTTGCTGCTGTTGTTGATGGTGCCGATCGTGCTGCCCGCGCTGATGCGACTGATCGCGCCAGCTGTGGCGACGCTCGGCGGCGGGGGAGGTGCCGCAGCGGCGTTGGCTGGTGCCGGGCTGGGGGCGGCGATGTCCTCGGCCGGAAGAAGTCGCGGCGAAGCTCGCCCGGTCAGTGAGCGCGAATCCTCACCCGGGGGTGGCGGGTCCCCGTCGCCACCCGATGAGGGCGGTGGCGGTGGACGTCCCATGCCGGACGGCGGAGGCGGGGGCGTAGCTGGTGGCGGCGCTCGGGCCGGTGATGGAGGTGGCGGCGGGGCCGCTGTGGGATCAGGTGGTGGTGCGAGCGCGCCTGCGGACACGTCCGGTGCGAAAGCGCCCGGTGGCGGCTCGGAGGCCGCGAGCAGCAGTGGTGCGGCTGGTGCGGGTGCGGCTGGCGCAGGTGTTGCTGGTGCCGCCGTAATGGTCGCCAAAACTGGGGCTGGCATTGCGCGCCAGGGTGTTTCGGCAGTCGATGCCACCGCGACCGATGCCGCTGACGGTGGTTTCGATCTGGACGCGCCGGTTTCGGGGGAGGTGCGGCGATGACGACGCGTATGTACGGCAGGTGGGAAAAGCCACGGTCGGCAGGGTTTTTCGGGCTCACCTGGGGTGCGTCGATGTTCGGGCTCGCACTGGTGATCACCGTGATGGTCGGCTTCATGCTCACCCGCTCCCTGACTGCGGCCGGGGTACTGGTCAGTGGTGGCGCGCTGGTGTTCATCCCGCTGGTCGTGAGCCGCAACGGCCGCACTGGGTGGGAATTGATCGTGCTGCGCACCCAGTTCGCTATGGCACGTGCCCGTGGTGAGCTGGTGTACAGGTCCGGGCGCTTCTCGCGAATCCCAGGAACGTCAAGATTGCCTGGGCTGCTGGCTGATTCGCGGCTCTCGGAGTACGAGACCGCGGGCGGGAAGCGGTTCGCGATGATCCACATCCGCCGCACCGACCATTACACAGTGGTGCTGCGGGTGATCCCGCGCGGCAAGGAACTGGTCGACCAATCCCAGATCGATACCTGGGTCGAGGGGTACGGGCAGTTCCTGGCCACACAAAGCCGTGGCGGGGAAGTCGTCGCGGTAACTGCGGTGTTGGAGAACGTGGTCGAGACACGGCTGCGGCAGCGCCGCGAGGTCGCTCGGCTGGTCCGCCCTGATGCCCCGGCTTATGCGAAAGCGGTGATGCGGGAAGCCGCTGCCGATATCGGCGGGGTCGGTGTCCGTATCGAGGCCCGTATCGCGTTGACCTACCGGGCCATCGGCAAAGGCCGCATCCGCCGCGATGACGCCGAACAGGCCCGTGAGATCGGGCAACGCCTGCAAGGAGTCCTGTCGCATCTGGCGCGGGCCGGGTTGCCTGCGACCCCGCTACACGCGTGGGAAGTGATCGGACTGGTCCGCACCCGCTATGACCTTGCAGCCCAGCGCGACGTCGAGTCAGCGGGGGCGACGATCACGACTACCCCGTCGTGGGACACCGCAGGCCCGATCGCACATGCGGATCGGTGGGATCACTACCTGCATGACGGTGCCCGCTCGATCACGTGGGAAATGGATGCCGCCCCGCGCGGCGCGGTCCTGGAATCCGGGTTGGAAGAGTTGCTGCGTCCCCGCGCGGACGTGCCACGCAAACGTGTCGCGATCGTGTACCGGCTGCACTCGGCGGCCGAGGCCACCAAGCTCGTCGACTCCGACTTCCGTGACGCTCTCGCGGCTGAACAGACCGAACGTGGAATGGCTTCGGCATCGGCGTCTTTGCGGGTCGGCAACACCAACGCTGCCCGCCAGGAACAAGCGCGTGGCGCGGGATTGACCAGATTCGGGGTGTTGATCACGGTCAGTGACCATCTCGAGGCGGACCTGCCCGGTATCGAAGCATCGGTACGGGGCATGTCGGATGCGTCCCGGCTCGGAGTGCGCCGCTGCTATGGCTCGCAGGCCAGCACGTTCGCGGCGAGCTTGGGGATCGGGTTGATCCTGCCCGAGCACACTTCCATCTCCAAGAGGGTCTCAATGTGAACGGGAACCGCACGACTAAAAAGAACGCTCACCAGTCTGATCGGCGCCGAAAGACGGTCAGTATCGCCGGAATCCGGGTCCTTACACCGGCGTCACGCGCCCAGGTAGAAGCGGATGCGGCGCTGCCGGGGTGGCGTGGAGGACGTGCCAGGTTGGCGATGTCTGCAGATGATCACCGCCGGGCGAACGTGGCTCGCCGCGTCGAGGATCTCGACCGCGACGGTGGCTTTCAACGAACGCTGGCCCGGCTGACCGATCGCGGTTACGCCGGCCTCGGGGGTGGGCGTGCCGCGGTGGTCCCGTCGATGCCGGAATGGAGGGCGACCACCGTACAGGTCGCCGGGTTGTGGCCGTTCGCGATCGGCGCCAGCGCCCCCATTGTCGGCACACCGGTCGGCAGCCACTACATCACCGGTGCCCCTGTGCATTTCGATGTGATGTCCTGGTTCCTGCGGGGATATATCACCGCGCCGATCGCTTTCGTGTTGGCGCTCAATGGTTTCGGGAAATCCAGTTTGATCCGGCGGATGGTGACCGGCGCGGTCGCGGCCGGGGAAACCGTGCTGTGCATGGGCGACACCAAGCCGGACTACCGCGACCTCGTCGAACACCTGGGTGGGCAGGTCATCGACGTCGGCTACGGGCACGGGCACCTCAACCCCCTCGATGTCGGCGCCCTCGGAGAGATCATCGATCGGCTGCCCGATCCGGACCAGCGCCGCCAGGTCGCCGCGCGCGTGGAAGCCGGACAGGTCAATATCGTCGCGGGGCTGATCGAACTCGTACGCGGCAGCCGCGTCGCGGACTACGAAGAAACCCTCATCGCGGCGGGTCTTCGCGAACTCTACAGTCCCGCAGGCAGATTCACCCCCGACGCGCCGCCGGTGTTGTCGGATCTGCTGGCGGTCATCTCCGGGGGTGGAGAACAGCTGCGCCAGTTCGCCGAAGAAGACGACGACCGCAGCTACCGGGCCAGCACCAAAACTCTGCGCCGCTCTCTGCGGGCACTGGTCGAAGGCCCGTTCGGTGCCATCTTCGACGGCCACACCAGCACGCCGCTGAACCTGGACAGTCCCGCGATCTGTGTCGATGTCTCCCGTATCCCCGAAGGCGACACCAAACTCCTCGCGGCGGTGCTGATGGTGTGCTGGTCCCAAGGTTTCGGTGCCGTCGCCGCCGCACACGCCCTCGCCGATGCCGGACTGGCCCGCAAACGCACCTACGAAGTCGTGATGGACGAAATCTGGCGCGTTCTCGGAGTCGGGGAGTTCATGGTCGACCGCGTCGATGCCCTCACCCGACTCAACCGTGTCTTGGGCACCGGGTTGATCATGTGCAGCCACACCATCAAAGACCTAGCCGCCTTCGATTCGGTTGCCGCAGTATCCAAAGCGCTCGGCTTCTTCGAACGAGCCCGCGCGAAAATCATCGGCCCCGTCGGACCGGAGGAGATCAACCGCATCCGCGCCGCGGTCGGTATCACCGAAACCGAGAAACTACTGGTCACCTCCTGGGCCGCGCCACGCCCACCCAGCGACGACAACACCGACACCCGCGAAACCCCACCGGGCACCGGATGCTTCCTGCTCAAAACCGGAGAATCCGGCGAACCCGGAATCGCGTTCCGGCTCACCTTCACACAAACCGAGCGTGAATCCGATATCCACAACACCAACCGTCGCTTCCAAGACATCGGAACCACCCAGGAGGCGGGCAGGTGAACGGTGATGGATACTTCGAAAACACTTGCAGCGGCGGCAGTTTCACTGCCGATCGCTCTGATCTTGATGTTGCTGATCTTCGTCGGAGCCGACCCGGCGACCTCGTGTGCGGCGACATTAGCACCCAGCTCTGCAGGTGGGGAGAGTGGATCGGGAAAGGCCAGCGTGGCTGGGCTGAACGAAGCCCAGCTGAAACTGGCTCGCAATGGTGTCGCGATCGGCAAACAGCGGCGGATGCCCGAATCGGTGATCGTGGCCGAGATCGCTGCGCAGGCTACCGAGTCGACGTTCCGGAATCTGGCGAATTCCTCGGTGCCGGAATCACTGTCCTACAGCAACGACGGCGTCGGCCACGACCACGACTCGGTCGGTCCACACCAGATGCGGGTCAGCGTATGGGGATCGGTCGGCATCACGGCGTTGATGGACCCGATCTACCAGATCAATTGGTTCTACTCCCAAGCCGCGAAAATCGGTGGCGCCGAAGAGATGAGCCCTCCACAGCTGGCTCAGGCTGTCGAACAGTCCGCGCCCGCCGCCTATGCCGGGCAACTCGATCTCGCCCGCCAGTTGTATGCGATGTTCGCCGATATCGACCAGGCCTCGATGCCCGCACCACAAGCCGGGCAACCACCGGCCGGATGCGGTGCCACCGGATCGGGTGCACCGCTGAGTGCCGGCGGGCCTTTCGGACAAGCGGTCGTGGCCGCGGCGCGGCGATGGATCGGCACTCCGTATGTGTGGGGAGGCGGCAACCCGGACGGGCCGACCGGCGGCGGATTCGATTGCAGCGGTTTGACCTTGTACGCGATCTATCAGGCCTCTGGTGGGCAGATCCGGCTGACACACTACACCCAAGCCCAGCAGGATCATCCGTCTGCACAGCCGGTGCCGTTCGAGCAGAGGCAACCGGGAGACCTGGTGTTCTTCACCGAACCCGGCGCCACGGATTCCCATCATGTCGGGATCTACGCGGGCCGCAACGAACAAGGTCAGGACCTGCTGCTGCACAGCCCACAGACCGGGCAAACCATCACTCTCACTCCACTGAGTGCATGGACCGGCGAGCACATGGACGTGCGCAGATACAACGCGCCCTCCACCACCACGACAGAGGTCTCAGCGTACGAGTGACCCAGACCGAGGTCGCGGGATGGTGGTTCGACGCTGACGCATGGGGATCGGTGCTGGCTTCAACCCGGGAACAGGCTGCATCGCAACTGCTCAAACGGTGGAGAACGCGCACGAAGACGACCACGTTGAGCGACGCCCACGTGCGTGTCGCGGCGCCGAATATGGCGGGGATCCGCTCGAGTGACGCCGCCACACACCAACTGCCACCAAGCCCCGGTGAACTGATCGGCGCCGCCCAAAGAGCCCGGCGCAGTGGCACCAGGACCGATGGCACGGGCATCACTTCCGATCTGGGGACAGATGGCGACACCGCCATCAGAGACGCATTGACGCCGCGCTCGGGGGCAGTACGAACCGGGCTCGCAGGGCGAGGACATCGCCGGCGGCGACACTACACACCACACAGCGGCGCAGGCGTCGCCCATTGCGGATCCGGCCCCATGACCGCTCGGGATGAATACCACTGCACCGCAATCGAACCGACCACGAATGAATTAACAAGAAAGGCAGTCACCAATGGCCGGCACAACCACTGTCACCTCGGCTGACGCACACGCACTCACCCTCCCACAGTTGGTGGTGCGGGTCTTGGCGCGTGAGCTGCGCGGTTGCACCAGTTACCGGCAGTTGGATCGTGTCGCTGCCGAACACCGATTCAACACTGCGGAACTGTTCGCCGAATTCACTGCCGCGCTGCGAACCGAAGCGGGTATCGACTACACGGGGCTGCGTGAGAACGAACTGGCACGAGAGCAAGCCCACGCCAGGCTGGCTGAACGCGGGACACGCGGACCACACCTGCTGTTGTGGTCTGCCGCCACGAGCGAGCAGTTCACGCTGTGTCGCGCCGACGGGCGAGTGATCTGGCGGCAACGCTTCGATACCCTCACCCTGCCCACAGTGATCGAATCCGAAGTCGATGCAGTTAAAGCCGCTGCACGCCAAGCGATCTGGCTGGCCGGGCAAGCCCGCCACGACTGGGGCGCCCCGGTCGCGACGCTGCACCTGATCCTGGCGTGCGGAAGCAGCGATCTGCTCGAGAACCTCGAGCGGTCGGCGTTCATCGCCGGACTCGTGCTGGACCTGATCACCGACCCGGATCACAACCCCGCCGATGAACAGTCCACCGGTACCAGCCCCGTCGACTGGTGCCATATCGATCTGGGCACCCTGATCCAGCATCGGATCCCGACGTGAGCGGCACCCGACCCCTCGCAGTGGTCGTGCTAGCGGCAACGAGCACCACCGTCCTGGGTGCTGGCTGCGCCCACGTACCGACCATCCGCAGCGAGAAAGTATGCACCGCAACCGGATTCGCCGCACCCTACACCACGGTCGATCCCTGCTCGGGCGAGGCCGTGCTGAGCGCCGCCATCTCGGCGGTCTTCACCTATCAGCCCGAGATCCAGGCCGATCAACGCGTCGCGTTCCAGCATGCAAAACCGTTGCTGGCAGCGGAGTTCGCCGCCGCCGGTGAATCGGCGGCACCGGTGCTCACGCCGATCACCGCGGCGACATGGCAGCAATGGCGCACCCAGTCAGTAACCGTGGCGGCCACCGCGCGAACCACCCGCGATGACCATCCGCCCGATACCGCGACCTCGATGAGTCGTGTCCTCGCGGTCGATCTGCATCCCAGTGACGCCAGCCCCGCGATGGGATTCGCGGTCTACGCGCACGCCACCCGTTCGGGCCTGTCGAGTCCGTGGCTGGTCGCGGGTTTGGAGGTGATCGGGTGAGTGGGGATCCGGTCGAAGAGGGCGGTCAGGCGGTGCGGCAGGGGTTCATCCAGGCGTTCCAGACCGGAGCGATGGTCGGCAACTTCCTGCAACGCCGTGGCGGCGAGTCCCGCTCTGTAGCAGAGCATCTGCAGCGAATGGAGGACGCCGGTGCCCGTGAGTTGCGCGATCGGCAACTGCACTGGGCGAAAATACAGGGCTACGTCGATCGCCACACACAGGGACAGCGGCTGTTCGAACTCGACGAGCAAGCCAAGCTCGATGATCAGACCCGCAAAGCAGCTGTGCATCAGCGTCAACTGGACGGATACAACGACCGCGCGCGGTGGGGCGAAGCCTTGAACAAAGCTGAAATCAAGGTCAAGAGTGAGCAGACCCGACGAGGCAACGCGGATCTGCAACGTCGCGATCGCGAGAGCGCGGCCGAGCAGCGCCGCAAAAACGAGATCCACCAGCTGCAGAAAGCCGGGTACGGGGACCGGGCGAAGTACGCGAAAGGCTTGTACGACCTGGATGTCGAGTACAAGAAGCTGCTGATCGATATTCGCCGCCGCGCTGCTGGTTTCAGCGAGACCTTGTCCACCGCGAGCGGCGACGACGTCGCCGCAGGGATGCACGCCGCGGCCGGTTTCGCCGCCACCCAGCACACCGCGGATCTGTCCGAGGAGCACCGCACCCATGCCGCCGCCTATGATGAGCGGTTCACCGACGACACCGGTCTGGATCCGCAGACCTACCTCGACGGCGACCCCGACCCCGCGCAGCCGGGGACGGTGTTGGTCCCCGACGGCACCAGCCGCGATGATGACCTGCCCTACATCGACGTCGAGACAGTCGACATCGACCAGATCGACATGGAGACCCGCACCCGGTATCCGGAACCATTGCTGGACGCGGTCGCCGGGCTGACCGAGGAACTGACCCTCGGTGTCTGGGCCGAACACCTCCTCGACGACGTGGTCGACCCCGACCAGGGCGTCGTTGCTGATACCGGGAACGGTATCGCCACCGCCATCGAGGACGCCGGACTGACCAGCGAGGTCGGTATCGGAATCGACGCCGACCTCGGACCGGCGCCGACTGGGCAGGCGCTCGGTGTGGACGTGGGGATCTAACGATGAGCGCCGCGAGGTCGAGGATTGGCCGCTGCATCGACGACAGGGGTGGGTGGTTGTGATGGTCGAATCGGCATCGGCGCTACCGCCAGTCCAGCAGGGGTTGCTGACTGCGATTCAGAACATGAGCGTCGATATCCGTAACGCCGCTGATCGGGGTCGATTCGGTTGGGACCGGTTGGATCTGGGCGTCGCGCACCGCTGGCAGCACCAACTGCAACATCTCAACGAGGCCCGCGAGATCATCACCAGTGAGGCCGTCGCTGTAGGAGTGCCGCCGCGGCTGATCGACCACGTCTATCAGCGCGGCACCAACGGCATCCGGTGGCATCCCGATCAGACGATGCCCACTGCCGAGGCCGTGGACCGCGCACAGCTGCTGGCCGGATTAGCCACCCAGGTCGACCGCCTGCAGGAGATGGCCGCGGTCCACACCGCCTACACCCACCGATACAGCGACTTCACCGGTGAACCACAGACATGGCTCCAGCTGAGCATGAAAGCGCTGCGCGAGCACATCGGCGCGCTCGCCCACGCCCTGGACCTCTCGCCAGCTGAACGCGAACAATTGTGGCCCGACGCCACCAGCATCGCAGCGGCCACCGCACGAGCGCACAGCCTCGACGATGAGGCGTTGACCGAGCAATGGCGCAGCCGGGCCAGCCTGTCGAACCTGATCGCCGAATCCCTGCCGATCGATGTCCTGCAAGGCGCGGGCATCACCGGCTCCGATACCGCAGCAGCCGGGCAACTACCACTAGCCCCGCAAGAGCTGATCGCGCTCGCCGAGAACGCACTCGACACCACGACCACCCGCGCCGCAGACCCGGACCCGACCCTTGATGCGACCAGTGCGCGGGCAGGGGATGGGGCTGTGATCCACACGGCGATCGAGCAGGCGGGCCTGAGCAGCGACACCCACACCACACACCTGGACGAGGCTACCGATCCGCCATCGCAGCCACTGCCGCTGACCACAGTGCGCGGCATCGAACCGTAACCGACAGGAGTCGCATATGAACACACGAAACACAATGCAGTGCAACCAGATTCGACGACCAGGGAGGCGACTGTGAGCGGAGTGTCGCGACCGTGGGAGTCGCTGCCGCCGTGGAAAACTCGACTGCTCGAGCAGGTACAAGATCTGTCGTATCACCATCAGCGGGTCCTGCATCACGGTTACCCCGACTACAACCTCACGCCCGGCAGCGATGACACGCGAGTCCGTGTTTGGCTGACCCAGCTGCGGGAACTGGACGCCGAACGCGAGCAGGCCGTGATCCGCGCCCGCGCCAACGGACTTCCCGAACCGATGCTCGAGCAGGCCCGCTCGCTCGGTGATCACGGAATCCGCTGGAACGCTCGCCAACCACCGCCGCCGGAACCTGCGCGCGGAACCGACGTGGCGCGCGAGGCGATGCTTGACAGTGTCGCGGACGATGTCTGGCAGCTCGAACACACCGCCGCCATCCTCGCCGCGCACCGGCAACGCCGCATCGCGGCCGGGATTCACTCTGAATCCCGGCCGGTCGCGGCGAGCCAGATCCACACCAACATGTCCGCGCTGTGGGTGCGCGCGGCCGACACCGCCGTCGTCGCTGACCTCACCGATACCGAACGCGCTCAGCTGTGGGGCCGCGACGCATCGGCCTGGCGAACTCTGGTGGAGGCGACGGTCAATCGCTACAGCGACACGGTCCTGGAACAACACTGGCGCACCCGAGCGTGGCCGGGGATCGAGTACGACGCCCGAGAGCACATGCGCCCCATCGACAGCAGCGGGCCGGGCCGCACGGTCTTTCCTGGTGAGCTCCCACCGACACCACGGGCGATGATCGACCACGCCCAACAGGCGCTTGCTATCACCGATGCCGCCCGCGCCGAAGGGCAGCTCAGCGAGGCAATCGCGGCGGCACGGCTGGACGAGTTGACCCGTAGTTGGGGGGCTGAACCAGTCGGAGAGCCGGATATCACCGCCTCGGGTTCGACACGCAATCTGGACCGGGACTTCTGATGGCACTGGTGGGCATCGATTGGTCGCGGGAGCAGGAGTTTCGATCGTGACCGGTCCTGACCTGACACCTCACCAGCGTGAACTCGCACGGTGGCAAACCGAGTTGCTGCGACGAATCCAGCACCTCGAAGGTGAACACACCCGCATCTCGCGGCTGGGGTTGCGCGGTTACGACGGGCCCGACCCGCAACTGGAATGGACCACACATCTGCAAGCGCTGAGCGCCGAACGGGAATCGGTCGAACAGCAAGCGCTGCAAGCCGGGGTCAACCCCGACTGGATCGCCGATGTGCGCGAGCTCGGATCCCGGACCGCGACGGTGCCGCAGCAGGTCGAGTTGCCGAGCGCATCGAGTGAGGTCCGAGGGTTCTGGTTCGACATGATGGCCCCGGATCTTTGGAATCTGGAGCGGATGGCGTATCTGGCCGCCGCCTATCAGGACCGCGTCGCCACCGGCCGAGCAACGTTCGAGATATCGTCCACCCAGGCGAGGCATTTCGAGCGCACTATGCGCGTGCATCACCAGCGGGCGACCGCGTTCGCGCACATGGCGCAGGTGAGCGCGGCCGAGGGCCAGCAGTTGTGGGGGATCGGGCGAGCGGGCTGGCTGAAACTCCACAACGCTTACGTCAGCGCGCAGGACGAAACCGGGCTCCACAACGAACTACGCACCTACATGAGCGCGGACCCGGGATTGCCGCTGCCGCCGTATGTCGCGGTCGACGACGACGGTCAGCCGATCCCGAGAGCCCACAGCGTGCCACCGGCACCGGAGCAGATGATCGCCGACGCCTACGCCGCCATCCGCACACAGTTCGTCGAGGACGCCCTCGCTCCCGACACGGCTATGACCGCCGCGATCGAGCAGGCACTGCCACCAGGACAGGTCGGGCAATGGAACAGCGAAACCACTTCCACCACCGAGGTATCACCGCACGCCCATAAGGAGGTCGGCCCCGAACCGTAACCATCGACACCGCAAGAACCTTCGCGCCCTCGACCGTAGGTGCCGGTCAGGGGTGGGCAGCCACACAATCCGCCGGGGACATCAGAAATCAGCCGCGCGATACAGCTTCAGCGTCGCGGCCCACTTCCGACGAGGTCGAAAGATGATGTCCGACGACACATTCCATGACAATCCCGAAACACCCACCACCACGGCCAGTTCACCCCCGAACCCTGGCGATACGGCCGTAGCTCAATCCCCGCCCACCGGTTCGTCCCGATCCGCGCTGGATACATCCCCCGCGCAGGTGGAAAAACTAGCCCTGGAACTGTTCGAATCCGCCGAGCGAACCAGCCGGACGTCGAGTGAGCCGGGCCGATCGTCGGTCGCTGACGATGAGGCCGACGCACTCTACACACGCCGATTGCGGGAAGTGCAAAACCTCGCCGCGGCAACAACTCTGCTCTCCGACGCGCCACCGGGTGAGCACAGTGATAGTGTGCCAGCCCAGCTGGATGCGCTGACCGTGGCGTTGGGGCAGGCGCGTCGCGATGCGCTGGCCGACGGAGTCGCCGAGGACGATGTCATCGCGGCCGAACTGCTGGGCACCGAGGGCACACCGTGGGCGGCACACCCGTCGCACCGTTGGCTGGGCAGGATCGAACGCCTCGACGCCCAAGCTCAAGGGTTTGCTCGGGAGGCATTCGAGTACCGGCAGCAGGCCATGCAGTTGCGCATACAGGTCATCGGGCAAGACACCAAGATCCTCGGACTCGAATACCAGGTCAGTACCAGCCACGCCACACTTCGAGAGTTACTGGGGGACAACGCTATCCCCGAGGCCACGTCCGACCCGGCCGACGGTGGCGTCGCAGTTGGCGACGACCTCGAGCGCCACGCGATGGAGTCTGGTGCCGAAATCGGTGAGGCCATCGACGTGACATCGCTGGACCCCGGCGGTGGGCGTTGGGCACCGGAAACGCGATCGCCGCAGCAGGATTCCCCAGCGACCCCGGGTTGGGAGCGGGGGCTATGACGTGGTTGGAACAGCCGCGCGGCTACCAAGATCCGCTCTACTACGCCGACGCGGCCTCCGATACCGAGCAGCACCTACGCGCCGACTTCGCCAAGCACTACGCGCTGCGCGAGATCGCCCCCTACGGCGAAACACCCGCAGATGTCGCGCGGCTCGAGAACTCCGCCGTCGGGCTCGCCGCACCATGGATCCACCACCCCGCGGCGCAGTGGCGCACCCTCTGGGGGCAGATCGACGCCGCGACAGGGGAATGGGAAGCCGATCCCGAGGCGGCGCGCCGATATTTCGACAGCATCGCACGCTCCCAGCAAGCCGGGGATCGCAGTGTCGATGAGCTGACTTGGCGCACCCTGCGCCAGGCCCGCGAAATCACCGGCCACACCGATGGCATCGCCTACGGCTCCAGCCAGGACCAGGCGAGCTGGCGAGCACCAGGACCGCAGTTACGTCTCATCACCAACACGACCGCCCCTCGAGCCCAACCGTCTCCAGATACTCCGGCGGCCTCGATGCAGGGGACTGGACCAGCGTTGAGCGCGGTGGATCGTGCGTTGGGAGCCAGGCCGGGCGCGCAGTTGTTGAGCATGGACGAGGTCGGGGCCGTCATCGACGGGATCGACCTCGCCCTGGACTGGGAGGAGGAACTCGGAGACCGCGACGGCACCGAACAGTTGGCACGCCAGGCAGCGCTGCTGCGCGAAGTGCAGGACCTCACGGCCGAACACTCGCGCGTGGCGGACGGACACGGCGAACCGATCCAGGACCCGCAGGCTTTCGTCGAGCACGCGGAATCCATCCTGGCTCAGCTGCATCGCGCCCGCGCTGAGGCCGTCGCTGGTGGGGTCGAGCACTCCGATATCGACCTCGCCTACCGGGCGGGGTTGGACGGCACGTATTGGAGCGACCGTCCGGCTTTCCCTCATTTGGGGCGTATCGCGCAGCTTGCCGCCGAGCGCGACGACGCCCGCGCCGAAGCTGCCACCCTGCGCGGCGTCGTGGCCGATCTGCGCAACCAACTCGCCCGCCACGCAGCCGCGCCCACCAGTACCGAAACCGCAGCCGCACCAACACTCTCGACGCCCACAACCGCGAACCCCACCATCGGCGCCGACGCCACGGGCGCCGGTGGCGCCGCGATCGGCGCTGCCATCGACGCCGCCATACCCGACGGCGCGGGCAACGACTGGGACACCGCCACCGAGCCCGCCGAACCGGTCCGCGGCAGCCTCCGGGCAGAGGTAATTGAGGAGGCGGTTCGGTGAATCGCATTGTCGCGCAACATAATCCGCAGCCTTTTTCGTGCTCGTACTCGAGGAGTTCGCGATCATGATTTCCACACGACAGGCCCGTCGCCGCACTGTGGGTGGGTTGGGACCCGAAACCACCGCGCTACTGCTGTTTTTGGCCGTCATGGTGCTCGTGATGCTGGCGTGGGCGGCGTTGAGTGCGGGTAGTTGGTGCGCCGGGCTGCCGGTGACCCGGCACCCGGTGGTGGCACTGCTGCAAGTGGCGATCGGTCAGCACCCATGGCCGTGGCAATCCAGCGTCGTGGCCGCCGTGTTCGCGGCGCCGGTCGGGGTGCTGGTTCGGATGGGGTGGCGATCGATGGGTTCGCGGCCGCGCATCGACGCCGCCGCCCGCACCATGCACCGCCCCAGTGAGATCACCATGGCCACCCAAGCCGCCAACGCCGCCGCCGCGACGCGGCTCCTACGTGATGCGCCACCGGAAATCCGAGCGCTGAAGGGGCCACCACTGGGCGCAACGGTGCAGGGCGGGATCGAGTTGTATGTGCCCGCGGAGATGGGTGTGGTGATCGCCGCTGGTCAGCGCACCGGCAAAACCATGGTCTGGGCGGTGCCCGCGGTGCTCGCGGGATGGGGGCCGGTGCTGGCGACCTCCAACAAACCCGACGTGTATCGCCACACCGTCGGTGGGCGAGAAGAACAGGGCTCCCGGATCTGGTTGTGTGATCTGCAGGCGGTCACCGGGACGGTCCAATGTTCGTTCTGGGTCGATCTGCTGGCACAGGTGCAGACTTTGCCCGCCGCCCGGAAGTTGGGCGGGTTCTTCATTGCCGACTCGAATGCCGAAAACGCCCGCGTGGACGCCTACTTCGACGGTGGCGCGCGAGAGTTGCTGGCGCTGTATATTTTCGCGGCAGCGTGTGCGGGTGGGGATCTGATACACGCCGCGGAATGGCTCGGCCGCGATCAAGACCAAACCCCGGTGTTGATACTGCGCGACCACGACCACCCGCGTGCCGCCGAACGGATCCTGGAAGCCCAAAGCCTCTACGCCCGTCAGCGTGACGGTCTGTTCGATATGGCGCGCCGGTATCTCAATGTGCTGACCCACGAAGGCTATGCGCGGATGGTGACCCCGCCCCAGCGGCGCATCATCAAAGCCCACGAAGGCCCCGACAACACCGTGGTCCTCGACATCAGTGACGGCGAGGAAGTTCATGACTTGCCGCAATTCCAGCCTCGCGAATTCGTCACCAGCAACGACACCCTCTACGCGCTGTCGATGGCCGGACACGACAGCGCGACCCCGCTGACCGCGGCGCTGATCGGACAGATCCTCGAAGCCGCCCTGACCGCCTCGCGGGCCAGAGCTGATGGGCGCCTCGCGGTTCCGCTGCTGGCGGTGCTGGATGAAGCCGCCAACTGCGCACGCATCGCCGAGCTACCGGAGTACTACACCTACTGCGCAGGCTGCGGAATCATCTTGATAACCATCCTGCAAGTCCTCGAACAGGGCGAAGCCCTGTGGGGTGCGAACGGTCTGAAGATCATGCGCGCCCAAGCCATCGAGGTCTACGGCGGCGGTATCGCCGCCCTGGACTACCTCGAACACTGGTCACGAATGACCGGCCCACACGACGTCGCTGAGCGCTCCCGCAGCTACGGTCCCGGCGGGGTCACCCGGTCGTTGACCTGGCGCTCCGAACCGATCCTGGATGTCGCCCAGCTAGGGGCGCTACCCAAAGACCGCGCAGTCATCCGGTTACCGAACCACGGGCCGCTGCTGGTGAAAAAGGTTCCCTGGTACCACAACCCCGACCTCGCACCCCAGATCGAGCGATCCCTGGCCCGATTCAAGGACCCCACCGCCGAGACCGTCATCCCGCCGACGACCGGGACCACCGATCCCAGCGCGGGGAGCGCGACATGAACAGCCCGGCGCCAACTGCACCCGCAGCAGGCGGCCCGAAACCGAAAGGCCCACCTCAGCCACCGGCGTACCGGCACTTCACCGAATTCGCCGACAAATGGTTACTACCGATGGTCAATGTCCGACTCGCCGAAGCGAACCGAGAAAACACCTACACCTGGTGCAGTCAATGGTGGCGCCACCGCCCCGTCGCGGTCCGAATCGCGCACCTGCACAACGGTTTCGAAGCCTCGCGGCGTAGCAAATCCGGCAGCGCGATCAGCACCTATGTCCTCAACCACGTCGACCCGCATTTCAACCTCATCCTCGACGCCGCGAACGGCCCCCTGTACCGGTGCACCCGCACCGAACACAACACCGTCCCGTCGCTATCGGCGGACCCAGTGCTCGCGAACTGGTTCGGCACCCCACCAACCCCCACCCCGCAAGCGGGCACCGGAAGCGAAGCGAAACCGCAACCGCTGTTCGCCCATTACAGCGACTTCGTCACCGACTGGCTGCTGCCGGTCACCGCTGTCCGTATCACCGCGAACAACCGTGAAGGCCACTACACCTGGTGTCGGCAATGGTGGCGCCACCACGAGGTCGTCCTGCGCTTCGCCGCCATCCACTCCGTGTTCGAAGCCGCGCGCCGCGCCGAGGACAAGACCGCGATGTCGAGCCTGTTCGTCAGCCACATCGACCGGCACATGCGCCGAATCCTCGACGCCGCACAAGGACCGCTACACCTGTGCACCCCACAACGACACATCGAACTGACCGGACTCCCCACCACCGCGATCGCACCAGCCTGGTTCGGCATCGACGGCACAACAACCCCGATCGAACACCTCGGATGGGGACCCGACTTCCGGGCCCTCGCGCCCGCCTCACCGCCAGAGGCACGACCGTGAGAACGCCGACCCGCGCGCAGGCGCGAGTGCTCAAAGCCCTGCAGAACCAGACCAAGGCGTTGAACACCATGATGGCCAACGCAACTCGCCGCCAGCAGCAGACCGGGCAAAACCCGCCACAGTCCTGGTTCGAGGACTACCACGGCCGCGCGATTTTGCGTGAGGAACTGATCAACGCCGCCCACGCAGGCGGGATACCCGCTGCGTGGATAGACCACGCGTGTGAGCGCGGCGAACGCGGCATCAGTTGGCGCCCCGAGCTGTACCTGCGCGCCCCCGACGTCCTCGACTGGGACCCGATACTGGCCGCCCTCACCGCGGACGTGCACCGGCTGTGCCAGTGGAGCGCCCTCGAGGTCGCCTACCACCAGATCGGCCAAGCCTCCGACACCGACATCGGCACCAACTTCGATCGCAACCTATGCAACCTGCGCGAACGGACCACTGGGATAGCGAACCTGCTCGGCCTCACCGCCGAGCAAGGTCAACAATTGTGGGGCACCACCCCCGATTGGGCACAGACGGGATCAGCAACACTCGACGGTGTTCCCGTGGAGGAACTCCTGCAGTGCTGGCACGCCGTCGCACACACCGACACCCGCGCCTACGCACTGCAAGTCATCGCCTTGGCCGCCGCCGCAATCACGACCGAATCCGCGGCGGCACTGCCACAGCATGAACAGTTGGCCGCCGCGATCGATGTCCGATTTGTCGCCCCGCAGCAGCTTTTCCGATCCGCCGTCATCACCGGCAAAAGCATCGACACCGCGATCAATACTGCGAACCTGATCAACAGCATTGGGGCCAACACCGAAACCGCCATCGGCGCAACACTGTTCAGCGACACAACCAGCACGGACCCGCTCAGCTTCGACACCGCCACCGACCGTGAGATTTCAGGCCCGGAATTCCTATCGCCGGTTCATGGAAGCGAGCCATGACCGGGCCGGGGTCAGCGCGACGCGTTGGCGATATCGCAGCCGAGCAGGCGGCAATGCTGCATCGTGTCCACCAGCTCGCCGCCGAAGCCGCTCGACTGCAACACAATGTGAAGTCCGCAGCGAACAACAGTGCCACCAGAATCGACATACTCGCCCAGATCGTCGCCCTCGATCGCGACCGGGACCTGACCGAAACCCAGGCCCGCGCACGAGGCGTGCCCCGTAGCTGGGTCGATCTCGCGCGCCGCGTTGGACAGACCGGCGGCGCCTGGACCGACGAGCAACTGCTCCCAACACCACGCCCAAAACCCAAGCGCCGCAGCATCGCGCGCGTCATCGCCGACACCACTCAGCTCACCGACATGGCCGCGATCACCGTCGCTCGCGAACACCTGCTCGCCACCAACGGCGTGACCGGTGAGCCTGAACCTGCTGCAGCCCAACAGGTACGGCGAAACATGCAAGCACTTTGGACACGTGCAGCTGCCACCGCCACCTCGATCGGGATGGGCCGCACACAACGCGCCCACACATTCCACACCGCCATCGGCGACCTCGAACAGCGACTCGGCCGCTACCTCCAATACAGCCTCGAGGACCTGGATCCACAGTGGCGCAGCTACAGCACCCCCACCATCGCCGCCGCCGTGCGACGCTCACTGACCAGCCTGCGCCGCGCCGACCGCGACACCAACAGCTCCAACAACGGCACCGACGCCGAGCAACCCCCGACGCCGAAGGCACTCCTCCAACAAGCACTCCACGCCCTGCACACCACGTTGGTCGACCGATCCGGATCCCAAGGTGCCGAGATCAACGCAGCAATCACCGAGGCGCTACCTCCAACGACGTCCTACGGCTGGGACTGCGCTATCGACACCCTCGCCACTGAGACCAACGCACCTGACCCCCACTGCGACGCCGGACCCGATCCGTAGCGGGCAGGGAACCGATTCCGGTTGGCCGACATCCAAATTCATGGTGAGGACCCCAATACCGATGTATCGGCGTCAGCGCTGCGGTGGCCGAGATATCGACCGCGCCAACCCGCCCATGACCCGCCCACCGGGCCGCGGCCGCGAGGACCGCCGCCCCCATCCACACAGCCCCCACCCTGGTCGGACCCGAAGCCGACCGGCCTGCACACATCGTGAAGGAGATCCGTTGATGACAGTCAGTCCTGACCGCCTGACCCGTCCTGGCGCCTTGCGTATCTTCGAGTTCGGCGACCATCGCATCACCTATCTGCCCGACGGTTTCGCGACCCTCGACCCCTGCGCCTGGCTACCCGAATCCACCGAACAGTTGTGGCGCGACCACCTCGCCTTACTGAACGCTGAAGGTGACCTCACCGCCAGCATCGGCGGCTTGCTCGTCGAGCACGGTGACCAGAGCTTGCTCATCGATACCGGATTCGGACCATCGCAGATCCCGACACCGTTCGGGCTGATGGTTGGTGGACAACTCTTGGAAAGCCTTGCCGCCGTGGACAAAACACCCGCCGACATCGACGTGATCGCGCTCACCCACCTGCACCTCGATCACATCGGCTGGCTGTGGCAAACCACGCCCGCCAGTCCGTTCGCCGATACCCCGGTCCTTGTCGGGGACACCGAATGGGACAAACGCGACCTCGCTCTCGTCGACGGAATCAGCCC
Source organism: Nocardia sp. NPDC050408 (assembly GCF_044458905.1). Lineage (NCBI taxonomy): Bacteria > Bacillati > Actinomycetota > Actinomycetes > Mycobacteriales > Nocardiaceae > Nocardia > Nocardia sp. NPDC050408. Next base: position 218,165 of record NZ_JBITIL010000008.1, on the reverse strand, counting down.
GCAGATGCTCGACGTATTCGCCGACCACGTCAACCCGATCGCCGATGGCGAGGACATCTTTCCCGGCGTGCGCGCCATCGCCACACCCGGACACAGCCTCGGCCACACCGGGTTCGTGATCAGCTCACGCGGACACCGCCTCATCGCGTTCGGTGACGCCATGCAAACCCCCATCCAGATCAGCCACCCGCACCTGACCGCAGCACCCGATGACGACCCCGCCCAATCGGTGAACACCGCCAAATGGCTCCTCGACGAACTCACCGCGCCCTACACCCTGGGTTTCGGACTCCACTTCGCTGACGTGCAACTCGGATCCGTCACCGACATCGACGGCGTGAGCACCTGGCGACCGCAGTGACAACCCCCGCCATACCTTCGCCGTCCACACGTCCCACTCGTCTGCCTGGCGATGCGGGGCAACCGACCAAGGCAAAAACACATCAGACCTACCACCGCGACAAGGAGACTCCCGTTCTGTCAGTAGCTCTACGAACCACAGACCCTTTCCAGGCGCAGCGGCCGTCGGTGGTGATCCGCCGTGCCCGATGCCGTGCCGAATTGCTGAAATTTCGGCAGTGGCATGAGCTCGCGGGTAACACCGGCGCTCGCGCTGCCGCCCTGCATCTCGCCGACCTCAACGATGCCGGTTTGCTCTCGGCCGCGTTGAACGGGGGGCCTTTGCCGTCGGAGCACAGCGCCCTCGGGCGTGGTGGTGTCGCTGCCTTGGCAGCAGCACGAACGATGGCGCTGGTCGCGGTTGCAGACGGGTGCCTCATCGGCGGTCTGATCGCCGGACCACTGATCCCGCTCGCGCTTCAATTGGCTGCGCACGGTCCACACGCAGTAGTTCATGTTGCTTTGAACACCATCATGATTCGCGCCGTCGCGGTGCTACCCCAACACCGCAGTTACGGGGTTGGCCGCGCTCTCCTACGTGAGGCCGTTGGGACCGCACGCCGCGCCCGCGTACCGATCATCTACGGACAGTTCGACACCGCCACAGCCGGCCTGGACGAGTTCTATCGACGTTGCGGAATGATAGTGACCAAGCCCGGGGCGGCCTTGGCCTTCAGTGACTACCTCGCGGCACCGGTAAGGCACGTCCCTCCGACGGGACACGCCCTGTTCTACCTACCCCTGGGGACAGTGGATCGGATGCGTGAATGCTCTCGCCCCGCGCGGTGATCAGTTGGCGGTGCAGGGCTCTGGATCATCTCGCTCGACCGGGCGGCGAATGGGCAATACTTGTCGGCTGTGGCGATGCCGACGTTGCGAGAAATAGCCGAACAAGCCCAGAGCGACGGACACGAGACGCTGAGTCTGGGTGGGCCGCTCGTGCGCTATAGCAGCATGAACACCAGCGAATTTGACGCCTGTATGGACTGGTGTGCACAGCTGTGGATGCATGCGGATGAATACGACGACACCGCAGTGAGCGTGGGCTGCATCGACTTCCTCACCATCCGCCTCGGCCGCGAGCACATCGGTGCCGACATCCTGGACTCCTACTCCCAAGGGGCTGTGGAATTTTCACCGCTGTTCGATCGCGAATGGCTCGACGACCAGGTACAGCAGCAGTTCGAAGCGACGCCGATCAACGATGTATTGGTGGTGCTGACCGCCGAGCTCGCACCGCCGGTACGCGGTCACCAACTCGGAGCTTGGATGATCAGCCAGATCAGCGACCGAATGCTGTCCTCCCACGACGGATGATCGTGCTATCCCCGATACCCGACCAGACCGATGGAACGTCGGCTGCCGGGCGGTGCGCCACGCAACAGGCTGGACCGATACTGGCGCACCAGTGCCCTCGTGCCCATCGACGCGCACCCAGAATTCGTCTGCCAAGCCGCCGCCTACAACGCCCTCGACAAAGCCCGCACCGCTCTCGCGCGCGTTGCTGCACAAGACATCACCGCCACGGTCCAGGCGATACACCGATACGACGCACCACTCGCATCCACGACGACTGGGACTGACCAGCCACATACCTGTGCAATGCCCGGAACCCCGAGTCGGGTCGCACGTCAGCCGGATCAGGCCGAAGAGCGTCGGCGGCAACGGTGGTTCCGATCGGCCGGCGGGCGTAGCCGGTGCCTGTTATCGACCCGGCAGAACATCCATGCCGGGTAGCGTTGTCGGGATGGGGACGAAGGCTGACCGGCGAGTCCGTCGCGAGCGGGTGGCCGCGTACCACGAGACGCAACTGGGTGAGCTGATCGAGCAAGTGGGGCGGGCCGTGGACCGGTTGCGGGCGGGCGAGCTGGACGTGTTCGAGGTCGATGAGGTGATCCACCGGTATCACCGCGCCGCCCAGCGGTTATGGGTCTTCTGCGGTCAGTCCGGCGCGCAGGTGGAATCGGCTGCCGACCTCATCGAGCGCATGGGCGTCACCGGTGAGGCGATCGACTGGTGGCAGCGCGGGGGAAACAGTCGGCTGATGGTAGATGAGTTGCTGCACATATCGACCTGACCGAGATCCGCCAGCGTATCGAGGATGTCGAGAAAGGCTGGCCGCAGCAGTAGATCCTAGGCCGCCTGTACGAGTACATCGCCGGCCTGTCCTCACGCGAACAGAACCGCGCCAGGCGACGCGCGCTTACCGCGCCACGGAAAGCCGAGCTCGGGCCCTTCCGCGGCGCCTGCCGGCCCCGGACCGCGCCCCGTCTGTCCGCAGAGGCCAGCCTGGTATCGGCCTGTAGACGCAGGTGCGTTTCGGCGATCGAGTCGGCCACCTGGCTGAGGAAGCAGTCGCGCTGTGGGTGCGAGCTTTCGTTGCACCGACCGTACGCTCTGGCGGCAGATCTCTGCTGATCCAGGCCTGACCGATTCGCACGACCCCAGGTAGTCGAAACGATGTAACCAGCATCACGGACTCGGCAATTTCTGGTGTATTTGGTTGGCGCACTGTAGATTTCGGTGGCAGGCAGGGGCGGGAAGGGCCCGTCCGGAACTTCATGGGGGTTTGGTTATGTCCGGCAATTTCGACGTCCGTGGTTCCGATCTCGAGGATGAACGGATCATCGCGGAATATCGCGGTACCACCGAACACGTCAGCGACGACGGGGACCTGGCTGAGGCGGGCATGATCTCCGAGGTGGACCTACGCCTGTTGGGCTACCGCAAGGAAGACTTGGAGTCGCTTTTCGGTCCCCGCACCGAGATCACAGCAAGTGGTCGCCAAGTATGGAACCTCGACCACGTCCTAGCGGTCGAAACGCAACAGCTGGCACCGTTTCGCGGACGCATCATGCGGGAGCTGCGATACTGCCTCGATATCGAGACCGCCCTCGAGACACTTGAGCACCTGTTCGACAGACTGGCCGGCCCGCGATCGAACGGCAGAAACATCGAGGCAGGTTAGTGTCGGAATCTGGTGTGGGCGAAGCGTTACCACAGCCCGTGGATCTGAACACCATTGATTGGCAATCCTTCACGGTCGATGTCGAGTTGAGCGGTTCGATCGTCGCCAGAGCTGAGCCGGATCGGGGAGTCCTTGGATGGTCGGGTTCGGCCCAGTACCCGATGGGTGCTGAGGACTACGACGAACAGGGCCACCCACAGCCTGGCGGCGCTCCTGCGGTGAGGAACCGGCGCTTGATTTTCCGCCAACCCAGGCGCGGGTGTCGTGCATACAGCCACCGGACTACAGCGTTCCAGACGTAGTCGTCGAGATAGCGGTAGGTGGCTGTGGAGAACCCCGTGTCGGAAGTAATTACACCAGCCCCGAACCACGCGGTTCAGGTACCAAATCAGTTCGTGCAGAGAATGATACGGTGATCCACGGCGGCGAGTGATACGCCGCACTTTCCCGATGATCGCGTTGAGCGACTTCTTCGACGGGTAGGTGTAGATCACCCTACGTGCGGTCCCGGCCTTGGTGCGCCGCTGGATGCGCCACCCGAGAAACTCGAAACCGGAATCTATGTGCGTCACTAGGGTTTTCGCATCCGACAGGCGTAGACCCATCGGCGCGAGCACCCGCGCAACCTCCTCGCGGGCCTGCTCGGCGTGCTCACGCGCGCCGTGTACGAGCACCACGAAATCGTCCGCGTAGCGGACCATACGGAATGTCGAGCCCCCGCGTCGGTGCAGACGCCCTCACGCCTCGCCCTCGGGTACTTGGTCCCGATTGCGAAGGCGTCCCACTTGGCTTGATAGTGGTCATCCATCACCGACAAGGCGATGTTGGCCAAGAGCGGCGACAATACGCCCCCAACGCAGTTGGAAATGTTCGCCCTCCTGGTCGGTGTTGCCGGTCGAGGGGGTGCCGTTGCTGGTGCGTTCGCGGATGGGGATGCGGTGGCGGATGGTGATCTTTTCGGGTCCGATGAGGACGTCTTTGACCAGCAGTTTCAGCACGCGGCGGCGTTCGTCGACGGTCGTGGTTTCGGCGTTGTTGTTGAGCTGGGCGAGGAAGCCTTGCAGGTCGGCGGCGAGTGCGAGGTAGGCGTCGCGGTCGGCGAGCTGGGCGTCGAGGGCGTCGATCTGGTTGCGCAGGCCGGTTTCGCGGGCGCGTAGGTCGGGCATGCGGGCGCGCAGCTCGTCGATGGTGATCAGTTGTTCGCCGAACGCTTCGATCATCCCGGCGATGCCCGAACGCGCTTTGGCCAGTGCGGTTTCGAGCCGTTTGTGTTGAGCGACAACGGGATCGGATGTTTCGCGGTTTGCAGGCGTTTGTCGATCTCGGTGTGGATCAGTTGTGGGTCGGCCAGCAGGGCGGTGATGTGGTCCCAGCTCGAGGCCGTCATGCTGGTCATGAAATGTTGATCCTATCTCGCCCCGCGTCAGGCCGATTTGCTGTGAACCAGTGGACTCAACTCAGCCTGACACGCAGGGTCCGCGCCCAGAAGAACATCGGCGACATCAAGAACGATGCGGGATCGGCGGGGACCACGGGTATTAGCGGGGGTGCCCGCTACTGCACTGCCGGACACTCACTTCTCAAGCTGCTCCCGTAGTGCGTGGAGTGTCGGGAGGTCGGCAGCTCGTGGCCGTTGAACGTTGCGTGGAATACGAGCGACGTTCAGCACCGGGTTGTGAAAGATGACGTCGTGGCGAACGGCAAAGCCCATCATGCCCTTGAGAATTACCTTGTGCGCCCGTGCCTTCGCAGGCCAAGTTCTTTCGCCGCCGCAGTATCAAGCGGCGGCGGCGCGGTCGGTGCGCCGAAGCGGTCCGCGGGCGGCGGCCAGAGGTCGGCCGAACACGACGCGTAGTGCCGTCAAAGCCAATTCGGCAAATCCGCGCACACCAGGCGCCATCGTAGCGACGGACCATACCGTGTGTGTGTCGGCGGGCGGCAACTGTTCGCCTGCGAATCGGTCGGCAAGCCAGCGCAGGCTCATCGGCGTCGAGAGTGGCAGGAGTGTGAAGTGGTCGCTGCACCGGTCGCGCAGGTAGGTGACGTGGGTGCCCCCGCGCCGGTAAAGGTCGACTTGTGCGTCGATTCCCTCGATGTGGACGATCTTGTCCCGCACGGGCTGGACGACCAGCAGCGGGCATCGCGGGGTGGATCCGCCGAGCCGCAGATCGTCCAGCATGCCTTGCAGTTCCGGTTCGGCCATGATTTCTTCCAGGGGTTTGTGCAGGTAGTTGTCAAAACTCTGGTTGGCCAGCTGCGCCAGCGCGGTAATCGGCGGCAGCTTCTGCGCGCGAGCCAGTAGTCGGTGTCCTTCGGGGGCCAGATTGGCCTCGATGACTTGGTCGAGGATCGGGTACAGCGGCCGTAGCGCGGCGATCACGATGGCGGGGAAGCCGGAGTAACGGCCACCGTTGAGCCGGATGAACACCTGCCCGGGATCCCCGACAGGCGAGCCGAGGACGGCGCCAACGATGGTGATTTCGGGGGCATAGGTGGGTGCCATCTCGACGAGCCAGGAGCTGGCCAGCCCGCCACCGGAGTAGCCCCAGACACCGACCGCGGTGTCGGCGTGCAGATTCAGTGGCTCGAACTGCAGGGCGGCCCGGATACCATCCAAGGCGCGGTAGCCGGGCTCGCGTGGAGCGCCGAAATTGCCGGCTCGACCACCGTGGTCTGCGATACTCACCGCCCAGCCTCGCCGCAGCGCGCCGGCGACCAGCAACCATTCCGCCTGCGTGACAGAACCGCGGGCGCGGGCACCGCGCTGCAGGACGTAGGAGGGGTCGCAGCGCTCGGTGACGGCATCGATCGCCGATTGGAACGCCAATAGCGGCCGATCGGGATGCGGTGAAGCACCTGGGGGCAGTAGCACAGTCGTGACCGCGGCCTCCCGCCGGCCGTGCAGGTCGTTACTGCGATACAGCAGCTGCCATGCCGAAACCTTTTGCGGCACAACCCCGAACAACGCCACATCGATGGGGCGGCTCCGCAAGATCGCGCCAGGTCTTCGCGCGGCCAGATCCACCGGTGGTCGATAGAAAGGGTCTTGAGAAGGCAACAGCGGGTTGTGCCCGGCCTGCCATCGACCGCGGACATCCAGACGCATTCCAGCGAACATCACAAACCTCTTGCTCGGTAAAGGATCAACGAAGGTCGCTCGCCGGACAGTTCGGCCGATCGGGCAACGAGAGGCACGATGTGCCGAGTTCTGGCGACACGCTGGTGTCGTGGATCGGGTAGGTCGGGCTTTGGTCGCGAGAGGAGGTCATCCGGTCCAAGGAAATCGTTTTGGAGCAGCACCGTTTGCTGAGGTTGCTCGTGCACGCGAGCGGGGAAGACGACCCCGTGCAGACGCTGCTGCGCGGGATGTTCACGGCGACGGGAGTGCCGGTCGGCTCGGTCCCGGAGACTTGAAGTGGTCGGCAGCGATGCGGACGGCGTCGGCATGCTGGTCTTTGACCCGACCATGCTCGAGTGGATTCTGTAGTCGATGGTGTAGCTGTTCTTCACGTCCATCTCATACCGCCTCCGTTGTCGTAGCGGTAGATGAATCGCTGCCCACCAAGCCGGTCAACTCGGCCATCGGTGTCCCGTGGTCCTCGGTTAGATGTGGGGTCGGTGCTCATCGAATGGGCTCCTGGGATGGCTGGGGCCGCGAGCGCCCAAGAAGCTAATGCTTTTGCCGCAAAATTAATCACGAATGCCCGTCTGATGCAAGTGCACAATGAATTCATGGATGTCATCGCCGTGCGAGCTCGACCGATGCCGGAGTCCGACTTCGAGGCCCAGCTCAGCGCCCTGCTCGGGCCGTTGCGGCGTGCGGTGCTGCGTCGCACGCGGGCCGCCGAAGGGTTGCCGGACCTGCCGGAACCTCAAATCGAATTACTGCGGTTGCTGGTGGCCGCCGACGGCCTGACGCCCACCCGCGCCGCGAGCGAACTCCGGATGGCGCCGTCGACGATCAGCAACCTTGTCAAGACGATGGTCGAATCGGGGCTGCTCGATCGCAAGCCGCTGTCTTCCGACCGGCGTGGCGCGATACTGATGGCCTCTACTCGGGCGCGGCAGTTGCTCGACCGGTATGACCGAGCCAGCGCCGAGATGCTGCGCGAAGCTCTCGACGGGCTCCCCGCCTTCGACCGGCCTGCGATCGAGTCCGCACTGCCCGCGTTACAGCGGTTGCTGGCCATTTTGACGAGTGGTCCCGACGCCGAGTAGCTACCGCGATCCAATTCGTCCGATCCCTCCCGGGGTCGACGACTGCCCTGTAACTTACTTTTGTCACAAAAACAAATTATTTCAGGTCCGTGCCAGCTGCCCAGCCATCGGGTACTGTCGCCGCCGACGAAGGTCCGGCTACCGGTGGAGTGATCCGAGGCGCGCGCGTCGACGGGGTGATCGAGTATCTCGGGGTCCCGTTCGCGGCCGCCACCGGGGGCGTCAACCGTTTCGCACCGCCGAAGCCCGCCCGGTCATGGACGGGTGCGCTCGCAGCCACTGCGCATGGTCCGCAATGCCCGCAATCACCTCCGTTGCCGTGGATCCCGGCTGTGCAGAGCTCGAGCGAGGACTGCCTCAACATCGATGTCCATGTCCCGGAACATCCTGCCGCGACCAAACTTCCGATCATGGTGTGGTTATACAGCTCGGTCCGGGGACGACCCTGGCATCGCGGACCATGCCGCCGGTGGACACGTCGAGGAGGTCGACGCCGCGGGCCTGCAGCTTCTCAGCGAAGCGGACGGTGTCCTCGCCGGTCCAGCCCTCGCGAGTGTCCTCGGGGTTCTCGGTCAGCCAATCGGTGGCCGAGGTGCAGAACAAGATCGGCAGATCCTCGGGCCACACCGCGCGGACGGCGCCGACGACCTCCAGGGCTGTCGGCCATTGCGGTAACGGCATCTCGGGTCGGGATGGAAGCCGTGGCTGATGACATATATGCCGGGCTCCGCGGTGGCCGCCGCGGACACTGCGGCTTCGCGGTCGTGGTCTCCTTGCGACTGACGCATGGCCACGCTCTGTCAGGAGTTTGGTCAGGATGGGGGATCTTGCCGTGCCGTCCTGCGATGACGGCACCAATGATCAGGCCGGCAAGCGGGTGTCGAGGACGAAGTTGACCTCGATGAGCTGGCCGGGGAAGAACAGCGAAGCGACGCCGACAGTGGAACTGGTGGGTCGGTGTTTTCCGAAATAGGCCAGGTTCGCCGCGGCCATCGCCATGGTGTACTTCGGTAGGTCCACGATGAACTGGGTCTCGGAGACGACCTGGTTGCGCGTGGTGCCGTAGTGCGCGAGCACCTTCTCGAAGTTCTTGTAGGACTGCTGGAGCTGAGCATCGAAGTCGCCCGGGTAGAGGAAGTTGCCCTCGTCGTCGTGCGAGAGCTGCCCGGAGACATAGATGGTGTCGCCGACCTTGATGGACTGGGCGAAGCCGAACTCTTTTTCACCGGAGACGTCGTGGCTGTAGGAATCTATGGCGGTCAATGGTTCTACGCCTTGTTGTCGGTGCGGGTTATGGACGGGTGTGGCAGTCAGGCGGCCGTGAGACGGGCGACAGCCTCTGCGATGGGGGTGTCGCCGGAGGTGAGTTCGACGATCACGCGATTCAGGCGCGGCTCGTGCAGGGCGGCGTCGATGAACGCGGCGACGTCATCGCGGTGCACATCGCCGTACTCGACGGCAGGGCCCGCCGTGACACGGTCGGTGCCGGGGGTGTCCAGGAGGGTGCCGGGGCGGACGATCAACCAGTCGAGCTCGGTTCGGGTCAGGTACACCTCGGCGGTCTTCTTGACCTTGATGTAGTGCTCGAAGCCATCGCCGGCCTCGCCGCCGCGCAGCGCGTCGGGGAACACAGAGACGAGCACGAACCGCGGCACCCCGGCGAGGGCAGCCGCCTCGGCGGCCTTCTGCAGGCCCTTGCCGTCGATGAGAGTGGTCTTGTCCTTGCCGGTGCCGTGTGCGCCGGCCGAGAAGACCACGGCGTCATGGCCGCGCATCTTCTGGGCCAGCTCGTCGACCGAGTCGCCGATGAGATCACCGATCACCGCAAGCCCGCCGCCCTCCCGCACGGTCTCGCCTTGAGCGGGCGCCCGGTGCATACCGGTCACCGCGTCCTCGCGGGCGGTGAGGAATTGAGTGAGGCGGCGGCCGACTCCACCAGCCGCGCCGATCTGGAACACCTTCATGAGCTCGTCCCACTTTCGTGTGATGGGTGTTGGGCGGGGAGATGGGTCAGCGGTCAGGTGGCGAATATCTGGGAGTCGTCAGCGAACGCCTTGAACTCCAGAGCGTTGCCTGCCGGGTCGAGGAAAAACATCGTCCATTGCTCGCCCTGCTGGCCTTCGAAGCGGACGTAGGGCTCGATGACGAACTCGCTGCCCGCAGCATGCAGCCTTTCAGCGAGTCTGTGGAACTCCGGGACTGTCAGGACCAGCCCGAAGTGCGGCACCGGGACGGCGTGACCATCGACCGGGTTGTGCACGGTCTGCGGGCGTTCCGGCGCGAGATGGGTGACGAATTGGTGGCCGTGCAGATTCCAGTCCACCCAGGTCTGCGCGCTACGACCTTGCTCAAGGCCCAGCACCTCGCCGTAGAAGCGGCGTGCGGCGTCCAGGTCGTCGACGGGCATGGCCAGGTGGAAACGCGGGATCGAGGAGTCGAGAACGGTCACGTCAGCGCCCTTCTGATAGCGGGAACGGGGAAGGTCGACTGACCGCCGACCTGATTGCCCTAATGTTGACATTACGACACTAGTTGAATGTTAACATTCAGGCAATGCTTGAGGAGGTGTAGTCCGGACATGAGTAACCAGGGCAAGGTGGTCCCGGCACGGCGTCGGGGTCTCGCCGACGAGGTCGCCGACCGCATCCGTGAGGCCATCTTCAACGGGGCCTACGCACCGGGTGCGCAGCTACGCGAGGTGGAGCTGTCCGGTGAGATGGACGTCAGCCGTGGGCCGGTGCGGGAAGCGCTACGACTACTGGAGAGCGAAGGCTTAGTGCACTGCGCCTGGCATCGTGCGACGACGGTAACGACCCTGTCCGCCGAGGATGTGGCCGAGCTCGACAGCCTGCGCGGCGCGCTGGAGGATCTCGCCGTCGCCCAGGTAATCGCTCGCGCTTCGGACGAAGATCTCTCTTCCATCGCCAAAACAGCCGACATAATGGAGCGCGCGGTGGACGCCCACGAGATGGTGCGCTGCGACATCGCCTTCCACGACGCGATATTCGCCGCCGCGGGCCATCATCGTCTCGCCGACGCATGGGACGGCATACGGTGCCAGGTCCACCTGTTCCTGCTGACCCGGATCGGCTTGACTACCGAGGGCTACCTCGACCGCATCCCCCGCGAACACCGCGAGCTCGTCGCCGCGCTGCGCCACCGCGACACCAACGCTGCCCTCGAACTGTTCGCGGCGCACCGCCGTCACGCCGTTGACTTGGTCGTCGGCACCACCACCCCGGGCTGACCAGCGTGTCGGCGCTTCAGCTGCCAAACCTCGGCCGAATCAGAGAAGGGCCGCGCGCCGGCCGGGGTTGGAACTGCATCCGCAGTACGTCATGGAGAACGGCGTCGATTTCGCGCATTTCAAGTTCATGCACAAGACGCTGTTCGCCCCGGAATTCACCCACCACGACTTCTCGGGTCCGGTCTCCTATGTCGATTTCACCATCGCCTTCAACGAGTTGGTGAGCGAAGGCGAGGTCGACAGCGGCGTGGAATCGATCAACGCCGGACTCGGCTGCTCGATCACAAAGAGCTGGGCATGGTCGACAACCGCACCATGCGGGTGCGTTCAACACCCATGTGGCGGCGATGACCGAACCGCAGTCAAGACAGTGCGCAGCGCGCGAGCGTAGAGCAGGCGCAGGTGATCGTAGATCTCGGTGATCGTTCCCACCGCGGAACGCGGGTTCCGATTGGTGGATTTCGAGTGACACCGCCGGCGAGAGCCCCTCGATGATGTCGACCCCTCGATGAGGTCGACATCAGGAGGATCCATCTGGCCGAGGAACATCCGCGCGTACGCCGACAGCGACTCGATATAGCGTCGCTGCCCCTCGGCGAAGATCGTATCGAAGGCCAGGCTGGATTTTCCTGACCCGGACAGGCCCGTGAACAAGATCAGGCTGTCGCGCGGTAGATCCACCTCGATGTCTCGCAGGTTGTGTTCGCGAGCGCCGCGGACGATGAGGCGATCAACCACTGTGTTCCTGTTCGGTCAGATGGCAACGGCCACGGTCGCGGAACAACCCTGATGGGCCCACACCGCGGTGGGCTTGCGGTCCGCTAGCGGGCGTGCTCGGAGCCGAGAGCCGACACCGAATCCGAAGCCGAGCTGTCCGGCGGCGCAGGTTGGCCCGCCAGGATCGAATCCACGATCTCGTCGGCTCGCTCGGTCGTGATGCCCAGCGCCAGAGCGAATTCCGTGACGATCGGACGGCGCGCCGACCGCAACTGGCGCTTCTCCTCGAACGAGAGGTCGGACGTCGTGGAGCGTCTGGTGAGGTCACGCGCGACGTCGGCTGCGTCGACCAATCGCCCCGTACTCAGCTTCACCGCGCCGTCCTTGAAGCGCTGTATCCAAGTACCACGGGAAGGTCGCGACGGAGACTGGAGACGCTCGGTCAGCACGCGTAGGTCCTCCGGGCACATGACGGGCCGTAAACCGACGACGTCGACATTGGCTACCGGGACCGCGATCGTCATACTCGAATCCAGCATGGAAACGGACATGTAACTGATCGCGTTGCGACCATTGCGGATGCGTTCGAAGAACTCGGTGACTCTTCCGGGTCCGTGATGCGGGTGAACCAGGAGCTGATCCAAGACGATTGACAAGAAGTACTCGGCTTCGTTGCAGGGTCGTCGTCATCCACGAGGAGGTGCCGCCGCCCGCAGGGCGGCTATACGTCCTTGTCACCGTCAGGCCGGCTGTGGCTCCGGTGAACATGAGGCGGGTTGAACCACATTGGTGGCCACCGGCCTCACGGCTTTCGACCGGTCCATCATTGCACGTCGCCATCCACCAGTGGGGGTGTGATCTCTGTTACTCCGAACGAGCAAGGGCGCTGTGGTATCGCCCCGGACGCCGGCGTTCCACCGTGGGAGAAGTGCTGCACTCCGAGGTGCTGTCGGAACGCAAGTCGGCGTCTCCCGATTTCACCATAGGTGACCAGACGCGGTCTGATATAGCCTATAGCAAGCGGCGGGTGATGAACCGGATCTGTCGAAACCGTGACTTTTCTGGCCGCTCCCAGATAGATTATAGGCTATATAGACGGTAATCGGCTGCGCACGGGAGGAATCATCCCAGGTCAAGGCCCCATCGGTGCGCCAGGGCGGACCCAGTCGTCCGGTGCGACCAGACCGTGTCAGCGAAGAATGCCAACTCATATGCGTGACGGCGGGGAGCCGACCGGCACCCTCGGAAGGGAAATCGGATGATCGAAGAGCGCGACGTGTTCGTGTCCATGCGTGACGGGACCAGATTGAGTGTGGACGTGTTCCGTCCGGACGGAGATGGCCCGTTCCCGGTTCTGGTGGCGCTCGGCCCGTACGGCAAGGACATCCAGTCGCTGCCCATTCCGCCACAGCCCCCGCAGTCACCGGTCTATGCGCGTGAGATCGAGGCTGGTGACCCGCGCTTCCTCACCGCCAACGGCTATGTACACGTGATCGCCGATGTGCGTGGTGTCGGTCGATCTGACGGCGAGTACACCGGCTGGATGTCGGCCGACGAGGCGCGAGACGGGCACGACTTGATCGAGTGGGCCGCTGGGCAACCGTGGGCCGACGGGAACGTCGGAATGGTGGGCGTCTCCTACTACGGCGCAATACAGCTGCTCGTCGCCGCCACTCAGCCGCCACACCTGAAGGCCATCATGCCGTGGAATGCGCCGACCGACTTCTATCGCGAGGGCAGCCATCATGGTGGGATCCTGCACCCGTTCTTTCAGCAGATATACGCACTCAAGACCCGGGGCAGGTTGGCTTCGCAACTGGCCCAGAGCCTGTCATCTGACGAATTCGCCTCGTTGAGCAGAGATGTCGCGGACGACGACGATCTGAAGATGTACCCGGTGTTGTGGAACATCGCGCGGAATCCCGACCGGCTCCCCCCCTTCTTCGACATCTTGGCGCAGCCGCTGGATGGACCGTTCTACTGGGAGCGATCCGCCTACACCAAGTACGACAAGATCACCGTTCCGGCCTACTGCTCGTCCGGCTGGTGGGCGTACGGCCACATGCATCTGCGTGGGGCATTCCAGAACTACGCCGGAATCGCCGGTCCGACGAAGCTGTACATCGAGAGTCGGGTCGAGGCGGCGGCGCCGATGGACGACGAGTACAACGCCGAAGTCGTGCGGTGGTACGACCACTGGCTCAAGGGTGAGTCGAACGATGTCATGGACGAGCCTCGTGTCCGTGTGCACGTTCGCGGCAAGGGCTTCCGCAATGACACCGACTGGCCGTTGCCTGCGACTCGATGGACGGACTACTTCCTGGGCAGGTTCGGAAGGCTCTCTCCCGAACCGGAACCCGTCGCCGGCCATCCGGACATCTTCTTGCAGCAACCGGTTCAAGAGACGCCCAAGGTGAACACCCTCGAGTACGCCACCGGCCGACTGAACGCCGACCTGGAGGTGGTCGGTCCGGTGGCGCTCTATCTCCACGGTGAAATAGATGCGACCGACACCAACTGGATCGTCTCGCTCCTCGACGTGGCTCCCGAGGGAACACGAACCGAGCTCACCCGCGGGTTTCTCAAGGCGTCTCATCGCGCATTGGACGAGTCCAGGTCTCGGGAGTGGTTGCCGTACCACCCTCACGACAAGGAAGTGGACGTAGAACCCGGCAAGGTCTACGAATATGCCATCGAACTCAGTCCGGTGGCGAATGTCTTCCGTAGGGGACACCGGATCGTGCTGTCCATCTCCTGTCAGGATCACGCGCAGTGGCCACCGGCTGACCCGGAGATCGGCGGTCGTGGCCACCTGCCCTGGCACGTGTGCTCGTCCTCGGTGGTCACGCATCGGGTTCATCACGGCCCTGCGCACCCCTCGAGGCTCATCCTGCCCATCGTCCCGCAGGCGGGCGCCGACGATGCCTGATGCCTCCATCGCCCCGACTCCGCCCGACGCCACGCCACTCAGTGACGTGGAGTTCCGTGAGGCTGTCGCTCACTTCTGCTCGGGTATAACGGTATTGACTGCAACAGTTGATGGTGCTCCGGTAGGTATGACCTGTCAGTCGTTCTTCAGCCTCTCGATCGACCCGATGCTGGTGGCGTTCTCGGTGGCGAAGACCTCGACCACATATCCGGTGATCCGCGCCGCGGGACGGTGTTGTGTGAATGTACTCGCACATGATCAGGCGGGCGTGAGCCGGCAGTTCGCCCGCTCGGGAACCGACAAGTGGTCCGGCATTCGGTGGGATCACTCGCGCCATCTGGACAATCCCGTCATCGATGGTGTGCTCGCGTGGTTCGACTGCGAGATCGAAACAGAATACGAAGGCGGGGATCACCTCATAATTTTGGGCAAAGTCCGTGGGCTCGGCGCCCGTTCAGAGGCACGCCCCCTCCTTTACTACCGGAGCGCATACGCACACCTCGAGCATGGGACGGGAGAACGTGCGACATCACCGTGAGTGTCTCGCGGACCGCCCGCACATGCTCGAAACACCAATCTGACATCACAGCGCGGAATGAACGGAAAACATGATGGATCCGAAGGATACGGGTCGCGATGCGAGTATCCCCGAAGCCTGGGAATGTATGCAGTGGCTCTGGCGCGAGGCGGAGATCCTCGACGCGAACCAGGTACGCGAATGGCTCGGATTGCTGACACCTGATATCGACTACAGGTTGCCGATACGCGTCACGCGCGAGCGGGACCGTGGCTCGGAGTTCAGTTCGTCGGGCTATCACATATTCGAGGACTACGACTCGTTGGTTGCGAGAGTGGACAGGCTGGACACCGACTTCGCCTGGGCTGAGGATCCCCCGTCGCGCACGCGAAGGATCGTCAGCAACATTCGCGTCACCGTCGCGGACGATTCCCTCTACTACGTCAAGTCGAACTTCTTGATCTTCCGTTCGCGCCTGGACTCGACATCGTATGAGTTGCTGCTCGGAGAACGACACGACCAATTGATCCGAGATGCGGACCGCCTGCGGCTCAAGCGGCGCGTGATCCTGCTCGACCACACCACCCTCGCCAGCAAGAACTTGGCGATCTTCTTCTGAAAGGGATCAAGATGCACACTCCAGCAGAGTCCAGTCGAGTCGATGGCATCGTGAACGAGGTCGCCGGGTCGATCAACGACGGTCTTCTACCAGTATGGGTCTACTCGGACCCGGACATCCACCAGCGTGAACTCGAGACGATCTTCACCCAGTCGTGGGTCTTCGTCGGCCATGACAGTGAGATCCCCAGTCGCGGTGACTATGTCCAGCGCCAGATCGGCCGGGACAAGTTCGTTCTCGTTCATAGCGAGGACGGCGAGATCCGGGTTCTGTTCGACAGCTGCCGCCACCGCGGTGCGATGATATGTCGAGCGGAGAAGGGCAACGCCTCGCACTTCCGGTGTTCGTATCATGGTTGGACGTACAACAATTCGGGTGCCTTGGTCGGTGCTCCGGTATTCAAACGTGCTTACGGCAAAGAGGGTTTGAACAAGGCCGACTGGAGTCTCTACCGCGCCGCCAAGGTCGCCAGCATCCACGGCATGATCTTCGTGTCGTTATCCGAGGATGCACCCACACTCGACGAGTATCTCGGTGACATGAAGTGGTATCTGGACATGGAGTGGGGAATCGCCCCAGATGGCTGGGAGGTGATCGGTGAGCCGCAAAGGTGGATGCTCAACACGAATTGGAAGCTCGGCGCCGAGAATTTCAGCGGAGACGATTACCACACGTTGTTCTTGCACCGGTCCATGATCGAGCTGGGTTTCCTCCACAATTCCGATCTGAAGGCGTGGCACATCCAGGCCGGGAACGGACATGCGATCTCGCACTTCATGTCGCAACCGGACAAGCCGGGTCCGCGCTTCTGGGGTTACGACCCCGAGGTCGTCGATTCCCTGTTCAAGCCGGATCTCGTGGACGACGCCACGTTCGATGCAGCCAGACACACCATCGGCGACGTGGGCAACGTCTTCCCCAACCTCTCGTTTCTCTCCTTCCCGTTGCCGCCGTCGCCGGCGGTTCCGCCGCAGGGTCTGAAAGTTCTCCGCCTCTTCCAACCCACGAGCCCGGACACGTGCGAGGTCGTGAACTGGATCCTGGTCCCGAAGGGGATGTCCGAGGAACTCAAGGTGCTGAGCCAGCGAGCGGTGATCATGAGCTTCGGTTCGTCCGGACTGTTCGATCAAGACGATTCCGAGCCTTGGGAGTCGATATCGGCGACCGGTCGGTCGGTGTTCGCGCGCAAGGTCGGTATGCGTACGAACTACACCATGGGACTTCCCGGGGTCGGCGAGGCCAAGCGGGTCGACGATCACCCCGGGCCGGGTGTCAAGTACTACCCGGCTCTGGAGGAAGGGGTGATGCGAGGCTTCTGGCGTCGTTGGGCGCAGTATCTGGGTGGACCCGGTCAAGCGTCGCCGGCGGCGATGTCGGCAGAAGAACAGAATGGTCACCCCACGTCGGATCCCACCGGAAGCGCAGTGTGAGGACATGGCTGATTCAACTCAGGACGATGCCGTCGAGTACGGCGAACCCGTCCAGATCAGCAACGAGTTCGCAACGATCAGGGTGAGGAAAGTGCACACCCGCAACGGTGAGCGACTGGAGATACATTCGCCGCGACTGGGTTACTCCATCCGCCTCGATCCGCTCGAATTGGAGAGTCTTACCTGGCAGACCTCCGAGACGTTCTCGAAGCTCCTCGAAACTCCATACGGGCCGGAGGGATCCTGATGCTCGGCGCCATCCTGCACGCCGGGGCGGATGATCGGCTCTTGCAGCACCGCAGTGAGAGGGAGACGTGGCAGGACTATCTGTCCACCACCGGTGTTGTCTCGGCGCGTGGCGAAGAACTGATCGATCGTCTGGAGGGCGATGACCTCCGCGGACGCGGCGGCGGGGGGTTCCCGGCCCACCGCAAGTGGCGCGCGGTCGCAGCGGCGGATGCGCCTCGAGTGGTGGTGGCAAACGGTGAGGAAGGCGAGCCGCTCTCGGTGAAAGACCGGTATCTGCTGCGACTTCGACCGCACCTGGTCATCGACGGGCTCCTACTCGCCATCGAGGCTGTCGGAGCCGGTCGAGGGATCATCTATCTGTCTGATGTCGACGCCGAGATCGCGGTGCGTTCAGCGTTGACGGAGCGTTCTGATGCCGACGGGGTAGAGGTCTTCCGGGTCGCACGAGAGTACGTGGCGGGTGAGGAGAGTGCTTGCGTACGTGCTCTCAGCGGTGGGCCCGCGCTGCCGAGCGAGAAGCCCCCTCGTCCGTTCGAACGAGGCGTCGACGGCCGGCCCACTCTGGTCCAGAACGTGGAAACCCTGGCCCGCGCAGCGTGGTTGGCGCGACAACCGGGCGAGAGTCTGCCGCGGTACGGAACCGCGCTGGTCACCGTGAGCGGTGACTGCGCGCATCCCGGCCTCTACGAGGCGCGTCTGGGTACACCGCTCAAAGAGATGTTGACACGGTCTGGGGCGCCGGGTGACCTGCGCGGCGTCATGCTCGGGGGCTATTTCGCCGGTCTCGTCGGTCGCCGCGCTCTCGACCTCTCGCTGGACTTCGACGAACTCCGACGGGAGGGAACAGGTCTGGGCTGCTCGGCCATGCTGGTGCTCGGCCCCAATCGGTGCGGGGTCGGGATCGCAGCGGCGGTACTGGACTTCTTCGCCGGTGCGAGCAGTCGACAGTGTGGCAGCTGTTTGAAGGGAACCGCGGCGATGGCGAGCGCCGCACAGCGGCTCGCCGACAGTGCGCCCGAACCCGAGGATGTGACCCGACTCCAACGGTGGTCGGAGACGCTCAAAGGTCGTGGAGCGTGTTCCCTACTCGACGGAGCCGCTCAGACGGCCGGCGCATTGCTGCGCGAATTCCCTTTTGACGTCGCACTCCATGCGTCGGGCGGGCGATGCTCGCGGTGTCATGACGCCGATCACCACGCTTTCATCTCGGCAACCGCCGATGTACACCTTGTCTCTGATGTGAAGGATCCGACATGACCAAACTCCGCCTCGATCGCACCCTCTGCGACGGATATGGAACGTGCGCCGATGAGTACCGGGAAGCGATCGAACTCGACGAGTTCGGTTACGCACAGTTGACGCTGACCGACACCATCCCTACGGACGAGATGGACAAGGCGCAAGCCGCGGTCGCCGCGTGCCCGAAGCGGGCTATCTCGCTGGTGACGTAGCGGCCCGCGATCGCGTCGAACCGCGCCCGGGCGAACCTCCTGCCCGGGTCTTCTCCTCTTTGGCGTCAGCGGAGGTCTTCGGGGCGTTGTCCCGTGCCTCGATGGTGTGGTTTATCGCTGCTCTCGCCTCATCGAGATGGGTTCGCATCGAGAGTTCTGCGCGCGCCGGATCTCCGGATTCCACAGCCGCAACGATGTCGCGGTACATGTGCGGAAAGGTCAACGAGTAATCGCGCAGCGCATGCTGATACCTGTTGGACTGGTCCCACAATGCCGTCAGATGATCGATGAGGATCGGGTCGTGCGATGCGTGGTAGATGGACGAGTAGAAGTCTCGCATCGCACGGATCCGGTCGTCCGGATGGTCGTCGAGCGCGTCCACCGCCGCGCGCATCGCGATGCGATCGCGTTCGAGATGGTGGACAGCGGCGTATCCGGCCGCCATCGTGTCGAGTTCGGCGCGGACATCGAACAACGGCAGGAATTCGCTGAGATCCAACGAGGCCACCGTCGCATAACGATGTGCCGGCATGCGGACGAACCCTTCGCTCTCCAGGCGTCTCAGGGCCTCGCGTACCGGCGTCGTGCTGATGCCCAGGTTCGCCGCGACCTGCTCTTGGTTGAGCACACTCCCCGCGACCAACGTGCCATCGAGTATCTGGTCGCGAATAACGGTGTACGCGACACTCGCCTTGCTCTGATACCGCTGCATCGGGTGACGCCATCCTCCCGGCGAGAACATTCAATTTGAAGAAGGCGGCTCAGGGCCGCCGACTGATTACAGACTATACGATGTCGGGCCGGGAATCCGGAGACCTCGGCCACCGCGGTCCGGCCCTACAAATAGCCGTTTCTTGCGCCTTACAGGTTACAGTCTATAAAATATGGCTTCCGCCCGAGTTCTGGGGTGGATGCCGACGATGCTGCAAGAGTGCCGGGTCAGTGGCCGCCATGCGGTCCGGTCGGCGCAACCCGACGAAGAAGGAGAGGCTCGCAGTGGTCAAGCCGATCGGACACACCATCCCACCGCTCGAGGGGTTCGTCCCCAGGCACGACAAGGACCTCAGCGTCTTCGCCCAGATCTTCCCTCAGCGGGAGGGAGTGAAACCCGAGACCACCAACACCGAGCCCCATCAACAGGTCACGCAGCACGGCGACGCCCGTTTGTGGGATGAACTGAGGTATCGGTGTTTCACGCAATTGCCCGGCGTGGTGCCGGTCGACAGTAAGATCTCGATTCCCGGCGCCACCGCGTTGTGGCTCGAGAACCCGCCGACCATCGGGCCTGCGGATGCATTCATCATCGAACGTGAATTCGCCCATCTGCACCCGCATCCTGATGCAAGCCTGCACCTGCATCTTCCGCTCGAAATCGCAGTGTTCGCCATAGCCGGAGGCTGGGCTGAGCCGCACATCGTGGTGTGGCTCGGTCTGGCCTCGCCGGGGGCTGTGATGGTGTACGCCCCGCGCGACGACGAGGAGCTCGAAGTCGTGTGGAACCTCATCCAGGAGTCGTACCGGTACGCGATCGGTGAGGCGCCTCTGTTGAAGCGGGAACCGCAGATCAACGCGTAAGACCCACGACGGCACGTGGACCGCACTGGGTCCGGAGTTCGCTCGTGCGAAAGATCGCGACATCACCATGCGTGACGCGTCAGAACCCGGCCAACGGTTAGGATTGATCGGGTGCTGGCATTCGGTGGGTGTCGGATCGCGAACTGGTCAGTCGGCCTGCAGCTCGAAATCGGTGATGTGGCTGTGGGATCGACAGCGATGGGGCGCGTCGGGATGGCGTAACGGAGGGATGGGCATGGCGGAGTCGATCGGTAATGCGGGGGAGAGCGGCATCGGCGCTGCGAGAATCCCCTACAGCAGCAAAGTCGACAGCGCTTACCGTTTGCTGCGGGACTACATCCTGTCGGGAGCCATCGCGCCGGGCACGCAGCTGAATCAGGCTGCGCTGGCCGACGATCTACAACTCAGTGCGACGCCCTTGCGCGAAGCGCTGCAGCGACTCGAGGCCGAAGGACTGGTCCGTGTTCGCGCCCATCGCGATGTCACGGTGACCCCGGTGGTGATCAGCGAAGTGAAGTCGATCTTCGCGGTACGTGGACGGCTCGATGAATTCTCCATCCGGGAAGCTGCCGCGAATCTCACCGAGGCGTCGCGAGCCGCGATCACCGGTGCCGCCGACGACGAAGGGCTGTGGGCGAGTGACCCGGTCGTGGCGGAGCGGCAGTTCCATCGGGTTGTCTACACCAGTGGCGGCAATCAGGTCCTGGTGAACCAACTCGACAGCCTGTGGGACCGCACGGATCGGTACCACTACGTGTTCCGAGCGCAGTCCGATCGCACCGACCACGATGGTCATCGGGCCATGGCGCTGGCGCTCACGACCGGGGATGTGGACACCGCGGTCGCCGAGATGCGCCGCCACGTCGAATCGGAAGTCGAATTGATCGTGGAGCGTGCCCAGTCCGCAGCCACGATGACGGCGTCGTAGTCTCGCTGCGTCTCCTGGCCGCGGACTCCGAGCAAATGATCGGCCCGCCGGACCCCGGGAGCGGGAGGCGTGTGCAGACGCCTCCCGTCTCAGGTCACGCAGACAACCACGCGAGGATACGAGACCATTCGGCGTCGACCCCCGGAAGCTGGTTCTCGGCAAGAAGCAGCATCTCGTGGTCACCGCCTGCGAACACCGACAGTGTGACGTCGACGCCCGCGTCGGCGAGCGTTGCGGTGAGAGCGAGCGACTGGGGCAGGGTGCTGTCCGCAGAGCCGCAGGCGATGAATGTCCGTGGGAAGTCGTCGACGTTGTCCGCACGGGCGGGGCTGACCAGTGGATCCGAGTGCTTGGTGAGGAACTGGGGTCCGAGGTAGGCGAGGTTGACCATCACCTCTGTCGTCCCGGGCCCGGATGTCTTCTCCACCAAACGTTTCCCGAGATCGAAGATCCCGCACAGCAGGAGTATCTGATGGATCGGCAGCGGCGTGGCGTCCTGGTGTTCAGCTGCGGTGAGTGACGTCATGCCGCTGAGGAAGTAGGACGTCGCCGCGGCGGTGAGGTTGGCGCCGGAGGAATCCCCACCGATGCTCAAGCCCTTCGCGAGGTCGATCCCGAGGCGTTCGGCGTTCTGTCGGAGCCAGTGAGCCGCGTAGACCGTGTCCTCGAGCGCCGCAGGGAAGGGGTTCTCGGGGGCCAATCGATAGTCGATGCTGAGCACCACGAACCCCGCTGCCGCGATCCGCATAGCGGCGCGTCGCACCATCCGAGCATTCCAGATGCAGAATCCGCCACCGTGCAGGAATAGGAAGACAGGCAGTGTGTCCGGCGTCGGCTGCCCCTGGTCATCGCACGGTCGATACAGTTCGCCGGTCAGGGTGGTCGAACCGTTTCGTAGGGTCACCGCATCGTCGACGACCACGGCACCGGGGGGATCGGCCGCCGGAGCGAGTGTTTCGTAGAAGGCGCGACGGTTGGCAATTCCGTGGATCGCCACGCGCAGGGGCTCTGACGTCGGCAGTGGTGCACCCACTACGCCCTCGATCCATGAGCCAGTTGTTCGTGCCATGACATCTTCCTCACTGTTGACCGGCGGTGTACGCCACTTCGGTTGCGAGCGTGAACCCTTGCAACTCGAGAATCGGGCCGCTACTCTGTCAGATTATAGGCTATGGAATGTAGGCGCTACCCGTCGATTGATGTCGGCTGAGGTGGTGGAGACAAAGGAGCGGCGCATGACCGACTTGGACTCGCTTCCACAGATTTCGGTGAATCCGACGATGTTGTGGATAGCGGGCGAGTGGCGAGAGGCGTCGACGAGAACTACGTTCGAGCGTCGTAGCCCGGCGGACGGAACCTTGGTCGGGATCCACGCGGACGCTGCTGTGGCTGATGTGGCGGAAGCCATTGCGGCAGCGCGCCACGAGTTCGACCACGGGAGCTGGCCCCGCATGAACAGCGCCGGCAAAGCCGCCGTGTTCCGAAAGGCCGCTGAGATCGCGCGCGACCGACGCGGCTCGTTGAGCGAACTCGTCGCGCGCGAGGTCGGCAAGCCGATTGGCGACGCGGCGCGCGAGGTCGACCAACTTGCGATGGCTCTGGACTATTGCGCCGGAGCGGTTTTCGACCTCCGCGGGGAGGCGGTGACCAGAGAGAGCGACGAGGGCATCGCCCTCGTCGTGTACGAGCCCGTCGGTGTGGTCGCGGCCATCACCTCGTACAACTTCCCGGTCAACCTCGTGACGGCCAAGGTGCCGTATGCGTTGGCGGCTGGTTGCACGGTCGTACTCAAGCCGTCGGAGCTGAGTACCGGGACCGCGATCGAGGTCGCTCGGATCCTCCTCGATGCCGGGTTACCCCCGAACGCCTTGCAGCTCGTGTCGACAACCTCCACCGAAGTGTCCCGCGCCTTGGTTTTGAGCAACGACGTGGACAAGGTCGCCTTCACCGGATCAACGGCCACGGGTCGCGCCATCATGCGTGACGGTGCGGAGACGATCAAGCGATTGACACTCGAACTCGGGGGTAAGGGGCCGATCGTCGTGTTCGATGATGCGGACCTCGATGCCGTTGAGGCAGCGATCTTCTCGAGCATCTTCCAGATGGCGGGCCAGGTGTGTACGGCAGGGTCACGACTGCTCGTCCACGAGTCCGTTCATACGGAGATGGTCAGCCGTGCTCGCCGTGTGGCCGAGAACGTGGTCGTCGGCTACCCGCTGGACCCGTCGACCACGATGGGTCCGTTGGCCCAGTCCGCTCAACTCGACGGCTTCCGCACCCACGTTGCCTGGGCCAAGGAAGACGGGGCCACGTTGATCATCGGCGGCGAGGTCTTGACCGAAGGCGCCTATGCGCATGGGCACTTCGTGACCCCTACGATCTTCGACGACGTCGCACCCGACTCACGGCTTGCCCAGCAGGAAGTCTTCGGCCCTGTTCTCGCGATCACCCCGTTCGCCGACGAACGCCATGCCATCGAACTGGCGAACGGGACCGAGTACGGACTGAAGGCGACCATCTGGACCCGAGACAGCGCACGTCTGCTGCGAATGCTCAAGGAAGTGCGCGCCGGAATGGTGATGGGCAACACGACCGTGGCCACCGTGCCGCAGGTCGGAGTGCCGTTCGGTGGCTACAAGCAGAGCGGACTCGGCCGCGAGTACGGCTCCGCCGGAATCGTCTCCAGCTTCATGGAGACCAAGACGATGTTCATCAAGCTGTGATGGCAGCCGACGCACCGACGACCTCGGCTCGGGGGCCTCTGAGCCATCGCGGCGTCGTGGGCCTACTCACGCCACCGGCGAACACCACTGTGGAGCCCGAACTCGGCGCATTGCTGGCCGAGGGCATGTCGCTACACGCGACACGGATGCCGGGTCGCAACGCGGAGGACACCAGTATTGGTCTGCGAGAGCGGTTCCTGGGATATGTCGATGCCCTGGCGGACGCGTCGGACTCGTTCGGGGGAATGCGACTCGATGCCCTGTTGTTCGCGTGCACCGGATGCAGCTATCTGGTGGGAGCGCCGGGCGAACAGGACCTGCTCACACGGATGCGGTCCAGCGGAGCACCTCACGTCCAAACCGCCGCTGGGGCAGTCAGAACCGTACTGGAGCGGGCAGGGATCACAAGTCTCGCTCTGGTGAGTCCCTATCCGGAATGGCTCACCAGAGCCGCCGTCGACTACTGGACCTCGTACGGCTACGTCGTCACCGACGTCGTTTCCGCGAGTACCGGGAACTCGATTTACACCATCCGGACCGACGAGGTGATCTCAGCCGTCCGGCAACTGGCGCAGACCGAGGCCGAGTCCATCATCCTGTCGGGGACCGGGATGGCCACTGCCGTGGCCATGGATCAGCTGTATGGAAACACTCGCGCACCGCTGCTGTCCCCGAACACCTGCGCAGCCTGGTGGTTGACGTCCACGCTGGCACCCGATGCGATGGCGGATTCGCCGCGCATCATCAGGAACATCGACCACCTGTCGGGGCGACGCCGATGACGGACTCGCTCACGTTGAAGCGGCTTCAAGTTTTGGCCGAATTCGGCGATGCCTACAACCGACACGATGTGGACGCGATCATGGCGTTGATGTCGCCGGAGTGTGAGTTCCTCTCTTTTGCAGGCCCGGAGACCTGTGGAGAGCGATTCATCGGCTGGTCGGCGGTGCGAGCGCGAGTCGCCGACGGTCTCCGCGAACTCCCGGGGGCTCGATGGATCGGCGCACGCCACCACGTTGTACAGGATCGTGGCTTCTCCGAATGGACCTTCACGATGCCGCTTCCTGACGGCGGCGAGGTACAGCGAGACGGGATCGACGTGTTCGCCTTCGATGGCCTGCGCATCGTCAGCAAGAGCACGTTCCAGAAATGGGTGACGAGGAGCGAGGACTCATGATCAAGGTCACTCTGACCTATCCGCGACGAGGTGACGTTCGGTTCGACACCGACTACTACCTGGGTCACCACGTTCCCCTGGCAGCTCGTGTGTTCGGTGCGCTCGGGGTCCGGCGTATCGAGGTGGAAGTGGTGGTCGACCAGGTTCGGGCAACGGAACCGGACGTGTTCGCCGTCACCAATCAGTACTGGGACTCCCTCGAACAAGCTCGGGCCGCTTTCGCTGATCCTTCCGTCGCCCAGGTCCGTTCGGACGCTCACAACTTCTACGACGCGGGGCCGCCGACGGTCCGCTACAGCACTCTCCACATCGCCGAGATCCCACAAGAGGACGCCAATACATGAGCACCACAGAGACTTTTGATCTTGTCATCCGCGGAGGCACCGTGGTCAATGAATACGCGGCGATCCGGGCCGACGTCTACATCTCGGATGGCCACATCGCGGCACTCGCCGACCCAGACGCCGCACCGCTGCCGGCCACCGAAGTCGTCGACGCCACGGGACTCCATGTGCTGCCCGGGATCATCGACGCGCACACACACTTCCGGACCCTCACCAAGCACTCGGACAATTTCGCTCAGATGGCCCGATCGGCGGCGTACGGCGGCATTACCACGGTGTTGGCGTTCATCATGGGCATGAAGGTGTCGCCGATGCGACCGCTGGAGCGGGCGGAGATGTTCGTCCAGGAAGCTGCCGGCGGTGCTGCCGTCGATTACGGCTTCCATCTGGCCATCACCGACGAGCCCAACACCCTCGAGGACCTGCCGAAGCTCGTCGACATGGGCATTAGTTCGTTCAAGATGTTCATGGCCTACCGCGCTCGTGGGATGCAGATCGACGACGGCATGATGCTGGAAGCGATGCAGACAATCCACGCCCTCGGCGGTCAGCCGATGATCCATGCCGAAGCCGGCGACCTCGCGGACAAGCTGGAGGCCGGGCTGAAGTGCAAGCAGACGGTGCGTGCCCTCGCGGACGGGCGGCCCGCGTGGGTGGAGGCCGAGGCGACGCGCCGAGCCCTCTTGATCGCCGAAAAGGCCGGGTCCGTGCCCTACTTCGTGCACGTGTCCTGTGGAGAAGCGTTGGCCGAGATCGGCATCGCGCGGGCGCGCGGACAGAACGTCATCGTCGAATCATGTCCTCAGTACCTCAACCTGTCTGTCGACGACTTCGAGCGGCTCGGCGTCCTGGCCAAGATCGCGCCTCCGCTCCGCGAGCGTGGCCAACAGGAGGCGATGGTCGCTGCGATCCTGGCTGGACAGGTTCAGGTCGTCGGGTCTGACCATGCCCCGTACACCGCCGCCGACAAGCAGCTGGACGACGTGTGGGCGGTACCGATGGGCGCACCGGGTACCGAGACGCTCATCGTCTCGACCTGGCGCGCAATCCATCAGGCAGGAGGTGACATCTGCGAACTCGTTCGGGTGCTCTCGGCCGAGCCGTCACGGATCTTCGGCATGTATCCGTCGAAAGGTGTTGTTGCCGTGGGTAGTCTCGCAGATCTGACCCTGGTCGATCTGCGAGCCGAGACCGTAGTCGACGGTAAGACGCAGCACAACACCTCTGGCTACTCCGTGTACGAGGGCCTGCGCTCGCCGCTGGCCGTGCACTCGAGCTTCCTGCGTGGGCGCCCGCTGCTCCGCGGAGGGGAACTCGTGTCAGAGGATCTGGGCGCTTTCGTGCCCCGTGGTATCGCGCACGCTGCAGGCAGCGTGCGGTGAGCGAGGTGGCCGAAGGATCGCGGGTTCCCGACGGGCTAGAACTGGTGCCGGCCTGGCGAGATCACCTGTCGGATCAGGACAGGGCAGTCGTTCTGGCGGCCGGCTATGGTCGGCAGGTGCAGGCCGGTTCCCATCCGGCTCTGGTGCTCGTCGATTTCCAGTACGCCTACGTCGGCGACGACCGGCCGATCGTGGAGCAACTGTCCGATTGGCCCTCGGCAGGTGGTGCTGCCGCATGGCAGGCACTACGGACCACCCTTCCGGTTCTCGAGCGTGCGCGAGCGAGCGAGATCCCCGTGTTCCTCTCCCGCATCGGCTATCCGGCGTCAGAAGCCGAGCGGAACCCGTTCGCTCAGAAGCGTGGCAACGGTACGGGATTCGTGTTGGGTTCGCGCGGGACCGAACTCGTGGAGGAGCTCGGCCGCGACGACAATGATGTCCTGGTGACCAAAACCGCCGCCAGTGTGTTCTACGGCACGGATTTCGACGATCAACTGCGTCAGCGGGGGGTCGACACCCTGGTGGTGACCGGACTATCGACGAGCGGCTGTGTGCGGGCGACAGTCGTCGACGCTGCCGCTCGCGGTTATCAGGTGATCGTGCTGGGCGACTGTGTCGCCGACAGGATCACGGCATCCCACGACCTCACATTGTTCGACGTCTGGCTCAAGTATGGGTCGGTGTGGTCAGCAGCCGAGGGGTCTAACTACCTGAGCGGATTCCGGGCTCCCTCGGTTCCGTGATACGCCAGGACGAGGTTTCGCCATTCCGCTGCACTGTCAGCAAATAGGTTATAGGCTATAAAACAACACTCCGCCGCGGGGTATCGCACGACGAGGAGAGAACCAATGCGCTTCGGACTACTGCAAGGGGCCCACTGTTCTGCTGGTGTGACACCGCAGCAGCGGTACACCGAGATCATCGACGAGGCGGTGTGCGCGGAGGAATCCGGATTCGAGTTCTATGCCACTGCAGAGCAGCATTTCGATCCGGGCAGTGGGACCACCACGATCCCGGCCAGCGAGATCATCCAGGCGGCAGTGGCCGCGCGTACCAGTGTGATCCGCCTGATCTGGGCGTCCGCCGTGCTTCCGATCCACCACCCGATTCGCGTGGCGGAGAAAGCGGCGACCCTCGACATCATCTCCAAGGGGCGATTCGAACTCGGTACTGCCCGATCGAACGACCTGCCGACCATGCGTGCATTCGGCGTCGACCCGGCGACGACGCGTGATCGCTGGGAAGAGGCTCTGGGGATCGTGATCTCGGCGATGGTCGATGGCGAGGTCGATCACGATGGTGCGTTCTGGCAGATCCCGAAGACCACGATCAGTCCGCAACCGGTGCAGCGTCCCCACCCGCCGCTGTGGTACGCCTCGACCAGTCTGTCGGGGCATGAGGTCGCCGGCTCGCTGGGGTTGGGCGTCATCAGTGGTAACAGCCTTCCGGGTGGGTGGGATTACGTCCAGGAGGCCGCCGACACCTATCGACGAGCCGTGGCGCAGGCGAAGCCGATCGGTGGGGCGTCGGTCAACAACGGTGTGATGGGTTTCTGCTTTGCCGCGCACGTCAGTTCCAGCAGAGAACAAGCACTCCGAGAAGCATCTGCGACCGTCGAGGCGATTCTGGAGACGGTGACGAAGATGTTCAGCCGCCTGGCCAAACAGGGCGCTGGCTATGAATACATGCGCGAAATCGAGGCGATCTACGAACGACGCGACGACCTCGACTACATCATCGACCGCGCACCTTACATCTCGGTGGGCACACCCGACTTCCTCGTCGACCGCTTCAAGCGGATGGAACTCATGGGTTACGACCGCATCGCACTGCGTATCGACGGGATGCCGCACGAGACGGTGATGCAGTCGATTCGGGCGTTCGGTGAGCACGTTCTTCCGAACTTCGCCTGAGTACCACAACAAACTTCATCGGAGAGGCTGACAACAGTTATGCGCCAGGTATGTATCGACGTCGGCGGGACCTTCACCGACTGTGTCGTGCAGGATGAGAACAACCGTCTACACATCTTCAAGAGCTCGACGACGCCGGACAATCCTGTCACCGGAGTGCTCAACGTGCTCGCCAAGGCCGCCGGGGGCTTTCAGGAATCCCCGCCTGCGTTCTTGAAGAGTCTGGGGCTGCTGGTTCACGGAACGACCCTGGCCACGAACGTCCTGCTAACCGGACGCGGTGCGCGGGCGGGCTTCATCACCACCGAGGGGTTTCGGGAGGTGTTGCCCATGCGCCGCGGAATCAAGCACCGCAATCGGTCGATGTTCGACCAGTTCCAGGATCCGTACCGTCCACTCATCGACCGATCACGCATCCTCGGTGTCACCGAGAGGATGTCATACACCGGGGAGGTGCGGACCGCCCTCGACGAGAGCGCGGTGGCGGATGCCGCCGAGCGGCTCGTCGCCGACGGTTGCACCTC
The DNA here is from genome assembly GCF_044458905.1 of Nocardia sp. NPDC050408. NCBI lineage: Bacteria > Bacillati > Actinomycetota > Actinomycetes > Mycobacteriales > Nocardiaceae > Nocardia > Nocardia sp. NPDC050408. The sequence continues at coordinate 188,855 of NZ_JBITIL010000008.1, read as the reverse complement.
GATTGCCATCGGGTTCCTGCACTCGTATGCCAACCCGGTACACGAGGCCCGGGCCAGGGAGATCGTCGCCGAGAAGTACCCCGACATCCACGTGGTGACGTCGAGCGACGTCCTACCCGCATGGCGAGAGTTCGAGCGGTTCTCTACGACCGCGGTCAGCGCCTACATCGGCCCGACAGTTCAGCAGTACCTGCGGGAGCTCGAGGAGACACTCCGCGACCAGGGACTGGCGGCACCGTTGTTGATCATGCTCGCGAGCGGACTGATGCAGACCATCGACGAGTGCGCTGACAAGGGCGTGCATCTGATCACCTCGGGGCCGGCGGCGGCGCCGTTCGCTGCCCTCGCGGTCGCGGAGGAACACGATCAGGGTGACGTTCTCGAGGTCGATATGGGAGGCACGAGCTTCGACCTCTGCCTCATTCGCGACCGTAAGGTCCCTACCACGACCGAGAGCTGGGTCGGTGACGAACGCGTCGCTATCAAGATCGTCGACGTCGAGACCATCGGCGCGGGTGGCGGTTCGATCATCTGGGTCGATGCTCTGGGTCTGATCCGGGTCGGTCCGTCCAGCGCGGGCGCGGATCCCGGCCCCGCCGCGTACGGCCGGTCCGACCTTCCCACCGTCACCGACGCGGATCTCGTGCTGGGATATCTGGACCCGGATTACTTCCTGGGCGGGGACATGTCGCTGGACCGCACCCGATCCACCGATGCGCTGGCGAAGGTCGGAACCCACTTGGGGCTCGACGCCACCTCCACAGCGGCCGCCGCGTTCGAGACCGCAACCGCGGTCATGGCGGATGCGGTGACCGAGATATGCACTCGGCGCGGACATGACGTACGGTCGCTCACGCTCGTCGCCGGCGGCGGAGCCGGAGGTCTGCACTCGGCTCCGATCGCTGAGCGCCTCGGGATCCCTACGGTCATCTTCCCGCAGATGTCAGCGGCGTTGAGTGCGTTCGGGATGATGACCATGGACCCCGGCCAGGAGTTGACACGATCGAATGCCAGCCTCGGCGGTCAAGTAGACGTCGATCACGCCCGCGATGTCTTCACCGAGCTGGAAACCGAAGCGGCGGCGAATTTCCGGCGTTCGGGTTTGGCGGTCGGTTCCATGTCGACCGTGCGCACCGTCGACCTGCGCTACCAGGGCCAGTTCCACGAATTGTCCATCGAGGTCATGGACGAGGATCTGCAGGCCGGCGACTTCGCCACGGTCATCGAACGGCTGCACCAAACGCATGAGCGGCTCTACGGTTATGCCCTGCGCTGGCGCACCGTCGAACTCCTCGCATACAACCTGCGCGCGACCGTGGTCCGGCCCTTCCCGTTGAAGTTGGCCACCGAAGCCGATGTGGACACCACGTCCGACGTCGCTCTGCGTCCGGCTCGTCGGGCGTTCATCGATGGGGCGATGACCGAGATCCGCGCTTACGACGGGCTCAAGCTCGCTCCCGGGCACGTCATCGTCGGGCCGGCTCTTGTCGACTCAACGACGACCACGGTGCTGGTGCCGCGCACTTTCACATGCCGTGTCGACGCTCAGCGCAATCTTCTCCTGGAGGCACAGTCATGACCACCACCGTTCCCGCGCACACAGAGGTCGAGATCGATCCGACGACCATCTCCACGATCTGGCATTCCCTGCAGACCTCATGTCGCGAGATGCGCCACATGATCGAGCGCACGGCACAGAGCTTCCTGATGGCGCAACTCAAAGACGTCAGCGTCGGGCTCTGGCGCGCCGACGGCGCCACCGTTGCGATGCCCGAAGGCCTGCCGTCGCAGTTCCTCGGCACGAAGTTCGCCATCGAGGACATCCTCGAGCGGTTCGGTGACGACCTGCACCCTGGGGACGTCATCCTGACCAACGATCCGTTCAACGGCGGACACAGTCCGCACCTGCCCGACTGGGGGTTCATCCGCCCGATCTTCTTCGAGGGTGAGCTACTCTTCTTCACCCTCGTTCGCGGTCACGTGATGGACACCGGGGGTTCCTACCCCGGAGGCTATTTCCCCAACGCCTACGACATCCATGCCGAAGGCCTGTGCATCCCGCCCACCAGGGTGGTGGCCGGCGGCGAGGAGCGCACCGACGTCTTCGAACTGATCTTCAACAACGTCCGGTATAAGGACGAGATGCGCATCGACTGCAAGTCGATGATCGCAACGACCTCGTTCATGGAGACCCGCGTTCAGCAACTGCTGTCGCGCTACGGACGCGACGTCGTCCTCTCCACCATCGAACAGATGATGGACCGCACCGAGAACGCGATCCGAGCGGAGATTGCCCGCATACCGGACGGCACCTATCAAGGTGAAGCCGCCACCGACGACGACGGTACCGTTCTCGACGAACCGGTCTGGGTACGAGTCGATCTCACCATCGACGGTGAAGACATGACGATCGACTTCTCACGGAGTGACGGTCAGCGACCCGGCTTCATCAACCGGGTCTATGCCACCACCTACGGAACCGCTGTGGCGTCGGCGATCCTGTTGTTCGACCCGGCTCTCGCCGACTACCACAACGAGGGGTCGCTGCGTCCCATCGACGTCATCGTGCCCAAGGGAACCGTCACCAATGCGCGGTACCCCGCCACGGTCGGCGGGAACCCCGTGGCGCTCGGGACCATCACCATGGAGGCGGTGACACTCGCCCTGGCCAAGGCACGACCCGATCGTGCCATGGCGGGCTGGGGTAAACATCGCGGTGACTACACCAACGGTCAGGACCCCCGTACGGGCAGGCCGTATGTGCGAACCACCTTCGATTACGACGGTAGCCAAGGTGCGGTCTGGGGACACGACGGCTGGCACGGCCCCACAGCGATGGGCACCCTCGGTTCGGTCATCCGGGGCAATGTCGAAGAAGCCGAGATCCGGTTCCCGTGGCTCATCACCCAGATCGCCGCGGTACCGGACTTCTCCGGAGCCGGTCGATGGCGTGGTGGTTGCGGCATCGACTGGCGCGCAACGAATGAGGGCAGCGGCGGCAAGATGGCAACCGGTAGCTCGGACGGTGACGCCATGCTGCCGGCCGGTGTTCTCGGTGGCGCCTCGGCACCTCCGTCGCGCACATTCCTGCGCCGCGACGGTGAGCTCATCCGGGTCAAGCCGCACCGGATGCAAGATTTCCTTCCCGGTGACGAGTTGATCAAGCTCAGCTCCGGTGGTGGCGGTGTCGGTCGGCCATTCGATCGAGACCCCGAAGCCGTCGCCGACGATGTCCGCAACGGTTACGTCAGTGCCGAAGCTGCTCGCACGATCTACGGAGTGGTCATCGACGATCGCACCGGCACCGTTGACGAAGCGGCCACCAGCTCTCTTCGCGACGGACCGCAGCCCGACATCCGGATCGAGGTCGACGAAGAGCGACTCGGCATCCGTCTGGTCACCGCAGATTCCACACTCACCGACGAAACCTGATCGGAGTACGCCTTGAGTTCCCAGCGATCGACGTCCACGCCCCCCATCCGACTCGGGATGGTGATGGCCATCCGCAATCACCCGGACCACCCCTATCCGATCAACGAGGTCTACCGGGACTACCTCGATGACGCGGTCATGGCCGAGTCGGAACTCGGCTTCGATCGCATCTGGCTCAACGAACACCACCTCTCTCGAGATCAGTACGCCCCCTCGGCATTTCCCATCCTGTCGGCCATCGCCGCCCGGACGGGTTCGATCCGCCTCGGCACCGCTGTGAGTTTGTTGCCGTTCCACAACCCATTGCGTCTGTCCGAGGATGCCGCGACCGTGGACATCATCTCGAACGGGCGGCTCGACCTCGGGGTCGGCATCGGCTCGGCACCGGTCGAATACGAGACATTCGGTACGAAGCGAGAGCAGGCGTGGAGGCGGACCTGGGAGGCCGCGGACCTCATCCGTCAGATCTTCGAGCAGGACGTGGTCGATTTCGACGGCGAGATCTTCCAGTATCACGGCCTCACCCAGACCACACGGCCGATCCAAGAGCACGTGCCCTTCTGGTGGGGCGGATACGGTCCGAAGAGCATGGCTCGTGCTGCTAAGCGCGGCTACAATCTCATCGGCTGCGCCTCGGAGGTGTTCGAGAACACTCTCGACGAGATCGGGCGGGATCGGGCCACAGCTCAGATTGGTCAGGTGACCGCCGTCCACATCGCGCCGACCTTCGAACAGGCCTGGGACGAGGCGCAAGACGGAATCCACTGGTGGCTGAACTACCACCGCGAGAACACAGGGCATCCGGCCGGCATGACCGATCAGGGGCCGGTCATGCCCGGCCTTCCTGAGGCGAAAAAACTGCGAGACATCAAAGATCTCGTGTTCGTCCCGGGAATGCCGATGTACATCGGCACGCCCGATGCGGTGATGGAAGGGCTGCTCGCTGACGTCGCGGGCCGCAACGGTCGGATCACGGAGCTGGCCCTGGCCTTCCGGCATGCGGGCATGCGGACTCCCGAGGTACGCCGATCGTTGGAGTTGTTCCGCACGGAGATCATGCCAAATCTTCGGTGATGCCGATCCGAGAGTCACCAGGCAACAGCGAACACCGGGACAGTGACTGCAGCGGCAGCCGCCGACCGTTCACATAAACAGGAGAGAACGTGATGATCACGAAATCACAGGACGGTACCGCCATCGGCTTCCGCACCGAGGGCACGGGCGCGCAGGGAGTGGTACTGGTACATGGCTGGTCGTGTACGGGAAGTATGTGGGGCGACGTTCTGTCCCACCTCCCGCACGACGGGCGTACCTTTGTCATCCCCGACCTGAGGGGCCATGGGTCGTCGTCGGCCGACGATATCGAGTCGTCCGTGCGGCGTTACGCCGAGGATGTTCTCGCTGCTGCCGATGCGGCCGGCCTGTCCCGATTCATCGTCGTCGGCCACAGCATGGGGGCGAAATACGGACAGTACGTACGCGTCCTCGCACCGGAGCGCGTCGTCGGTTATGTGGGAGTGGCACCCACACCGTCGGCGTTGGTGGAGGAAGGCTCGACCGAGGAAGGTGTCGAGCACATGGCGGGTGCTGCGAGCTCTGCGGAGGCGTTCGCGGGCCTGCTGAACTCCATCGCCAAGGGGCCGCTGTCCGACGAAGTGCTCGGACCGCTGGTCAGCGATGCAGGCGCGACTCCCAAAGCAGTTCTCGCTCAGTCGATGCGCACATTCTCGCGAGAGGATTACACAACGGAGCTGCAGAACGTGCCCAGCGTTCCGGTCTTGATCATCGGTGGCGACGCAGACCCGATCTACCCGGCAGACGTCGTGAATGAGCGGGCGGCGATCGAGAACCCGCATGCGAAGGTGACGTTCCTCGACGGCGGCCACCTGCTGCCCCAGGAGTGCCCGCGCGAGCTTGCAGCCCTGCTCGACGAGTTTTTCACAGCCAACAACGCGTGACGATGTTGCCCTTGTGGGTCGATCAATCGACTGACGAGGGAATTTCGGCATCTGCGATGGACGTCTGAGGAGGTCGTGCATGGTCCAGCCAGAGAACAAGCGTCTAAAGCTCTTCGTCAGGGTGGTGGACCGGGCGCCGCGCGTGGAGGTGATCGCGACGGTCGACGATGGGGAGCGTTCGAGCGTTCCTGCTCTCATCCACTGCCATGATCTCGCCGCGGCCCAGCGTATCTCGCACGACGTGAAAGCCTCAGGATGTGAGGCACAGCGCTCATCGCCGCTCCTGCTGGTTGTGTACGGCACGACAGACCTCGATGACGACCCCGGCCGTGTCCACGTTCTCGAGAGACCACGAGCCGTCGTGAGTCTCCTCATCGATGTCCAGCTGCTGGGGATGGCGGATGGGATCGTGCTGGTGTCCTCCTCGGACAGGGCCGCAGCCCTGCAGGACGAGATCGCACAAGAACTCGCAGAGCGCGGAATCGACCACTACGACGACCTGCCCGGTTACGAACTCGTGCCCGATCTCGACAGGTCAGCCATCCCCCGGGGCACCGCGGTGCGCTGAGAACACTCGTAGTAGCACCGGTTTGATCGGTCGCGCCAGGACGGCGCCCGTCGTCGCCAGAGACGGCAGGGCAGCAACATCAATATTTTCGACAATGTTTCACTTGAGAGAGGTCATAAGATCATGGGTTGGTTGGACGGAGAAGTGGCGCTGGTTACCGGCGGTGGATCCGGTATCGGCTTGGCGGTGGTGCGACGATACGTCGCCGAGGGTGCACGCGTGGTGGTCGCCGATCTCGATCCCGCTCGACTTGGCGAGGTCCAAGACGAACTCGGTGACCGGGTGACCACGGTGGTCACCGACGTACGTGACCACGCACAGAACGTCGCCGCTGTGGCGAAAGCAGTCTCGGTGTTCGGTAAGTTGGATGTCCTGGTCGCGAACGCCGGCATGGGCGTCGGATTCGCCGAATTGGCAGACATACCTGGGGAATCGATCGACACATCCTTCGATCAGATCTTCGCGGTCAACGTAAAGGGCGTGATCTCAGGAGCGAAGGCGGCGTTACCCGAGTTGCTGAAGACGCGTGGAAGCATCGTCGTCACATTGTCGAACTCGTCCTTCTTTCCGGATGGCGGCGGAGTCCTCTACATCGCCAGCAAGCATGCTGCGCTGGGTGTGGTGCGACAACTGGCACACGAATTCGCCCCGTATGTCCGGGTGAACGGCGTGGCGCCCGGAGCCACGCAAACGAACTTCACCAACCTGGACGTCGGCGTGCCGGCCCCGGCCGGTAAGCCCCAGGCTGACGGCGACGTGAGTTTGGCGGATCAGATCGCAGAACGGATCAGGAACGCTTCTCCCTTGCGGGTTTACTCGGAGCCGAGTGACCACGCAGCCGCCTATCTGCTTCTCGGGTCGCGGAGTCAATCCCCGTCGATGAGCGGGACGGTCATCTCTTCTGATGGTGGTCTCGGAGTGCGCGGCATCAGGCGGACCCGTGGAGGCGACGACCTCCTGCACCGAGTCCTGGGCGAGTGAACGCACCATCCGGGGCGTCAGGTGGTCACGAGCGGCTGTCAACACTTTGTGCGGTCCTCGATCCGCTCACCTGAAGCGGCCGCCGTGGAGTGTTTCGGTGCGTGAACTTCTCCGATCGTTGCTGGACATCCGCACGGCGCATCGGTCGCACGCGAACATTCGGGCCGACAGGCCACATCACCGATTTCGATCTCGAGAGGGAGAACGTGGCGACTGCTACTGCCGCACAAACGATCAATCGCGTCTTCGCGCCGATACAACAATTCAACCGAAGCTGGATGCAGGCCGAGGCAACCGGGGCATATGGTGTCGAGCTGGGGTTCGCATCGAGTAGCCACTTCTGGCTCGTCGGGAGGGCCGGCGTTCTCGGCGCCTGCTCGGACGAGGTCGCCGCGTCGGCGCTGGCGTTCCAGCCCTTGGATCGAGTTCGAGCGGCCTGGCACGGAGTTCCCGAGACCCTCACCCATTACGAGGTCTCCCTTCGCTACCGCGACGTACTCGCGCGGCGAGGCGATGAGGTTCTCGGTAATTTCGATCCTGAGACAATCGAGAGCATTGACGAGATGGGACGACGGGTCATCGACGCTGCGCCCGCAGCGCTCGGTGGCATCTTCGCGGGCTGGCGACAGGTCGCGCTGCCGGGATCAGATGCCGGACGAGCTGCTCTGACGATCCATGTGCTGCGTGAATTGAGGGGTGCCGCGCACGTCACCGCGATCCTGGCGTCCGGGCTCACCCCACTGGAAGCCGTTCTCGCGGCAACAGACCCGCCGCCGCGTACCGGCCCGGCCTACGCCGAACTCATGGGATTCGTCGGCCCCTTCCGCGACCCGGAGGAGTATCGACACCAGCGCATCGAAGCGGAGGAGCTGACCAAGTCGATGCTCGAGCGGTACTTCGCGGTGCTGTCTCCCGACGAGCTGGCACAGTTCGGCGACGCTGTCGAATCCGCAGGTGCGGCAGCAGCAGCGAAATGAGGCGCGCGAGAATCGGCCGGTCGATGGAGCGCTGTCGCCGATGACGCCGTTCAACTGAGACGGCATCGTCCGAACTCCGTCAAATTTCCGCTTCATCAAACGAAAGAGACAGTCTGCACAAAGCGGGTGATGCTGAAAGTCGGCGCTGCTGAGCAGAACTGGGGATATGTCCGCTGTGAATGCCGATGTCGATCGTCTTCAGGCGACGTACGTGCCCGCCGAGCACGGATTGGCGTGGTGGGGTGTGGACGACATCCCCAGTCGATGGAAGCAGCGGGGCTTCCAGCCCGGCCGTCTCGACACCGTGAGACTCGCGGTCCTCGTGGACGACGGTCAAGCCGACGAGCGTGCAGACCTGCGTGACCGACCTGTCCGTGATCGCCCGAACACTGGCCGATCTGTGCCGAACCAGATCACCTGGCCTGCAACCGGATACACACCGCCCGCCCGCCGATGCTCAAGTCTGCCAGCTGCCGCTCGTAACGGCTGTGCACGCGATCGGACACACCGCCGCATTCCGGGCAGGCAGCCGATCCGGCGTGGCTGCATGCTTCCAACCGGATCGTCCGGCCACTCATATCGACTCCATCGACGCGGACACCCGACAGATGCGGTGACAGCAACCCGAACAGCGACTCCAACACGCCAGCACGACCGAGCAGGGTCTATATCCGAATCTGCTGTGTACCAAGGGTTCGACACACCCAAGATCATCGAAAGTGCGCCAGAGCCACTTTCTCATGGCCACGGACATCCCTATGGTCTCGTGAAACGTGTGCTGCCGAGGCGCATTCGTCCTTGGGCGTGTATGTATCGCTAAGTGCCTGTGAACAAACTGATCGTTTAGCTGGTTCGGCAGTGTGAGCTGCGGAAATCTCTGGCGGGCTTCCGGGTTGGTGGTTGGCGGCTTATCGTCGGTGCCGGGGCCTGGAGTTTGCTGGAGGCGGCGATGGTGGCGTGGCGTGAGGAGCTCGCCCGGCGGGAGGCCGCGGCCGCTGAGGAGGTCGAGCGGTTGCGGCGACAGATCGCGGAGTTGACAGATCAGCTGAATGACCGCGAGGGATTGTTGTCGAGGCTGGTCGTCACCCGCGAGACGATGAACGAGATCCTCTCCGCTGGTGGTGGCCTCGATCCTGCGGGAGACCTCAGCCAGGGTGAGGAGTCCGGTGATCAGGTGAAACCTGTGGCGCAGCAGCCTGTTTCGGGTGGTGTCGGATCTGGGATCGGGTTGGTGTTGGTGCCGCCGCGCAGGGCCGGGGTGGAGGCGGCGGTACTGCCGGGCGATTACTGCGACATCCTGGCGGTGCTCGCGCAGGGTGGTGTTCGTGGGTTGCGGGCCGGGCAGGTCGCGACCGAGTTGGGGATCGCGGCGACCGATCGGTCGAAAGTGGAAGGGCTGCGGTCGAAGCTGAAACGCCTCGTCGCGCGGGGTTGGGCTGTCCAAGCGCCGTCGGGGGCGTTCACGATCGCCGAATGAGGTTGGCGTAGTGGGTGGTTGACAGGCTGGTTCCCGACCCTGCGGTGTGGCACCGTGGCGGGGGCGGGACCTGGTGGTAGCCAAGCAGTCACCACAACCCCTGCACCCCACGAGGTCCCGCCGATGTCGTTCTACTCTGCAACCCTGTCCGCTGGCATCGGTATCGGCGAAAACGGTTGCGGGTGTGTGGCGTGCCGGTTCGGACACGGCACCCGCCGCCCGCCGCCCGCCGCGACACCTCCGACACCAGCGACGCCCAATGGCGGGTGCTCGTGGCGGTGTTGCCCTGGCCGGTCTGGCTCGACGGCGCCGGGGGCCGGCCCGAGGAATACTGTCGCCGCCACGTGATCGACGCGATCTTCTACCTCGCCGACAACGGCTGCAAATGGCGTAATCTACCTGTCGATTTCCCGCCCTGGCGCACCGTGTATGCCCTGTTCACGCGCTGGTGGCGCGGCGGAGAAGTCACCGCGGTCCACAACGACCTGCGCGAGGCGCTACGCCAAGCCGACGGCCGCGACCTCGAGCCAAGCGCGGCGATCATCGATTCCCAGACCGTGCGCGCCGCCGAAACCGTCGGCGCCGCAACCCGTGGTTTCGATGGCGGGAAGAAAATGAACGGACGTAAACGCCACGTCGTCGTCGACACCCTCGGGCTGCTGCTGCTCGTGCACGTCACCCCGGCCAGCGTCCAAGACCGCGACGGCGCCCGACCCGCCCTGACCCAGCTGCGCGAGTTGTTCGCCACGATCGCGCTGGTCTGGGCCGACGGCGCCTACTCCGGCCAACTCATCAGCTGGACCCGCCAGCACCTCGCCCTGACCCTCAGCATCGTCAAACGCAGCGACCAGACACCGGGATTCGTTGTCCTGCACCGCCGTTGGATCGTCGAACGCACCCTGGCCTGGATCACCAGACGACGAAGATGCGTCCGCGACTACGAACGACTACCCGAACACCACGAAGCCATGGTCACCTGGTCGATGATCATCCTCATGTCCCGCCGCCTCGCCCGCACCCGAAAATGAGCAGTTTGTTCACAGGCACTAAGACCAGCGCCAAAGCGCTGGCAGGTCTGTCGACAGCGGATTTGACAAGGATTAGGGACGCATTTTTGGCCGACCCGGGAGCACCGCCGAAGAGCGTACGACTCGCGACGGCCCGGAGCGTCAGCGACTGTTCTCGGCCGCGGCCCGCATCGCCCGCCACGCTCGCCGAACCCACCTCCGGTTCTCGGCGCACTTGGCCCTACACCGAACTGAACCTGACCGCGCTATCCCGCATACTACCCGGCTGACCAGCACGAAAACGTCCCCACAAGCGAAAGGAATCGAACCACCTCGGGCCCGTGGAAAGCCCGCAGCCAACCCGCTGAACAGGCACCACATCATGCCGCCCCGCGACCGAAACGGCCGCAAAAAACCAATCCGAATCCATCAGGCTGAAAAATCACCCCGACGAAAGATCCGAGCTAGGCGACCGCGAATGCTCGCTGACCAGAAACAATTCGCGGGCACCGTCACCCGTGGGGTTATTGCAGATGGGGCATAATCTCGGCGCGGAATAACTCCATTGACCGTTCCACCTCCGGTGTGCGCATGCCAGGTAGCCGGAAGTGAAGTGCCAGTTGACTGATGCGCCCGCCCCTGCCCTTGATGTCGGCGAGCAATTCCTCTCTGACGAAATCAGGGGTACCAATGTAGATGGGCATTCCCGGCATGAATAACAGACCGTCGACGTTCCTAAGCCGTTCAGGGGCAGGGAGGGTCTCCAAGGGGCCCGAGGACGTGTAGCCAGCGGGCCAATTATTCCGCGTTCGGTGGAAGTTCATGTACCAATGCGCACCGTACTGGGCCTCATCCCATGCCTGCTCGCGGGTTTCGGCAACGTGGACGGCAGTGATCTGAGCTACTTCGTGGTCGTCAATCGACTTTCCAAGATTGATCAATGTTTCGTCATATACGTCACTGGCGGCAGCCAGCACGTGATAACTGCGCTCAGCAGCGCGTTTCATGCTGTTCCGGCCGAAACCGCCCCACCAGATTGGCAGAGAAGGCTGTACTGGTCTGGTGTTCTGCCAAACATCCTCATATCGGTAGTATTCGCCGGCGAAGTCGACACGCTCGTTCTTCATTACGCGCTCGATGAAATCCGCGGCCTCCCACGTTCGCCGCCACGCCTCCTCCCTCCTTGTGTTGAAGGTCCGGTACTCTACCAATGACGAGCCAATTCCGATACCCAGATCAACCCGGCCGCGAGAGATAATATCGAGTACGGCCGCATCCTCCGCTAGCCTCAACGGATCATGAAATGGCACATTGACGACACCGGTACCTAATCGAATCCGTTTCGTCCGAGAGGCAATGGCCGCTAGCGTCACCATAGTGGACGGGCAGAGGTTGTCGGGCGAGAAGTGGTGTTCATTAATCCAGAGGTGATCGAACCCGAGACTATCTGCACGAACGCCGTCTTCGATGTAATCGGAGTAGAGGTCGGCAAGAGAATAAGGATAATCAGGATGATTCCTCAATGACAGAACAACACCAAGCTTAACCACCGAGGGTCTCCTTCGCTTAGATCGGGCACATGGTAGCGATCATGGTTTCTGCGTCACTGAAATCGTGAAATTGTTAGTCTAAAATTCGATGCTTCATTCGGTTACGAATCTAGTGTTTTCAACCTTCAAGAGCCGAGAATAGGGGAGTGTTATCTGCAACCATGCGATGCTCGGCGAAACGCCCGTCGGTCAGCACAAAAATATCCACTGCATTCGCGCTGACGGAACGTCCATCAAGGAGGTTCCACACGCCGATGGCTTCAACAATGATTACATCGCCGTCTTCCCACGCATTTGCTATATCATGATGCAGAGACCGAACGCGCCTTAATATCGGAATGAATACTTCTAGCAGCTTCTCACGGCCATGGATTGCCGGATCATTGCCGAAAGTCAGTGTGATGTCTTCGGTATAGTAACTGCTGATTCGATCGCGGTCGGCAGACTCGATCGCGTCATAGTATCTGGTTAGGAATTTTAGTGTGGCTTCACTTGCACGCACGTTGATCCTTAAGCGCTAATAATTGGACGAAAGTTCGGTCCAGCCGTTCGAGACTGCGATGGATACCCCGGTTGTCCCCTCCTTTTTGTTGCTGACTTCGGGGAATACGAGGTGGCCGTGCGGAATCGACGTAGCCGAGACTGGCCATGATGTCCGGCATGACCGATCCTGGCCATGAGGCGCAGGTCGGCACAAACGATTACGTCGTTGCACACCACGGGTCTTGTTTCAGATTAGTAGGCGTCAAGGTCGGCCACCCGCCCGAAACTGAGCGGAGACTGCTTCGGGTGCGGTCGCCGTGATGAATTCGTCGACAGTGGTCTTTGCTCGCTGGTGAAATTGCCGATACTGTTCGTCGCGTTCTGCGCCGATAGAGGCTGCGTCGATGTACATGGTTCCGTCTTTTGTGAAACGATGGCGATGCTCTTCGGAGTCCGGAAGTAACCCGACGGTCGAGAAATCAAAGCCGGAGTAGTAGGCGACACCTTGATTCAACGAAACGTCCAGGGCGCTGCGAATGAAATCAAGTGCGAAGTCGTCGGTTGCGCTCGACAATGCCAGCCAAAGCATGCGTTTTCCGGCGAGCCGAGGTTGGCTCCGGCCATATGCGAGTCCGTAATTCCACACCCGATCGATCCAGCCTTTAAGGATGGCTGGGATATGAACCCACCAAATTGGGAAGACCGCAACGACGAGGTCTGCCTTCAGGAGTCGCTTCATGTGTGACTCGACCTCCACCGAGTAGGTCTTTTCCCGGTTGTCCCAATCGGGCTCGTCCTCAACCGTCATCCGAGGATCAAATCCCTCGGAGTAAAGATTGAGCTCATCAACGTGGTAACCGGCCTCCTGGAGTTGCTCAGCCGCGCGGCGAGCGGTGTACGTGGTTAACGAATCAGTCCGGTGATGCGCAACGACCACGAGGGCATTTCGCCCAGCCTCCCCATTCCTATCCGGGTCGTTTTCTGCCGCGCGACCTACGCCGATGTCCTCTGGAGCGTCGCGAGTGTCACTGGTCATCAGTCGTTCCCTTTCGCTTCACAGGCAAGCGTTTGCTGTTGCCTTCCACGCCAGCCAGGCAGGTCCTCGGCGGCTCAAGATTGAATACGTGCGGCAATAGCTTCTCCATCGTCTCAGCACATCCGTGCTGGTGGCGCGGCCCAACTCCGCCCAAGAACGCCATACCCTATAGACTATATGCTCCAGCATATATGGTCTGTAGTTAATGGACGGAAGTGTATTCATTCGCCAATTGATGGTCAAGGGGCACTTTGGTGCGGATTCATCGGAACCCCGTCGACGCCCCACTGGCCCGCGCCGCAGCCAGGAACCGCTCCAACACCGATGCCGACAGATAGCTGCAGCCAGATCCGTGCTGGTCATCCACCGGTTCAGCTGACCCATCAGGGCGAGATGCTTGGCAATCGCACCGAGCTTGTGCCCACGCGCCAGCAGCTCCTGCTCGAACCCAGCAGCGAATCCCACCAGCGGACCCTCGCCAGCCGTTCACCCAGCGTTTCCCATCATCGCTCCTCTCCGGACACGGAACCACCCTGCTCCCGCAACCAAAGAGTGCGACCCCCCGGAGTTATCCCGAGCCAAGAACCAGCAATCAAAACTAACCACACACCGCCACAGCGACTCTCATGTCAACCACCCACGACATCGGGATAATCACCGGGTCGGGGTAAGTCCAGGATCAACACGTGCGGGCGAACATCGCCGCCGCGGCGAGCGACCGCATGACTGAGCGCTTGTGCGACATGAGTTTTCCTGACCGGCACCGGCAAGACTCACCTGGCGATCGGGTTAGCGATCCGGGCCTGTCAGGCCGGGCACCGGGTTGCGTTCGCCGCCGCCGAATGGGTGTCCCGCCTGGCCGAGGCCCATCACGCAGCCGGTTGCAGGCCGAGCTGATAAAGCTTGGCCGCTACCCGGCTTCTGGTGGTGGACGAGGTCGGCTACATCCCGTTCGGGAACGAGGCCGCGAACCTGTTTTTCCAGCCGGTCTCCTCCCGCTACGAACGCGCGGCGCTGACGGAGTCTTCGCTGTCCGACGCCCTCCGGATTGCGGACATGTGAGCCGCCCGCAGAGCTCGAGCACTGGCGTTCCCAGCGCCTTCGAGAACTTCTGATAGGTAGATGCCTCGGGCGCCAGACGAACAATAATGCGACTTGCGCCACAATTCGAGCCTATATGTTGTAGCCTATGGGCAATCAACCAGTTTCACCATGTTCAGGGGATAGCGAAATGACCGTGTCACCACGGCCGGCCAAGTTGGCCTCCGATGTTCAGTCGTCCGGGCCCTGCTCGCCTGCGCCGGCGTGCCTTCTCGCCGATTACCTCATTGCCGACGCTGTTCGTCGCTGATGTGGCGACCTGGGATGCCTCATGAAGAGGTCTGGCAACACAGTGTCCACGTTCGTCATGGCCTCGTGTGAGCGGTGGCGCTCGAGCCCATGTACGCGGACGTGCCGGCACGAACAGTGCCGAAACTGCCTTCGCGCGTTCAGGTTTCATACGTCGCTGATGTCAGACTCGCAACCTCTGAGCTGGCCACGACCGACAGGCGACGGGGATGGAGGCATCACGGGAGCCTCCTGCCTCCGCCACGGCCTCGCGCCGTAGAGCATCACCTCGAACGATCGTCACCGTCAGCGGGAACGCGCGGTGTTGATCCCGGGCGCAGGGACGCGACCATGCGTGGGGCAATTGCCCTGGGATTTCAAGGAAGTCGCCGGCTTCCGGTCTCCCGGCCCTCAGTACGTCTCAGCACAATCGAACGCCCCAATGTAGTAGGAGGAAACCGTAACGTGCCCAAAAAATCACTGGGAATCATCTTCACGATCAGACAGAACCCCACACGGCCACGCCCGCTGTACGACATCTACAACGACTATCTCGACGATGCCGAGATCGCCGAGAACGATCTCGGCTTCGAGTACTTGTGGGTGAGCGAACATCATCTTTCCAGCGACAGGTGGTGTCCGGCGCCTTTCGCGATGCTCGGCGCGGTCGCCTCGCGTACGAAGAAGATCCGACTCGGAACCGCTGTGCTCGTGCCGGCCCTCCACAACCCCCTGGAGGTATCGGAGAACTTCGCGATGCTCGACAATCTGTCCGGTGGTCGTATGGACATCGGTGTCGGGCCGGGCGCGTCACCGGAGGAGTTTATTGCGTTCAACGTTCCGCAGAGTGAATCATGGCGTCGCACATGGGAGCTTCTCGATTTCGTCGGGAAAACCTTCACCGAGGAGCGGGTCACCTTCGATGGTGAGTTCTTCAAATACGACGACGTTTGGCAGAGCACGAAGCCCATCCAGAATCCGGTGCCTGTGTGGTGGGGCGGGTTCGGTCCGAAGAGTCTGCGACGCGCAGCCGAGCGTGGCTATCACATCATGGGTGCCGGCGCCCCGCTGTACGACGAGGCGCTGATCGAGCTGGGCAAGTCTGTGGACGACCACCAGGTCTCGCAGATCACGGCCATCCATCTGGCTGAAACACATGATCAGGCATGGGACGAAGCGCAGGATGGAATTCACTGGTTCGTGAACTTCCATCGCCTACGCCACAAGCATTACAGCTTCGGTTGCACGCCCGAGGGACCGTTGGAGACATGGCCTCCGGCGCAGGAGCTCCGGAACATCAAGGGCCTCGGCTTCATGCCGGGATTCCCGATGTACGTCGGAACGCCCGAGTTCGTACGCGAACAGCTGATAGCCGACCTGGGTGGCCGGAATGGACGGATAACGCAGCTCCTGTTCGACTTCCGCGCCGGTGGAGGTGCGGAGACGCCCGCAGTCCGGCGGTCGATGGAGCTGTTCCGCACGGAAGTCATGCCCTATCTCCCGTTGGATTGATGCGGTGGCCGATCACCGATCGAGCAGGGTGTGAGAGGAGAGCTCGGCACGGTGCTCGCGGTCACGCGACGCGAGTACCGGCCGAGGTCTCATTCCGAGACGGCCACATTCAAGGAAATCACGCTGACGTATGTCATGGAATCCGCTGCAGACGAGTGGGTTCGAGTATTGCAACGTGCAGGAATCTTAACAACTCTCCCTGGAGAACACGGTGTCATCAATTGATCTTGCGACCGCTCAGGCGGGTCGGAGCGCGAGTGCTCTTCGACGCGTCCTGAGACGCGCTCGCGACGGGGTCGCTCTGAACGTCGAGGAAGCATCCATCGCGATGACGGCGCGTGGCGCCGAGCTCGAGGATCTGATGGCCAGCGCGGCCAGGGTCCGCGACGCCGGACTGACGTCGGCGGGCCGGCGGGGCCCGCGCGGGGAGCTCCCGATCGCCTACTCGCGCAAGGTCTTCATCCCGGTGACACATCTGTGCCGTGACACCTGCCATTACTGCACCTTCGTTACGGTCCCCGGCAAGTTGCGTGCCCAGGGTACGGGGATGTTCATGGAGCCCGACGAGATCCTGAGCGTTGCTCGCCGAGGCGCCGAGATGGGTTGCAAAGAGGCACTGTTCACCCTCGGTGACCGACCCGAGGCGCGCTGGGAGGAGGCCGCGCAGTGGCTCGACGAGCGCGGCTATGGTTCGACGCTGGACTACCTGCGCGCAATGGCGATCCGGGTCCTCGAGGAGACGGGACTGCTACCCCATCTGAACCCCGGGGTGATGAGCTGGTCGGAGCTGTCCGCCCTGAAGCCCGTCGCTCCGTCGATGGGAATGATGCTGGAAACGACATCACGGCGGTTGTTCGAGACGAAAGGCCTGGCGCACTACGGTAGCCCCGACAAGGACCCCACCGTTCGATTGCGGACGTTGGACGACGCCGGCCGACTGTCGATACCGTTCACCACCGGTCTGCTGGTGGGTATCGGCGAGAACTTGACCGAGCGCGCAGAAACCATGCATGCGATTCGCTCCTCCCACAAAGAGTTCGGCCACGTGCAGGAAGTCATCGTGCAGAACTTCCGGGCCAAGAGCCACACAGCGATGGCAGGCACGCCGGATACAGGGATCGCCGATTTCCTGGCGACGGTCGCTGTCACCCGGTTGGTCCTCGGCCCGAAGATGCGCGTTCAGGCTCCCCCGAACTTGGTCTCACGCGAGGAATGTCTCGCCCTGATCGGTGCCGGTGTCGACGACTGGGGCGGTGTATCGCCGCTGACACTGGATCACGTCAATCCCGAACGCCCCTGGCCCGCAACGGAAGAACTCGCAGCGGTCACCGCCGAAGCGGGTTACCACCTCGTGCAGCGACTCACCGCTCAGCCACAGTACGTGCAGGCTGGTGCGGCCTGGATCGATCCGCGTGTACAGGGGCACGTCACCGCGCTCGCGGATCCGCAGACGGGTTTCGCGCTGGACGTCCACCCCGTCGGGCGACCGTGGCAGGAACCCGACGAGGCGACCGAGTCGCTGGGGCGCACGGACTTGAACACCGCGATCGACTCCGAGGGTCGGCTGACGGAGACGCGAAGCGACCTCGGTAGCGCGTTCGGTGATTGGGAGTCGATCCGCGCCAAGGTGAACGAGTTGGCCGCGCGAGCCCCGGAACGCATCGACACCGACGTCCTCGCGGCCCTGCGCTCAGCGGAGCGCAACCCCGCCGGCTGCAGCGACGACGAGTACCACGCCCTGGCCACCGCCGACGGTGCGGCCATGGATGCTGTTGCCGCTCTCGCTGATTCGCTGCGACGAGACGCGGTTGGTGACGATGTGACGTTTATCGTCAACCGAAACATCAACTTCACCAACATCTGCTACACCGGCTGCCGTTTCTGCGCCTTCGCCCAGCGCAAGGGCGACGCCGACGCCTTCTCACTGTCCACCGACGATGTCGCCGACCGGGCCTGGGAGGCGCACGTCGCCGGCGCCACCGAGGTGTGCATGCAGGGCGGCATCGACCCCGAACTGCCTGTCACCGGGTACGCCGACCTGGTCCGCGCGGTCAAGGCGCGAGTCCCGTCAATGCATGTGCACGCGTTCTCGCCGATGGAGATCTCCAACGGAGTCACCAAGAGTGGGACATCGGTCCGCGAGTGGCTCACCGACCTGCGCGAGGCCGGTCTGGGCTCGATCCCCGGTACGGCCGCGGAAATCTTGGACGACGAGGTTCGCTGGGTGCTGACGAAGGGCAAGCTGCCCACCTCGGCGTGGATCGACGTTATCACCACCGCGCACGAGGTCGGACTGCGATCGAGTTCGACGATGATGTACGGCCACGTCGACACCCCGCGTCACTGGGTCGGGCACCTCAACGTGCTGCGCGGCATCCAAGACCGCACCGGTGGCTTCACCGAGTTCGTCCCGCTGCCGTTCGTGCATCAGTCCTCACCGCTGTACCTCGCCGGCGGTGCCCGACCGGGCCCGACGCACCGCGACAACCGCGCTGTGCACGCGTTGGCGCGGATCATGTTGCACGGCAGGATCTCCAACATCCAGACCAGCTGGGTGAAGCTCGGTGTCGAGCGCAGCCAGGTGATGCTCGTCGGTGGCGCCAACGACCTCGGCGGCACCCTGATGGAGGAGACCATCTCCCGGATGGCGGGTTCGGAGAACGGTTCCGCGAAGTCCGTCGAGGAACTGGTTGCGATCGCCGAGGGCATAGGACGCCCGGCACGTCAGCGCACCACCACGTACGACCACAACATGACGATGAAGAGGAACCCGTGGCTGAACTGAAGTTGGGATACAAGGCGTCGGCGGAGCAGTTCGCCCCCCGTGAGCTGGTCGAGTTGGCCGTGGAGGCCGAGGCGCACGGTATGGACAGCGCCACGGTCAGCGACCACTTCCAGCCGTGGCGACACGATGGTGGACACGCGCCGTTCTCCCTGGCGTGGATGACCGCGGTCGGGGAGCGCACCGAGCGACTGGTGCTGGGCACCTCGGTGCTGACCCCGACGTTTCGGTACAACCCTGCGGTGATCGCGCAGGCGTTCGCGACTATGGGGTGTCTGTATCCCGACCGGATCTTCCTTGGGGTGGGCACCGGCGAGTCGCTCAACGAGATCGCCACCGGTTACGACGGTGAGTGGCCAGAGTTCAAGGAGCGCTACGCGCGGCTGCGCGAGTCGGTTCGGTTGATGCGCGAGCTGTGGCTGGGTGATCGCGTCGACTTCGACGGCGACTACTACAAGACCAAGGGCGCCTCGATCTACGATGTGCCCGAGGGCGGTATCCCGATCTACATCGCTGCCGGTGGGCCCCAGGTGGCCAAGTACGCCGGACGCGCAGGCGACGGCTTCATCTGTACCTCCGGCAAGGGCGAGGAACTGTACCGAGACAAGCTCATCCCTGCCATGACCGAAGGCGCAGAGTCCGAGGGTAAGGATCCAGAGGATGTCGACCGGATGATCGAGATCAAGATCTCCTACGACACCGATCCCGAGCTCGCGCTGGAGAACACCCGGTTCTGGGCGCCGCTGTCGCTGACCGCGGAACAGAAGACGAACATCCACGATCCGCTGGAGATGGAGAAGGCCGCCGACGAGCTTCCCATCGAGCAGGTGGCGAAACGCTGGATCGTTGCCTCGGATCCCGACGAGGCCGTCGACAAGGTCAAGGACTACGTCGGATGGGGCTTGAACCACCTGGTCTTCCATGCGCCGGGACACGATCAGCGTCGGTTCCTCGAGCTGTTCCAACGTGACCTCGAGCCGCGGCTGCGCAAGCTCGGCTGATGTCATGGCCAACGAGCTGCACAGAACGCCAGATGATCTCGTCGGCAGACCATCAGAGGTGAATGCTGCTCCGGTGTCGCACGAACCGCTCCATCGACGAAACCGTCTCGCCGGGTCCCGCGCGCGCAGTGCGGGGCTCGGTGAGGTCGCCATCGTGATCGCGATGAAGCGGCTGGAGGAGGCGAAGACCCGATTGTCACCCACGTACTCCGCAGCGCACCGGTCGACGCTCGTGATCGGCATGTTGACCGACACCATCGAAGCCGTGTTGGCGGCGCGCGCTGTCGAGAGCGTACTTGTCGTCACCGCCGACGAGACGGCGGCCGGCGCAGCACGCGACGCCGGCGCGCGGATCCTCCGGGACCCGACTCCGCGCGGACATGCCGATCCGCTGAATGCTGCAATTCGCACGGCCGAGAAAGCTGTTCGCGATCGAGCCCCCAACGTCGCTGTGTTGCATGGCGACTTGCCTGCCCTGCGTGGCGGTGAGCTCGAGGATGCGATCGCCGCGGCGAGCGCGTATGGGCGGAGCTTCGTGAGGGATCGCCACGGAACGGGAACCTCGACGTTGTTCGCCTTCGGTACCGAATTGAACCCGGCCTTCGGGCTCGGCTCGCCACTTCGACACATCGCTACGGGAGCAGCCGATCTGGGCGGCGACTGGCCAGGGCTACGCTGTGACGTCGACACCCCGGCAGACCTGCAGCACGCGTTGGGTCTCGGTGTCGGCCGAGCCACACGGCGCGCGGCGCACAGGATCGGTGCCGGTGGTGGATCCGTTGAACACAGCGCACTCTGTGTCGGAGTGCCGATCACCGTCGTCGGGGATTCCCGTTAACGGCGGGCCCGTTGGAGCAGCACGTCGAGGAACAGCACACGGCGCGACATGCCTCCAGGTGGATCCGCGATGTGCGGTTGTGAAGTACCGCGTTCGAACTCGAGAGACTTCGTTCGTTGCGCGAGACGGCCGCAGTCGTTCAATCACTGAGTCGGCTTCGTGGATGCCGATCCTCTTGTGATGTCGAAACGGAGTCTCGGACCGGCGATTCCGCGGTTCGACTCTATTCGAATCGTCAACCAGTCCCGCAAATTGGAATGGGGTCCATCATCTCTTCACACAGCACCAACAGCTCGGACACGGGTCAACCGAAGATCGAGAGAGCGGGGGAACTCAGTTCTGGTGCAATCAGCTCTGGGCACCTGGTCTTCTTCGTCATCTCCGCCGCGGCCCCACTCACGACAATTGTCGGTTTCATGGCGCTGGCCTTCATTCTCGGAGGTGTGACAACCCCCATTGGGTACCTCATGGCGGGGCTCGCCTACGGACTGTTCGCGGTGGGTTTCACGGCGATGAGTAGGTACGTTCGCAGCGCTGGGGCGTTCTACGCGTACATCACGCTGGGATTCGGTCGCCGTGTGGGTGCAGGTTCGGCACTCGTCGGGTACGTCGCGTACGCGTTGGGCGAGGTCGGTTTCTGCGCGGCTGCAGGCGTGTTCGCGTCCTCAGCCGTCAAGAGCATTTTCGGCGTCAGCGTCTCCTGGACGCTCTGTGCGCTCGTCATCGGAGTCATCGTCGGAATGGTGGCCTACTTTCGGGTCACCATCGGCGCGCGGGTCCTCGCCGTCTTTCTGCTCTGCGAATCCGCTATTCTCTGCGTGCTTCTCGGGGCGATCCTGGTCAACGGCACGCCGGAGGGACTGTCCTACGACAGCTTCCGTCCGACCGAGTGGGATCTGTCGTCGTTGTCGTCGTTGTTCGTCATCGCTTTCATCGTCTACGTCGGTTTCGAACAAACTGCGGTTTATTCGGAAGAGGTGCGAGACCCGGCTCGCACCATCCCGCGAGCGACATATCTTTCGGTGGGCATTCTGGCGACTGTGTACACGATTGCGTCGTGGTTGCTGCTGATGGCAGTGGGCCCCAAAGCGCTATCGGCAACACTGGCCACGGGGGACCCGTCGATGCTGGTCTTCAACATCACTGACCGCTATCTCGGCTCGATCACGACCGATGTCATGCAGGTGTTGATCGTGTCGAGCTTTTTCGCAGGAGTACTTGCACTCCACAATGCTGCAGCGCGGTACATGTTCGCGTTGGGTCGAAGCAATCTGCTTCCGAAGAGTTTGGCCCACACCTCGATAAGGAGTGGGAGTCCAGTTGCTGCTGTTGCCGTGCAGACAGTTGTTCTGCTGGCACTGCTGGTCGCATTCGCGATCGCGGGTGCTGATCCTTACCGTCAGATCATTCTGTGGACCAACACGCCGTCGCTGGTCGGGGTGCTTGCGCTGCAGATCTTGACCTCGCTGGCCGTTGTTCGGTTCTTCTCGCGCAGATCTCTGGCAGTCGGACCATGGCGAAGCGTTGTTGCGCCCGGATTGTCCGCGCTCATTCTGGCGGGCGTGCTCTATCTGGTGTGCAGCAAGATGAATTTGCTGACCGAACTGTCGGCTACCGGTAACCTTCTGATCAACATCCCACTTTTCGTTGCGTTTGCGGTCGGATTCGTTCGGGCACACTGGCTGAGCGGAACGGAGCAGGGGGTGCCCGAAGAGTTCGTCAAGGTCGAGTGAAGGGCCAGAATGCGCCAACTGCTTCTGGCGTCGGAGCTGACCCGCGCACCCTGATCGGCGGTTTCTGGTTCGTCACTTTCGAACCACGATCGCAATACACCTCAGGAACCGCTTTTGTGGTGCATAGAATGCTCACCGAACTGGTCGCGCAGCGCCGACGCCGCCTTTAGCGCAGGCGAATCCGACTCCTGGCGTGAGGCGAAGCGGGCGAACAGCGCCGCGGGGATGACGTTCGCGGGCACCGAGTGGCGGATGGCCTCCTCGATGGTCCAGCGGCCCTCACCGGAGGCAGTGGTGTAGTCGGAGATCTCCTCCAGACCCGGATCCTCCTGCAGGTCCCGCACCAGCAGGTCGAGCAGCCAGGACCGGATGGCCGTGCCGTGTGTCCAGGCCTGCTGCCCCTGGTGACGGTTCTCGATCAGATCTTCGGCGGCGAGGAGTTCATATCCCTCGCCATAGGCGTGCATCAGCCCGTACTCGATGCCGTTGTGGACCATCTTCGCCGTAGTGACCCGCACCCACCGGTCCGGCGTGGACGAGCCCGTCGGCGCGGTCGCCGGGCGGGCGCAGCGCGTCGAACACCGGCATCGCGGACCACGGTCGCGGTCCGACGTGAATCGACCAGTGAGCCAATATCCGCCTGAGCGGTTCGCGTGGTGACACTCGACGCTCACGATTGATGAACGCGACTGGGCGCAGGTTTTGTCCGGGCTCAAGCCTTGACATTGTCTGTCAACTGTATACAGTAATCCCATGCCGCTGATCCAAACCGGGCGCAAGACATTGATGGGGTACCTAGTCGAAGGGAATCTGTCTACATGAGCCGTTATGACCTGCAGGGTAGGCGTGATCTCGAAGATCGCCTCCGCAAGACGGTGGACCCCAAGCGGGGCCAGATCCCAATGTTTACGTATTCCGATCCCGGCGTGTACGAGTTGGAGCTCGAGCGCCTGTTCGGCCAGACCTGGCAATTCGTCGGCCATGTCTCCGAGATCCCGAACCCAGGTTCGTTCATCACCCGTGCGATGGCCGAGGAGTCGGTGATCGTGGGCAGAGGTGACGACTCGGTCGTTCGGGTATTCCTGAACTCGTGCCGCCACCGAGGAATGCGGTTGGCATGTGAAGACTTCGGCGAGGTCAATAACTGGCGTTGTCCTTACCACGGCTTCACTTATGGCTCCAAAGGCGACTTCCTGGGGACGTTCATGGGCGCCCCCTTCGAAAAGTCCGCGTATCCGGAGGGCCTGAACCGCGACGCGCTGCACCTGGTCGAGGCTCGCTGCGAGACCTATCAAGGTCTCATCTTCGCGACGTGGGCGAAGGAAGGACCGTCGCTTGATTCCCATCTCGGTAACGTCAAGTGGTATCTCGACCTCTTAGTCGGACGCGCGGAGATGGAAGTGGTCGGTCACCCGGAGCGTTGGGTCGTGCCGACGAACTGGCGGCTCCCGGCCGAAAACTTTGCGTCGGACGCCTACCACACCGCAACGGCGCACTCTTACCTGGCGCGGATGGGCATCGTCAAGGGCGCGGACTTCGGTCGCGACGGCTACCATGTGGACGTCGGCGGAGGTCACGGGCTCGGTGTGGGCGTGCATTTCGACGAACAAAGTTACTTTCCCGCGGAACTCGCCGGGGAGTACGAACAACGTCTGGATCAAGGGCAGCTGGACACCCTTGCCCGCATCAAGAACATGCATGGCAACGTTTTTCCGAACCTGTCTTTTCTGATCCCGAATTTCGTCGAAGTCGACGGGCAGCGGGTCAGCGGTTCGATGCTGCGCATCTGGCAGCCTGCAGGTCCGAACAAGACTCAGGTTTGGTCATGGCATTTCGTCGAGAAGAGCGCCCCTGAGTGGTGGAAGAAGCTTGGCCGGCGGATGTACACGCAAACATTCAGTGCTTCGGGCATGTTCGATCAGGACGACACGGAGAACTGGGAGTTGCAGACCCGCAATTCGGATGCTGCCCTCTACCGGGGTGAGGAGCTCATGCTGCACTACGGGATGGGGCTGGACCTGCCTACGCTGGATGCGACGGAGTTTCCCGGCCCTGGCGACGTGTATGACGGCAAGTTCAGTGAGGCTGCCGGACGTACCTATTACAAGGTGTGGCTAGACCACATTCTGAACGGGAAGCGGTGACGAACGTGTCCGGTATTGATCTCGCGACACGCGTCGACATTCAGGACTTCTACGCGATCGAAGCGGAGCTGTTGGATGAGCGCCGGTGGGAGGAGTGGGTCGATCTCTTCGGGCCGGAGGTCGAGTACACCGCACCGATCCGGGTCACTCGCAAGTCTGGGTCACCAGACATTGTGGAGGAGATCGGACACTTCGATGACACGAAGTCCTCGCTCGTCTTCCGCGCCAAGCGGCTGCGCACCGATGTGGCCTGGGCCGAGGACCCGCCTTCACACACACGGCGCCTGATCACCAATCTCCGCATCAAGCACGGCGAGCGCGAAGGGGAGCTCGCCGCGCGCACCAACTTTCTGCTGTATCGCAGTCGTGGCGACATGGGGGCCTACGACCTCATCGTCGGTGAGCGACAGGACACGCTGCGCCGGACGGAAGAAGGCTGGTTGATCAGCTCTCGTCGCATCATCATCGACCAGTCGTCGATGAGCACCAAGAATCTGGGAGTGTTCCTGTAATGAAGATTGTCGCTGACCGAGGTTTGTGCCAGGGATACGGAAATTGCGTCACCGCTGCTCCGAACTTCTTCGACCTGGACGACGCGGGCATGGTGCTGCTCCTGCGGCCCACGGCCGAAACCGCGGACGAGCAGGCTGCCGTTCGTCAGGCTATACCGGTCTGCCCGATGAGCGCGATCAGCGCCACGGATTAGGAGCGGCTCACGGTCTGGAGGGCAGACGCCCGTCTGCACACCGAAGGTGTCTACAGTCGCCAGGCAGTGTCATGAACCTCGGAAGGACCTCTCATGAGTTTCGCGATCACCTCGATCGGCCTCAGCCACATCGGTGATGCCGCAGGAACGCCGCTAGCGGGCGACGCCCTGGTGTGCGAGAGCGGCGTGATCACCTGGATCGGGCTATCCGACGATGTCGATGCGGACGCTCACGACCTCGTGATCGACGCACATGGGGCGGGCGTCGTGCCAGGGCTCATCGACTCGCACGTGCACACCACCTTCGGTGACTACACGCCTCGACAGAACACGGTCGGCTTCCTCGACAGCTATGTCCACGGTGGTGTGACACGAGCGATCAGCGCGAGCGAGGTGCACGTACCTGGACGACCGAGCGACCCCGAGGGTGTCAAAGCGCTCGCGATTGCCGCACAGCGCGCCTATCAGAATTTCCGGCCGGGCGGGATGACCGTGCACGGCGGCTCTGTGATCTTGGAACCCGGACTGACTTACGAAGACTTCGTCTATCTGCGGGAGCAGGGCGTATGGCTGGCGAAGGGCGGGTTCGGAGCAGTCACGTCGCCGCTGGACTACGTTCCGCTGGTTGCCGACGCCCGACGGGCCGGCATCGTAGTGAACGTTCACACGGGTGGCGGTTCGATCCCGGGCACTCTCGAGCGGATGGACGCCGAGTCCATGCTGCAGATCAATCCCAACGTGTCTTTCCATGCCAATGGCGGGCCGACGGCGATGGTCGCTGGGGATAACGAGCGGTTGGTTCGTGAGAGCGACATGGCGCTGCAGCTCGTCATGGCGGGGAATCTGCGTTCCTCGCTCGAACTGTGCCAGCTCGCGCGCGAGTACTCGCAGGAGCATCGTCTGCTCATCGCGAGTGACACTCCGACGGGGACTGGCGTGGTGCCACTGGCGCTCTGGCATCTCTGCGCGGAACTCGTGTCGCTCGGCGGCCTGCCGGTGCATCAAGCGGTGGCAAGCATGACCGGTCACGTCGCTGACGTCTACGGACTCGATGCCGGCCGCTTGGAAGTCGGCCGACCGGCAGACTTGCTGATCCTCGATGCGCCACTCGGCTCTGCCGGTGACACCTGGGCGGAGGCACTGCAGGTCGGCGACGTGCCTGGGATCTGTGTGGCCGTCACAGACGGCGTTGTGCGCTACACCAAGAGCCGCAACACTCCCGCCGCCCGTCGCAACGTGAGCGTCAAGGGAGCTCTCGCTGCGCCGTCGTCGAGCGGCCATTGAGTTACCCACACGCGAAAGAACAGGATCGATGAACGACTTCGAAGTCCGCGCTTGGTACACACATGTCGAGCAGATCAATTCTGACAGCGGTCCGGCTGTGGCCGAGCCCCTGGTCAAGGCCGCCGTCACCGCAGTCATCAAGAACCCCTACGCGGGCCGGTACAGCGAGGATCTCGGCGATTTGATCGCGCCGAGCGCCGCGTTGGCGATCGAGCTCGTCGCGCGATGCAAGGCAGCGCTCGGGGGAGCCGAGGCCGAAAGTTGCGGTAAGGGTGCCATCGTCGGCATGGACGGCGAGCAGGAGCACGGAGTGGCGTGCTTGACGACCCCGTTCGGCGATGCGATGCGCAACGGAATCGGCGGCAACGGATGGGTTACCTCGGCCACCAAGATGGGCACCGCCGGAACCGCGATCGACATTCCCCTCGCTTACAAGAATGCACTGTTCGTGCGCGAGTTCTATGACGCCATCACAATCTGCGTTCCCACCGGACCGCGTGCCAATGAGATCGCCGTGGTCGCCGCTCTCGCTACGCGCGGCCGTGTCCATCACCGGATCGGTGGGCTCGCGAAGCACGAGGCGATCGGGGATGGCCTGCGATGAGCAAGGGGCTGCTCTTCTCCCAGATGGCTCCGCCGAAGGACTGGGAGGCCGACTTCGAAGACTGGTACGAGACCGAGCACATCCCCGCGCGGATGGAAATCCCTGGTTTCTCCCACGCGCTGCGCTACCACACCGACACGGACCCCTGGCACCTCGCCGCGTACTTCATCGACGACATGGCCGCGCTCGAGACACCGCAGTACAAGGCGCTGAAATCAGACCCGTCTGAACGCACCGCGCGCATGCTCGCCAATGTCACCGGATTCACCCGTTACATCACAGATCAGATCTCCGACACAGCCGACCACGCCCCGTCGGCCCTCACGGGAACCGACCACAGCCTGTTCGTGGTGGCGTTCGGCGTTCCGGAAACGGACCGAGCGGAATTCGAAGGTTGGTACGAGGAGGAGCACGTCCCACTGCTCATGGAGGTGCCTGGCTGGCTACGGGTGCGCCGCTACCTGGTCCGGCCAGGATTCGACGGCCCAGTCTGGTCCCACCTCGCCCTGCACGAGATCGCATCGCCGGAGGTCCTCGACGCGCCGGAACGCGACGCGGCACGGAACACGCCGCGACGAGACGCGCTTGCTTCGCGGCCTTGGTTCACCAGCGGCCGCTGGACCTACCGGCCGATCTCGATCGCCCACTCCACCACGAAAGGAAACTGACTATGGCACTTCCTTACACCCGCGGCGAGGCCAAGGACCGGGCAAGGAACGAATGGGTCGGGGCATGCAACGTGACGCTCCCTTCCTTCAGCGAGGACTTCTCCGGATTGAACGAGGCTGGTATTCGCCACGACATCGCCCGGGCAGCGGAGCTCGGCTTCTGGGGCACCCTGGTCGCGTCTGAAAGTGGCACCACCTTCGAGGAGTACAAGCGGTTCCTCGAGGTAGCCGCCGAGGCGGCGCCGGAGGGCTTCAAGCTGGTTTCGCACCTCAGCTTCGATACCGTCGCCCAATCGGTCGAGGCGGCCAAGTTGTCGCAGGACCTCGGAGTCGAGGCGGGCCTGCTGTCATATCCGCAGAGCTTCCGGCCGAAGAGTGCTGGTGAGATCGTCGAGCACACCCGGTACGTTGCCGAAAGTTCGGACCTCGCGATGATCCTGTTCGCGGCGACGGCGTGGGGCTTCAAGCCGCTCGCCCCGACCGGGTTCCCGTTCGCCGCGCTCGAGCAGATGAGCAAGATCGATACCGCGGTCGCCCTCAAGTACGAGGGCGGAGGCAGCGCACAGTTCTCCGCGCTCACCGAGGTTGCCGACAAGCTGGGTGACGACCTGATCGTCGAGTACCCGCAGGAGCAGCTCATCCCGGCGCAGGCCCGGCTGCTCGGCACGCGATGGTGGGGCACCAGCGCCTACGAGTCGTTCGGTGACAGGGTGCCACGAGTCATCGAGGCTCTCCTGGTTGGTCGGTCGGATGAGGCGTATGAGACCTTCTGGAGCTACAACCCCGCCCGCGAGGCAAAGGGCGCATTCCACGCATCGTTCGCTGGTGCGAATCTCATCCACCGGCAGGGGTGGAAGTACCTGGGCTGGCTCAACGGTTTCAACGGCGGGCAACTGCGTATGCCGACGATGCGCCTCGCCCCGGGACAGATGAAGTCCTTGCGGGCAGGGCTCGAGGCATCCGGATACGATCTGCCCGCCAATGACGACCTTTTCTACACGGGCAGGGTCTGATGACCCTTCACCTCGATAGTGCCGCAATCAAGCAATTGTGCGACGAGGAGATCGCGTTCGCGGCCGCGCAGCTTGCGCTCGAGGGCCAGCGCGAAGGTCGCTTCCAGTTGCCCAAGCGCATCGACGTCAACGTGGCCAGCGGGTTCTTCAGGGCGATGCCCGCCGCGTTGGGTGACTACATGGGTGCCAAGGTGATGACACTCGCCAAGGGCGTCGGCAATCGCTACCTACTGCTCGTGTACCTGCAGGAAACCGGCGAGCTGTTGGCTACGCTCGACGCGTCCGAGATCACGAGACTGCGCACAGCGGCCACGACCGCGCTCGCC
Organism: Nocardia sp. NPDC050408; assembly: GCF_044458905.1. NCBI lineage: Bacteria > Bacillati > Actinomycetota > Actinomycetes > Mycobacteriales > Nocardiaceae > Nocardia > Nocardia sp. NPDC050408. The sequence continues at coordinate 159,446 of NZ_JBITIL010000008.1, read as the reverse complement.
GGCAGTCTCATGGGGAGCGGCGGAACGAGCGTGCTCGGCCTGGTCGGTACCGGCTTCGAGGCTGAAGGGCACCTGCGGGCCTTCGCGCGGATATGGCCGCTGGAGAAGGTGCTGGTGTACAGCCGTTCCGAAAAGAGGCGTCGGAAGTTCGCCCATCGGCTGCAACGAGAGCTCGGCATTATGATCGAGCCGGTCGACAGCGTTGCCAAGGTCACAAGCTCGTGCCCGGTCGTTGTTCTATGCACCAAGAATGCAGAGCCTGTCGTCGATGGGACGACGTTCGCTCGTGACGCGGTGGTCCTGTCGATCGGATCAACCCGATCGGACCTGCGCGAACTCGACGACGCCACGTTCGCTCGAGCGAGGGCGGTGGTCGTCGATGACCCGGCGTCGGTACTCGCCGAGTCGGGCGACGTGGCGTCAGCGGTTGCTTCAGGTGCGATCGCACCGGAATCGCTGATCTCGATGGCGGACTGGAATCACGACCGCGCGGCCGGGGCCTCCGCGCGCGACCTTCTGATCTTCAAGTCTGTGGGCACCGCTCTGCAGGACTTGGCCCTCGCGGCGGTGCTCATCCAAGGAGCGGTGGAGCGCGGCATCGGCCGAGAGATCGGCGTCATTACCGAACTGAAGGCAGGAAAGTGAGCATCCGAGAAGACATGACCATTCGGCCAGATGCCGCGGCGGCGGCGGCAGACATCGCAAGCGGTCTGCTCATCGATGGCGAGTGGACGCGCGCCGAGTCCACCTTCGATGTCCTGGACCCCGCGACCGGCACCGTAATCGCCGCGGTTGCGGACGCCGGTGTCGAGCAGGGACTCGCTGCACTCGACTCGATCAGCCGTGCCGCCCCTGCCTGGGCACACACCGCATCTCGCGAACGTGCGGAGATCCTGCGTCGCGCGTTCGACGCTGTCATCAGCCAGCGGGAGGACTTCGCGCGTCTCATCTCCGCGGAGATGGGCAAGCCTTTGTCTGAGTCGCGTGCCGAAGTCGACTACGGCGCGGAGTTCTTGCGGTGGTACTCCGAGGAGGCGGTCCGTCCCGAGGGTGAGTACCGCCGTTCACCCGACGGCGGGTCGCGCCTACTCGTTGCGCGTCGACCGGTCGGACCGTGCCTGCTGATCACACCGTGGAATTTCCCGCTCGCGATGGCGACCAGGAAGATCGGTGCTGCACTCGCTGCCGGGTGCACCGCCATCATCAAGCCGGCTGCGCAAACACCGCTCTCGACCATCAGACTCGCACAGGTGCTGGTCGAGGTCGGGCTTCCGGACGGCGCGCTGAACGTCATCACCACCACGACGGCGGGCAAGGTGTCGACTGCGCTGCTTGCGGATGGTCGCATCCGCAAGATCTCGTTCACGGGGTCGACCGGCGTAGGCCGTGTCCTCATCTCGCAGTGCGGGCAGCACGTCGTGCGGCCGTCGATGGAGCTCGGCGGGAATGCCCCGTTCATCGTGGACGCTGACGCTGATGTCTGGCGCGCGGTCGACGGCGCCATGCTCGCGAAGATGAGGAACATGGGTGAGGCATGCACGGCCGCGAACCGCTTCCTGGTGCATCGCTCGGTGGCGCCGGTGTTCTCTTCGCTGCTTTCTGAGCGGATGGCTGCGCTGAAGGTCGGCCATGGCCTGGATCCCGAGACCCAGGTCGGCCCGGTCATCGACGAGGCGGCTCGCACTGGTCTGGCGGAGCTGATCGAGGATGCCGTCTCGCGGGGCGCCAAGGTGACCACCGGTGGGCGCGCGATCGACGGTCCTGGCACCTTTTTCGAGCCGACCGTCGTCACCGATGTGCCTACCGACTCGCGTATGTTCGGCGAAGAGATCTTCGGACCGATTGCCGGGATCACTGTCTTCGACGACCTGGATGAGGCGGTCCACCTGGCGAATGACACGGAGTACGGCCTTGCTGCCTACCTCTACTCGGGAAACGTGGAACGCGGACTGCGCACAGCCGAGCGACTCGACTTCGGGATGGTCGGACTGAATCGGGCGATCGTCTCGAACGCGGCCGCACCGTTCGGCGGGATCAAGCAGTCCGGGCTCGGACGCGAGGGCGGAAGGGAGGGCATCAATGACTACCTCGATCTCCAGTACGTCGCCATCGACGCCTGAGCTCGTGAAGGCCGCACCCGGCACGGTTGAGCGCATCGTGCTCACCGTCCCTGACCCGCAGGCAACGGCCGAATTCCTATCCAGCGGTCTGGACATGGAGATCGTCGAGAACGACGGTCGCCTTCTCGCCGTGTGCGACGGCGAGTACGGCTCCGGACGGGGTCAGGGCGCGATCGAACTGGTGGCCGGCGACGAGCTGGTCGTTGACAAGCTGATCTTCGCGCTTCCCGCTGACGCTGAGCTCGATCAGTTGCAGCGGATGCTCGGTGGCTCCCGGACCGACACGAGTCTGGAGCTGGTGGAACCTGCCACCCAGGTCACCGTGGTGTTCGAGGTGGGCGCCCAGCTCGCGGTCGCGGTTCCAGACGCTTCTGTACTACGTCCGCGGCGCATGGGGCACGTGAACCTCAAGTCGCCCCAGCCCGCCGAGACAGCCTCGTTCTTCCAAGATGTCATCGGACTGCGTCTTTCGGAGTACATCGGCGACGCGCTGTTCTGGCTGCGCACCGATACTGAGCATCACAACGTCGCGTTGCGACCAGGTGGGCCAAGAGCAGTTCACCACCTCGGGTTCGAGGTCGCTGGCTGGCATGCCTACCAGCCGATCCTGGACCGCTTGGGCACTCGTGGGTACAAGGTCGAGTACGGACCGGGGAGGCACCGCCCGGGGCGGAGTCTTTTCACTTACGTCTGTGACCCCGCATCGGGCCTCCGGGTCGAACTTTTCGCAGATATGGTCCACATCCCGGACGGGTCGACACCGCCAATCGCGTGGGAACCCGGCGACCGGATGACGAAGACTCTCAACACATGGGGACCCTTGCCGCCGGAAAGCTTCTTGGCCTGACTCTGCGATCCCTGTGGCAAAAGGATCAGCCAGAGAAGTATTCTGTTTACATGTTGGGTGAAGTGGACTTGTCGGTCATCGACGTGAAGGCGACTCAGCTGGGTCGTCGAATCACCGCGGACTACATTGCCGATGCGCTGCGCACCGCCATCAACACGGGGCAGATACCCGACGGGGCCGCCCTGAACCAGGTCGAGCTTGCGAGCCGCTTCGGTGTCTCGCGCGTTCCTGTTCGCGAGGCGCTGCGACAACTGCAAGCTGAGGGACTTCTCGAATCTCGCGCTCACCGGCTGGTGCTGGTACGCGGGACCGATCCTGAGCGACTTGTCGAGGTGTTCTCACTGCGGGCCCTCATCGAGGGTTGGCTCGTGGAACAGGCAGTCCCGCGCATCGACGCTGGCACGATCCGGCGTGCCAGGGAGATCAACGAGAAGCTGCGAACCGAGTCTGAGCATCCCGTCTGGCTCGAGCTAAACACCGAGTTCCACCGGCTGCTGTTCGCTCCGTCCGGTGCACAGACAGCGCTCGAGTTGCTCGAACCGCTCAAGCAGCGTTCTGAGCGGTACACACGCTTGTGGTCGCGCGACATCGACATTCATCGTCCCGTGCAGACCTGCTCGGAGCATGACGAGATCTTGCAGCTTATCGAGGCCGGCGACGCCGCCGGCGCTCGGGTCGCGTCCGAGAAGCACGTGCATCACACCTGCGAGGCAGTCCTTGCCGCGGGCAGATTGCAGGCGGATAGAACCTCGTGAACGCCATTTGCGTCATCGGCGCCGCACAGTGAAGTGACAGCCGCGCGAAGACGCTCGGTCGCAGGGAGAAGTACTACTCACCCTTGACTTCAGCTACAACTGTCTACAGTATTACTTCTACACTTTGTCGTCCAAGAAGGGGTGCGTCGTTGGCTGAATCCGATGGTGCCCGGTTCGGCTCCGATGTGATCGTTGACCTGCTCATCGAGGCCGGCGTCGAGCACGTGGCGTTCAATCCAGGCGCGAGCTTTCGAGGCTTACATGATTCGCTGGTACACCGCGAAGGCTCTCCGCAGATCTCGCTGTGCATGCATGAGTCGATCGCGGTGTCGATGGCGCAGGGGTATGCAAAGGCCGCCGGAAAGCCGATGGCAGTTCTACTACACAATGTCGTCGGACTGCAGAACGCCAGCATGTCCATCTACAACGCGTGGTGCGACCGCGTACCGGCGCTATTGATCGGCGGCACCGGGCCCAAATCCAAGCCGCGCAGGCGGCCGTGGATCGACTGGATTCACACCGCGTCGGTACAGGCGAACATCATCAGGGACTTCGTCAAGTGGGACGACGAGCCGCACGACCTCGAGAGCGTGGAGGAGTCTTTCGCGCGGGCTCTTGCCGCCACCCGCAGCGCTCCGTGCGGTCCGGTGTACCTGTGCTACGACGTCGACCTGCAGGAAGACCCGGTCCCGGAAGATTTCGTGCGTGAGGGGATAGGTCAGTACCCGGTGCCGAGTCCGCCGGCTGCATCGGCCGATGACGTTGCATGGATTCTCCAGGCCATCGAGGGTGCGCAACATCCTGTGATCCTTGCCGGTTACGTCGGTGAACAACCAGAGTCCTTCCAAGCGCTCGTCGACCTTGCCGAGGCTTTCGGCGCACCGGTGATCGATACGGGGGTACGACACGCGTTTCCCACGACGCACCCGCTCGCGGCCATGCACGTAGCTGGGTTGCTGGAGTCCGCAGATGTCGTGCTCGCTCTTGACGTCGAGGACCTTCACACCCCATTGCGCCACCGGCTGGTCGACGATCCCACCCTGACCTTGCTCAACGTGTCGCTGTCAGGGTTGAAGCTGCGTGCCTGGGCACACGACTACCAGGCGATGGTTCCCGCCGAACGGCTAGTGACGGCGAGCGCGGATTCCGTGGTGTCGGCGCTACTGAGCAAGCTGCGTGAGCGTCCGTTGCCCGAGGCGAAGGTCGAGGCGCGGCGCACAGCTGTCAGCACTGCGATATCTGCCGCGAGGCTTGCGTGGCGGCGCCAGGCCAGTGCCGCTGAGGCTCGTGGAGTCGTCCCCCTTGAAAGGGTGCTCTATGAGCTTTCAAAGGCCCTCGAGGGAGTGGACTTCGTCCTCGGTGGAGGCACGGGAGCTCGCCTGGAGCACAAATACCTCGCACTGGACCGCCCTCGGCAGTACACCGGATGGGGCGCTGGGGGCGGCCTCGGCTACGGCGTCGGCGGAGCGCTCGGCACTGCACTCGCGCAGCCACCGGGAACCATCACCGTCGACGTCCAGGCCGACGGTGACCTGCTATTCCTGCCGTCTGCACTATGGACCGCTGCGCACAAGTCGCTGCCGGTCCTCTTCGTTGTGAACAACAACCGGCAGTACGGCAACACGGTCGAGCATGCCAGCAGAATCGCTGAGCATCGTGGACACGACGACGGCACGCGTTACGTGGGCGCCGGCCTGGCGGATCCGCCGGTCGATCTGGCCGCGATGGCCAAGTCGTTCGGCGTCTGGGCCTCGGGCCCCATCAGCACCGTCGATGCCCTGACGCAGCAGCTCGCGGCCGCCGTCAAGATCGTTAGTTCGGGCAAGCCGGCCTTGATCGACGTTCTTACCCCCGGATTCTGAGTCCTGAAAGGACAATCATGACTGACGCCAAGGTCGCCGACCCGGTTTCGGCCTACGTCGACTCGCAGAACTTCAGAATGCTCATCGGCGGCGCTTTCGTCGAGGGCGTCGATGGTGGGGTGCGCGAGGTGTTCGATCCTTCCACTGGAAGGGAAATCACCCAGATTCCGCTCGCCGGTCCCCGCGATGTCGAGGCCGCGACCGTCGCAGCCCAGGAAGCGCAGCCTGGCTGGGAGGGCCTTGGCGTCGCTGGACGCGCTGCGTGCTTCGAACGCTTCGCCGAACTCATCAAGGAGAACCGGGACCGGCTCGCGATGCTCGACGCCATCGATTGCGGCAACCCGGTGAAGGCGATGCGCATAGACATCGATCTTTGCGACGCCTACCTGCAGGGCTGGCCGGCGTTCGCGAGGTCCTTGAGCGGTGACGTCATCCCGGCAAGCCCGGGGAACCTGCACTACACGGCGCACCGGCCCTACGGTGTCGTGGGTCGTATCACCGCGTTCAATCACCCGGTCATGTTCGCGATCACCCGCCCGCTGCCGTCTCTGATCACCGGCAACACGCTGGTGATGAAGCCGTCTGACGAGACGTCGTTGTCCACGCTGGCGCTGGCCGAGCTGTTCAACGAGGCATTCCCGCCGGGTGTCGTCAACGTGGTCACCGGTGACGGGGCGACCGGTGACGCCATTGTGACCCATCCGAGCATCAAGCGGCTGGCCTTCACCGGCTCGGTGCCTACCGGTCTGCTGATCCAGCGTCGGGCAGCCGAGTCTGGTTATGTGAAGAGTCTTTCCCTCGAGCTCGGTGGCAAGAACGCCATGGTTGTCTTCCCTGATGTCGACATCGATCTCGCCGTCGAAGGTGCCATTTTCGGAATGAATCTGGACGTGTGCCAGGGACAGTCCTGTGGGTCGAATTCGCGGATCATGGTGCACAGCAAGATTTATGACGAGTTTGTCGGCCGCATGGCGGCCAGGCTCGACGAGTTCCGAGTCGGGGTCGCCTATGAGGAGGGCACCGATGTCGGCCCGGTGGTGAGCAAGGCGCACCTGAAGCGGGTCATGGGTTATATCGAATCGGGCGTCGCCGAGGGGGCCTGCCTGGTTCGTGGCGGATCACGTCCTACCGACCTGCCGGAGCACGGGAACTTCATCGAGCCGGCGCTCTTCGCCGACGTCACGCTCGATATGCGCATTGGTCGTGAGGAGATCTTCGGCCCCGTGATGTCTGTCTTCCGATGGGACGACTACGACACCATGATCGCGGAAGCCAACGGCCTGGACCTCGGCCTGACCGCAAGTGTGTGGACGAACGACCTTGCGATCGCACACAAGACCGCGGACGCGCTCGATGCAGGCTACGTGTGGATCAACGACTCGACCCGGCACTATTTCGGCACGCCGTTCGGCGGGTCGAAGAACAGCGCACTGGGACGCGAGGAGTCGAAGGACGAACTCCTCACCTATCTCGAGCACAAAGTCGTGCACACCCGTCTGGGCGACCCGAAGGTGTCGCTCTCCAGGCTCCTGTCCTGAGCGACGCGAGTGCCATGTACCTCTCACACGCCGAAGGACAAGCCAGATGAGTAACCCGTTCTACTCCTATTCGCCGATCGTCGACCGCCCGATTCGCAGCCTTCCCGCTGGCAAGCGGATTGCGGTGTGGATCGGACTCAACATCGAGCACTACGAGTACGGCAAGCCCGCGCTCAGCGTCGCCCAGTTCACGGCCGACCTCACCCCGGACCCGCTGAACTTCGGATGGCGTGAGTACGGCCCCCGGGTTGGAGTGTGGCGGATGATCGAGATGTTCGACCGCCTCGGCATCCAGCCCACGGCGATCCTCAACAGCGAGGTGATCGAGCAGCACCCGGCCATCGTCGCGGCCGGAGTCGAGCGCGGCTGGGCATGGGTCGGCCATGGGAAGAACAACTCGACGTGGCAGGTCGGGATGGAACGTGAGCAGGAGAAGGCGTACCTGACCGAGGTAGCCGACCGCATCGAGGGCGCTACTGGCAAGCGGCCGAAAGGCTGGCTCGGTCCCTCGATCACGGCGGGACCGGAGACGAACAACCTCCTGGCGGAGGTCGGTTATCAATACTGCCTCGACTGGGGGATCGACGACGAACCGTTCCCCTTCGATGTCGCCGGCGGAACGCTTGTCTCGGTGCCGTACAGCACCGAACTGAACGACATTCCGTTCTACGCCCTGCGGGGCCAGACCGGCCCGGATTTCAAGCAGGCGCTGATCGACCAGTTCGATCAGATGTACGCCGAGGGCGAGACGCGCCCTCGGATCATGGGTTTCGGCCTGCACCCGTTCCTCAGCGGCCAGCCGTTCCGGCTCCGGTATGTCGCGGAAGCGCTCGAACACATGGTCCGGCACGAGGACGTCTGGTTCGCCAACTCTGACGACGTCGCCGAGTGGTATCTCGGTGGTGACCAGTGATCGGGTACCGCAACGTCGTCATCGTGGGGGCTTCGCTCGCCGGTCTCCGTGCCGCTGAAGCCCTGCGCCGGGAAGGATACATCGGTCGGATCACGATGCTGGGCGACGAGCCCGAGGATCCCTACGACCGGCCACCGCTGTCCAAGGAGGTACTGCGCGGGGAGCAGTCGCTCGATGACATCCGGCTGCCGGGTTCGGACGAACTGGACGCGACGTGGAAGCTCGGGTCGCCCGCCGTGGCCCTCGACCCGGACGCGCAGGTCGTGATCAGCGGCGACGGTGAGCGCATCGAGTACGACGGCCTGATCCTGGCCACCGGAAGCAGCGCCCGCACACTGCCGGTGTTCAATGCAACCCGGCCCGACGTCCATACGATTCGCACGATCAACGACGCCCAACGGCTCACGGCAGCTCTGCAGCCCGGGACGCGGCTGTTGATCGTGGGATGTGGCTTCGTCGGCGTCGAGGTCGCATCCTCCGCGACGTCGTTGGGTGCGGAGGTGACGGCCATCAGCATGGACCCGCCGGTGGTGCCAGCGGGTCCTCTCGCCAGCGATAACGCCGCGCGCCTGCTGCGTCAGTCCGGTGTCGAACTGCACCTGGGTCACACCGTCGCCCAAGCCGACCCCACCGGCCCGGGCTACCGCGTCACAACCTCCACCGGTGACGAGCTTGCGACAGACCACGTTGTCGTGGCCGTCGGCTCTGTCCCGAACGTGGGGTGGTTGGCCAGCGCCGGCATTGATGTAAGCAACGGGCTCCAGTGCGACGAAACATTGCACGTCATCGGCTTGGAGAACGTGGTCGCCGCCGGTGACATCGTGTCCTGGCCGAACGCCACCTTCGGCGGTTCACGGATGCGAGTCGAGCATTGGAGCAACGCGGTCGAGCAAGCTGGGGCCGCAGCGAAGACACTGCTGGCCGGGGCCGCGGCTGTACCTTTCGCGTCGATTCCGAGCTTCTGGTCCGATCACTTCGGCATCCGGCTGCAGAGCGTAGGACTGCCGGGGAAAGCGAACCGATTCGAGGTGACCGGCGGCGACGTCCCCAGTGGAGTGTTCTGTGCCGAGGCCTACACCGGCGACGTCCTGGTCGGCGGCGTGAGCTACGGAATGCCTCGACCGCTCCTTTCGATCCGCATGAAGCTCGCCCGCCACGGCGTGGCGCTCGAACCGGTGCAGGACTGACCCGGTGGGTTGGCTGGAGAGCGATGTCGCCATCATCACTGGAGGCGGCTCGGAAATTGGTCGGGGCATCGTGCACCGTTACTCGAGGAACGCTGCCGGGTCGTGGTCGCTGATCTGGACGGGTTACGGCTCGCAAAGAATCAGGACGGAGCTCGGTGAGAGCGTGGAGACTATCTTGCCGACGTTCGTGACTACGCCCAGAACGCCGCTACCGTCCCCGAGGCGATCGACACGTTCGGGAATCTCGACATCTTCGTGGCGAACCCAGATACGGGGGACAGGTTCACCGAACTGGTCGACCTCGCCCCCGAGAACCTCGACGCTGCGTTCACGCAGATCTTCGAGGTCAACGTCAAGAGCATCATCGCTGGCACCAAGGCTGCACTGCCCGAACTGGTCAAGTCCACGGGGTCTTTTGGTTCTCACCCTGTCGAACTCGTTCTACCCGGAAGGGGGAGGCGTTATGTACATCGCCAGCAAGCATGCCGGGCTCGGTGTCATACGGCAGCTCGCTCACGAATTCGCGCCGCACGTGCGCGGGAATGCAGTCGCGCCCGGCGCCCCCCGGACCAACAACACCAGTCCTGCCGTTTTCGCCGCGACCGGGAGCGGTCCACAGCGTCCGAGGCAGGACGTGGCTGGTCGTGTGGCCCCCTTCGAAGCGACCATGCCGCTGGGAACCATGGCAGATCCGGCCGCTGACCATGGTGCCATCTACGTGCTCGTCGCCTCACGCACCCCGGCGCTCGTCATCACGGGCACCGTCATCGAGTCCGACGGAGGTCTCGGAGTCCGAGGTCTGCGGCGGGTGCGCAGCGGTGACGACCTCCCCCGACGAATTGCGAACCGCTGATGCAGCGGACTACCAGCGTGGCAGTCGTTGGTGCCGGCATTGGCGGCCTCGCACTCGCCCACGCGCTTGCGTCACGCGGCTTCTCCGTCCAGGTCTACGAGCAGGCACACCAACTGGCCAGACTCGGCGCCGGAATCCAGCAGAGCCCGAACGCGGTCAAGGTGCTGCGCGAGCTCGGCCTCGAACCGGCACTGCGAGCCAGAGGTTTCCAGCCCAGCTCCTTCATCCACCGCGATGCCCGATCCGGCGAGATCACGAACAACATCCGACTGGGCGCCGGAGCCGAGGCCAAGTACGGGGCCCCGTACCTGCTGCTCCATCGTGGAGACCTGCATCAGGCGCTGCTGGAATCCCTCCCGCGCGGTACGGTCACGCTCGGACGCCGATTGGTCGGTCTCGACGACCGCGGCGACAGGGTTGATCTCACGTTCGAGGGTCGCGCGACCGCTCAGGCCGAGATCGTGGTGGGCGCCGACGGTGTCCACTCCACCGTCAGGCAGGCACTGTTCGGGGACGCGCAACTCCGCTACAGCGGACGAGTCGGCTACCGAGCCACAGTGCCGGCCGAGCGCCTCAATGGCACAACCATCGACGACAACACCAAGTGGTGGGGTCCCGATCGGCACCTCATCGCCTACTACGTCACTCGAACACGCGACGAGCTCTACGTGATGGGCACGATTCCCGAGCCAGACTTCGCCCTCGAGTCGTGGTCGGCAAGTGCGGACGTGCGACAGTTCCGCGCGGCCTTCGAGGCGTTCCACCCGACCGTCCAGACGATGCTCAACGCCGTCGACACGGCGCACAAATGGGCGTTGGCAGATCGCACCCCGATGGCGAGCTGGAGTCGAGGCAACGTTGTGCTCATCGGAGACGCCGTGCACCCGATGATGCCGCACATGGGCCAAGGTGCGGCCATGGCATTGGAAGACGTGGCCATCCTGACCCGATGCCTCGACGAAACCGACGCAGACTGGGTGCAGGCGTTCGACAGGTACAGGGCAGCGCGTCATCGGCGTGCGTCCGAGATGCAGATGATCTCTGCCGGCAACACATTCGCGCGCAGCGACAAGGACACGGTCGACTGGCTCTACGCCTACGACGCGTGGCTCGACCCACTGCCGACGACCAGTCCGAACGGATCGAGCACTTCGTCCGGCGCGGCATGATGCCCGACGCGCCCAGATCGCCGGCGCGGGCATTGGGGCCCAGGCTTGGGCGCATGCTGGCGATGAACGGTTCGGACGGTGTGCGTGAACGAGGGCGCGGCCGAGATTCGCGAGGCCGGTGCCGGCGTATCTGCACCTGACGAGAAAGCCCAGTCCCGCGATCGGAGTGCTTCAGCTAGCCGTGGTCCGGTTCGCCGGCTGCGTCTTTGCGCGACGTCGCTCGAGAGTGCGCCGATCCAGTGGGGTCGCGATCTTGGCTGTTCAAGCCAACCCGCACCGCGCGACTCATGGGAACAATGTCTTCGCTCGCTTGCGGCCGACCTACCGACTGCCAGATCAACGCCTCGTAGTCGGGGCAGTCGTCGAGGCACTCATGGTGGGCGCACTCCAAGGACTGCGACACGAACGCTTCCGCTCGGCGGAGATGCTCGATCCTCTGCTGAAGCTCTTTGACATGCGTGCGAACGGTTTCTCGCCACTGTCCGCCCGGCTGAGACCGGTCGAGGATCTCCCCGATGGCGTCGAGGCTGAAGAGGCCGGAGCGTTGCCAGAACAAGATGATGGCGAGGCGGCGTACTTCGGAAGGTCCGTACCAGCGACGGCCACCATGCTGGCTGGCTGGTGCGATCAGGCCCCGCGACTCGTAGTAGCGCAGGGTCGACGCCCGCACGCCGAACTGCCGCGCTACAGCGTCGATCGGCATGAGCTCCGTCTGTCGGGTTCCGCGGGTCCTACTCGTCTCGGCCACCTTGAGCACCCCTCACATTCTCTCCTCGGAACGCTTGCGTTAAAGCCGGGTTGAACTTACATACTGTATACATCTTCGCCGCCGTGGTCCAGTTCGGTCACCCCGGCTGCGACGGTTCCCGCTAGACCGCGGCCGCCCCGGCAGTTCACCAGATTCCAGAACAACGCTGCGGCAGCCGAGAGACACGACGACCAGAAGGGACCCGATGACCACCACGCCCCAGCGCGTAGGAGCAGCTACGCGCACGATGCTTGCGAACGGGCAAGTACTGGAGGACATCGTCCAGCCGGACGAGGGCCTGATCTCGCGCCGCATCTACTCCGACCCGGAGATCTTCGAGATGGAGAAGGAGCGCCTGTTCGCCAAGGGTTGGTTCTTCGTCGGTCATGACAGCGAGATCCCCGAGCCTGGAGATGTGATCACCCGCATCGTCGGTATGGACCCGGCGCTGTTCGTGCGTGACGACGACGGCGAGATTCGCGTATTCCTGAACTCCTGCCGGCATCGCGGCATGCGCGTGTGCCGAACCGATCGCGAGAACACGTCGTTTCTTCGCTGTTCCTATCACGGCTGGGTGTACAAGAACACTGGCGATCTGGTCTCGGTTCAGGGCGAGAGCTTCTACGGTGAGGACGAACTGCAGAAGGAGAAGTTCGGTCTGATCCCCGTGGCCAAGTTGGGTTCCTACCACGGTCTGGTCTTCGCTACCTGGGATCCTGAGGCGCCCGAATTCGACGAGTTCCTCGGCGATATGAAGTACTACCTCGACATCATCATGAACCGCACCGGCGGCATGAAGGTTGTCGGTACGCCGCAGATATGGGAAGCCGAGACGGGGTGGAAGTTCTCGGCCGACAACTTCACCGACAACTTCCACGTCTACTTCGCTCACCACAGCCTCGTCGAGCTCGGAATGCTGCCCAACGACCCCGATTTCGCCGGCCGTGGCGAGCTGATCGTGGCTGAGGAGGGTCACATTCTCCACATCACCGCGGGAGCACCGACCGACGAGTACCGATACATGGGTCTTCCGCAGCAGCTGAGAGACAAATTCCCCGAGCATCTGGACGCCGAACAGGTCGAGATGGCCAAGGGCCTTGCCTATAGCGCCGGTACGGTCTTCCCGAACTTTCACTGGATGCAGCTCATGAGCAGTGGCACCATCGGTCAGAGCGACGTGCCGTTCCTGAACCTGCGGCTCGAGGTCCCAGTGAGCCCTACTCGCTCTCGGATGTGGTCCTGGTTGCTGATCGATAAGGATGCCGACCCCGAGTACGCGAAGGCCTCCTACGAGACGTACGTGCGCACGTTCGGTCCAGCCGGTATCTACGACCAGGATGACATGGAGAACTGGGAGGACTGCACCCGGATGTCGCTGGGCCCCGCGGCCCGCCAGAACACGATGCACCACCGGATGGGTCTCCATCGCCCCGTCGACAAGACCTGGCCCGGTCCCGGCAGCGCTTACGACGTCGCATACGGCGAGATGACGCAACGTAGTTGGTATTCGGCCTGGCTCAATTTCATGACTCAGGGCTGGGCTGGCCGCAAGACAATGGATGAGGGACAGACTCGATGACCTCCCAAAAATCGCTTGCAAAGTTTAGCGATCTGCCGCCCGTCCTGCCCAATACCGAACTCTACGGCCACGTAGCGGAGTACTACAACGCCGAGGCCGATCTGCTCGATTCCTACGAGTACATGCAGTGGGTCGAGCTCTTCACTGATGACTCCACCTACCGCATGCCCGTGCGCACCACGCAATTCCTCATCGACGGCGAAGGTTTCCAAGACTTCGACTTCATGATCGACGACTGGAAGACGCTCTACACGAGGGCGAAGCGACTCGAGACGGAGTTCGCGTGGGCCGAGACGCCGCCCTCACGGACGCGGCACTTCGTCAGCAATCTGCGCGTCGCCACTGACCCCGAGGCCGACGTCCTCGCCACTCGCGCCAACTTCATGGTCACGCGCACCCGGCAGGACCGCGACTACCAGCTCTTCACCGGCTCTCGCCACGATCGACTGGTCCGCGAAGGTGATTCGTTCAGGATTCGCAATCGTCTCATACTCGCGGACCAGACAGTGATCACCGGCACGAACCTGAGCATCTTCTTCTAGGCAGACGGGATGCAGCAGACAGATAGGTTCGTCTCACTAGTGCCGGTAGGTGATCTCAAGGAGGGTTTCCTCTCCTCGCAGGTGGTCGAAGGGCGTGCGGTGGTCGTCGCCAGAACAGCCGACGGCGTTTACGTATACGACGCCACTTGCCCGCACGCCGACTTCCAGTTCACCGCTGCACGCTTGCGTGGCGGATGCGAGATCGAGTGCCAAATGCACGGTGCGCGCTTCAAAGCTGACGCAACCGGCGAAGTGACCAAGGGCCCCGCCAAGGAACCCTTGTGGGTCCTGGAGTCGCGAGTCGTCGACGGCATGGTGGAAGTACTGCTCGACTGGTGACCGGGTTTGTCCGGTCTCCACATCACGATGCACACAACAACGAAAGGTGCGCAATTATGGGTTGGCTCGAAGGAGAGGTGGCGATCGTCACCGGAGGCGGTTCCGGAATCGGTCGTGCCGTCGTAGACCGCTATGTCGTCGAGGGCGCCAAGGTGGTCGTCTCGGACATCGAAGAGGCGGTGCTCAAGGAGGTCAAAGGCGATCACGGCGACGCCGTTAGCACTATGGTCGCCGACGCCCGCTTGATGGAGGACAACCAGCGGCTCGTGCAGCACGCTGTCGACACATTCGGCAAGTTGGACATCTTTCTGGCCAACGCCGGCATGGGCGACCGGTTCACTGAACTCGTGGACATTCCGGACGACAAGGTCGCCGACGCATACCGCCAGGTATTCGACATCAATGTCATGGCCCCGATCCTCGGGGCGAAGGCGGCGATGAAGGAACTGGTGCGCACCAATGGCACCTTCATGATCACATTGTCGAATTCGTCGTACTACCCCGATGGTGGTGGGGTCATGTACATCTCCAGCAAGCACGCCGCACTGGGCATCATCCGTCAACTCGCCCACGAGTGGGCCCCCGCCGTCCGCGTGAACGCGGTTGCGCCGGGAGGAACGAAGACGAACATTCGTATCCCCGAGGCCTTCGGTCTCGACGAGAACGGCCAGCCGATCCGGGCTCACTCGCACCCCTCCAACGCCGATGCCGAGGTCGAGCGCGTGACGCCGCTGCGCACGCACTCCGACCCGTACGACCACACCGGTGCGTTCGTTCTAGTGGCGGCTCGTGCCGAGAACAAGGCGATGACGGGCACTGTCATCAAGAGCGAAGGCGGGCTCGGAGTTCGAGGCCTGCGGCGTGTCCGTGGCGGCGACGACCTCTACGAGCGTTTCTTCGGGACGAAGGCCTGAGAACGTGAAGGTTCTCCTCACCGGTGACCATGGCATCCTCGGATCGGTGGTGCGTGCCGAACTGGAGTCGGCCGGGCACGATGTGACCGGGTTCGACCTTGCCGATGGCGGCGATGTGATGGACGCGGCAGCGGTGGCCGTATCGGCAGCGGGCCATGACGCCATCGTGCACCTGGCCGGGATTCCTGGCGACCAGGAAGATCGTCCTGACCAGGTGATGGCCGTGAACCTGATCGGAACATGGAACGTCTTGCTCGCCGCGAGGTCTGCTGGGGTGCAACGGGTGGTGTTTTGCTCGTCAGGTAAGGCGCTAGGGATGCTGGAGCGGAACCCTGAGTACCTACCCGTCGATGACGCACACCCTGGCCTACCCTCGCGTCCGTATGCGCTGTCGAAGTGGCTTGCGGAGGAAATGTGCCAAGCGTTCACTGCTGAGACGGGGATCGCCACCATCTGTCTCCGTCCGGTGTTCGTGGCCGATGAGGCGGCATGGAGGGCCTTCGGAGGTCTCGAGGACCTTCCGCCTGCGCGCGGGGCGGCGTGGCACCTAGGCGCCATCGTCGATGTGCGCGACGTGGCTACAGCATTTTCCGATGCGCTTCGTTGCCCCGACCCTGGGCACGTGCGGCTCCTCCTCTGCTCGGACGAGGTCGGATCAGACCACCCGTCGGTCGCCCTGGTCGCCCGTCACCTCGCTGACGTCCAGTGGCGGCAGGGCACGAGGCCGAACGAGGAGTCGCGGAGGGCGCTCATCGACACCGCCGCGGCCAAGGCTGTGCTCGGCTGGTCGCCGAAGCACGGCTGGTCAGACAAGGGCGGATACTCCTGAGACGTCCGGCAGGCCGTCCGAGACGCTACGCGCCTCGCGCTTTCGGTTAGCCGCTGCCGAGTGGAGTCAAGTCTGTATTCAGTCAACAGCCATCGCCCAAAAACTCCCCTGCGGCGTGTGGCGACTTTGCGCCTGCTTGTGCACGTCATCGTCAACATGCGTCACCAACGAGAGGACCTGCACGATGTCCCACGCAACGACCGATGCCCCGTGGTGGGTTGAGTTCTTCGCCGCTCACGACGGCGAGGGCTACAACATGACGCAGTGGGGGGTTCAGAACGAACTCGGATTGCGGCCTGCTGTGCTGGTGATCGACGTCGTTCGCGCCTTCACCGGCGACGAAGGGCAGTCGCTGGAGGAGGCCACCGCTGCCTTTCCGACCGCGTGTGGTCCGAATGCCTGGACGGCGATGCCTCACCTCAAGGCAGTTATCGATCTGGCGACGAACAACGACTGGCCGCTCGTCTACACCACTGCGCTTCCGGGTGGGGCGCCACTTTTCGGCGGGACGGTCAAGGCCGAACTGAGCGGCCTGGGGTCGCCGATGGATCTTGCCGGTGCGCAAGAGGTGCCGAACCAGATCAAGCCTCCGCCTCAAGCCCTGGTGTTCGCGAAGACGAAGGCGAGCGCGTTTTTCGACACTCCCCTGAGGTCGTTCCTGATCCGCAAGCAGATCGACTCGCTGATCGTTACCGGCGCGACGACCTCAGGATGCGTCAGGGCGACGGTGATCGATGCTCATTCCAATGGATACCCGACGTTCGTGGTCGAGGACGCGGTGTTCGATCGGTCGCGTCTCAGTCACGGCGTGAACCTCTTCGAGATGAACGCCAAGTACGCGGACGTGATTACGGCCGACCGTCTCGAGCAGCTCGCGACGAATGTGCCGTGACCCACGGACCCACCTAGGAGCTGTTGGCTCGCGATGCTTGCCGTGACAAGAAGCGGCCGACTCGGACATGCCTGCCCGGGCACGAACCTTGCGCTCCGCTCGGCGCGTCACGGCCGAACCAGGCTCGGGCGCTGACGGCTCACCACCCCAGCCATGAGAAGATGCCTCAGGAGATCGAAGTGACCAGTCCCGTTCCGGAAGAGCGACTTGGGGCAACAACCGAATCGAGTCGCCGGGCGTTCGGTCTAGATGCCGTGGCCGCCTCCGGTATCGCAGTTGCGGCAGGTAACGGGCCACCAGCCCGAGCTGGCGTTCCGGCACGACGCGCAGATCCGTCCGAGCCTGTCCACACGCAGTTCGGCTCAGTGCGGGGTACCACGCTCTCGGGATCGTTGACGCGCTTCCTCGGCATCCCTTACGCCGCGGCCCCGATCGGCGACCTCCGGTTTCGTTCGCCGCGGCCTCACCGCGGATGGCGCGGCGTCCGCGACGCGACGATGCCTGGTCCGTCCTCCATCCAGACGAACGCTGGCGCCTCGGCCTGGATCTACGATTCGGCAACCCTCTTCCCGCTCTCGGAGGACTGCCTCTACCTGAATGTCTGGACGCCAGGCCTGCGTGCGCGACTCCGACCCGTCCTCGTGTTCATCCACGGAGGCAGCGCTCGAACGGGCAGCGGCACGGTGGGGTGTATCGACGGAGAACATCTCGCGCAGTCCGGTGACGTCGTGGTGGTGACGTTGAACTACCGTCTCGGCGCAATGGGGTTGCTCTCCCATCCCACGTGGACCGACCCGGCCACAGGTTTCGCGGGCAACTGGGGCGTCCAGGATCAGCTCGCCGCACTCGGGTGGGTGCGGAAGAACATCGAGAGCTTCGGGGGAGACCCTGACAACGTGACCATCGCGGGGCAGTCGTCGAGTGCCGGCGACGTTCGACACCTCACGTTGCAGCCGGAGAACAGAGGCCTTTACGACAAGGTCATCATCTCGAGCATCAAGCTGAGCAGCGCACAGACCCGAGAGCAAGCCGCCTCCTACACCGAACTGCTTGCCCGGCGCCTGGGGACCTCGGTCGAGGGGCTCCGCTCACTGCCGGCTCAGAGCCTGCACGATGCTGAGGTCGCGCTGTCGGGGGACCGAAAGGCGTTGGCGACGCTGGGGGGAGGACGCCTCGCCGTCATCGTCGACGGGCGCACTGTCCGCGACGTGTCCTACTTCGGCAAGAACTCTCCCGACGTGCCACTACTCATCGGCACGAACCGCAACGAACAGTTCATCCAGTACAACCTGATCGATCCGACTGGGAACCGTGTCTCGGCCTCGCTCCCGCCTGCTACCGAAGACCAGTTGCTTCCGGCGATCAGGGCTGAGCTGTTCCAGAACTACCCCGCCGGAACCATCGACCCGCCGCCGGCCGAGCTCCTCCGTGACACGTTTCGAGCGGCAATGGAAGAGAGCAGGGCGTCGATACTGCCGGCATACGTGCTGATGGAGACCGCAACCGAACTCGTCCGCCGTGGTCCCGCGTCCCACTGGGCCGCGTCGCATACCGCGCAAAATCGCCATGGTGCCTACCTGTACGAACTCAACCAACCGCTGGCACCGCCGGGTGAGGGAACTCCGCACACCGCGGACCTGCCGTTCGAGTTCGGAACATTTCGCGAGCCGTTTCTGGCTGCTCGGGTGGGGTCCAACCGAACGGTGGCCGCAGTGTCGGATGCACTGGCAGAGGCGTGGACGACGTTCGCGCACACGGGATCTCCTGTCACCGGCAACACCTCGTCGTGGCGACCATACGATCGACTCTCACGCACCGTCGCCGACTTCGGTGGCCCTCGAGGAGTCACGGTGACCACTGATCCCCGGGCGCAGGAACGGCTCGCATTCCCTGTTTTCCTGTGAGGTCTACGCGCCCTGTCCTGTCGTTTCCGCTTTGCGGCCCGGGACCGAATCATCGAGCGGAGAGAGCGGCGCTTCGCAGCGGCGGCACGAGAGCGGTTCGTGCGACAGGTGGACGTGACGAGCTGAGGAGCCTTCGATGACTACGCGAACCGATCGGAACCAGAGATTCATGCTCAGGCGAATCAAGGCCGTGCCCGCCGACGCGATGCACATGCGCCTGATGCTCATGCTGACCTTCACGACCGGTATCAACGATGCCGTCGGCTATCTCGGTCTGGACAGGGTCTTTACCGGAAACATGACCGGCAACGTGGTGGTTCTCGGCATGGCACTGGTCGGAAACACGGGGTTACCAGTTCTCGGCCCTGGTCTCGCCCTGGTCGGGTTCATTGTGGGGGCGGCCCTCGGTGGTCGCGTCCTCAGGAGCGACGTGGCCGGCTGGTCTCGACGCACGACGATGCTGTTCGGCCTGGTCGCAGTACTTCAGACCGCACTCTATCTACTGCTGTTGGCTGCCGGGGGCCGCCCGGTACATGGCGTGATAGTGATGACGACAACCGCTGCTGCGTGCGGAATGGGTATCCAAGCCGCCACCGCCCGCAAGCTTGCGGTGAAGGACATCTCGACCGTCGTCGTCACGAGCACCCTGACCAGCCTGGCCGCTGACGGCGTGTTCGGTTCGAATACGGCTTCGTGGCGCGGCGGCGGCACGCTCCGTAGACTCGCGGCGATCGTTGTCATCTCGCTCGGAGCGTTCGCGGGTGCGCTTCTGCTACAGGTTCAACTCGGAGTAGGACTGTTGCTCGCAGGAGTCCTCAATGGAGGGGTCGCGTTCTTCGGCTCCGTCCACGCCCGTCTCGTCCGCCGGTCGGCGAGAGCACAGTTCGTTACCCATACGTAACCAGCACCAGTTCCGTGGAAGTCCTCGTTGGGCAGGGGCGCCGTTCGACCGTTCGCGCGTGTCCATTTTCGTCTCGTGCGGTCCCTGGTGATCGTTCTGGTCGGCCTCTTCGCCGCGTTCGCGATCATCGACGGCCCGACGTTCTACTCCATGGACGATCTGCGGGTCATCCTCACGACGCAGGCCATCAACAAGGTGATCGCTCTCGCAGTCTTCGTAGCACTGATCGCGGCTATGACTCATCAGGTTCGTGCACATCTGCGAAATGGGCGTCCCGTGCGGGCGCATACCCGAAGGTCGCGCGGGCGTTCGGCGTCCCCATTGGGAGTTCTCGCTCTCAGCGGTATTGCCATCTTCGGTGCCATCGCCATGGCGGCAGGGGTGGCCATGGCTCCGATGGCTACCCCTCAGCGCCGACACTAGCTCCCCGGCAGATCGTGTCGGCGACACCAGCGGCGCCGCCCTCTGGGTGCTTCCCGTTCCAGGCTGGCTGCTGACCTCCAGCTCAGGGACGAGCGTTAGCCGCCGGATTCGTTTAGCTGGCCTATCCGAGATGACCGCAGTCGATGAGGTCTTGGATGAGTCGGCTGGCCTGCTCGGTAAGCAGGATCCGTCTTGACCAGTGAATATCTGGTTTTCGACACGAAAATGAGGCGGCGGAATCGGGCCTCGGATCTGAGCCGCGACGCCCGGCTGGGGCGTAGAGTGACGTCATGACGTCATCTAATTTTCCGGTTCGGGGTCTGTCCGAGACCGACCGATACCTGCTACGCCGCGCGGCGCTCGATCGCGGCGTCAGCGCGAACGCGCTGATCGTGGACCTGTTGCGACGCGAACTCGATGTGCTGTTGCCCGGGGCGCGGGAGGCCTACGAGCGGCGCACTGACGTGGCCGAGCAGGCGTTGCGCCGTCAAGGCGTGGATCCGGACTCGGCCGAGTACGCGAAGGTGCGGGCCTGGACGCGGGCGATGCTGGCGCGTGCGGACCAGCTGCGCCGGAACCAGACCGCGTGAGCGCTCCAGTCCTGCTGCTGGATTCCACTGTTCTGGTCGCCTACGAGCGACCCGTCGTGCCCAGGCGATCGTGGCCGAAGCCACGATCGACGGACGCATCCTTGCCACGACAGCGGTGTCACTGGCCACGGCCTGCGCCGAGCTGGGCACGCAGACCCGCGAATTGACCTGGTTGGTCTACGACCGGGGGCCCGTTGTCGGTGCTGCCACTGGCCATGAACGCGATGGAGATCGGGTCGGCGGCCTCGGATGCGAAAACGGTCGGAGATCTCAAGGTGGCCAGCGTGGTCCACGAGGCCACTACCGCCTCGGCGGCGGTACTGACCTAGGACCCGACCCGCTACACCGGTCATGGCATCGACGTTGTCGATATGCGCCCCTAACCTTCCCGCTGCATGTTGAGAGGGACCCCACCAACGCGGGGTGCGAGGTCCAGATCCGCGAAAAGTCACGCTAAGTGGTTTGGCTATCAATCCGAGCCGCGTAGCGGGCGCTACTGTTGGTGCCATCCCATATTTGACGTGCTCGTATGCCCTCGGCGCTGCCGACCTTGCTCATCGGCCAGCCCCGAACGAACCCCGACAGGATCAGCGGCCCGACACGTCGAGCGCGACACCATCACCGGCGCGTTTGAGGGCGCGCCGCATGGAGCCCTCGGTAGGGCTGGTGGGCGCAGTCGCGCTGTCGGAGCCGGCCATGCTGCTCAAAGGATTCCTCTCGGATGGCATCAGTGGGTGGTGTCAGGCGTGCGCAGCCTGTCCGACGAACCACTGAGAGGGCGGTTCGTGAGTTGATGTCCGTTTTCAGGCGAGGTTGGGGGCAGGGGTCTTGCTGCGCGGCAAGCGAATCGGGGGCGCATCGCCCGCAAGGGCGTCGAGTCCAGCGAACGCTGAGGGCGACGCCGCTGGGGCATCGAGCGGGCGATGTGCGCCACGAGGCGCTCTGTTGGCGAGCGCCATGGCCCCTCTTCGGATCTGAACCAGCTGTGCCGCGTCAGTGCTCCTGGGCCGCCGGCTCCAGAACGAAGACCGGGATCTCCCGGTCCGTCTTCTTCTGGTAGTCGGCATAGTCCGGGAACGCCTCGACGGCTCGCGCCCACCAGACGGTCTTCTCGTCCCCGGTCACCTCGCGTGCCACCATGTCCTGGCGCACCGGGCCGTCTTGAAGCTCCACCCGGGGGTCGGCCACCACGTTGTGGTACCAGACCGGGTGCTTGGGGGCTCCTCCCATGGAGGCGACGGCGACGTAGGAGCCGTGGTGCTCCACCCGCATGACCGGGGACTTGCGGATCTTGCCGCTCTTCGCACCCAGGGTGGTCAGGATGACGACAGGCAGGTCCCGCCCCGCATCCGGACCCATCAGCTCGTTCAGCGTCAGTCCTTCCGTACCACCGGAGCTTTCGTACAGCTCCACCTGGTCACGTACCGGTTGCATCGCGCTCGGCTCGTACTCGCCTTTAAGTGGCATGTCGCTTATCTCCATACTGTCGAAGAGTTTTCGTTTGTACTGGTTCCGATGCCGAAACCGGCCGCGAGCTGGGTGTGTCCGCACCGCAGGTGGGCCAGCACCGGCAGAGCCTGCCGGTCCGCCGGGAGCCGACGCCATCGGGTACCGAGCTCACGTCGCCGGGTAGCCAGCAGGCGGGACAGGAACCGAAGGGTCGAGCTGGACAGATCCAGCCCCGCTGGGTGACAGGCACATGAAGCTCCGGGCGGACCGGTTGCTCTTGGTCGACAACCCATCTACCAGGAGCTTCACCTCTTCCCGCACGCGGCCTCCACACCGATTCATGCCACCGTCGGCCGGGTTCGCAAAGGCTCAGTGGTGTGGAGCGATCCCTTATCCGTGTCACTACTGTATCGAATATATCCACAGTTGCAACATTGAAGAATCGATTGATGAGGTACGCGTAGCGTTCACGTATCCTCTACATGGGACCAGGCAGCGAACGACCGGACAGGAGACAGACATGGGCCGAGCACTGCGGGCAGATGCCGAGCGCAGTGTGCGCGCGATTTTGGAGGCGGCCGAGCGGGTCCTCGCCCAGGACGCCGGCGCCTCCATGGAGCAGATCGCCGAGGCGGCGGGACTGACGAGGATCACCGTGCACCGCCGGTTCGCGAACCGGCAGGCGCTGCTGGAGGCGCTCGCCGTCTCCGCGAAGCAGCAGATCATCGACGCGATCGAGGAAGCCCGGCCCAACTCCGCCCCCGCGCTCGTGGCGCTGTACCGGGTGACCGCGAACGTACTGCGGGTCAAGAACACCTGGCGCTACACCCTCAGCCACGCCACGGCCCACACCCCCGCCGCCGCGGTCGCCCTCTGGGCCGAGATCGACGCGCACACCGTGAAACTCCTGACCCGTGTGCAGGGAGAGGGAATACTCGCTCCGGACGCGGACCTGGAGTGGACGCGGCAGGTGTACTACGCCCTCCTCAACGAAGCCCTCAACAGGCCCGGCGCCGATCAGGATCCAGCAGCGCAGGACCCGGACACGCTGGCCGCGCTCGTCATCGACACCCTGCTGCATGGCGCAGGACCGCGAGGCTGAGTCGCGACTGCTCGGCACATGCGTAGTTACCGGAAAAGTTCTGCGTTTTCCGTGATCCAGTCAGGAATGGAGCGGGGGGGCCGCCCAAGCACGGCCTCGACGGTCGAGGTCGTTTCGGTGCTGGCGCCCGACGCAAAGGCCTCGACGTCGATGCCGAGAAGGATTCCGACGATCATGTCGGGCAGTCCGAGTGACAGCAGCAACGCTCGCTGCTCGTCGGGAGTTCGGTGCGTGTACTTCACCGTGCGCCCGATCGCCAGCGAAAGGTGCTCCGCGATGGCATCCATGCTTAGCCCGCCAGGTCCGGTGAGGTGGTAGGGCCTGCGGGCCGAGCCACTCGCTGCGCCGCTCAGGATCAGACGGGTTGCCACATCTGCGACATCGCGCACATCGATGAGGTTCGCGGGCACAGTTCCTGCGGCTCCGCCCCACAAATTGTTCTTGATGAGCTCCGCCTGAGCGCCGATAACTGCACTGAAGGTCATGGGCCGCAGCAGGCTGTAGCCGATGTCGACCTTGCTGAGGTGGTCCTCTATCTGCAGGTGCCAGTCGATTGGGTGCATGCGGGAAGGCCAGGTCCACGAACTCACCTTCACCACATGCTCGACTCCGGCGCGGGCGGCTGCGTCGATGAGCGCTATCTCCTGAAGAGCTTGGTCATCGGAACTACCCAAGCTGATGACCAGGACGCTTGCGCCGTCAACAGCGGACGCTATCGAGCCGGCGTCCGCGTAATCGATTTGGCGACTCGTGGTCCGGGCGCCGGCGGTGTCCGGATCTGACGGTGTCCGGCTGAGTGAACGTACCGCGGCTCCCGCGTCGGAAAGTCCCTCGACGACCCCGCTGCCGACCCGCCCTGTCGCGCCGGCGACGGCAACGAGCCCCTGCCTTGATACTTCATTCATATTGGCATCTTCCTTCTCTTGGTAGTTACGGCTTGGGCTGGGCGCGGAGTGCGCCGACACCGGCAACAACGGCTGACATGGCTACCGCTGCCGCGAGGACGCTGGTGCGTGGGGCAATGTCCCGTCGGATTCCCGAAGCGACCAAGGCGACGGCGTCGACCGTATCCATCACTACGTTCAGCTTCAGGTACGCCTGGGGATTGGTAACCGTGTCGAGCCGCAGCAGTCCCAGACCCAGAGCGGCATTGCGGATCGCGAACATCCGCCCGTACGCGACGGCGGGAGTCCCTCGCATCTCCATCCCGAAGACCTGTGCGACGGCGCCGGGAGTTGCCAGGTGACTGGCGGCGACGACGAACCTGCCGGTGGTCAGCAACTTGAGCCAGACGGACGGCGCTATCGGAGCGGGAGGGGGACTCGCCATGCGAGGACTCGCTTTCGTCGGGTCGATTGGAGGCGCAAGCACCTAAACTATAAGAACACTAGTCACTAGGATTATGCAAGTTACTAGTGGCCTGCTACCTTGGTGCCAGCCAGGTTGTGGAAGGAGTGGCTGTGACTGACGAAGTCGACCCGTACTGTCCGTACTTCAGTGCCGCGATGGACACACTAGGCAAGCGATGGGCCGGGCACGTGCTTCGCGCGCTGGTGCCAGGTCCGATGAGGTTCAACGCGGTGGCGTCGGCCATCCCCTCACTGACCGAGAGCACCCTGTCGCAGCGCTTGAAGGAACTCGAGAGTGCAGGATTGATCGATCGAGCGGTCTATAACGAACATCCCGTGCGCGTCGAGTACGCGCTGACCGACAAGGGCCGCGCGCTAGGCGATGTGCTGCTGCAACTGAACGGCTGGGCGCTGGAATGGATCACCCTGCCCAACGGGACGACGTCGCAGTGACGACTGGGGCGCCATCGCCTTGATGCGATATCGGAGCGGAGGGTGGCGCCTCGCTCCGCGTGGCCCTCCGCCGGATGCTGGAGGTGTGCTCGTCAGTCAGCCTTTCCCAGCCTCAGGTCCGCCCGCTGATCGCGTGCCATATTTGCCTCCCCCCTGCTACGGGGCGATGGTGCCGATGTTTTTGTCCGGGTGTGCCGACAGGAGGTAGCCGGTGGCGGAGAGGTTGGACAGGCCGAAGAGGTCCATCAGCCGGACGGGGTCGGCGCTGTGACGCGCCTCGTCGACGATTCGGTCCACCCACAGGCGGCCGGCCGGCAGGCCGACTCGTTGGAAGCGGCAACTCGCGCAGCGGCGCGGCCGGGGCCGGCGAGCCACATCCTGATTCTTCACCCATCCCGCGTGGCAGCGCACCTTCCCCCTGAGATCCAGGTGATTTGGCGGCGCTCAGCACATTCGGCCGGAATCCGGCGGTAAGGATTTATTGTCGGTGCCATCCCATATCTGACCTGCTCGTATTCCCCCGGCAATCACGGATGTGAGGGTGCTCGGCGGGCTCGGATGGCGGCGTAGTTGGACCAGTCCGTAGCGAGGAGCGAGGCGCGTTCCGCAGCGAATTTCGGGTTGCAGCCGACAAGGTCCGCGAGGACCGGCGCGGGGATCTCCCGCAGCAGTTCGTTTAAGGCCGCGACCCGGCCGGCGCCGGTGACGCCGAGTCGGCGAAGCCGTTCCCGGAGCCTGGCGGTGCTGATCGGGCGGTTCGGTCGCTGCCCGGGTAGTAGCCAGGGTGACGTCGGGTTGGCTGCGGTGCCCATGTTGCGACGTTGGGTGATCAGATCGGTGATGAGACTGTCCAGGGGCTCGGGCATCGGCAGGTCTTCTTCGGCGATCCGCAGGAACACCTGACCGTCTTGGATGGTGACGTCGTCCAGCCTGATTTGAGCGATGCGGGTGGCGGGCATGGCATAGAGCAGGACCAGAAGACCCACGACGCGGTCGATCGGGGGCAAGGTGTCCTCGGTGAACAGTTCGCGGATCAGTGCGATCCGCTCCGGCTGGGGTTGCGCCGCCGGAGCGGCGCCCCTGGGTGGGTTGGGAATTCGCAACTTCGGGCAGAGCCGTCGCCGGATGGCGAAGGTCATGAAGATGCGGGCCAGAAGGCGGGTTGTCGGGCCGTCGGCAAACCAATCGTCGATATCGTGCTGTGTGCATTCGGCCAAGAGGGTTCCACGAGCCCTCAGCCAGTTCAGAAAATCCAACGCGGCCCTTGATTGCTGGCGGGCGGTCGAGAAGGCCGAGGCGCGAAGGGCGCCGTTGTCGAGTTGCTGCAGGATCCGGTGGCGGTGGTGCCACCGAATGTAGGTGGCGAGGGCCTGGCGGTCGTCGGCCGCGGCGATCCCGCTGAGCAGATCGGCCGTCCATTCATCGAACTTCAGCAGTCCTGGATTGCGTTGCGGCAGAAGACCGGTCGACATGAGAAGTTCGCGCAGGTAGCGGACGCTGTGGGAGCGAGGCAGGGCGGAGAAGGCTTCGTGGGTCAGCGGCAGGTCGCCGGTCGCCAGCGCCCGCAGCCGATCACCGACGCCCGGATAGCGAAGCCACTTTTCGACGCTGGCCGGGTTCTTCGACGAGCACAACGCATCGACCAACGGGGTCAGGAATACCGCTGCAGAGCCGGTGCCGTCATCGAGGAGCGTGCTCACTCTGCGGTGTAGCGCGCATCGTTCGCATTCTCGGACTCCCCACAAGATCTGGTCGTCAGCACCGCAAGTGTCACAAGCGAATCCAGTGATGCCGAAGCAGGGTGCGCAGAGCTGGTCTTCGTCGCGCTGGCCGGGAAGGACTCGGCGGTGTCCGCAGTCGGAGCAGACACCGATGCGACGGTAGACGGCCCGGTGGCAACTGGCGCAGATGACACCATCCGGCCAGCGGACCGACCGCGGCCGCATCTGGCCGCAGCGGGCGCAGGAGCTGGGTTTGTTGCTCACTGGGAGTCCGGGGTGATGCGGGCCCGCCGTGGCCTACCGATCCGATTGAGGTCGACGACATCGTCGGACAGGTCAGCGCCGACCGCCTTGCGCGACTTGACGGTTTCGACCTGCGGAGCGATGAGGTCGTTCGGGGTGCAGGACAGAATGTCGCAGAGCGCGACCAGGATCGGCAGGGACAGGCGCTCAGGCTTGCCGGACACCAGCCGGTAGATCTGCACGTTTGACAGATGGATGCCGCGGTCGGCCAGTAGCGGCGCCAGCTCGGTGGTCTTCCACATGCCCTGCTCGGCCATCCGTTCGCGCAGCAGCCAGTTGTAGCCCATCTTCTTGGTGGTCATCTCTGCCCTACCTTCTCGCCGCGGGCCTGCTCGATCACCTTGTCGAGAGCGGCCCGCAGCACGGTCGTCTTGTAGTCGGAGGAGACCGAGGTGTAGACCGACAGCGTGCTGCCGTGCTCGTGCCCGACCTGCTGTTGAACGAAGAGCGGGTCGAAGCCGTCCTCGATCAGATGCGTGATGTAGGAGTGGCGCAGGCAGTGCGGTCCCAGTTCGGCGGGCAGGCCCACTCGCTCACGGAGCTTGACGAACACCGCATTGAACCGGGTCTCACTCATGCGCTCCGACCGCTCCGAAGGCCACAGCGCCGTGCTGTTCTCGCGGCGGCAGTATGGCCAGATATCGCTCACCCACTCGGTGAGCACGTCGACCGACCAAGGCATCACGGTCAACACGCTGCGCCGTTTCGGACCGCTGCCTTGGCTGCCCTTACCGAAACGGACATAGCAGACGCCGAAGTCACCGAACTCCGTAGCCTTCGGATTGCGGCCGAAATCGTGGACCTCCAACCGCACCACCTCCCGGCGGCGAAGCCCGAAAGCGTAGGCGGTCTTCAACATTGCCGCATCACGGAACGCTGCCACTGCGCCTTTGCGGCCGTGCCGGCGGATCTCCTCCACCATCTCGTCGGCCGCATCGAAAAGCAGCTGCAACTCGGGGCGGGACAATGCTCGGCGCTGTGGGCGTCCCTCGACGTCGAGGATGTGCTTGGCGCTGTTCCAGTCGTGGCTGATCTGGATCGGGTGAGTGCCGAATCGTTTCTCGCACTCGACATCCCACCCATAGAGCGGTTCACAGACGTAGCCAAGGAACGAGCGGATCGCCAGCTGGTAGGCCCGCACCGTCGACAGCGCCAGCCCGCGCACGGCACGTAGATCGGTCGACCACTCCTCGAGATGCTGCGGCGTCCACTGCCACGGGAACTCACCGGAGTGGTCCTGAAACCGCCGTAGCAGATCCAATCGGGCATCGACAGTGCCGAAGGCCAGGTTCCGGCTCAGCTGCTGCTGCCGCCACCCTTCCAGCATCGCCTCGAACACCTGGACGTCCGGACGCAGCAACGGCACCCCGGCCGCCACGACCCGATGGGCCGCGCCAGCGACCTCCAACCTTCGCGATCCCGCCACCCAACACCCCAACATCCACCGAATGATTCCTTCATCAGATGATAGATGGGGTGAAGAGCGGCTGATCACAGCCCCGGCTCCGATACCTCTCGCGCTATCGACCCAAGTCGGGGGCCAGCAAATTCCCGCAGCTCAGAGACTAAATCTGTTGACGCAGACAATCTTTCATCAGATGAAATATGGGCCAGAGCGCAGATAAGTGCTCATTGTCTGCGGTAACTCCTTAGCGCGACTTTTCCCGGATTTGGGCAGAGTGCTGTGTCTGTCCATCCGAAACCAACTGCTACACAGTCCATCTCGGGCGGTTCTACACGAGTTGCATCTCTGGTCTTGCAGCAGCAGAAATCAGCGTCGCGAGGTCCGGTGATAAACTGAATACAGTCGGCAATCTGCGGGACTTACTGCTAGTGTCAACTGAATACACATGGGAGGAGGAGGTCGAGCACCGTGACGACCGCTTTCAACTTAGTGCGGGAAGCGCAGCGTTCGACGTGAGTGCACGTCCAGTCCGCACTCACATCTCCGGAAATTGCCCCCTCATAAGCGTCAGGAGTCGCCGTGGAAACATGTGAGGTCGTCGTTGTAGGTAGTGGTCCGACCGGACTGATGCTGGCCGCCGAGCTGAAGCTGGCCGGCATCGATGTCGTGGTCCTCGACCGCAACCCAGGTCGTCACGGCGAGAGCCGCGCGGTGCATATGCAACCGCGAGCTGCCGAGGAGATGCAGCTGCGCGGCCTGTTCGCGGGAATGAACGAGCGCGCCGTGGTCACACTGGACTCCGGGTACATGGCGGGCGTCCCGTATCCACTGAGGTACGAGACGTGGCCGACGCGTATTCCGAACATGGTTCGCATCCCGCAGCCGCGGGTCGAGCAGTTGCTCGAGGAGCACCTCAACGGGCTAGGCATCGAGGTGCGCTACCACAACACGGTCACCGGCCTGACCCAGGACGAGCACGGCGTCACCGTCGAGGTCGCGGGGGTCGACGGTGACCACTACATCCGTGCGTCCTACCTCGTCGGCGCCGACGGCGGTTCCAGCACCGTGCGCAAGCTCGCCGGCATCGCCTTCCCCGGCACCGACGCTACCTCTTGGGGCGTCGTCGGAGATATCACCCTGTCCAAGATCCCCGAGGAACTCGCGTCACTGCACCGCCCGGCGGTCGACATCTACGGCACGCTTAAGCCCAACGCCCGCTTCGTCATGCTCATCCCGCTCGGCGCGAGCGGCCGCTTCCGCTGCGCCTGGATGGACCCCGACCCCGCCGCCAAACCCGAACACTCCCTCGTCCCGGTCACCCGCGAGGAGTACGAAGAGGTTCTGCTCGAACGCTACGACGGCGAAGTCGAGATCGACGAGCTCATCTGGGCGGGCCGCTACACCAATGCCAACCGGCAGGCTGAGAACTACCGCGCAGGACGCGTCCTGCTGGCCGGCGACGCAGCCCACATCCATCTCCCGGCAAGCTCGCAGGGCATGGGTCTCGGCCTGCAGGACGCGATGAACCTGGGCTGGAAGCTCGCCGCACACGTCCGCGGCCACGCGCCCCACACGATCCTCGACAGCTTCCATACCGAACGGCACGCAGCCACCAAACGGGTCCTGGAGAACATCAAGGTCCAGGGCCTGCTGACGTCGCCTGCCACCACGGTCGAGGTCCCTGCCGTGCGCGACCTGCTTGTCTCACTGCTGGAGATCCCGGAGGTCAACCACCAGATCTCGGGTCTCCTCTCCAACCTCGACATCCGTCATCCCGTCATTGGCTACCAACCGGGCGTCTCCCACGGCTTGCTCGGGGCACGCATGCCCGACGTCGAGGTCACCCTCAACCATCCCGACGGGCCCCGCACCAGCTGGCTCAGCGACCTGTTCCACACCGGGCACATGGTCCTGATCACCACACCCGGCAGCACCCATGCCGACACCGCCGCCCCATGGCTCGACCTGATCGACATCGTCGAAGTCGACGCACTCCCACTGCCCGGCGACCCCGCCGACGCACTGCTCGTGCGACCCGATGGCT
This sequence comes from Nocardia sp. NPDC050408, assembly GCF_044458905.1. Taxonomy (NCBI): domain Bacteria; kingdom Bacillati; phylum Actinomycetota; class Actinomycetes; order Mycobacteriales; family Nocardiaceae; genus Nocardia; species Nocardia sp. NPDC050408. The sequence continues at coordinate 128,715 of NZ_JBITIL010000008.1, read as the reverse complement.
ACATCGCCTGGACCTCGCCCGACGGCGGCGACCTCACGACCGCTCTCGCCACCTGGCTGACCGCCACTGCAGCACCGCAACCTGCCCAGGCATGAACCACACCCGTCACTGCACCCAGACTCTTGAAGGAGAATCGTCGTGAATGCCGAATCCGATCTGCCCGCACTGCTCGCCGAGGCCACCAAGGCTGCTGAGTCGGCCGGCGCCCACTTGAAGCAGCAGTACGCGCAGTTGCCCACCTTCCCGGAGTTCCGCGAATGGGACCAGTTGCGTACCAAGTTCTACGAGCTCGACGCCTTGACGAGCAAGATCGTGATGGAGCCTCTGCAGGCCGTCCATCCCGACGCCCAGTGGCTCGAAGAGGACTGGGAGCACGGAACCGTCATCCCGACCGAGGGTGACGTCTGGGTACTGGACGCAGTGGAGGGCGCAGTCCAGTTCGTCCACCACCTGCCCGGATGGGTGGTCAGCTTGGCGCTGGTCCGCGACGGGGAAACGGTGCTGTCCATTCTTCACAGCCCACTTCTGAATGAGACCTATACCGCGATCCGTGGAGGGGGAGCCTTCCTCAACGGCGAGCCGATCACCCCTTCGCCAAAGACCGCGCTCTCGGCCGCGATGGTAGCGACCGGCGAAGCGCCCTTCATCGGCCGTCAGCCGGAGATCGCCAAGCAGATCGCTCGCGGATACCTGCGTCTGATGCCGGCGGCCATGGCACACCGCAACTTTGGTCCCACCGCTTGGGAGATCGCTGACGTCGCATCAGGACGACTCGACGTCTTCTGGCAGTTCGGCAAGGACCCCGCGAACCTTCTCGCCGGCGCGTTGCTGGTCACCGAGGCCGGCGGCACGGTCACCGACGCCAAGGGCAATCCCTGGCAGGCCGACTCCGAGAGTTTCATCGCAGGCCCGGCTGTTCTTACCGAACAGGTCGTTGCCGCGCTCGCCTGACCCACGCCAGCCGCTGGCCGCGGTGGGTGCCGTCAGCACACACCTACCGCGTGCCACACCGGACCAGACAGAAAAGGCATCACATGACAGCCCACGAGATCGATCCAGCCTGGGTCCAGGGGACGTGGTCGATCGACACTCCGCACAGCCACGCCGGCTTCATCGTCCGGCACTACATGGTGGCCAACGTCCATGGCAGCCTCTCCGGTGTCGCCGGGACGATCGTGACGGGCCCGACCGCGTCCGACTCGAGCGTGACGGCGACGATCGACGCCACGAGCGTCACGACGGGTTTCCAAGCGCGTGACAGCCACATTCGTTCCCCGGAGATCTTCGACGTGGAGCGCCATCCGCAGTGGAGCTTCGTCTCCACCTCGATCCGCCCCGACGGGGAGACCTATCTCCTCGACGGTGCCATCACGATCCGTGGCGTCACCAATCCGATCACCCTGACGATGGACGCGCCGCGCTTCGGTTCTGCAGGACAACCCGGAGCGGCCAAGGCGGGCTTCTCGGCGCGCGGCGTCATCAGCCGCGGTGATTTCGGCATCGACTTCAACCACCCACTGCCCGGTGGAGGAGTGACCGTAAGCGACAAGGTGCGAATCGTTCTCGAGATCGAGGCGAATCTCGTCAGCTAGTGGATTCAGTCAAGGATTGGTGTGTCCCGCGTCAAGCAGTTTGAAGCGCCCCAGGTTCTCTGCTTATGCGGTTTGCTGCTGTCGGTCTGGACCGGCAGCACCCAGCGGCGCACCGACTCCCTCCCGACACCCTCACGCCGGGCCACCGCCTCGACCCATCGAGCCGAGCAGCCAGGCCTCGGTCCCACACACGTCGCCAGGTGCATCCGAAATCAGTCGCCGCATGTGGATGGCTGACAGCCGATCGTAGGAAGCGGACGCGAGCGCGGGAGCATCTGCTTTTACCCTGTTGTTGACCGACACGTCTAATGAATCTCCCTCGGAAGGGTCACATGAGCACCGCAGTTCGCGACTTGATCATCGTCGGTTCCGGACCCGCCGGCTACACCGCCGCCGTCTACGCCGCCCGCGCCGAACTCCAGCCCCTGCTGTTCGAGGGGACCCAGTTCGGTGGCGCACTGATGACCACCACCGAGGTCGAAAACTTCCCCGGCTTCCGCGCGGGCATCATGGGCCCGGATCTGATGGAGGAGATGCGCGAACAGGCCAAGCGGTTCGGTGCCGATATCCGGACCGAGGATGTGGACGCCATTGACCTGAGCGGTCCGATCAAGACGGTCACCGTCGGCGATGAGACCCACCAGGCCTACGCCGTAGTCCTCGCCATGGGCTCGGCCGCGCGCTATCTGAACGTCCCCGGTGAGCAGAAGCTGCTCGGCCGCGGTGTCAGCGCCTGCGCCACCTGTGACGGCTTCTTCTTCAAGGGCCAGGACATCGTGGTGGTCGGCGGCGGCGACTCCGCCATGGAGGAGGCGACCTTCCTCACCAAGTTCGCCAGCAGCGTCACCATCGTGCACCGCCGCGAGGAATTCCGTGCCTCGCGCATCATGCTGGAGCGCGCCAAGGCCAACGAGAAGATCAAGTTCGTACTCAATGCCGAGGTCGCCACGGTCAACGGCGATACCAGCGTGACCAGCCTGACTTTGCGCGATACCCGCACCGGCGAAACCTCCGAGCTGGCCGCGACCGGCCTGTTCGTGGCGATCGGCCACGATCCGCGCAGCGAGCTGGTCAAGGATCAGGTAGAGCTGGACGACGAGGGCTACGTGCAGGTGCTGCACCCCACAACGGCGACCAAGGTGCCCGGTGTCTTCGCCGCGGGCGATCTGGTCGACCACACCTACCGCCAGGCCATTACCGCCGCGGGAACCGGCTGCCGCGCCGCGATCGACGCCGAGCGCTGGCTGGCCGAACAGGGTGACATCACCTCGAACACCCTGGGTCACGCAGGCAACCCAGTTGCCGTGCCCGCCAACTGATCTCATCACTTTTGCACTACAAGGAGATACCCATGTCCGAAAACACGGTCACCGTGACCGACGCGTCCTTCGCCGACGATGTGCTGCTCAGTGAGAAGCCGGTACTCGTCGACTTCTGGGCCGACTGGTGCGGTCCGTGCAAGATGGTCGCCCCGGTGCTGGAGGAGATCGCGGGCACGCACGCGGATAAGCTGACCGTGGCGAAGGTCGATGTGGATGCCAATCCGGGCGTCGCCCGCGATTATCAGATACTCTCGCTGCCGACTATGATGCTGTTCTCCGGTGGCAAGCCGGTCAAGCAGATCGTCGGAGCGAAGGGCAAAGCCGCCCTGCTGCGTGAACTCGACGGCATCATCTGACGTATTCGTCAAACAACGCCGTCAATCGACGACGCGCCGTAGGATGCCTGGACGCCGGGAATTGCTGTAATCCGGTCCGGGTCTGAGACAATCGACCGACCTCCGGTCGTGCGACGGTGCTGGATCCAGCTGACGGTGAAGCAACGCCGTCGGGTCGATCGTTCCGACGGCACTGGTTGGGCGAATCATGGGGTAGGAGAACCCAATACCGGCAAGCCTGCTCTGGGAGACGGATACGCCCCGGCGACCGTGGCGCATTCGGAGACGGTGCTGCGGACTTTCTACGACTTTCACCGCGATGCCGGAAGCGGGCCGATTCTGAATCCGTTCCCGCTGGATCCGTCGCGGCGTTCCCGGCGGGCGCATGCGCATCACAATCCGATGGATGGGTGGGCGCGCGAGCGAGTGGGGCGTTATCGGCGTTACGGCCAGGTGCAGTTCGCGGTCGCGTTCGATAGACCGCGGCATAAGAATGAGAACCTGTCGATGATCTTCTCGAGGTAATCTTCAAACCGCACTGATGTTTCCTTAATCAAGTCACATCATCGCAGCTCGCAGTGCATCTCCGCTTCCGTCTCTGCTGGACGTACGTCAGTGCGGATGCCCCGATTCGAGGGAGTCACCGGCCCCGGGCGTGTTCATCGACCGCTGGTACGCGCCGCCGTACCCGGTGGATCGATGCGCCACCAGCCAGTTCCGCCTCCACCCGGCGGCCGTCGACTGGTCGCGCACCTGTCTCCGGGTAGGCGATCGGCACACCCGGTGGATAGGCGATCAGATAGTCCTGCGGCGTCTGTTCCGCCATGATTCGCCGTGCCCGGGTCTCGTCCTTCCTCGGGGCGGGCGGACGATCTTTCATGGTCGCCAGCAGTCCGGTCGCCAGCGCATCGATGGCGTCGGCACCGATGCCGATGGTGATATTCGCCAGCAGTTCCGAACCGACCGAATGTGGCAGGTACACACCCCATTCGGCAATCAAGCGCCGCCGCACGGCCGCCGCGTTGTCACCCAAGTGGAGGGTGAAGCGGAGTTCGTCCGGCGCGTACCAGGCCGACGCTCGGGGCGGCAGCTCCCGGCCAGATGCCGGAAATCCGCCAGCGATGAGACGGGCGCGCAATTCCCGGTGCAGGGCCAGCGCCCGATCCAGACACTCGCCGCCCTCCTGCTCGGCATGCGCCCTGGCCAGATCCAGTGACGCCATGATCGGCCAGGCGGGTGAGGAGGTGTGGTGGCGATACATGGAGGACTCGGTCGCCGCCACGGCACGCCGGGCCCCGAGGACATGCACGTACGCCGCCTGTCGAGCGGCGCACATTGTCTTGTGCGCTGAATGAGTGACCCAGATCGATCCGGAGAACCGGCCCTGCCCACGTAGACGCGCCGCGACCCAGGTCGGAGACATCGTCGAGGTCTCGTCATGGAAGCCGTGGATCCCGGCCCACGCGTCATCGAAGACGATGTTCGTTGTCGGCGAAATCTCGTTCACCGCAAGCATAATGCGTTCGGCGCGCAACCTGAGTCCACCGTAGGTCGACGATCCCAGTACCAGCGTGTGAAAGGGGACCTCTCGCTGTCGTGCCGCCGCGAGCAGCGCCCGGGCTGCATCCAGATCCGCTACGTCGGGGCGCTCTGGCATCACCGGAATTCGCGTGGTGCTCATTCCTAGCAGGTCACAGGAGAAGTGCAGCGACTGATGAGCCGTCGCGTCCAGCAGCGTCCTGGGGCCGAATTCCGCGGCCGCCGCGATAGCGACGGCGTTCGCGACAGTAGTACCCATCGAGACGAAAAATGTGGCATCGCAGGAGAATGCGGTTGCAGCGCGGGATTGCGCCGCGGCGAGCGGGCCGGTCGGCCAGAACGGGGAGTCCAGCAGGTCACGGCCATAGGACAGGTCGATGCTCGTGTGCTCCGACGCGATCAGCCTGTCGTAGGCCGCACGTAGCTCCGGACTGCGGATCGGCACCTGCCCGCCCCACGGCAGGGCGTGGAAGTTGTACCGCGGCGAGTCGGCGGCGGCGGCGACCGCCGACATCAACGGCAGTGATCCCGGGGCGGTCACGCCGACGCCGGTCTCGTGGTGTGACAGTGCGACACCTCCCGGGGTCCAGGACCCCGATAGAGTGCAATCATTCGAGCGAATCCTTCACAATGGTCGACCCGGATGAAGCAGTCTGTGGGCGGGTGCTACCGGTGGTCGGGCCGTTGGCGCCCGCCGCGGCAACGTCAAATCGTCGCTCCGGTGCCTCCTGTTCTAGTCGGTCGGCCAGCAGTGCCACCGTCGGCGCCTCGAATATCACCCTGATCGGCACCTCGACGCCGAGCACCACTTGAATACGCGATACCAAACGCGCCGCCAGCAGCGAATGCCCACCCGAGGCCAGAAAATCGTCGTGGACCCCTACCCGATCGATGCCCAGCACCTCACCGAACAGGTTCGCCAGCACTATTTCTCGCTCGGTCGAGGGCGCCCGGAATTCCCTTTCGCTTGCCAGGTCCACGGCGGGCAAGGCCCGCCGGTCCACCTTGCCGTTCACAGTCAGCGGCAGTGCATCCAGCACCATTACAACTGCGGGAATCATGAAATCGGGCAACCGATCCGATACGAAACGCCGTACATCGGCGGACATCTCCGCCGCGATGACGCCGAATCCCTTGCAAGCCACCACGTATGCCACCAGTTGCCGACCACCGGCGACATCGCGGACCACGACCACCGCCTGGGTTACGCGTGGATGCGCCATCAGGGCCGCTTCCACCTCACCCGGCTCCACCCGGAAACCCCGGATCTTCATTTGGTCGTCGGCCCGGCCGAGGAAATCCAGGACACCGTCGCGCCGCCACCGTGCCAGATCACCGGTGCGGTACAGCCGCTCTCCGCCCCCGGAGGGGTCGGCGACGAATCGTGCCGAAGTCATTCCCGGCCGATGGTGGTATCCGCGGCACACCTGAGCCCCAGCGATGTACAATTCTCCCACCACCCCCACAGGAACGCGCCGTAAGCGCGAATCCAGAACCCGCACAGCTGTATTCGAAACTGGAATACCGATCGAAGGTTCGGTGCCCGGCATGTTGGCGAGATTCACGTGGACGACGTCGCTGACCTCGGTCGACCCGTAGAAGTTCCAGATATCGGCCGCACCGGTGGCCTCACGCAATGCGGTACGCACTGTCCGAGTTACCGGTTCACCGGACAGAATCCACGTGTCGAGCACCACTGATTCCGGGAATTCCTGTCTCGCAACCTCGGCCGCCAGTGCGGGAATGGTCATGATCTCGGTGACGTGATGCCGATCCAGAGCCGCGACCATGGACCGCGGATCCCGCACCGATTCCGCGTCCAGGACCACCACGCGCCCGCCGCGCGTCAGCAGCGAGAAGATGTGGAAGCTCGAGTCGATGAATCCCGGTGCCGTGTTGGTCATCCCCACCGGTGCGTGGCGCAGCAGCCGAGCGCACCAGGCGAGCCTGTTGGCGAGCAGTCCATGTCGGCCCGCCACGCCCTTCGGTGTCCCGGTGGATGCGGACGTGTAGATCACATAGGCCAGACTCGACATCTGCACGGTCCCAAGCAGTTCCGCGGGGCAGAGATCCGACTCACCGAGTGTGTACCGATCACCCGGATCCAATTCGTCGATGTGGATGCACGACACCGCATCCGGGATTGCCACCGAACGACCGCTCAGTACGACCACTGGTTCGGCGTCGGCGAAGATGTACGCGATGCGATCACGCGGATATGCCGGATCGATAGGCAAATAGGCGCCACCGGATTTGGCCACCGCCAGCAGTGCCACCACCAGTTCGACCGATCTAGGCAATACCAGGGCCACCACCGATTCTGGTCCGACTCCGACGGCGACAAGGCGACGTGCCAGGCGATTCGCCCGCCGGTTCAGCTCTCGATAGCTGATCGTCTCATCGTCGGCGACCACGGCCACCGCGTCCGGCGCAGCGGCGACCCGGGCCTCGAACAGCCCGGCCACCGTGGCACCGGGCACGTCCAGCTCGTCTCCGGTCTCCCAGAAGCGGGTACGAATCCGTTCCTGGGCGCACAGCATCTCGACTTCTCCGACACGCGCGGACGGCTCCGCAGCACACCGCGTCAGCAGCCGGACGAATCGATCGGCGAACGCCTGCACCGTCGACCGGTCGAACAGGTCCGTCGCGTATTCCAGAACTCCCGCGAATCCACCCGCGACCGGGTCGTCGGTGATATCGAAAAGTAAGTCGAGTCGTGGGTAGGTCTCCCGCCCGGGCAGCATGGACACCTCGTCTCCCAGTGGCTCCGACACCCGAGTCTCATTGTTGTGCAACGCCAACGACACCTGGAACAACGGGTGATGGGCTGCTGACCGCGCCGACTTGAACTCCTCCACGAGCCGTTCGAATGGCACACCCGAGTGCGCATACGCCGCCAACGTCCTGTCCCTCACCTGTGCCAGCAACGCCTCGAATGACATCGCCGGATCGACCCGCACCCGCAAAACCCAAGTGTTGCTGAGGAATTCGCCCCGATCGGCCGGCGATTCAGCGAGTCGACCGGCGATCGGCGCCCCGATCGGTATGTCATCACCGGCACCGTGGCGGTGCAGCAGCACCGCAAGCGCACAATGCAAAACCATCGACATCGTGATTCCCCGGGCCAGGGCCACGGTCTCCAACTGTTGCCGCAGTTCTGCCGAAACCTCGAAGACGACTCGATCGCCGCGGTGGCTCGTCACCGACGGTCGCGGCCGATCGAGTGACAAGATCAACTGTTCCGGCATACCGTCCAGTTCCGCGCGCCAGAACCGCAACTGCTCCGCGAGCACGCTGCCGGGATCCGCCGCACTCCCTGGAAACTTATGCCGCAACAACGAATAATCACACGGCATCGAGTCCCCGGGAATGCGATCCGGCAGCTCGACCGGCTGCCCCACAGCGCGGGAGACCACACTCCGGACGCGGTCGAGGAGAACCTGCACCGCGCGTCGATCGAGGCTGTCGAGCCTGTGACTCAGCCGTAGCCGGATCTCCGGGCCATTGTGGTGTGCCTGCACGTGCAGGCCGAATACATCGCTCTGCGGGCCGAACGAATCGGGAATTTCCGTGCGTGCGATCCGGGTGTGCCGGGTGTCTGGGATCGGCGGGTCGGCGAAGTACTGGTAGAAGATCCATGGCCCACGGGCGGGGAACCACAGTTCGCGAGCCAGCCATGGCGTCCGCCTTACCAGTACCTGAAACGGGAGCGCGCCATCTATCGCCCGTAGGACCTGCCGCTGGATGTCGGCGAGCGAGGTCGCGAACTCCCGCGAGCCGGTCGATGCGCGGTCGATAGGCCACAGATCTGAGAAAGGCCCCAGGGTATCAACGAAACGGTACGGATTGCGCACCGTCTTCTCGCACAGCAGCAGTCCGAGTCCGAGATCGCGAGACGCCGACAGCGCGGTACACAGTGCGGTCAGGACGAAGGTGTTCGGCGTGACCCCCTGCCTCCGACAATATTCGGTGAGAACCGCCGTGGTCTGTGGGCTGAAACGCGCCTCGACCTCCCCGCGGGTCCGGTTGGTGGATCCTCCCAGTCTCGAAGCCTCGCAGTGAGCGTGATCCGATGTCCCTAGCGTCTTGACAGCGGCCTCATAGTCGCGCCAACGCGGAACAGCGTCTGGATCGCGCAGATAGCGGGCTACCTGCGCGCGCTGCCATCGGGCGAACTCGCCATACTGGTGCGGGGTCGCCTCCGGATTCGGTGTGTTCTCGGCGTGCTCGTAGTGCTCAGCGAGTTCCGCCGCCAGCATGATCTCCGATTCCCGGTCGGAGATCAGGTGGTTGAGAGTGAGAACGAGCTGGGCGCCACCACCGGGCTGCGGAATCGCGATACTGCGAAACAACGGCCCGTTACCCAGGTCGAAGGGTGTGGCCGATTCTCGACCTGCGATCTCCGCCACGTCACCGTCTGCCGGGCCGGCCAACCGGTGCGGCACAGCGTCGTCGACCGGTGCGACAAGCTGGTGGTGCCTCCCGTGACGTACTGCGACCCGCGTGCGCAGGATCTCATGACGAAGGCACAGGATCCGCAGCGCGTCACGCAGATCTGTGTCGTCGTAATCGACTATATCCATGACGATTTGGTGGTTCCAGAGCGCGGGAGCAAACCCTATCTCGGCCCCGAACGCCAGCATCAGCTCCTGATTGCAGGACAACGGATGAACGTCCACGGTCCCTCCTCCCTCCTCCCTGTCGGGCCGATGCCGCGGCGATCGGTGGCCGGGCCGGGCTTGGGCGGACAGCATGGGGATTTCGATGTTCGGTCGCATACCTACGCCTCACCCCTGGCAACTCCGAGGCTGAAGGACTGCAGGTGGTAGATACAAATGTCGTCGGCCCACAGCCAACCTTCCGCGACCACATACGGGCCCACATCGTCTGCGCCGACTTCGACGATCTCGGCCTCGAGGATGACTTTGCGGGTGAGTGGGGTGACTTGGCCACGGTACTTCCAGGTCACCGGCTGCGACGACACCGTGGGCCGGAAACGGGGCCGATGTAGCCCGTCTGCCAGATCGGTCTGCAGGATATAGAACTGGACGAGTTGACAGAGGCCCTGGACCCCGAAAGAGCCGGGCTGTACTGGGTCCTGGAAGAAGTGCGCTTTGAAGAACCAATCACCGGGGTCGACATCCTTCTCCGCTCGCAGCCGCCCGAGTCCGGCCGCTCCCGCCTCGGGCCAGTATCCGGTGACCCTGTCGATCATGGAAAGCATCGGGCCCGGCAGGCGCGGCTCGGACCCGAACCACCGGGCCGGGCGAGAGATGAGATCGACAGCGAAATCCGATTCTGCGGTACGCCAACGACTCTGCTCCGCCGTGAGTGGTATTCCGACCTGGCCGTCGAACGCATCCTTGGGGAAAAACCCGAAGGTCGTGGTGAGAGTGACCACGGGGGATCCGTCGATCAGGCACTCGGTGGCGAAATCCTCGATGATCGTCCGGTCGTCGCGGACAACGCTGGTCAGCCGGGTCCGCGTGACCACTAGCCGGGCAGCGGGACCGATCTCGCCGGCGATTATCGCTGTGCCACCGAGATTGCGGAAGTACAGATCGGTCTGGCTGTCCAAGGCACTACCCACGTAGGTGGCAAGACAGCCGCTGGGCTGTAGCGCGACCTCCATGACGATCCCCAGGGGCATCACTGGATAGTCGTTCTGCTCGAAGTACCAGACCTCGGCAGGTATGTCGTACTCAGCCACCACCGCGGTACCGGACCGCAACTCCCATGGTGGCCCGTCCAGTTCGGTCACCCGGCTCACGAGGTGCAACGGTGGACCGGGCAACCTGCCCACGTGCCGATGGTTGTCGAAGATCGCATACGGCGGACCGAACGACTCGCTGGGCTTGCCCCAGGCGAAGCCGAGCAGCGCCGGGTAGTCGAAGGCGAAGCCATCCACCTGGGCGACCGGGGTGCGGGCGGTGTGACCGGCCAGGTCGAGATACTGCGGCGCAACCGGTTCCCCGGTCACCTGCACGGTGGGCGAGCCCAGCTCCCGCCAGCGGATCAGCGGCCAGTCGGGCACCAGCCGCAACCCGAGTCGCCGGGCGTGACAGGCCTTGATCCCATCCACCGTGCACAGGACGTCGGCGATCAGCGTCGGCTGCGGCCCAGCGATCAACTCGACCACGAAAACCTCGTAGGTCATACCGGAACTCGTTGGAAGTACCTGGCCGCGGTACTGCATCTTGAAGGGGGTGTCGGTCACCGGCTCGAACCGCCAGCCGTCCCGATCGACGGTGAATCCGGCAGCGGCCAGGTAGAACGCCATCGCCTGGAAACAGCCCTCGGACATCAGGGTGCCGGGCATGCACGGGTCGTCGGGGAAGTGCACCTGGAAGAACCAGTCCTGCGGGTCGACGTACAGTTCGCCACGCAGGTAGCCACGTCCCCAAGGACCGCCCCCGGGATCAAGGACCGGGACCTCGTGCAGAAACCGCCCTCGGCCATCCGCGATCCGCGGAGTGCGGATGTGGCTGCGGGTCAGCTCCCAACCCGCCCCGAAGCAGTCGGCTGGGCGGCCGTCCGCGAACGCCGCCACCTGCTCCGCCGTGAACGCCCCCCGGCGCCAAGGGATCGCGGGCGGATCGACAATCCCGTCCAGGGACGGTACGTCATCCTCCGGTCGCCAGGGCAGACCCCGCCCACCGGCCAGCTCGGCATCGGTGAACAGCCCCGCCTGTCCCTTCGTGATGGTCAGCCGTAGTTCGTCGCCTACGAAGCAATGGCTGTGGAACGACCACAGCGGGACGTCACCGAAGGTCTCCCGGCCATCGATATGGATCTCGTAGCGCAGCTTCTCTCCCGGTTGCGGCAATTGCCCGTGGAAGGCCACCTCGCAGCCGAGCAGTCGGTACACTCGCGTCCCCCGGGCGAGGTGATCGGCACCGAGCCAACTCAGCAGGAGCAAGCTGGCCTGCCCGGCTTCCGCGGTAATTCCCGGAGGCATCCGGCCCGCCGGGTCCAGGTACCAGCCGTCGACCGGAATATCGGTCTCTGTCCAGATCACGCCGCTGTCCAGTATCCCCGGCTCGGCATCCATCCCGATGACCCGGTCCGGCAAAAGGAGGGGCGGACTCGGCATGCGGATCACCCGCGGGTAATCGTCCAGAACCGCGTAGTCATCGCCGAACACCGCCGCGATCGGCCCCGAGGCCAATGCCTCGAGCTGTGCCCGGTCGAAGATGGTCCCGTACGGCTCCCGCAAGCTCGGCCCGGCAGCCGGGTCCTGGGTGACCAACGGCGTAAACATCTCCCGTACAGGGCGCGTGTCGTGCTCCTGAGCATGCGGATCCGATCGGGTGTGGATCGTGATCTCCGCGCCTGCAGTGCGGTGGTCCAGGTCCACCACCGTTGTTGCCTCGGAAGGCAACGCCATGGCCCGGCGCCGTACGTCCAGGAATTCTATATGTGCCCTGGCGAGCCCGGACAGCCACGATCGGTGGGCCTCGCCGGCCAGCCGGAGCTGGCCCACCAACAGCCCAGCGAGCCCGTCTGGCGGAAATTCGTCGTCGTCCGGCCGATCCGCAGGCCCGACCTGAAGGTCCGGCGCGACCGATCCGGCAAATCCGGCGGTCGATGGCGTGGCCGTGCGGTTGTGCCCATATCGGTTCGTGTCCGCAGCCGGCTCGGCTGCCACAGGGGCCCTGGTCGCCCGGACCGGCGCAGGTTCCATCACCTGTACACCTGCACCGACGGCGGCCGCAGATCGGTCGCCGACCGGAACTGAAGTGGCGCGCTCCTCGGGCCAAGCCTCCCCGGGCGCGGCTGCCGGGTTCACGCTCGTCATGGCGGCGACCCGGACTTGGACCTCGGGCGGATGCGCGGGAAATGTCAACCGCCGCCCCGTCTCCGAGCCGCCATCCGGTGTACCTGCCATCAGCCGTGTCGCGAGCGCATCGGTGTCGAGGGGCACACCGGCGGCCATCAGCTCAGCGGCAGCGCGAAGCAGAGCGTCCACCCCTCGCCCATCCGGTGCGTCCAGGGAAACCACCAAGTGCTCCCGGGAACCTAGAGTGCGCCTTATCCACGCCGAGCACAGCCCCCGGGGACCGTGTTCGACGAAGATCCGGACTCCGTCGGCCCACGCCTGCTCGATCGTCGCGGCGAAATCGATCGGCCCCGTTTGCTGCCGGGCTACCGCCGCCGCCACCGCCTCCGTCGACAACTCGACAGGCAGCGCAGTCGAGCAGGTGTAGTGGCGCACCCCGGTGTGCCGGTTGATCGGTAGCCGATAAAGCCGCTCCCACTCCGATGTGGTGCCGGCGAGTTCGGGGACGTGCGCGGGCATGTCGTAGGGAATCGGCAAGTGCGCGACCGGTTCGAGCCGTTGCAGCACCCGCACGCACCCGTTGGCCTCGCCCCCGATAACGCACGAGTCCGGCGCATTGACAACCATGAGGTGGACGGCGGCTTCGCCGGTCAAGGCCGCCCGCACCCGCTCGGCCGACGTGTCGACCAGATGCGTCTGCCACGTGCTGCCTTCGACTCCGACGTTGCGCCAGGCCGCCTGGACGATCTCCCGCTCGTCGGCAACGGCGCGACCGAATGCGTCCGGATCGTTGTTGGTCAAGGTGGTCAGCGGGGTGACGTCGGGCCAGGTATCGAGGGCTGCCAGGGCGGTCAGTTCGCCGGAGGAGTACCCGATGGTCGCATCGGGGTGTATGCCGAGGACCGTCTGTGTGATCTCGGCGTGCAGCTGGCCCAACACGGCCGCACCCCACACCTGGTCGAGGGCGTGCCGCGGCCGCGGATCATCCGCATCGTGGGCCCAACCCACCAGCTCGGCCAGCGATCCACAGCGCCTGCGCACGCTATCCAGCAGCTCCGGGAAGGCGAACATGAGCTCCCTTCCCATCCCGGGGTAAGCCATCGAACCGCCGGAGAAGACGAACGCCGTCTTCCCCACGACTGGCCGCTCGCGCAGGACTACGCCCTCGGGCCGTCTGCCTCCGACCGTGAGCCAATGCCGGGCGGCCTCGACCCGGGCCAGACGTTCTTCGGCGTCCGCGGCGAGCACAACCAATCGAGTCGGACCATCGGCCGACGTATGCCCTGCGCCGAGGTCGGCGGCCACCCCGGCTCGGTCTTTAGCGGAATACACCGTGAACCTTCGCGCCGGGGCGGTGAGAAATGCGGTCGGATCCCCGGCACGCAACCGCACCCGGACCGGCGACCCGCCCAGTGTGCGGACCGCGGCTTCGACAACCGGTGGATCGGGGAACGGTGCGGCCTGCCGATCTACCCGCGGCACGGCTCGGTTCGCCGCCGCCAACGTCGCGACAGCGAACGCCAGCAGCCCGCTGGCAGCATGGGCGCGGCCGAACAACTCTCCCGGGTCCAGGTGCGCGGCACCGGCGGTGACCGCGTCGGCGTCACCGACCGTGAGATCCGGTAGCGGGCCACCAGCGGGCGGGGCAGCCGTGATTTCCATGGCGTTGTCGAGTAGTGCGAGCACCCGCTCTCCGTCGGCTCGGGCATCGGTCAACCGCTTGAGGACGACTACGACCGCAGCGTCACCGGGGATGCCGGGGATGCCGAGATCGGCGAGTGCGGCACGATGGACCGGCTCCCGGCACAGGTCGACCGCTCCGACGATGGCGGCGTCGCTTTCCCTGGTATGCAGGGCCCTTGCGGCGATGCCCAAAGCCACCAGACCCGAGCTCTCTTCGGCGCTCACGGTGAAGCCCGGGCCGGTGAGTCCCAGCTGGGCATTGATCCGGTTCGCCACAAGATTCGGCATGCTGCCGACCACGCTCGCGGGAGTCTGCGCGCCACCGATTCCGTCTGCGGTGGATTCCGCGGTTTCACCACGCAGGCCGGCGATTCGCCGGCGCAGCACCGGCCGGGCGACTTCGGGGTCGCAGCCCATTCCGACCAGCACGGTGGTTCGGTCGGTCGGCAGTCGGATCCCGGATACCGCGTCACGAGCGGCCTGTAGGACAAGCAGCTGCTGGGCTTGGGCCTGTTCGAGGTCGACCGGAGGAAAACAGAGTCCATCAGATGCCACGTCGACCGTCGATCGGGTCTCGATCCGGCTGGTGCCATTCATCACCGCGTGCCAAAGGTCGTCGTCGGCCAGGCCGTCGGCGGCTGTCACGCGCACCGCGACGACCGCCAGCGGCTCGGGCGGCGCCTCACTCATCGCTTCTCGAAGGTGTGATGGTGGTGCGACGGCCCTCGCGTCGTCGCCCGTCCAGGCGTCGATCACGAGATGTGCGTTGGTTCCGCCGAAACCGAAGGCGCTCACTGCGGCCCTACGCGGCCCCGCCCAGTCCGCGGGCTCGGCGAGGAGCCGTAGCGGCGAAGCGGTCAGCTCCGGCAGCGGGTCGTCTGTGCTGGGTGAGGCCGGCCGTACGCCGGCACGCAGGGCGCCCAGCACTTTCAGTAGCCCAGCCCCACCGGCCGCGGTCAGCAGGTGGCCGATGTTCGCCTTCACCGATCCGACCGCGAGGTCGCGGGCGCCGGCGAAGATCCGGCTGGTACTACGTACCTCCGTCAAGTCGCCGATCCTGGTTCCGGTCGCATGGCACTCGAGCAGACCGACAGTCTGCGGCGACACACCGGCCGCCTCGTATGCTGCTTGCATCGCCCGCGCCTGACCGTCTTCCGATGGCGCCAAGAGGCCGCTGGCCCGGCCGTCATTGGTTAGCCCCACCCCGCGGACCACACCGAGGATCGGCGCGTCGGCGGCGATCGCGTCGGCTAGGCGCATCAAAGCGACGAACGCCGCGCCCTCACCGGGAATCAGCCCGTCGGCCTGCCGATGAAATGGTCGGCTCCGCCCGCTGTGACTCAACGCCGACAGTGCGCCGAAGGCGTCGTGCACGAACAGTCCGTCGGCCCGATTGACCCCACCGGCGAGCATCAGATCGGCACGGCGATCTGAGAGTGCATCACACGCCAGCTTCACCGCGTACAGCGCCGACGCGCAGGCGGCGTCCAAGGCGAATCCGCCCAACCCGAGCCCCAGCGCCCGCGCGGTCAGGTGTGCCGGGAGGCCGGACATGAACCTGTCAGCCGCGCACGGTCTTCGCGAGCCGGACAGGGGGCCGAGCCGGTCATGTACCCCACGCTGGTCGGCCAGCCATACGTGCTCGGCGTATGCGACCAATCCGGTGGAGGGGTACGACAGGTTGCCCAGCACAAGTCCGGTCCGCGACCGTTGCCGTGACTGGCCGGACTCGTGCAAGGCGGCTGCGGCCCCGAAGACCGCCCAGCGGAACAGCGGGTCCAGATCGTCCAGTCCGGCTCCACCGAGACCCGCGTCCTGTATCGCGGCAGAATCGATGATCTCCCGGAACGTCGACTGCGCGAGCGCCGACCGGTATGCGTCCTCGAAACCTTCGACAAACCCACCGATTCCGAGGCCGCTGTCCGGGCCGGAGGCGGGCAGCCCCCATCTGCTGGCTGGAACCCGGGTCAGGCTGGTCCGGCAGGCGAGAACATCGTCCCAGAAACTGGTGGGTTCGAGAGCGCCGGGCAGTACGCAACCGCGCCCGACGATGGCGATCGGCTCAACCCACATGGCCGACTCCTGCGACGATGGCCGCGGACTTCTTCCCACGGTGGGCCGACGGATCGTCAGGTCGTCGAACAAGGCACACCCCGACCAATTCGACAACCGGCGCGCCGTCGGCGTCGACCACGATGACATCGCAGGAGGCCGTCATCGAATTCAGCTCCGCACCACGCACTACACACCGTGTGCCCGGGCCGACCGGTCCCGGCGCGATGAATCGCGCCTCCGCGATAGCCATCGGCAGATAGGCGAGTCCGTCGGCGGGTGCGTCCTCGACCCGCGTGCGGCTGCATTCGGCCGCCCAGAGCAGGGCCAGTTGCAAGCCCGCGTCCACCGCTGCCGGATCGGTGTGCCACGGCTCATCCGTCCAGCCCAGCGCCCGCACCCCGACGATTTCGGCATGAGCTTCCCAGGCCGATAGCGATTCGACCGCCTGGATCGTCCGGAACGCGAGGCCGTGGAACAGCACCGGCTGCCGGTACGCGGCCGCCTGATCGATGCCCCCGCCGACCTGGCCGGACTTCGCGATGGAACTTCCGGCACGCGTGCTCCGGTTCGCAGTTGCGGATGCGGTAGTCGCCCTGACGTACGCGACCCCATCCGTGCCGACAAGATCGAGGCCGAGTTCGTCCCGCCCTGCGATGCGACCGCGGATGTGCAGCTGCCGACCACCGCCGTCGAAGCAGTCGAGTTCCACGCGGCGAACGACCTCCAGATCGCGCAGAACGATCGTGCTTTGTCCCGGTTGCCGCATTCGGGTGGCCCGTAGAAACCACTCCGCAGTCATCGCCAAGGGGAGAACGTATCGGCCTGCTACAACGTGGTCGGCCAAATAGGGATGGGATTCACGGCTCACTCGGACGGTGCCAAACACGCCGCCGTCCACGTCGTCGGCGAACGGGTCCGGCCGCTGCCCAGCGGTCAGTGTGACCCGCACCGGTCCGGTCCCGCCCCGAACCTCGCGCACGAACGCCTCCGCCCCGGCCGTCGGTGAGATCAGGGCGATACCCCTACTGTGGAAATGGTCACGCAGCTCGGGGGATACCATCCCGCCATCCCAGGGGCCCCAGGCAAGCGACCGCACCACACACGAAGGTCGGTCCACTTGAACTGTGGATGCGACCTGGGCGACCACTTCGTTGGCCAGCGCGTAGTCGGCCTGTCCGGCATTACCGAATCGCGCGGCCGCCGACGAGAAGACGCATACCAGCTCCAATGGGTCGTCCGCGGTGGCGTCCAGGAGGGCGCGCAGACCTGCCACCTTGGTGTCGACGACGGCCGCGAACTGCGTGTCCGTCTTATCCACCAGATGGCCGTCGGCCAGCACCCCGGCCGCATGAATCAACCCGGTGACCGGGCCGAACTCGGAACGGAGCCCGTTCAGCGACTCGCGCAGCGCCGTCGAGTCGCGCACGTCGACGGGAAGGTACCGGGCGATGGCACCAGCGCGTTCGAGATCAGCCAGAGTGGACCGGATCTCCCGTACGGCCAGGATCCTGCCGGCCAGCGCCGCGATCCGGATCGGGTCGACATGCTCGCCGCGCTCGTGTGCCAGGGCGGCCAACCGGCCGCGCAACTCCCTTTCTGTCCCGGCATCCGCTAGGCCCTCGGGCTCCGGTTCCAGACGGGTGCGTCCGAGCAACGCGAAGACCGAATCGGTGGCGGATGTCTCGATGAACGCCCGCAGCGCGTGGGGAGTCACGCCACGGGCGCCACCGGTGACGACGATCACTCCACCGGACGGTGTGACCGACTGTACCGAGTCCGCGGCAAGGTCAGTCTGCTCTGTCAGCATGCGACGAGTGCCGTCGGCGGCCAACCCCACATCCGGCTGTGATCCGCCACCCAGCAGTTCGTCGGCCAGAGCTCGAGCCAGTGTTGCGGCATCGCGAGATCCGCGCTCACAGTCCACGGCCTTGGCCTGCACACCGGCCCATTCCTTCCGCAGCGTCCGGGCCAGCCCGGCGAGGCCACCGAGCCACGACCGTCGACCATGTCCACCGTTCAGTCCGAAGTCGCCACCGGTGTCCTGGACGGTGATCAGTGCCCCGTCCGGACCGATCCGGCGGGCGGCCGCACGCACAATGCGGAAAGCCTCCTGGTTGACGGCGATGGCATCGTCGATCGACGCGACGGAACGGAGTCCGGACAGCACCACTACACCGCGCACATCCAGATCGAACGAATCGGCGATCTCTCCACCATCCCACTGATCGGGCGGGGCCCACACCCTGGCGGCGATCCCTCGGTCACGCAACAGCTGGGCCAATTGAGTAGCTGTGCCGGCACCGTCGTCGGTGACGAGAACAGCGCCGGACCGCAGTCCAGGCAGTTCGAGCCCCGGCAGGGGCGCCGGGACCAATATCGGCACCGAGCGTGTGAGCGCCGCTTGGTCACCTGCGCGTACCGAATCCGCACCGTCGGTAGTGGACGCGACCGAATCGCCACTCGAGGCGGGCCGGTCGTCCTGGGCGGTGAGAGCCGCGTGGAATGCCGCCGCGATCTGGTCGACCGTCCGCAGCGATCCGAGTTCTGTTACATCAAGTTCAACGCCGGTCAACTCGGGCACCCGTCCCCGCAACGCGGAGAAGATCTCCACCCGCTTGATCGAATCAATCCCCAGATCCGCTTCCAGTTCCAGGTACGGATCGATCACTTCCACGGGGAACCCAGTCTTCTCCGCAACAACCCCCACCAGGGCGTCGGCGATATCCGCCCGCCCTGCCCCAACAGCCACCGGCAGGGCGGGTTTCACTGCGGAGCTGAGGTTTTCGATGCCCGGACCCGCTGGGCCACCGGTTTCCCGATGGCTGTCGGCCGCAGCGCCGACGCCACCCGCTTTCCGAGGGGCCGGGTGCCGTGCGGGGGTGCCGCCCGTGCGGATACCCTCCCGCACGTCGGCACCGAGCGGCGGTTGATTCTCCAGCAGGGCATGCAGCCCGTCGGACAAGAAGCGGGCAGCGTTGAGTCCTTCAGACGCGGACCGATCCGCCTCCGTTCCAGAGGTCGCCGAAGCGGGCTTGCCTCCGAGCGCAGCAAGTGTTGTTCTCTCCAGGGACGTCAAGAACGCGCGATGGCCCTCGACCAGCGCCCGCTGGAAATCTGCATGCGCCTCGGCGGTCTGTTGCTGTGCCTCCCGGAATGCGGACAGCCACTGCCTGTCCACGGAGGCGCCGCTCGGCGACACCTCACTCGGCGCACTCCCGTTCGAATCGGCCGGTACCGGGGTCGGTCCAGTCATCGCTTCGATCGCGGCAGGCGTTGTGTGGATCTGCCCACGAACGGGGTTGGGCGGCGACAGTGCGGCGCTTCCGCCCGGGGGCGGGTATGGGCTAGCGTAGTTCGCGCCGTTGATCGGCACCGACATCCGGCCTTTCGGCGGTGTTCCCGTCCCCGGTTCTCGGAACGGCTGCCATAGAACGTCGAGATCCGCCGGAATTCCTGCCGTTAGAAGTGTGCCGAGTCCCTCTTGGAACACCGTAGCGCCATGCCGGTCGCGGTGGTCCAGGGGTACTGCGAGGTGTGGGCGAGCACCGAGGATCTGACCGACCAACCCGGTGAGCACTGATCCGGCTCCGAATTCGACAAATGTCCGCACGCCCGCCTCGTACATCGCCTCGATCTGAGCGGCGAACAGCACCGGCGTCACCAGATGCTCGGCGAGTCGATCCCGTACCCGGTCGGGATCGGCGGGGTAGGGCCGGGCGTCGGTGTTGCCGTAGACCGCGAGCTGCGGACTGGAAACATCGAGCTGGCCCAGGAAGCGACGGAACGGGTCAAGGGCCTTCGCCATTAGGGGAGTGTGGAACGCAGCCGCGGTGGGCAACCTACGGGCGGTGATGCCTGCCGCGGCGGCTGCCCCCGCCAAATCCGCGATGGCATCCCGATTGCCGGAGACCACGACCTGGCGGGGACCGTTTTCGTTGGCGACCCACACCGTGCGCTCTCCGTCCGACGACCGCTCGGCCAGCAACGCGTCGATTTCTTCCCGGGTGGCGGCAAGGGCGAGCATGGCTCCTGGATCATCGATGCCTGCCGAGTCGCGCATCAGCTCGCCACGCCGACGGGCGGCCCGGACAAGACCGGCCTCGTCCAGCGCGCCCGCCACGTGCAATGCGGCCAGCTCACCGAAGCTGTGTCCGCCGACGCAGTCCGGTGCCATACCGACACCTTGCAGCACTGCGAGTTGGGCCAATATCTGAGCAGCAAGTGCCGGTTGGGCCCATTCGGTGGCGGTGAGCAGGTCCCGCTGCGCTGCCCTGGCCGCGTCGTCGAACACTGGAACCGGAAAGACGACATCGTGCAGCGGCTGGTCCTCGATCCAGGTCGACCAGGTCTCTGCCACCCGGTCCCATGCCTCCCGGGCCAGGGGCACCGACATCGCCAGGTCGGCACCCATGCCAATGTATTGGCTGCCCTGGCCCGAGAACAGCCACGCCACGCGGCCGGGATCGGCCGGGCCGAATCGGTAGACGGCCCCTGGGAGGGTATGACAGCCCGTCGGGTCGGCCGCCAGGAGACGGGCGAGGTGAACGATCTGGTCGGCAAGGTGGGCGCGGTCCCGCGCGACCACAGCCAAACGGGCTGCGGCGGTCGGATCGAACTCCTGTTGCGACCGCTTCGCGGTTGCTGTGAATTCCTCGCCGTCGCGAGCCCCGAGTGAGCGTGCCTGGGTGAGGAGCTCCTCCGCCGACCGGGCACCAACCAGAATCAGCTCGGTCGGCACGCACCGGGCCCAGGGCGCCGAACGGTCCGGGGCTCGGTCGGCGGGCACGTACTCCTCCAGCGTGAGATGAAAGTTGGTACCGCCGAACCCGAAACTGGACACCGAGGCGCGCCGCGGGTGGCCGGGCTGCGCGATCCACGGGCGAGCGGCCGTGTTCAGATACAGCGGGCTTGTCGACAGGTCCAGCTCGGGATTGGGGTGTTCCACCTTGAGCGTCGGCGGCAGGATCTTGTGCTGCACGGCCAGTACGGCCTTGAGGAGTCCAACCGCCCCGGCGGCCGACTTGGTATGGCCGAATTGTGATTTCGCCGAGCCCAGTGCGCACCACTGTCGGTCCGCCCTGCCGGTGGCGTCGAATACGGCGCGCAGCGCGGTGAATTCGGCGGCGTCACCGGCCCTGGTGCCGGTGCCGTGCGCTTCGACGAGCCCTACGGTGTCCGGGCCGTACCCGGCGGCTTCGTATGCGCGTCGAAGCGCTCGCGCCTGACCCGCCGGCACCGGCGCATAGATGGCGCTGCCCTTGCCGTCGGAGGAACTGCCGATACCACGGATGACCGCATAGACCCGGTCACCATCCCGCTCGGCGTCGGCTAGGCGTTTGAGCGCGAACATCACCACGGCCTCGCCGAGCATGGTCCCATCGGCGCGGTCGGAGAACGGCCGGCAGTCCCCGGTCGGCGACAACGCCGGGGTCTTGCTGAAGCACATGTAGGTCGAGATGTCGTTGAGGGTGTCCACCCCGCCAGTGATAACGGTGTCCGCGGTGCCGAGTGCCAGTTCATTCACCGCACTGGAAATGGCTGCCAGCGAACTTGCGCATGCCGCGTCGATCGTGACGTTGGTCCCGTGCAGGTCGAAGCGGTTGGCGATGCGGCCCGCGACGACATTGCCGAGAACGCCCGGAAAGGTCGCCTCTTGCCAGGGCACATATTGCTCCGCGATGCGGTCGCAAATGGCCTGGGCCTCCGGCTCGGCTACCCCCAGCCCTCGCATGGCCTCTAGCCATACGGGTCGTTGCAGCCGGTTGCTCATAGTGCGAAGCAGGTCCAGCGCACCGGTTCCGAGGATGACGCTGGCCCGCTCCCGATCGATCTCCTGGGCGCTGTTCCGGCCCAGGTCGGCGAGCACGCGCTCGGCGACGACCATGGCCAGGAGTTGCGCGGTGTCGGTAGCGGGCAGCGCATTCGGGGCGATTCCGAAAGTGGTGGGATCGAAGTCGATATCCGAGAGAAACGCCCCACGCCGACAATAGGTTCGGTCCTTGGTAGCCGGGTCCGGATCGAAGTAGTCGTCGATAAGCCAATGGGTGGGCGGCACGTCGCTGAGCAGATCCTGTCCTCGCAGCACGGTCTGCCAGAACGTGTCGGAATCGGACGCGCCCGGAGTCAGCGACGCGATGCCGACGATGGCGACCGGAATTTGCTGTGAAGAATATCCATCGGACATCCTGAATCTCCTGTTCACAATGGACTTCACCGGCGCACCCTTGTACGTCGCGGAGGGACGGAACCGGATACGGCGATCACGCCAGTGGCCGGGGCTGGAACGCGAAGGCCGGTATCGGTACCGGTACGCCGAGACTGCGTAGTTGATGTCGGCGGGTGACAACCGCCGCGCCTTCCATCAGATTGAGCGCGATCTGCACGACGCACCGTTGCTCAGGGTCGGCCAGATAACTGTCTCGGGTCCACCGGTTGAAAGCCCCCATCGCGGGCCCGCACCAGATCTGATAGTCGGTCCGGCGTTCGGATGCGCCGACGACCGCCCATCGGCTCGACAGGCCCAGATAGCTGCGGAAAACCAAAGCCATGCGATGCCGGGGGTTCTGTGCGGCACGGTGCAGTTCGTCCGGATCGCGATCACGCCAATATTCGGTGGTCCGTGCCCACAACGCGTCGAAGGTGTCGTGCAGGACCGTGCGCTCGAGTCGGCTCCGCTCGGCGTCGGGAATCGAGTCGAGCGAGTCGTAGGTCCGGTACGCCTCGTACAGCCGAGCGGCGCGCTGGGCGAACATGGTGCCGCGGCGCAGTACCTGAACCTTCCCGCCGAGTTCGAACATATCGGCCGACGGGGCCATCACCACGTCCGCAACGTCGGCGTCGGCCAGCAGTGCTTTGGCGTCGGTGGAGAGCCCGGACTCGACAGCGACCTGGTTGACCGAACCTGTCACTACGTAGGCGGCCCCGAGTAGGAAAGCGGCGGCGACGGACTCCGGGGTGCCCAGCCCACCGGCCGCCCCGACTCGTACCGGATCCATGTAGCCGAAACGGGTCACCAACCGGTCTCGTAGAGCCAGTACCACCGGCAACACGACAGCCAACGGACGGTTGTCCGTGTGCCCGCCACTGTCACCTTCGACGGTCAGGTCTTCGGCCAGGGGGATCCGCTCGGCCAGGTGCGCCTCATCGGGTGTGACCAGCCGCCGGGCCACGAGATCATCGAGGATCTCGCGAGGCGCCGGGGAAAGGAAACGCTCTGCAACGTCGGGATGAGAAACCTTGGCGATGATGTTGGTCCGGCGGACGATCCGGCCGGTGCGGTCAGCGGTGAGGCCGGCAACAGCGCAGCGGACGACCGCGGGAGTCGGTGCGGTGAACGCCGATACCGACACGATCGGCACACGACGTGCGAGCAGCAGATCCGCCACGCGCTCCTCCAAACGCGGCTGGGTTGGCGAGTGAATCAGGTTGACACCCCAGTTGCGGCGTCGTCCCAGCGTCGCGACCAACTCGGTCACGGAAGCGTCGACCTGCTCCACATCCAACCCAGCCGCCCCGAAGCACGCAAGCATGTCGGCCCGCGCCATAGCGGTGACCATCTGGGGCGTTGCGATGCCACCGGCCATCTCACCGGCTATGTAAGGGAGACGAACAGAGTGCCGATCGCAGAAAGATCGATCGCCCAGCAATTCCGGGTAGATGCCTGGAATCGTGCCGAGCAGTTCGAAGGGACGCACGGTAGGGATCCGAGATGGCTCGACAATTCCGCCGACGGCGAGCCCGACGCGACAAGACGACGCTTCGAGGACGGCTTGGACTGGTGTCCTAGGTTGTTCTGTAATGCGCAACAGAGCATTTCCAGAAAAGACCGGCGGCAACCATGCAAAATTTTCCCCCGCTGCCACGGACACTCCCGGCTCATCCGTTGGTACTCGCTCCGGTAGCATGCCGGCTTCTGGGATAGTATTCATTTCTCAGGGCTCCGCCCGTTATGTCCAGCGGCATAGGAAACGTCACGTGTCGAACGTAGGCCGATCATTGTTATTCCCGTGTATTTGGAAGCTTCGCGTAGTGAGGTTCAAATATCCGATTTATTCTTCGGAATCATCAAAACTCCAAACCGCTCTTCGCGGAACCGCAATTGCATATCCGGGAGGTAAGATCAGTAGTAAGCACCTTGCCGCGAGCATGCCTTGACTCTGACCCAGGTCGTGCGACTACCGTGGGCGCGAATGGCTTGCGGGCGGGTGTGCGGGAAGTTGTTCATGTCGATCCGGTCTTGTTCCCGATGCAGCGGACTCCGCGATGGGGCATCCGCATCCCGTCCGCCGGGCGCGGGCCAAAAGTGGTCGTTCTACTGCGAATGGGTAATGAAGTACAGGCTGGATGGCCTTGTCGGCTGGGTGGTTGGGGCGCTGCGGACGACATTGTCGTATGTCATGAGAACTTCATCACAGAATGCGGCACGATAGGTCGGTTGCGGGGTAGATTAAGTGCTGTCGGGCCGAGTTCCGGTCGGCCCGACAGCACTTTGCTGTCCGGGGTTTAGTGGCCGGCTCCGCGGTTCGACGGGCCGCTGGCGGCCTCTATGACGTGCGTGGGCACGTCAGCCGGGCGCCACCAGGTAGTGATGGGGTGGTCGGTCGTGACCGTGTGGGCATCGGCTGGGGCGGGGGTCGCCTGACCCAATTCCGTCGCCGCGACCGCGCCGACGATCAGCAGGGCACCGGCGAGCGCTCCGGCGATCATCGAAAGCCGTGTTCGACGTGACTTTTCTTGCATGGGTATTCATTTCCTCTCCGATTACCTGGCCTTTTTCTCGTTTCTTCCGGATGGCCCACGACAAGCGCGGCACCCGTGAAGACAGCAGGACCGGGTCGGCCCGACAGCACTTCGCTGTCCGGGGTTTAGTGGCCGGCTCCGCGGTTCGACGGGCCGCTGGCGGCCTCTATGACGTACGTGGGCATGTCAGGCTGGCGCGACGGACCGCCGACGGCGTGTCCGCCGCCCATGTTGGTTGGGGCAGGGGTCGCCTGACCCAATTCCGTCGCCGCGACCACGCCGACGATCAGCAGGGCACCGGCGAGCGCTCCGGCGATCATCGAAAGCCGTGTTCGACGTGACTTTTCTTGCATGGGTATTCATTTCCTTTCCGATTACCTGGCCTTTTTCTCGTTTCTTCCGGATGGCCCACGACAAGCGCGGCACCCGTGAAGACAGCAGGATTGGGTGCACCGGACCCGCGACGGTGGTGATCCTGCGCGTTCCGGCTGCAGCCGGGCTGCCGAAAGCCAGGAATGCATGAAACGGCCTGCGCGATCACGTTGAGCACCTCGTCGGGCACGTCACCCCTCGGTCACGTCATGTCGCAGACCTCCTCATTCGCGTGTGCACCACGCTATTGAGATCAGCATCACATACGGCAACGCTGTGCGCCATGAGCAAATTGTCCCGATCTATTGACTTGAAACTTGTTGGCTTCCTTGGTAATTCTTCCTTGGCAATTGGTGTGGATGAGCGAGTGAGCAGGACCTGCGGCGGGTATCGCCCTGCGGCGCAGGAGTGGTGCGGCTGCATGCCGGACCTGCTGCGATCGAGCCCTTCGTCTCCGGGGCCGATGTCCCAGTTGTGGTGATTCCGATCGGGTGCTGGCCGGGCTGACACCGGAGCCCTGTGAACCGATCTGCGCCGACTGCGCTGGGTTCACCACCGCGAACTATCGGTGCTCGCGTTGCGACTACGAAGGCAAGCTCCACGCCGGACGCCTCTGCACCCGCTGCACCTTCTCCGACAAGCTCAACGAACTGCTGAACGACGGCACCGGCCGGATCAGGCCCAGATCATTCGCCGCTACGCGACCTGGCACCTGCTGCCCCAGCTGCGGGCCAAAGCCGAGCGGAAACCTGTTACTCCACCCGCTCGAGGCCACGCTCACGACCGGGTCAAACAAGCAACACTGTTCCTGGAATGGCTTGCAGGCCAGGGGATCACGGATCACAGCATGCGGTCAATCCAGTATTGACGCTTGGCATGCCGAGAACGGCCCCCATCGCCGCAGTTGTCTACGGACGTTTCTGTTGTGGTGCATGAACAGCAAGATCGCGGGGTCTTTCCGCCTGCCCTCGACAGAGGCGAAGCGAAGGCCACCAATGCCGCCCGAGGAGCGCATCGAACTGTTGGGGCGCATTCTGACCGCCTCCGACCAGCCATTACGCTCCCGCGCAGCGGCCGCGATCGTCTTGCTCTACACACCCAGCCGCTGACCCGCATCGTCCGGCTCACCATCGACGACGTCATCCGCGACGACGACCAAGTGCTCCCGCGCCTGGGCGAACCCGCATCCCCGGTCCCGGAACCGGTCGCCGATATCCTGCTCACCTGGATCGACAGCCGCACCAACATGAACACCGCCACCAACCACGATTCACGCTGGCTGTTCCCCGGACGACGCGCCGGCCAACCAATGCACCCCGAAACCCTGGGCGGTCTGCCGAAAGCACTTGGTCTCCACAACGTTCCGGGCCGGACATCGACAATGCGCCAGCACGTCCAGCAGATGCCAGCCCCGGTGTCGCCGACGCGCTCGGCTATCACCGCGTCACCACGACGAAACTCGCCGCAGAAGCAGCGGTCACCTGGAGCCGCTACGTCACCGCCCCCAGATCCGGTCACCCACCGGTTGGAAACCACCGACAACCCGCGACAGTTGAATACACGATCTCACCAGTCCGGAACCTTGGGAGCCCTAGCAGAGAAGCGTCCCGGGCGGCGTGTGGGGCAAGGTCGCGCGACACGGATTCGTGGATCGTCGAATCCCTTGTAAGGCTTTGCCTGTCACCATCGCTCGTGAGAGGCGACGGCCCCGGGCCAAAACTTTCGGTTCCGTGCCGTTCTGGACCCGGTTCCTACGGCGCAGCTCCGCTTAGCAAAACAAACATCCACCGTTGCGCGTGCGAGGTACATTGTCGGCGTGCGCAGCCTATAGTTTATATAGCTAGCTAGCAGCCATCATTCGATCGACCCGCAGTGAGGTGTCACGATGACTCAGGCTCACGTAGCAAAACGCCCAGTAAAGCAATCCCAACCGTTGTCGGTGGGTGAGCTCGCCGCCCCGCAGATCACTCTCCTCGATTGCCTCGACGACGATCGGGGGACCCACGGAATCGAGCTCGTCGAGAGACCCATCATGAAGATCATCTACAACGGAGTTTGATTTTCGTTGCAGTGCTTCGTAGTTGGTGCCGATCCGGGTCTGCACCAACTACGTCCTACTTATCTTAATGATGTGCGACTGCGAGAGTTGAAATGTCGAGACGTATATGGATCGCTGAAGGTATTGCGAGCGACGGAGCAACATACGGTCGGTCGCTGCGGCTGCCCGATGCGAACATGGGCCATAACATCGCATCTGACGGTTCCGGAATAGGCGTGCAGCGAATGCGTGCCGCAGTCCTCAAAAGTCATCTCGGTGACGTACCGTCGTGCCCCTGCCTCGCCGCGCTGCTGCCTGATTACGAGGCCAGTGAGGGCGCCTGACCCCACCGGTGGTGACTGATGCGTAATAGGTTGATGGATAACCTGAGGTTGATTTTCTCGTCGGCCGAGGATGTGATTTTTCTTACCGACGATCAGAGTCTGGTGGATTGGCTGACAACCTACGCTGTTACAGCCGCAACGTTCGATCAGGTATTAGCCCACGGTGGTACTGCACCGTCACAAGTGATCGCAATGCCGTTGGACTGGGCACGAATCCCGTCTCGCCGCGACCTACTGGCTACCTTATCCAGAAGTAGCGTGCTGTGGATTCCGCTCGCATCGTTTTCCTCCGATCTCGAAGTGGCTAAGTATGCCGTCGAAAGATTCGCGGAAATCGATCTGGCTCGCGCGGTCGCGATGAACCGGAGAATAATTACTCGCCTCCTTCTCGCTCCAGGGGAGGTGACATTCTCGGGCCCGGAAACGGCGTTGCGGGTCGGCCTGCCCGACGTCCTTCAGCTGTCCAGTCGAACTCGTTTGGAACTGCTGCCCGATGAGCAATCCGCCCTCGGGAACTACTTCGAAGTCGGTTGGTCGCCTGCGGACCTGTCTGGCCGTATAGACATCGCCATGTCGATATCGGGGACGCTGCGGGTCGACACAGTGCTCGCGGCGAAACACCGTGACCTCAAGGGTGCAAGAGCGGAGCAGTTCGCTGAAGCGGTTGGCATTGCGGCCGAGATGCGAAAGGCGTGCCCGCTGCACATATCGATTCGCGACAGCAGGATTGTCGATGGCCTCGGCCCATGGACGAAGGGCATCGACGATATGAGCGGGCCCGAGTATCGCGGCGCGATCACGGAAATGGCTTTCGGTACGGGCTCGCTGCCGCCGGACCGCGTGGACTGGAGCCTCAACTGTCAAATCAACGAGAGCGCCGCTGGCGTCCATCTCGGAGTTGGAAACGGCATTACCGGTATTCACTTCGACTTCATATCGGCAGGAGCGTGGCTCAATGGTGCATGACATGTGGGCTACCCGGGCTCATTCCGGCGGGACGATGCAAATCATCAGCTCGCTGCACCTCCATGAGGAGGTGGACGGCGGCGCCCTTGTCATCGATGACCAGACTCTCAGCGTTGCCCATCTCAACAAGGCGGCTCATATTCTTCTCGCAGCTCTTCGTCAGCCCCGCACCCGGGAGGAGCTGGAAGCCATCCTTGCGCAGGCGGCCAACTGTCACACCGATGACGCCGTTGCGCCGGTCGCTCAGTTCGTCAGTGAACTCACGGATCTCGACTGGATCGAGCTCCGGAGCGAGGGTGATCGCACCACCGAGCCCTGATCTGCCCAAACCGGGTCTGCGCACGTTCATGCGGTGGCGGGGACAACGTGCCGGTTGACGGCCAGACTGACCGGGTGCCTCGCGGCGGTGATCTGGTGGCTGGGTGCGTCTGCCGGTGGATTCGGTCGACGCGGCGGCCGGACTCGCGGTGAGCGCGGTGACGCACAACTGGGCCGACCGGCGCACGCCACTGGCGTGGCTGGCCGACCGGCTTGGTATCAGTGCAATCGGAGCGGCATGCCACCGGCATCCACCGCAGAATGCCCTTCGATCACGACATACGGCAGATCGGGGTCCTGATGTGCCGACGCTGGTGATCGACGATCTCGGTGCGATCGTCTCAGCGGCGAGCCTCACGGTTGCTAGGGTTCCGGACTGGTAGGACCGCGTATTCAACTGTCGCGGATTGTCGACGTTTTCCAGCCAGCAGGTGACCGGAACCGGGTTGCGGTGACGCAGCGGCTCCAGTTCGCTGCGGTCTCGGAGGCGAGCTTGGCTGTGGTGATGGGGGACCGAACGGAATCCGACGCTAATGCGGCGGTTCTGCGGGGGTTGATGCCGGAGCCAGACGTAAGCGATTGCGGCCGAGGCTATTTGCTGCGGGATCGGCCGATGGCGAAACCCCGTGACCCCGAAGGACACCCGGCGGCCATGATGACGGCATGAGCTTGATGAAGTACTGGCCCCTGGCCGGATTGCAGTTGCGGACACCACCGCGCCTGGAACTGCGAATGCCTGGTTTCGAGGACCTGGGCGCACTTGCCGGGCTGGCTGCTGAGGGAGTGCATGATCCGGCGGTGCAGCCCCTCACGGCGGAGTGGACGGATGCGGAACCGGACGAACGTGCGCAGAGGGTGCTGCGGTGGCACTGGCGATGCTGGGCCGACACTGGCAAGTCGACGCGTGGAAACTCAATCTCGTCGTGCTCCGGGACTGGGAGTTGGTCGGCACCCAATCGATCAGTGCGAAGGACTTCGCGGTCTGTTCCGAGGTGAACACAGGATCCTGGCTCGGTCGAACCCATCACGGTCAAGGCATCGGAACGGAGATGCGGGCCGCGGTTCTGGAGTTGGCCTTCGCTCATCTCGGGGCCGATTCGGCGGTATCGGGCGCGTTCGAGGACAACCTTGGCTCGCACGGGGTCTCACGCAAACTCGGATACGAGCCGGATCGGCTCGAGGTGCACGCGGTGCGGGGAAAACCGGCGGTGATACGACGGTTGCGGCTGACCCGCACGGGCTGGGAAGCCCATCGGAGCGTTCCTGTGGAAGTGACCGGGCTGACGAAGTGCCTGCCGCTGTTCGGAGTCCGAATCAAACCGTGACGACGCCGAACGTCAGGGCTTCGACCTGACGTTCGGCGGCGTAAGAATGGTGAGATCGCTAGTCAACTGTCGAGGGTTGGCGATGGCTCCTTAGTGAACGCTCTCTTCTTCGGATCGGACTCGTTGTCCTGGACATGTGCGGCGGTGTTCCACTCGTGCACCACCTGGACCGGGTGCGTGCCGAACCGGTCCTCGCAAGTCGCCGGCCACTGATAGAGCGGGTCGGTGACGAAGTGACAGAACGCTGGACCGCCTCGGACCGTGCTTGTCGTATTCGGCGCTGGTACCCATCCCCTTGCCCTCCCTGTCGTGGACGTAATTCGATGGTAGGCCCGAACCCGAAGCATTGATCGTCGTTCCTCTGCGGCCCCGGCGAGGCCGGTTGTGTGTCAAGGAAACGTTTTATCGACACCCGGCCACCGAGACCGGAGCCCCTGGTCGCCCTCGCGCCGCGAGTGTCTGAAAAACGTGTCGAAAACCCTTGGTGTCCAACAATTCTTGTCGGACCTTTCTCGTACAGTCCGGGCATGACCGACATCCTCGACCGGCCGCCCGCGCTCGTCCTCGACGGCGATGCTCTCGATCCGATCGGCGGGGGCGGCGCGCTCGTCGGCTACGGGCGAGTGTCGACCAAGGGCCAGAACCTCGACCGGCAGATGCTCGCCCTGCGCGAGGCCGGATGCCAGAAGATCTTCTCCGACAAGACGGTCCCTGCACGAAGCCCTCGACACCACCACCCCGGCAGGCGGCTGGTGTTCCACGTGTTCCACGTGTTCGTGGCGCTCGCCGAGTTCATCCGTGAGCTGATCGTCGACGGCACCAACGAGGGCCTGGCCGCCGCCCGCGCTCGCGGGCAGCGCCTAGGCCGGCCGCCGGCCATGACCACCGAGCAGATCCGCCAGGCCCGCGCGATGCTCACCCAGCCCGCGGAATCCGTGTTGTCGATCGCCCGCCTCCTAGGCGTCTCACGATCAACGGTCTACAAGTATTTGCCCGAGTTGAGCAGTGCGGCGTCGTCCGATGTGATCGAGCCGCCGAATGGGCAGCAGATCGAGGCTTCATCAAAGTGAGACGTAGATCACGCCCCCCGAGTGCTGTTTTCGGCGCCTCCAGTGCCTGAAGAGGTATGGCACAGAAATATCCAGCAGAGGAGGCAGTGGTGGGCGGTGTGGGAGAAGGCACCAGCGTGATGGCGGACGGTCCGGACCAAGGAGCCCCTGACACAGCGGTGACGTCCGAGCCGGACATGCTCCAGGTTCTCAGATGGGCTCTCATTCCTGAACCGAGCACTCGCTAACGCCAGTTCTCGTTCAACTGGACCCCACACGCCGTGTCGATCAGTCGCGGTAGGGCAGGCTGACGGCAAGGTGCCCGGCTATGTCGAGTTCGGCTTCGACATCTTCGAGGTGGTTGGACTTTCCGGTGTCCACGGGATGTATTCGGATATGAGTAGACAGTCGGGTTCATGGCCGATGTCGTGACCAGTGTCGGTTGCAATGAGGAATTGGAAACCGCATGGTGGCCCGTCGGGGTGGTCGATGGTAATGACGCGGCGGACATGTTCGCGGAGCAGGATGTAGGCGGAGGTCCGGGTGACGACGGCCGGATGGTTCGCGACGGTGTCGAGTATGTCGGCGCAGACGTCGAACAGAGCCTTGTCGTGGCGGCGGTTCGGGAACCACACTGTTTCGCGCCAGATTCGCGGAGCGGCGGCGGGGATGTCGGTCCACGGGGTCGCGGAGCCGGTGGTGTCGAGCAGTCGGTAGAGCACGTGGAAGTCCGAACGTGCCGGCTCAGGTGCGAAGAAGCGCCAGTTCGGGATGAGTAGCGCGGTGGGGTCGGCTTGCCGCAGGCGCTGGAACATGGGATGAGGGTGCTGGCCCAGTGCGGTAGCCAGGAACCAGGCCGCCAGCGCCGCGGCGACGGCGCGTCCGGCGATCCGCGCGTCGGTTCGTTCACCGGCCATAACCGCCTGGCCTTTCGCCGATGCGCGCTGTGCAGCCCACATCTATGAATAGTGTCAGGCGCCGGGCCACCTCGGTTGCGATTGATTCATCGATGAGCAGGCGCAGGTGGTCGGCGCCGCCGATGACGGCCCGCTGCGAGCCGGCCCGGGATGCGGCCAAATCGTCACACAGCCTGCCGTAGGCCGGATCGGCACTCTCGGAGTACTCGGCGGTCAAGACCAGCAGAGGTGGTCCGAGTGCGGGTGTCGCGGTTTCCGCTCGTGCGTCGGCGACGGCCGCGCGAAACTCACGCAGCGCCGCCGACCACGTCCCGGAGTGCCGGTGATGGACGGCAGCGAGTCGGCGCGACCGCGGCGGCAGGAGGTCGATCCAGGGTGGGCGTTGCGCGAGCAGCCCGAGACCGAGCTGGGTGGAGGCGGCGATGAGCCGCAGACCGGCCTCGTCGTCGAGGGCATGCGCGGCGCTGCGCGTGGGGGTGCGTAGTTGAGCCGGGTGGCTCGCGTCCAGCAGGACCGCGCCGGCGATCGAAAGATCCTGAGCTGCCGCGCGCAGCGCGAGGTATCCGCCGAGGGAGTGCCCGACGAGGGTTACGGGGCTGTGCCCGCCCGCGTGGTGGCTGAGTTCGATCAGATCCCTGATAGCCGAGTCGATGCTGCCGTCCCGTCCGGACCATTCGCTGGCGCCATATCCGGCGCGCTGATAGGTCACGATGCGGAACCGGTCGCCGAGGATCTGAACGATCGGATCCCATGTCTCGGCTGTCACGCCGAGCCCGTGGACGAAGACCAGCGTGTGCGCGGATCGTGTCGGTCCGAATTGCCGGTACGCCAACCGATTTCCCGCCGACGTGGTCAACCACTGCTCGTCGCCGTGTCCGGCGGCCGCGATCCGCCGCTGGATGCGAGACGCCACGGCGTGGGTGACCACGGCCGCTATCGTCGCGGTGGCGGTGGCGGGCACGAACGAGTCGTCACGGTCGCGATGGCGAGGGTCTGTCACATAGAGCACGGCCGGATACATCGCGGTGAACGCCCACAGGAACCGGCCGAGCCCCATGATGCGAGTGTTGGCGACGTGGAAGCCGCCCATCGCTGCCAGCAGCGGCGGGGCGAGCCTGCCCTGCAACGCGAACACTGCCGGGAATCCGCATTCCAGCACCACGACACCGTGTGCGGCCAGCCGGGCCAGATGCGGGTGATCGCGAAAGAAGCGCCACACCGCGGCGTCGCCGAAGGTGAGGGTACGGGTGACACCGGTCAGCGCCTCGGCCCGACGCCAGGTCGGGCTGATTGCCTTCGCCCAGCCGGCAGTGGTGTAGGACAGCACCGACTGGGCCGCGACGAACCACAGGCAAGCATCGGTGACCTGCGGGCGCGTCCCCGCGGCGCGGGCGATCGTAGCCGCCGCCTGCACCACGAACGAGGCGTGGTCGGCACCGTCACCGCCGCGGGCATAGCGAGTATTCAACAACGGCGCCGTCACCGTCAGAACGGCGTTCGCAGCCAGGCGCCCCTGCAACGGCGTCGATGCCAGTAGTGCGCCAGCGGCTGCGACGCGGGTGAGATGCACGGCCTCCGTGATACCCGGCCGCGCGACCACATCGACAAGCCGTGCCAGCCACGGGGCCCGAGCTCGCACCGCAGGCCGGATCGGTGTCCAGTCCTGCAGTCCGCCCTGATACTGATCGGATCTCGAGGCCAGGTACTCCAGGCTCGCGATCAAATGACAAACTGCGCTGAGCCGTTCGGCCACCGACAAGGTAGCCTCACGCGAGATCGCGGGAAGGCGCGGTATGGCCATTCCTGTGCCCCTTGTCAGGTCGGAAACGATCACTGCCCAAACCGAACTGCGTAGGAACGGTCCGAGACCGCGCCCGCGGTGAACTCAGCCAACCACCTGGACGGCCTGGCCATGGGCCGCCGCGGCGGCAAAGAACTTGGCACAGGTTATCGGTCGGGTGCCGCCGAGATACCGAAATTCCTTGCCGGTGATCGGAATCCCGGCGAGTTCATGCTGACGGTTGATCTTGTCGGAAAGTGCAGACATGGCGTCCGTCCTCGGATATGTAGGAAAACAAAATACTGCCACTCGGTGTGCGGCTTCAAATATCAAATATCGACTTATCGAGTTCTGTCAGGAAAATGTGCGAATCCGGGAGATATGTCCTGTGCCCCAGCAGGTCGCGGTACGGCTCCCGGGGGACCCCGTCACTGCGAGCATTCCGATGCCCAGGCCAGGTCACGGCGCATGAAGCCGTGACATCGGCGGAGGCGAATCAGCCTCGACGACACTCCTGAATGGGGTTCCGGACTGGTGAGATCGTGTATTCAACTGTCGCGGGTTGTTGGTGTTTCCAACCGGTGGGTGACCGGAATCTGGGGGCGGTGACGTAGCGGCTCAAGGTGCCGGGACTGGGGCGTCGGTGTGGTCACCGCTCTCATTCGCGTCGAAGGCCGTCCCTTCGGTCTCATTGCCAACGACTGCCACTGCCACCACCTCGGCGGTGCGGTCGATGCCCCCGCAGCCGACAAACTCAGCGCATTCCTGCAACTCTGCAACGCCCACCGTCTGCTGATCGTATCCCTTTGCGACACACCGGGTTTCATGGTCGGTCCAAAGGCGGAGAAGGAAGCGACCGTCACCAAGTTCAGCAAGCTGTTCATCGACTCCGCAGCGCTCACCGCCCGATTGGGCACCGTCATCATCCGCAAGGGCTACGGTCTCGGCGCACAGGCCGTGGCCGCGGGCTCCTTCCGTGCCCCGCGCTTCGTAATCGCTTGGCCCACCGGCGAAATCGGCGGTATGGGCCTGGACGGTGCGGTCCGCCTCGGCTTCGCCAAGGAACTCGCCGCCATCGAAGACTCCGACAAGCGCCAGGAAGCCTTCGACAACCTCGTACAGCTCGCCTATGCCAACGGCAAGGCCCTGACCGCCGCCACCGTCCTGGAACTCGACGACGTCATCGACGGGACGAGGTTGACCGCGGCGGCCGCCGTGCCGGCGGCGCATGAGGTGGCCGATCTTGCATTCCACTTTGGGACGGGTGGCGCGGTATTCGACCTTCCAGGCCGGGTCGAGCTGGCGTGACCGTGCTGTGGCCAGGTGTTTCTCGTGGGGCCGATGGTGATCGTGCGCCAGCAGCGGCTGAGGTGCATCGGGCGCGCAGCGGGCAATCGGTGCAAGCGGCACCGAAACGGGCGGTGCCGGTGTGGCGGCCGGTGCGGGTGCCGATCGCCACGACGGCCTCGGCCGGGCAGGGTCACCGTCTGCCGGTCCAGATCGACGGTGAAACGGTCTTTCGGGAAGCGATCCTTCACCGACGGTGACGGCTGCACCTTCACCCTGTTGTGAATACCGTTGTCGTCCAACCGTTTCAGCAACTCACCGCCCCGTAGACGGCATCACCGAACATCGCCGCACCTTCGGCTTCGGAGGGCAGCATGTCGGTGAGAAGGCCGGTGGCGCTTCGGCGTCGCCGCTGTTGCCGGGTGTGACCCTCGTGGCGGTGATGATCTCGCTGTCGGGATCAACCGCGATATGCACCTTGTAGCCGTCGATCCCCGGGCGCTGGTCTTGTGCCCGTGCCGGGTTTTCGACGGTGGAGATCGACCCGGTCCGCGGCAACCTTACGCATGATGCGGAACACGCCATTAGCGTCAGCAAAGTACTACTAGGGCATGCCACTCAGTTTCCTTCTTGACGCATGACATCCTCAGATGTAGCCTATAAAATATAGAAAATACTGTGACCTGGCTCACTGGCGTACGGCCGGTGACATGACCGTGGAGTTGACACCATGAGCGTGAGCAAGAGCAGGATCGAGCTACCGGAAGGCGTCAACGCCTTCGACTATGTGGTGACGCAGATCGGCTCGCCGACGCTTCAGCAGCGCTTGAAGGACAGCTGGAAAGCGCAGATGCTCAACGACTCGACGCTGACGCCGCGCGAACGCGAAGCGGCTCGAATCCGTTCGGCCTACAACATTGGGTGCACGAACTGCGTCGAGCTTCGCATGGCCCATGACCTTCCGGGATTCTCTGATGAGCCGATCGATGAGGGCATCTACGAAAATGTCTTCGCCTACTCGACCTGGCCGGGGTACACCACGCGTGAGCGACTGATCATCGAGTTCGTCGAGCGGCACGCCGAGGACTACCGCGCCCTGGCCGAAGACGACGAGTTCTGGACACGTCTCAAGGACAACTTCACCGATGTCGAGCTCGCCGATCTCTGCCTGCTTTGCGGCACGTGGGACTCTGCCACGAAGATGTACCACCTGCTGGTCGGGGTCGACGCGGCGTGCCAGGTTCCCGTGCAACGCACAGCGTAGATTTCGCGCGGCGGCAAGCGAGAAGGCAGATCGCTCCCTGGTTGCAGAACGTCTCAAGACCATTATCTGAGGCGTTGCGGCGTGTCGGCTCTTCTTCCGCGTAGACGATATCGGTTGCCGGTAGGTCCCTCAAAGAGCGCTAGGTGGCTGGTGTTTTTCATGGGGTGACGGTCTTGCTCGAGCCGAATGGTCCGGTGACGTTGGGGCAGTCGCCGAGGTAGGCGGATTTGTTGCGGTCGACCGCGAACTTAGGTGAGGGTCGGGTGGACTCGATTTACGGTCTGCTGCACCGTGATTGTTTTCTGGTCCTCTTCCGCTTTGGCGGAGGAGGACCAGAAAACTCGGTGGCCGCGAACTGGCCGTCCGGCACCGCGCACGGCTACCACGGGCAGATATCGACGCTGCGATCATCGGGGCCGCTTTCGACCTGCACTCCGGGCTACAGCTGGGTCTATGACCGATCTGCCACGACATGCGCGCCCTGCCTGCAACTTCCGCACTGATTCGTTCTGACGTGAGCCGTCGCCGCCGAATAAGTTGCGAGCCGTAGGCGGGTCGCCGCACCGAACTGAACTCCTCGGTACTCGGCTTCATACTTCAATGATGTGGCACAGTGGTTCTCATCGCTGGTCACGGCCTCTTTCCACCCATGGTGGTCGTCGTATCGAGGGTGGGCCGCGTT
The DNA here is from genome assembly GCF_044458905.1 of Nocardia sp. NPDC050408. NCBI lineage: Bacteria > Bacillati > Actinomycetota > Actinomycetes > Mycobacteriales > Nocardiaceae > Nocardia > Nocardia sp. NPDC050408. Next base: position 91,328 of record NZ_JBITIL010000008.1, on the reverse strand, counting down.
GGCGGTCGGATGTCCCGTAGTCGCGGCAGGATTTCGGTGTTGTCGCCGTGGTGCTGGCAGCGCGCAGGCCAGGACCAGGTTGGTGGATGCCAGATCAGTTCGGTGTCGGGACTGTTGGGCGCATCGCCTACGTATGAGGCGCAGCCCATGCCGCCAGCAAACACGCCCTCGCCGCCCTTGCTTTGACACGGCGCCTGGAACTGAACGGCCAACCCGTCCGCGTCACCGAAATCGCGCCCGGCATGATGCGCGCCGACCGAGAAAGGCGAGGAGTTCATGCGAGCCCGCTTCGGCGGCGGCCAAACCGCCATCGACCCGTCTACCAGGACGTCGAACACCCACTCGGCGGAGGCATGGCAGAGGTCGCGATCCCACCTCTCAATGCACGCCATTCCAGGTTCGAATACGAGCGCAGAGGTCTCGGACGGTTCCGAACCCGACGCCGCAGCGCTGTTCCCCTCGGGTGAGGCGCTGTTGTCGGCGATCCGGGGGGCATCACGTAGGAATCCATCCATTGGCGACGCTAGCGCACGAGTTCGGTGTCATGTACCAGCGGCGACTGGGCACGCGCGTGGGCGTACGGCAATGAGACCTCCACAGCGTGTCCGGCACATCCAATCCGATGCGCTCATCGTGGATTTCCAGGGCAGCGTCGAGCAGATCGGTTGTGTCGCTGTCGAACTCACCGCCACCGTCGCCGTCGACCGCTCCGATAGCGAAGGCGGATCACCGCAGAGGCAACGGCTGATGGATATCGCTGCGCGGCTCACCTATCCAAACCCACACCCGTACAACCTCGTATCTGGAAGCACCGACATAACAATGACAGCACAGCAGGGCCAATCGGCCACCGTCCATAACCAACCGCAGACGCCGCCGAAGGCGATCGGGTTCGAAACGTCTCTGATGGATTCGCCGCGTCGCCGGATCGCGATCCAACGCCACGCCGAAAAGCGCGGCTACCGCTACGTGTACATGGTGTGTCCGCCCGAAGGGCACGCCGACCCGGTCGGCTACGCGCTGAACATTGCCATCGGTATTCATGCGGCGGCGATCATCGTCTACGACCTGGAAGTTGTCGGCCACAGTTCGGCGCGGGTGTGCGAGCAGTTCGACCTCGAGACCGTCTGTCCCGAGCAAACGTGGTCGCGTGTGCTTCCTGCGATGGTCGATCCGGAGGCGCACGGGCTCACCGAACGCGAGATGGATCCGGACGAGGCGCACCGGATCTTCCAACAGCACGCCGCATGCCGCGCGTCTAAATGCCCACGGAAACAGAGCGCGATACAGCGCCTCGTGGAGGCCGGAAAGCTCAAGCCGCGGACCATGACACCGCAGGAGCGGGCCATCGCACGCGTCATTGCGATCGAGCCAATCGTGGAAACAGAAGTGGTGGGTGAGCAAGCACGAGCGATGCTCGACTCCCTGGACGAACTCCTGGACACCCTGCGCGGCCGAGCGCACCAGTAGCCAAGGGGCAACCGTGACCGACGACGACATGCCACACCAGCACGTCACCGAATGCGATGGGCTGGAAGCGAGTTGGACACTCGACAAGCACAACATCGAGATCCATGGCATCTATGACACCGCCGAGGACTTGCTGGTGGTATCGATCGACGGGCCTTACCCGGATCTGGTGGAGGCACGGGAACGCTGGCCGAAGCTGACCGACCTGTGGAACGCGGTTCGCCACGACTTCTGGTCGCAGATGACCTCCCACGCCTACGGCCGGTCCACCAAGGGCAGGCAGTGATCGGCAACTGGGCAGCATCGGGTCCGATCCAGCCGGATACGCGAGCGGCGGATGGCGGCTCGAGGGCAACGAACACCGCTGGTGGCTGTCCAAACACCGCGCTGATGTCGTTGCGAAGATCCGGGCCACGACCGCGCGCACGTGCTGCTGAGGGATCTACACATATGACGGCCGGATGATTCGGAAGGCGTCGGCTGGAAACGATGCCGAGGAAGCCACGGCGCAAGCCGACGCCTGGATGCGCGGAGAAAATAAAGACGAATCACGATCTGCCGCAACGCATTCCGGGCATAATGTATCGCGGCGATGAGCGCCCTGTCGAGCTGCGACCGCCCGATCTGATATGGCGGGTCATCGATGGGCTCAAGGAGGTGAGTACCGGTGCCATCGGTGTGGTCTGCCTGAGCATCGAGGGCGATTGGGACGAGGAGATGCTCTGGGAAGCCGCCGACAAATACGGTGTCACGCTCGCCGCGGTCATCCGGTACACGATCGGCGGGTCGATGTCCTGATCCGACATTCTCGAGGCGGTGTCCAAGGCTGGTGCCGCAGCGGTTGTGACGCCAACTCTGCCGCATGTGGACCGACGCATCGCCCAGCTCTGGCGTAGCCCGCTGGTAGGCACTGGGTTTGGTGTCGAAGACGGTGCTCGTCAGAACGGCTGCGCAGCACGTTGAGGACGGAGTCATCGGCCTCGTTGGTGCGCTTCATCTGGTCGACCTGTTGTCCGAGGCGGTCATCGCTTGTGGCGACGATGCCAACCATCTCGGTGATCACGGATTTCGAGATGGCGTCGAATTCCTTGTAGGCGGCGATCTCGCGCTGGTGCGCGGCGACCTTTGCGAGGTCGCCGTCCTTTTGGGCCTTGGTGAGTAGTCCCTTGGCTGCCGACCAGCGCCGCCGTGCGGCCCGTTGCTGTTCAGCGAGATCGGTTTGGCGACAGTGCCTTCGGCGGGTGCTGACCGAAGCGAGGTTCCAACCTGCGGAACGCTCGCGGTCGGCGGCGTCGATCAACGCGTCGATCTCGGGAATCCCGTGCGGGAATCGTGCCCACCCTCGATCCGTCTGCCCGGCGAAATCCGCAATGTCGGACCACGCTGCCAGCGGACTGGATAATATTCACCTGCCGCCGACAACCTGCGGTTCTCCCTGCAGGCGTCGGAATTTCAGACCAGGCCGTGCCATTTGAGGATGGCCTCGGTTTGCCCCCTCACCTGTAGCTTCGCGAAGATTCTTGTCAGATTGTTGCGTACTGTCTTCTGCGCGAGAAACAACTGACCGGCAATCTCCGCGACGTTGTTGCCCGCCGCCAACAGCGCCATGATTTGCTGCTCTCGCCCAGTCAGTGACGATTGATGTGCCATGCGTGCACCCACCCGAATGTTCCAATGTTTGTATGGCAGCGGGGTGCATGCCCGTCGAGCGGTGGGATGGTGTGTCCGATCGGCTTGACCACTGCGAGCCTCTCCTTCTTCATCGGGTTGCGCCGACCGGACCGCATGGCGGCCACTGACCCGGCACTCTTGCAGCATCGTCGGCATCCACCCCAGAACTCGGGTGGAAGTCAGATTTTATAGACTGTAACCTGTAAGCCGCAAGGAAACGGCCACTTGTAGTGGCCGGACCGCGATGGCCGAGGTCTCCGGATTCTCCGCCCGACATTGTATAGTCTATAATAAGTCGGCGGCCTGAGCCGCCTTCTCCACCCATATGAGAAATGGACAAACACGTGAACGACGTCACCCTCTTGTTAGTGCGCTGCATTTTGGGCGCCCTGATGGTGGTCCACGGAGTGAGGAAGCTGGCGCGCCTCGGCGGGGCACCCGGGCTCGCGGGCACGGCAGCGTCTTTCGCGGGGATTGGCATCCCGCTGCCCCGCATTGCCGCGCTGCTGGCCGGCGTCACGCAGCTCGTCGGAGGGGCTGGGCTGGTATTCGGTTCGTTCACGTCGCTGGCAGCGGCCCTTGTCTCCCTGAACATGGGCTTCGCCGCATGGGTTGTTCGCGGTCGCGGACTGTTGGGGGGGATCGAACTGCCCCTCGTATACTTGCTCGCTGCCTTGGCGATCTCGGCGAAGCCAGGACGTTGGTCCGTCGACATGTGGCTTCTGCCCTCGGATCTCGGAGCTACGTCGGGGCCCGTGCTTTCGGCAGCCGCGGCGATCGTCGGTCTGCTCGGTGCGCTCCTGGTCGTGCGTCCTCCCGTGCCGCAGACCGTCGTTGCCTAGGCTTGACACGGCATCTTCGTACTGGGGCGTTGTAGCGCGTGAGTTCGGCGGTCCAGCCAATGACCCGATCGGTCTGACCGGAGGCCGGGCGCGGAGGACTTTACAGTCGCGGATCAGGAGATATTGTCAAGACCTGTGGATCAGCAATTCTCAGGCGACCTCCGTCCCGGTGGTGTCGGCTGGGTCGGTTGATGGGGCGGGTGTGATGTCGCGGGGGCGTTCGAGGAGCTTGCCCTTGTGGAACAGGGCGCCGTTGCGGACGAGGGTGACCAGTTCGGGTGCGTTGACCTTGCGCCAGCGGGCCTGGGCGACTTCGATCAGCTTGTAGGCCATGGCAATTCCGGCCGCGCGTGAGCCCGGTCCCTTGGTGACTTTCGTGCGTAATCTGACGGTGGCGAAGGTGGATTCGATCGGGTTCGTGGTGCGCAGGTGGATCCAGTGCTCGGCGGTTCCACAAATCAGCGAATGTCCTTGCCGCACTACCGAAATCAACGCATCCCGGCGCGATCGCGGCCATGAAGGACATCTATAACGCCGAGGATATCGACAAAGCACAGCTCGCAGTCAAGGCATTCGACGACATAGGCGGCGACCTCGGCCCGCAACGCGGCGGCGAATACGCCGTGACCCTGCAGCCCGACTGCCACCACCGGCCCGCACGGACGGACGGAGTAGGAGAAGTCAATGTCATCAGATATTTTTATGCTCGGAAATCTAGGTGAGACACCACGCGATGAGGCACCGCCGAGCCGAGTCGAGGAGACTTCCCCGGCAGATCAGCTCGGCGATGAGGAACACCATCTGTCCAGTGGGTTCGTGCCGGTAACCTGCCGGTGCGGCACAGAAGTCCTTGTGCGCAAGCGCAATCCGGAGCACACAGATATTCAGTGGCCCACGGACGCGTTGCGTAATTGCCCGGTCTACGCTGAGCATCGCGTTCGAAGCCATTCGTCGGTGTTCCGCACCTGCGATCGGCTCTCCGGCAGCATCGCGCGGGCAATCGAGATGGGACAGCTCACCGTTGGGTGGAATGGCTCCGCCCAGCCACCTGGAGAACCATCACCTCACCCACCGCTGGCCGTCGGCTCCCTCGATGTCGGTGTGAACCAGGCAATCGGAGCCGACCTGCCGGCCGCTCCCTCACTGGCAGGCAAACTTGCGGTGATTACCGGTGGCGGGTCCGGGCTGGGATTCGCGTCGGCTCGTCGGCTCGCCGAAGCCGGCGCTGATGTGATGCTGGTCGGCCGCAGTCTCGAGCGGGTCCGGAAAGCGGCGGACACCATCGGCGAGCACGCGCGCGGCTGGTCATCGGATGTCTCCGATCACCAGCAGCTCGCCGATCTGTTTCTCCAGTGGCCGCGAGTCGACATCCTGGTCACCTGCGCTGGATCGGCAATCGCTGGACCGGTGGAGTCGCTCTCGGTGGCGAAAGTTCGCCGACTGCTCGACACTCGAGTCCTCGGTCAGCTGATCGCCGTGCAATGCGCCCTCCCACGTATGTCCAGCGATGGAACAATCGTATTGACTTCGGGAGTCGCCGACCGTGTCGGACTGCCCGGCTATTCCGTTGGCGCCGTCGTGGACGGTGCGATCAACGCGCTGGTCGCTCAGCTCGCGGTCGAGTTGGGCCCCCGTGGGATTCGAGCCAATGCCATATCTCCGGGCCTGATCGGCGGCACCGATCAGCAAACGGGACTTCCGCCCGGCAAGCTGGATCGCCTCTATGCCGAACTGGCTCGCCGTGTCCCGCAGCGCCGGGTGGGGTGGCCCAGCGAAGTAGCCGACGCTATCCATTTCCTGGTCACAACCACCTACGTCAATGGGCAGGTCTTGCAGGTCGACGGCGGCTGGTCGGCGACATGAGCAACCATCAGCGGGCTCGCGTGCTCGCATCGGTCCCGGGTATCGGCCACACCTTGGCGCTGAGCCTTTCACCCTTGGAATTCTTGCTATCGCTGCCACGCGAACACGATCTGGTCGAAATCCGGCTCGCCGGCCGACCGGCATTCGTGGTCTGCGATCCCCGGCTACTGGCTCAGATGTTGACCGATGACCGTGTTTTCGGCAAAGGCGGCTTTCTCTACGACGGATTTCGCGCCGTTGTCGGCAATCGGGCCGTAGCACTACGCACACACGACCAGCATCGGCCGCTGCGTCGCGCGATGCAGCCCGCCTTCACTCGGCAACGCATCGAAGATTACGCGGCCATCATGGCCGAACAGATCGTAGCCGTCACCGATTCCTGGCAAACCGGACAGGTCATCGACGTTCCAACAGTGATGCACCGGATCGCCACCGCGACCGCCCTACGCACTCTGTTCGTCGACGATATCGACAACGACATGCTCGATGAATGGCTCACCTGCCTGTTTGCACTCACCGAGATTTCTCCCACCCGCCACCTGGTCGTGCCGCCTGCTCTGCAGCGCAGGCTCGCGAGGGGCAGCCACACTTCCGGAAGCACTCGACAACAGCTGTGGCGGTTGGCCGAACGACTTGTCCACGAATACCGGAGGTCCGGCGGTGACCAGCACGGTCTGATGGCGCTGCTCGGCGATCACCGCGACCACACCGGAAATACCCTGACCGACACCGACATACAGGCGCAGGTCGTCAATTTCATGATCGCCGGCACCGAAACGCTGGCAAGTACGATGGCATGGATCTGGTATGTCCTCGGCACCCATCCGCCTATCAGGCAGCGGTTCAGCGCAGAGGTCACCGATGTGCTCGACGGTCGCGTCGCGCGGTACGAAGATCTACCACGCCTCGGTCTAACTGCCGCCGTCCTCACCGAAACCCTGCGGATGTACCCACCGGCATGGGTGCTCACCCGCGTCGCGAACGAACCGGTCGAACTCGCGGGCACGGCCATCGCCCCGGGGACCACCCTCATCGGTAGCCCATACCTCGTCCACCACAGCGACAACCTCTACCCCGAACCGGGCCGCTTCGATCCGGACCGTTGGTACCGGACAGCCGCGAGAACTACGGCAACCGGCGAGTTCGTACCGTTCGGCATCGGCGCGCGCAAATGTATCGGCGACGCCTTCGCCGAAACCCAAGCCATCCTGACCACAGCCACCATCGGTGCGCGATGGCAACTCGATCCGATCCCAGGCCAGACAACACACGCCGTCGCCGGCGCCAGCCTGCTCGCACGACCGTTGAAGATGCGAGTGACCCGACTCCGCGCCGGCTGAAAGGCGGGGCGGTTCGCACTGTCCGGCATGGTTGCTGGCCAGCCGGCGAGGCTTGTCATCAAACCCGGGATCTGGTCGCTGGGGTCGGTGTGGATGTTGTTGTGCTATTCGCCGGACCGGTTGGCCCGCAAGTTCGCCCTCCAAGCACTGTTGATCGAGGAATTCACCAGGGCCGGAACGGAAGTCGAGTTCGTGCGCGGTCCCCGTGGTGATTCGCCGGAGGATCAGTTGCTGGTGTAGTTCCAGGGCATGTTCGTCGAGTACGAGAAAGCCCAGATCATGGAGCGGTATCGGCGCGGCAAGACCGACCGCGCCAAGGGGTCGGTCAACGTGCTCGGTGGTCCTGCGACACTGCTTCCGACATTCCTCTGTCGTGCTGTGCCCTCGGCAGGACACGCATTTCGCGGCGTGACTCGGCGCTAAATCGTAGAAAAGTCGTAAATTTGGGTCGAGCTTGTCATTGACGGGCACGCGCGCCAGACGGTGCGGTTCGGCTGTGTTCGGCGATCCACACCGCGATCTGCGCGCGGGAGGTGAATCCGAGTTTGGTGAGGATGTGCTCGACATGGCCTTCGGCAGTGCGCGGGGAGATGCTCAAGCGGGCGGCGATGGCGCGGTTCGTCAGTCCCTCGGCGATGAGCGCGGCTACTTCCCGCTCTCGCGCGGTCAGTTCCGCTGCGAAGCTCGGGCCGCGCGCTGTGGTCCGTCCTTGCTCCCCGACGGCGTAGTCGATCGCGGCGTCGAAGTCCAGGAGGGCGCCTTCACGGTGGGCTTTCTCGAATGATTGCCGGCCGAGCGCGTGACATGCTGCCCGTTCGCAGTCTTCATGATGGACGGCCAGGTTCGGAAACGGCACGGTAGAAGTACCCGTCGACTGAGACAGTGCCTGCGCGGAGCCCAGCAACACCGCGGCGCGGCGCGCGTTGCCTCGGGCTCCCTCGATCCACGCCAGTGTTTCCAGCGCCATCGCGGCCACCAGCGAGTGTTTCAGTTGCCTGATGAGCAGAAACCCCTGTCTCAGTAGTCGTAGCGCACGGTCGTGATCGCCCCGGCGCCAACTGCTGACCGCGGTCAACCACAGGGCGTAAGACCGATGTACGGAATCGCCACAGGATTCGGTGAGGACGAGGAGCTTTTCTTGATACGAGTTCGCTGTTGCTGAGTCGTCCTGCAATTCGTACGTCCAGAAGAGTCCGAAAAGCGCCCACACCTGCCCGTAGGAACTGCCCTGCGCAGTGAACGATTCGAAGGCGTCTTCCAGGAATGGGCCTGCGTGGGTGAGGTCGCCGTCGAAGAGCCTCTGGATGCCTTGGGCGAGATCTGCGAGTGAGTGCACGATCGGCTGCTCGGTCGTCGTTGCGAGCGTCTGCAACTGCGTGACCAGGGCGGACGCCGCTTGGAAATCGTTTTGAAGATCGGCTACCACCCCGGCGTGCCACAGCGCCTTGGCACGTACTGCTGTGTCGGCCGCGGAACTGTCGGCGAGGGCGCGGTCGAGCCAGTGCCGCGCCTCGCCGGTTTGTCCGTGGGAGAGCCAGAACGGTTGCAGGGCCGCCGCGAACGACAGTGCGGTGTCCGAATCTGCTTCGGTGTCGGCAAGGCAGAAGTTCAACGCCTCGCGCAGGTTGGGTTGTTCGCGGTCGAGGCGGGCGATCCAGTAGAGCTGGCGGGGGCTCATCCAGTCGGCTTCGGCGCAATTGGCCAGGTTGCGGTACCAATCTCGGTGCCTCCGCCGAGTTTCCCGGTATCGACCGGCTTGTTCCAGCTTCTCGCGGCCGTAGTCTCGTACCGTGTCGAGCAGCCGGAACCACACCACACCGTCCGATTCCTCGCGGATCAGGATGGACTTGTCGACCAGGCCGGTGAGCGCGTCGAGCAGATCCCCCGCTGCGCGGTCGCCCCGGCACACTGCTTCGGCGGCGTCGAATTCTATGCTGCCGGCGAATACAGATACTTGTGCCCAGACCTGTTGTTCGGGCGGTGTGCACAGCGAGTAGCTCCAATCGATGCACCAACGCAGGGTCTGCTGGCGGCTCGGCGCGTTCCGGCTGCCGTGCGTCAGTAGCGCATACCGATCGGTGAGCCGCGACAGGATCTGTTCGGGCGACAGTGTGCGTAGCCGGGCCGCTGCCAATTCGATGGCCAACGGTAGCCCGTCGAGGTGACGGCAGATCGCGGTCGCGGCAGCGATGTTGTCCTCGGTGAGTGCGAAATCCGGAACCGCGGTTGTGGCCCGTTCGACGAACAGCGTGATTGCCTCGTAGCGGGGTGCACTCCGCAGCGTGGGTTGCTGGTCCTGATCGGGAACGGTCAGGGGCTGTACTTGTAGTACGGCTTCTCCGCCGATGTTCAGCGCCTCGCGGCTGGTGGCGAGGATCCGCAGCTTCGGGCATGCCTGGAGCAGTGCTTCGGCAACCGTCGCCGCAGCGTCGACGATCTGTTCGCAATTGTCGAGAACCAGCAGCAGTTGTCGGGAGGCCAGGTATTCGATCAGCACCTCGAGTGCCGGCTTCCCTTGCGGGCTGACTCCTATCGAGGTGGCGATCAGTCCCGGCAGTAGGGCGCCGTCGTGGAGCTGCCAGAGTTTGATCAGCCATGCCCCGTCGGGGCAGTTCCGCTGGGCGCCGGCCGCTGCACGCATCGCCAGGCGTGTCTTGCCTACCCCGCCGATGCCGGTCAGTGTCACCAGCCGGGAGTTCGCGAGCAATCTCTTGGCTTCGGCTAATTCGGTGCGCCGACCGACGAAACTCGTCAGGTCGTGGGGGATATACCCCATCCTGCCGACCGACTGCCCGAGCGGACCAGGCCCCAGTGTCGGCGAGTGGTTGGTGGTCGAAGGATCAGGGGCGGTCGCTTGTTGTGCGGCAACTGCTTCTGCTGGGACAGCCATTTCGGCGATAGGTAAGCCGCGCGCGGCCTGCAGTTCCTGCAACTGCCGGCCAAACGCGGCAGCGGAGGGCCGCTGCTCGGGGTTGCGGCTCATGGCAACTTCTATCACCTGCGAGATGTCTTCATCGATGCTGTGCTCGCGCAGGTTCGGCGTCGGGTGTGTGGTGATCCGCAGAAATTGCGCCACTACCTGCTCACCACTGCGCCGCTCGAACGCCGCATGGCCGGTCAACGCGGCGAACAACGTGGCGGCTAGCCCGTAGACATCCGCTGCGGTAGCGGGTGTCTGCCCAGCCAGCACCTCGGGCGCTGTGAACGCCGGCGATCCCGCAATCGTGCCGGTCGCGGTCCGGAACCCGTCGGGTATGCGCGCGATCCCGAAGTCGGTCAAAGCGGGATCGCCGTAGTCGGTGATCAGGATGTTGCTCGGTTTGATGTCGCGGTGCAGGATGCCGAGCCGGTGTGCAGTCTCGAGGGCCCCGGCCAGCTTCACTCCCACCCGCAAAGCCTCCGCCGACGACAGCGGACCGTGACGGCGGATCCGGGCGTCGAGGGAACCTCGCGGGTAGTACGGCATGACCAGATACGGCATTCCAGACGCGGTTTCGCCGACTTGCAACACGGCGAGGATGTTGGGCTGCCCGGTCAGTCGACCCATCGCCCGCTGTTCCCGAACGAACCGCTTCCGATTCCCCTCGTCCAAGTCAGCGGTGAGCGCCTTAACCGCCACAGTCCGGTCCAGGGCGACCTGGTTACACCGGTACACCACACCGAACCCGCCTCGCCCGATCTCCTCGGCGTCGACGAGTCCGGCATCTGCGAGCTCCGCCGTGACCGCCCTGATCACGTCGCGTTGAGTTTCCGACGGGTCGATGTCGCCCATACACGGGTCCTGCTCTGTGACGTACCCCAGTGTATCGCGCACTCGGCTGGAGGGGCCTCGCCGGTTCCCGATGCCTTCCAAGCCGGTTCGGTCGGCTTCACTCCAGACGCACCGATTACGTTGCGTGGCAGCCCCGACTGTGCCCACTGCGAAGCTCCAACCCAGCGGCTGGAGCCTTTTTGTATCTACCCATCCAGGCCTTCGGCGAACTTGCCGAGGCCCTTCTCGTATTTGGAGGTTTCGTGTCACTCGATCTCGTGGCGACATCGGTCGTCGGTGGAAGTTCGTCGACTGGTACTCACCGTGAAGCCGCACGCCGCGTATTCGCGTGCCAATGCCTCGGCCACCGCGACGACGGCACCTTTGGATGCGGTGTAGTGGACCATGGCGTCTAACTTCTGCGACTGTTCGGAGTCGGAAGTGATGCGAAGGCGGCCGCCTCGGCGTGGACGATCAGGTCGCCGAACTGGCGGGAAATGGCTGGGTCGAGGCCCGAATCGGTGATGACGCCGCTGATTTCGTCGAGTCCTGCGACCTTGGCGAGTGCGCGTCTGCCGAATTTCGAGCTGTCCGCTACGACCAGGGTGTTGCCCGCAGCTGCGATCATGGCCCGTTTGAGGGGTACCTCGAGGGTGTTCATGTTGGTGACGCCGGCCACGATGTCGACCGCGTCGGCGCCGAGGAAGGCCCAGTCGGCGGTGTAGTCGGACAGGAACGTTATCGCTCGCTCGCCGACGAGGGTGAAGACCGAACCCAACAGCTCACCTCCAGTGACCAGCAGGCGCATGCCGGGCGTCTCGGCTACGTATTTGGCGATGCGCAGGTCATTGGTGATCACTGTCAATTCCGCGTGGTTTCGCAGGGCGCGCGCGACCTCGTAAGTGGTGGAACCGCTGTCGAGTATCACCGTCTGACCGTCACGCACCCGTGCCGCGGCCGCGACGCCGATCGCGGCCTTCTCGTCCAGGCGTTCGCCTTCTTTCATGGTGTACGGCAGTTTCGCGGTGGCTCCTGGAGTCGGGCGCGCGCCGCCGTGGGTGCGTTGTGCCTGCCCGGCTCGTTCGAGTGCGTCGAGGTCGCGGCGGATCGTCGATGCGTCGACGCCTAGCTCGTCAGCGAGCGCTTTGGCCTCGACGTAGCCGTCGGTGACCAGTCGATGCATGATTTCGCGCCGTCGGGTGCTCGCGAGCAACGTTGCCTCCCGGGACCTGGTCGTGCATCAGCGATGCGTCGTGCGGTTTCTGCATCGTACTCGAGCGGGGAGTTGACTTGTTCGCGCATCGGCGTGCATGATTTCGAGCATTGACTGCGCGATTTCGTGCGCAAAGTATTCGAGGGATCCGATGAATCGCACACTGAAGGGTTTGGCCGATGAGGGGGTGTCGGTCTGGCTGGACGACCTGAGCCGGCACCTGTTGCGGTCGGGAGAATTGGCTCGGCTCGTCCGGTCGGGCACGGTCGTCGGCTTGACGACGAACCCGACGATCTTCCACAACGCGCTCGGCCAGGACGCGGAATACGAAGAGGAAATACAAGTCCTGCGTGAGCGCGGCATTTCCGCGCTCGACGCCGTCCGCATATTGACCACGGCAGATGTTCGTTCGGCCTGCGATGTACTCCGGCCCGTGTACCGAGAGACCGGCGGACGCGACGGGCGGGTGTCGATCGAAGTCGACCCGCGGTGGGCCCACGACACCGGCCGCACGATCGACGAGGCCCGCCAGCTGTGGCGGCTCGTCGACCGACCCAACGCGATGATCAAGATCCCCGCCACCGTCGAGGGACTGCCGGCGATCACCACCTGCCTCGCCGAAGGAATCAGCGTCAACGTGACGTTGATCTTCTCCGTGCAGCGCTACCACCAAGTCATCGACGCATTCTTGGCGGGACTGGAAAAGGCGCACGCCGCCGGGCACCCACTGGCCGAGATCGGTGCTGTCGCATCATTTTTCATCTCTCGCGTCGATACCGAAGTGGATCGGCGTCTCGACGCGCTCGCCACACCGGACGCTGCGGTACTGCGTGGGCGCGCCGCGATCGCGAACGCGCGTCTGGCCTATCTGCGCTACGAGAACATGCTGCGTGACCCACGCTGGCTGGAGCTGCATGCGGCCGGGGCGTCACCGCTGCGGCCGCTGTGGGCGTCGACCGGGGTGAAAGACCCTGCCTACACCGACACCCGGTATGTGACAGAGCTTGTCGCGCCGGGAACGGTGAACACGATGCCTGCGGCGACTCTGGACGCGGTGATCTCGCACGGAACCGTTCTAGGTGACCGCATCAGGCCCAACTATGACGACGCCTGGGAGGTCTTTAGACAACTCGGCGAGACCGGAATCGATTTCGACGACGTGCTCAGGCAGCTCGAACGCGAGGGCATCGCGAAGTTTCAGACCTCATGGCAAGCGATGATCGAGGACGTCGACCGGCTCCTGTCGGGTGTGCGCTCATGAGGTCGTGGTGTCCGGAGACCGCCGGCGTCGGCAGGGAACGTGGCGAGGTGCCGGCGAGCCCGTCCGCCTTGCCCGTGTGGCACGAATTGGCGACCCACCGTGCGGAACTGGCGGCGACCTCGATGAGCGAGCTCTTCGATCGCGATCCTCGGCGCGGAACCGAGCTGTCCGCCGAACACGACGGTGTGGTGCTCGACTATTCGAAAAACGTGATCACCGATCGCACCCTGAGCCTGCTGATGCGCCTGGCCCGCGATCGTGGCGTGGCCGCGGGGATCGACGCGATGTTCGGTGGCGCGCGGATCAACACGACCGAGAACCGCGCGGTGCTGCACACCGTTCTGCGCACTCCCGCAGAAGAATCCGTCATGCTCGACGGTGTCGATGTCGTTCGTTCGGTGCACGAGGTACTGGAGCGGATGAGTGATCTCGCCGACGCGATCCGGTCGGGGCGATGGCGTGGCGCGACCGGCCGTCCCGTTCGCACGGTAGTCAACATCGGTATCGGCGGATCCGATCTGGGCCCTGGCATGGCCTACCACGCTTTGCGCGAATTCGCGCACGACGCGGTCGAAGCACGGTTCGTTTCGAACGTCGACGGTCACGACATCGACCGGGTCTTGGGTGACCTGGACCCCGAGACGACAGTGTTCATCGTCTCGTCGAAGACGTTCACCACGGTCGAGACGTTGACCAACGCGCGCACCGCCCGCCGCTGGCTGGTGGACCGCCTCGGCGACGAAGCGGTGGGTAAGCACTTCGTCGCGGTATCGACAAACGCCGATGAGGTGGCTGCCTTCGGGATAGATCCAGCCAACATGTTCGAATTCTGGAACTGGGTCGGCGGCCGGTATTCGCTGCCGTCGGCGATCGGGCTGTCTCTCATGATCGTCATCGGCCCCGAACAATTCCGCGAACTCCTGGCCGGAGCCCACAGCATCGACCGGCACTTCCGCACGGCACCGCTCGAGCAGAATCTGCCGGTGTTGCTCGGCATGCTGGGTATCTGGCATCGAAACTTCTGCGGCGCACAGGCTTTCGCGGTACTGCCCTACGATCAACGGCTCGCGTTGCTGCCGGCCTATCTGCAGCAGCTCGACATGGAAAGCAACGGCAAATCCGTCGACCGGCACGGGCGACCGATCGGGGTCGATACCGCCCCGATTCTGTGGGGTGCGCCCGGCACGAACGGGCAGCACGCGTTCTTCCAGATGCTGCATCAAGGAACGACTCCCGTGCCGAGTGACTTCATCGGCGTCCTCGAGCCCACTCACACTCATCGGGTGCATCACGACCTGCTGATGGCAAACCTGTTCGCGCAGACCCGAGCTCTGGCCTTCGGCGATCTCGACAGCTCCGGTGAGCGGCCGCCGCATCGTTCGTTCCCAGGCGATCGGCCGAGCAACACGATCCTGCTACCGCGCCTCACTCCGTACACACTGGGGCAATTGCTCGCGTTGTACGAGCACAAGGTGTTCGTTCAGGGCTGGATCTGGGGAGTGAACTCGTTCGACCAGTGGGGCGTCGAACTCGGCAAGAACCTCGCAACCGGCATCTACGACGATCTCGAATCCGATCGAGCGCCGGCCTTGGACAGCTCGACGAATGCCCTGATGATGCGCTACCGACGTCTCCGTCGAGCGGGCACCGCCGACCGTGACACCGCTACTACCGATGAAATGATCTGAAATATGACTTCCTCCACTGCAATCGCTCGGATCGGTGTGACCGGCCTGGCCGTCATGGGCAGCAACATCGCCCGCAACCTCGCCCGCCACGGCTACACCGTGGCCCTGCACAACCGCAGCGTCGCCAAAACCGATGCTCTGCTCGGCGCTCACGGGGACGAGGGCGAGTTCGTCCGCACCGAGACCATCGAAGAATTCGTCGGCGCGCTCGAGAAACCACGGCGAGTGCTGATCATGGTCAAGGCGGGCGAGGCCACTGATTCGGTGATCGAGGAACTGGCGGCCGTCATGGAACCGGGCGACATCATCATCGACGGCGGCAATGCCCTCTACACGGACACCATCCGCCGCGAGGCGGCGATGAAGGCGCGTGGTCTGAACTTCGTGGGAGCGGGCATCTCCGGCGGAGAAGAAGGCGCGCTGAACGGGCCGGCCATCATGCCGGGCGGGCCGAAAGAATCCTACGAGTCGCTGGGGCCATTGCTGGAATCGATCTCCGCGAAGGTCGACGGCGTGCCCTGCTGCACCCACATCGGCCCCGATGGCTCCGGTCATTTCGTGAAAATGGTGCACAACGGCATCGAATACGCCGATATGCAACTCATCGGCGAGGCCTACCACCTGCTGCGCGACGCCCTCGGCTTCGACGCCGTCCGCATCGCCGAAGTGTTCACCGAATGGAACTCCGGCGAGCTGGAGAGCTACCTGGTGGAAATCACCGCGCAGGTACTCGAACAGGTCGACCCCACCACCGGCAAACCGCTCGTCGATGTCATCGTGGACGCCGCCGAGCAGAAGGGCACCGGCCGATGGACGGTCAAGTCCGCGCTCGATCTCGGCGTCCCCGTCACCGGCATCGCCGAGGCCGTCTTCGCCCGCGCACTGTCCGGCTCCCGCGCGCAACGCCAGGCGGCACACCGCCTGGCCTCCGGAACGCTCGCCGAAAAGCCCACCGACGCAGCGCAATTCACCGAGGACATCCGAAGGGCCCTGTACGCCTCCAAGATCGTCGCCTACGCCCAGGGCTTCGACCAGATCGCAGCCGGCAGCACCGAATACGACTGGAACCTGCGCCCGGGTGACCTGGCCACCATCTGGCGCGGCGGCTGCATCATCCGGGCCCGCTTCCTCAACCGCATCAAAGAGGCCTATGAGGACAATCCCGACTTGCCGAGCCTGATCCTGGCCCCCTACTTCCGTGAGGCCATCGAACAGGCCGTCGACAGCTGGCGCCGCGTCGTCTCCACCGCCGTACAGCTGGGGATCCCGGTGCCCGCCTTCGCTTCCTCGCTGTCCTACTACGACGCCCTGCGCGCGCAACGCCTGCCCGCCGCACTCACCCAGGCCCAGCGTGACTTCTTCGGCGCCCACACCTACGAACGCACTGATACGCCGGGCAAATTCCACACACTGTGGAGCGGAGACCGCAGCGAAACACGCACCGAATGACACGGCAGGCGTCGGCGTATTCGCCCGAATGATTTGGGAGATAGACACATTGGATATCAAACTCGGATACAAGGCATCGGCGGAACAATTCGACCCGCGGGAACTGGTATAGCTGGCGGTCGCCGCAGAGCAACACGGGCTCGACAGCGATCACTTCCAGCCCTGGCGGCACAAGGGGGCCATGCTCCGTTCTCGCTGGCGTGGATGACCGCGGTCGGTGAGCGGACCTCCCGCATTCAGCTCGGCATCTCGGTGCTTACGCCGACGTTCCGATACAACCCGGCGGTGATCGCGCAGGCCTTCGCGACCCTCGGTTGCCTGCACCCGGAGCGGATCATGCTCGGTGTGGGCACCGGTGAGGCGCTCGACGAGATCGCGACCGGTTACAAGGGGACTCCGCAACGAGCGACTGGCCGACGCTGTGGCGGCCGAATGCGGCGTCGTCTGCGCGGCCAGCGACCTTTCCGTCATCCGTAAAGCAGCTCCCGACGTCTTGACCGTGGTTCCCGGCATCCGCCCGGCCGGCGGCGCAGTGCACGACCAACAGCGAGTCGCGACACCGGCCGAAGCCATTCGCAGCGGCGCAGGCATTCTCGTCGTCGGCTGGGCAATCACCGCCACAGCAGACCCGGCCGCAGCCGCACAAGCCATCGCCGCGGAAGTCGCACAGACACTCTGATCGAAACCGGCCGATCGATGAACGCTGTAGACGAACAATCGGCCGGGCTTCGATAGCCTCCGGGGCCGTTCAGTCCTGTGCGCCGACGATCGGAAGCCACGGGACGGCGTTGGGGCGGAAACTCTGTCGCTCGGGCGTCAAGGCGCTGTGATCATCGAGGCTCGTCATCGTCACACCGACCAACTCCGCGCTACCGTCGTCCTGTGCCGCGATCGAGCTCCTGCAGACACCGCAGAAGCCTCATTGAGAATCGGGAAAGGTGTTGTACCAGACCGGTTCCCCGCCAGGCCCGGTCCATTCGAAGCCTTCGCGGGTGAAGTCGACCCACGACATCACCGGGCCATCCGACAATTTCTGGCAATGTTCACAGCTACACAAGTGAGGGAACGAACGGTCACCCGATGCCTGATACCGGACGTTTCCACAGACAACCACCTTCATACATCAGACCCTTTCCTTTCGCTCAAACGTCTTTGACACCACGGAAATTCAACGTCTTATGCAGCGAGACACGACCTGGCCGTTGAGTCACGCTACATCCCGCAATCGTCCAACAGGATCGACCATGGGACCGACAACTATGGCGGATCAGCCAGTGTCGCAACCTTTCGACGTCCAAATTTCCGACTCGGCAGGACAGCGAGGGGCCGACGCAGCCGGAAAGCGGTGACTTCGCTGCCGGGACAGCCGGGCAGCTCCGCAAGGAACAGCCGATAGCGCTGGACTGCCCCAGCAACTGGCCCCGGTCCAGGCTTCTACAGCAGCCGACTCATGATGATCGCGTCCCAGAGTTCACCGTTGCGCCGCCGGTAGTGGGCGCGCAGTGTGCCTTCGGTTTCGAAGCCGGCGCTGTGGTAGAGCTTGATCGCGGGTAGGTTGTGCGGCCAGACTTTCAGGGTCGCTTTGTGGCCGTGTTGGTGCTTGCACCAGTCGAGGAGATGGTGGAGCAAGGTGCCGCCGACGCCGACGCCTCGGTGGTCGGCCGCGATCATCATGGTGATCTCGGCGACGCCCGGTGTCGTGAAGTCGGCTGTTGCGATCGCTATTACACCGGCGGTGCGGTGGTCGCCGACGATGACACCAGCGGTGTCCGCGGCGATCTGCTCGGACAGTCGGGCGGCGGCCTTGTCTTCGTTTATCGGAGGTTGCGCGCCGATCCACTTCCGTTCCGCCGCTACTGCGACGCGCAACCGGACCAATGACGGCACGTCCTCGACGCGGGCGGGCCGGATCACCACCTCCGCACTGGGTTTCTTGGTCTTCGTGCGCGTCGGTAACAGGCCGGTGATGACGTTCTTGCCGATCAGGGTGGCTTCGAGACTGCGCAGGATCAGTTCATCGCCGATGTCGGAGAGATGGATTCCGTCGGCAAGCCACGGGCTGGGGGCACCGTCGCGTTCGCACAATAGGGCGGCGGTGGTGACGAACGCGCCCCAGTAGTCCACGAACATCGCGCCGGCCTCGTGGGCTGCCTTCCGTGCGGCGAGGTTGTAGGCGAACAGGTCCTGGTTGATCGATACCGCGTCCAGACCGCATTCACCGCCGACTGGAGGTGCGGCAAGGCAGATCACCCGTCGTGCTCGTGACTGCAGGTGCTCGAGGATCGTTCGATAGTTTCGGGTGAACTCCTCGATATCGACAGCTTCATGATCGCGGCCTTGCGCGCGGCGGAGCACGTCGTTGGTTCCGCACTCCAGCAGGGCCAAGTCTTGGTCGAGGTCTACCCCGACGACGTCGGCCAGCAGGTCCCGGCTGGTGGCACCACCGCGGCCGTGATTGTGGATCGTGAACGCCACGTCGGGAAGTTTCAGTGCCAGAACGGTTTCCAGGCGAGCCACGAACCCGGCGTTGTGTCGACCATCGACGCTCACCGTGTCGCCGGTGTCCGGCAGATCTACGAGGTCGGTCAACCGGGACGAGGTCGCGACCAAGTGCTCGGTGTGGCTTGTGCCCCAACAGCGGAGCACCATAGGTTGGCCGGGTGGTGTGGCCTGCGGCGGCCGCCGATCGGCGCCGGAATCGAAGACCATTGCGGTCGGCGGTGAACTGTTCGCCACGGGCTCGTTTGGGGAGTCCGGGGTGATGTCGGCGTAGATCGTGTCGACGATGTCTTCAAGACTGTGGGCCGCGTCGATGCGTACCTCGTCCACGAACCCGAGGGGGTCCCACCCGTGGTACCAATGGCGCATATCGTCGCGGTCGAACTCGGCTGTCTTGGCGCGCCGTCCGGAGTGACGCTGCACGGTGTCGGCGAAGGTGAGGTCGAAGGCGTAGAAGCATGCCCGTTCCGCCGTAGCGGCGAGCTGTGCCAGCATGGTGCCGTAGCGGCGTGCGGTGAGGATGCCCTCCACGACCACGGTGAGTCCGCGTTCGAGGCCGAGCGTGGCGATGTCGCGCAAGAGGTCGATGTTGTAGCCGCCGGTGACATCGGACTCGCGCAGGAACTCCCGTCGCACGACATCCTGACCGATCACCAGGCACCGCCCGCGGTCGAACCGTCTCTGCAGTTGGCGGGCCACGGTTGTCTTTCCAGAGCCGGAGTTCCCGCGAATGACCACGAGCCGACCGGTTTTTGCGGAATTGCCGCTGATGCACGATTGCGATGGGGTGCCCGCTGGACCGGTTGGTGTCTGCACCATGAGGGCGGTCCGGATGCGGTCGGCCAGTGCTGCGAGCTCCGGTGGTGAGTACGCCAGAATGCCGTTCTCTGCTGCCACAGCGTGGAACTGCTGTTCCCGGTAGGGCACGCCGGGCGGCAACGGCGCGATGTGCCAGTGAATGTGCGCGTTGCCGTCGTTGGACCCCATCGAGAACAGGTACAGGCGTTCAGGATTCATCGCTTCGGCGATACCCCTGGCCACTGTGTGGACAGCTGATTGCAGCCGAAGATATTCCTGTGGCGTCAGGTCGCGCACGACATCTTCGACGTGTCGGCGCGGCACCACCAACACATATCCGGGCAGCGTCGGGTACTTGTTCAGGAAACCCACGTGTTCGCCATCGTCATAGACGGTCTCATGCTCGAAACCAGGTGTCCCGGCAAGGAACTCGCAGATGAAACATCCTCCGGTGCGCACCCGTGCCTCGTAGCCCACGATGTTCATCGGGACGCGTCGCCGCCGCATCTCGGCTGCGGTGTCGGTTGACGCCTCGGGTTTGGTGGCGATCAGATGGAAGAACCGAGCGCAGTCCAGGTACGGGCGGCGGTCGGCCACAGCGTTCTCCAACCGCAGCAGCTTGTCGAAGAACACGGGGTCGTGCTTGGCTTCGTCGTCGGCGATCAGGTCGCACACCGCACGGACCCCGTAACGCAGCGGCGGATTCATCCCCGCGCCAAGGACGTATCCGACGACTTCATCTGCTGTGCGGGAGATGTATTCCAGACCGTAGGTGACGGACTCGCGCTGCGTGGTATTCAACAGGCGCAGCGCCTCGTCGAGATCGCTTCGGCGGACGGCGGCGGCCAACGGGTCGCATGAAGGATTGGGCGCCAGAATCGATATCAGCCCACCGGTGCGCAGCAGCCCCACCAGCTCCCCGATCACCGACGCAGGTTCTTGGAGGTACTGAACCACGTTGTGCAGCAGGACGATGTCGTATTGCCGGTCACGCAGATCCCATGCCGCCTGGCGTATATCGCAGGCATGGCATTCGATTCGGTCTTCGACCCCAGCTTGCGCAGCGCGTCCGCGCGTGGCGTGCAACGACCGGCTCGAGGTGTCCAGGACCGAAACATGGTGACCCGCTCGGGCCAGCCGCACCGCGTCGATGCCGTTGCCGCCGCCCGCGTCCAGGACCCGGACCCGACGATCCGGCAAATGCCGGGCCAGGTTAGCGAACACCTGCTCATACCGCAGCCGACCCCACGGCGTCTCCTGATACGACGTGAAGTCATCCACATGACGGTCGAACTCCGACAATGCCCCTGCCTCCCGCCTACAGTTACCGCCCGTGGACGCGCCCCGGAACCGACACGTCCTGCATCGACTCCCCATTGCCCCGAATCAGATCCAGTAGCGTCGGATCAGCGTCCCGTCACTCCACGGCTCAACCGATTCCAGTGTGCCGCCGCAAGATTCGATGATCCGGCGGCTTGCATCATTGCCGTCGTCGCACGTGATGAACACACGCTCGATACCCATCCGGTGCGCGAGGTCCAGACTCTGCTGCAGGATAGCGCGGCCGTGGCCCCGGCGTCGGTGTTCGGGGAGGACGGCGTAGCCGACGTGTCCGCGCTGCGAGCCAGGTGGTCGTTGAGCGTGTGCCGGATGTCGGCGCGGCCGACGATTTCGTTGTTGACGGTGGCGATCAGAAACGTGGCGGGAACGATGCCGTCGGGCAAGTTGCGGCCCCGACGGTAGTCCTCTAGCACTTCGAGGTACTGCTTCCAGTCCATCGCAGGTTCCAGACCGAGAGCGAAGTCGAAGCCGTCCTCGGCAGCCATCACCTGGTGGGCTGCGCGTACGACCGCTCGTCGCCCATGCGAGGGGAGCGCAGAATCACGTTACCGATGCTGAAACCGTTGACGGACATGGCTGAACGGTTAGGGCCTGCCGATCAATAACACGTAACGTCTCCGCTGTCGCGAATGATGTTGTGGTATGGGTTTTTTCGGGGTGACTGTGGCGGGTCTGGCGGCGAAGTTCGAGGCGTTGCTGCCGCATCTGGACGAGCGGCAGCGTCGGCTCGTGCTGGGGGCGGAGGCGCGGATGCTGGGCCGTGGTGGTGGCCGGGCGGTGGCGCGGGCTGCGGGGGTGCGTGAGGCGACGGTATCCAAGGGCGTCACGGAGCTTGAGGCGGGCGAGCTGCCGCTGGGGCGGGGTGCGGCGTCGCGGTGGGGGCCGCAAAAGGCTGGTCGAGGTGGATCCGGGCCTGCGGTCGGCGTTGCTGGCGCTGGTCGAGTCTGGTGAGCGGGGCGATCCGATGTCGCCGTTGCGGTGGACGACGAAATCGACGCGCACGCTCGCGACCGAACTCACCGCCCAGGGGCATCGGGCGTCGGTGGATGTGGTGGCGGATCTGTTGCGGGAAGAGGGGTTCAGCCTGCAAGCCAACGCGAAGACCATCGAGGGAACCCGCCACCCTGATCGGGACGGCCAGTTCCGCTACATCAACGATCAGGTCAAAGACCATCAGGAGGTCGGGGATCCGGTGGTCAGTGTGGACACCAAGAAGAAGGAATTGATCGTCCGATTCGCCAACGGCGGCAGCGAGTGGCGGCCGTCGGGCTCCCCGGAGCTGGTCAACACTCACGACTTTCCCGACGCCGAGCTGGGCAAGGCGATCCCGTACGGGATCT
This sequence comes from Nocardia sp. NPDC050408, assembly GCF_044458905.1. Taxonomy (NCBI): domain Bacteria; kingdom Bacillati; phylum Actinomycetota; class Actinomycetes; order Mycobacteriales; family Nocardiaceae; genus Nocardia; species Nocardia sp. NPDC050408. The sequence continues at coordinate 68,802 of NZ_JBITIL010000008.1, read as the reverse complement.
ACGATCTGGCCGCGAATACCGGCTGTGTCAGCGTCGGCTGTGACCACGACACCGCCGCGTTCGCCGTGGAATCACTGCGGCGCTGGTGGAACGGCTGCGGCCGGACCGACTACCCGGACAGCCGACGGCTGCTGATCACCGCCGACGCTGCGCTCCAACAGCTACCGCACCCGCGCCTGAAAAACAGAGCTCGCCGGTTTCGCTGCCGAGACCGGGTTGCAGGTCACGTTCTGTCACTTCCCGCCCGGAACTTCCAAGTGGAACAAGGTCGAACATCGGTTGTTCTCCCACATCACCATGAACTGGCGCGGCAGGCCGCTGACCAGCCACGAGGTTGTGGTGAACACGATCGCGGCGACTACCACCCGCACCGGCCTGCGTGTGCACGCCCAACTCGACACCGGCGAATATCCGACCGGCGTGAAAGTCGACGACGACCAGCTCGCCGCGGTGCCGATCACCCGCCACGACTGGCACGGCGACTGGAACTACACCATCGGACCCGAACCCGTCCCGCCCGCAACCGGAGCCGAGGCCTGCGCCACACCCGCACGCCCGGACACGGCCTGGCTGCGCTCTTCTGAGCTGACCGGGGCTCACCGAGCCGCAATGGGAATCGCTGATCGAGAAGCTGACCGTGACCCGCCACGCACAGCGCGAAGCCCAACTTCACACCCGGCGCGGACGCACCCGCCAGAAAGCACCCGGAACCGGCCGGAAAACACTGCTCACGCTGGAGGACCGCGTCGCGATCACCCTGCTGCACCTGCGGTTCGCCACCCGCCAACGCGCCATCGGCACACTGTTCGGCGTCAACCAGCAGACTGTTCACAACGTCGTCAAGCAGACCAGGCCCCTGCTCACCCTGGCCGGACACCACATCGTCCCGACCGGGATCGTCCTTCGAGATGCCCAAGCCGTCACCGAATACCACACCAACCCAACAACATTCGCATAGATTGCGTGTTATTGATCGGCAGGCCCTAAGCCTCCAGCAACGATGGGGCCTGCGACTCTTGCCGGTTGCGTCCACGTCGGTATGTGCTCGTAAACAAGCCGTGAGTTGGCGAGTCTCCTGCAATGGTCTCTACCTGCCAGGTAGGCGAACGACATGCACGATTCATACCAGGTAAGGATTCCACTCGGCGGTCGGGCCCGTGTAGCGGGCGGTCGGGTCGGCGGCCCACCACACGGGATCAAGCAGCGCGAGGATGGTGTAGACGGCCATCCGGTCCACACACGTGCAGTTCCCGGCGGCTTTGCTCCGGTACCCCGCGTCAAGGTGCGTGGTGCGTTCCTGCCAGCTTGCCTTCTCATAGCCGCGGCAACCGGTACAGTCCACGAAATGCGCTAGACAGCTGTCGAGGAGCCGGTCGTAGGCGGCTTTGTCCTGGCAGGTGTGTCGAATCGAGTAGTTGTCCGGAGATGCGGCACGGGGAGCTGGGTTCATCCTGTTGAGGATGGGGTCGGCGTAGGGGCCGGTGGTGTCGGCCCCTGGTGGAAGGAGATAGTCCAGGAGGGTTGCGGTTTGATATCGCGTCATGTAGACGTTCCACACCAGCATTCGGCCCGACAATAGGATTGGCCACAACGTTTGGTGGTCGATGGCCCAAGCCCACAGGTCAATACAGAATCTGTGCACCGGCATCACACATTCGGCCTGGTTGTGGGCGGCCAGCAAGGTGAAGAAGTTGTAGCTTTCGTTGGCGGCGTTGTCATGGCGCCGGTCGCATGCGTCGTGCATGACCATGGCCGCGAACCCGGTCGCCTCGATCAGTTGGTCGCTGATGACGCCGCCTGGGCGTTCCAGCGCCGTCAGCAGGGCGAGAGGGCGGCCTGCTGAGTTGAGGATCCGGTAACGAAGACTGCGCAGTTCGTTGTTTCCTACTGTGATGTTGACCGCTTTCGGATGAAGAACATCCAGGTATAGCGCTTGCAAGCACGCCAGCCAGCAATCCATCACGGCGCATTCCGGTGACCGCGGACCATGCTGCCGCGCGTGGTCGATATAGGTCACCATAGCGCGGCGACTGTCCTCGGCGATGCCGGAAAGTTCCCTTACGAAGTGGTGATAGTCGAAGGGAGCTCCGAACACACACGAAACACCTGCGCCGTGTACACATTGCGGGCACAGCCGTGTCTGGTCTACCAAGCACCAGCCAAAGCCGTATAGCTGTTCGGCCACGCCCCGCCAGAAGTCTGTGGGTGGAACTTCGAAGAATTGGTTGAACACGGTGAAGACGGGCTCGTGGGTGCTGCCGACCCCCAGCCGCGCCGGGGCGTCGGTGGCGAGCCCGACGGGGTCCGCAACAACGATACGATCCGCGTGGGCCTCCGCGGAGTTTTCCGCCAGGACCAGTCCTCGGATTGGCGTGTCGTAGGTGCCGACCGGGCATTCCGGGTCGTAGAGCCGATGGGCCAAGTCCGGGCCCCATTCTTGGCGCAGTTCCGGAATCCGGTCAACGTCGGCTTGAAGCCGGTCGGGAAGGTCGGAGCTTCCGGCGTACAGCTCGGGCCCGAACAACGCAGTCGATATCTTTCCGGGCCGGCTCCACCCATTGGACAGACCGCATGTACGTGAGTCGTCGGTCATGAGTCGAGTCCCCTGTGCAGCGACTGGTTTGAGGTTTGCTCCTCTGGCTCGGCAGGTCGTGTAGCGCAGATGCCGCCGTGTGTGCTTCGGGCGGTGGCGCGCATGTGAAGGTTGCGGGGGTGCATCACCGGGAGTGATCGGGAGGGACGAACATCTTGACCGGGGATGGTGTGTAGTTGCCAGCGGCTGGTGATGGTGGCAAGGGCTAGTGTCGCCTCGGTGATGGCGTAGGTGTCGCCGATGCATTTGCGGGCACCGTCGCCGAAGGGGATGAGCGCGCGTCGTGATTCGGTGGTGCCCCATCGATCGGGGTCGAAGCGCTGCGGGTCAGGATGCAGGTCTGGACGTTGGTGCAGCAAGTAAGGGCTGTAGGCGACGGTGGTGCCAGCGGGCAGACGATGCCCGCCGAGTTCGGTGTCCTCGGTAACGATGCGGGTGAAGAGGTAGACGGGCGGTCGCAGTCGCAAAGTCTCGATGATAACGCGCTCGGTGTATTCGAGGCGGGGCAGGTCGGCGTGGCGGGCAGGGTGACCGGCCAACACGGTGTCGACCTCGGTGTGCAGCCGCTGGGCGATGTCGGGATGACGATCGAGCAGAGACAGGGCCCACGTCAGCGTGGTGGCGGTGGTTTGCGTACCCGCTGCGAAGAACGTGGTGATCTGATCGTAGATTTCCGTGTCGGTCAGGCCCTGGCCGTCGTTCTCGCCGTCACGGGCGGTGAGCAGTGCCGACAACAGGTCCTCGCGGTCGACGCCTTCGCTGCGACGTTCGGCGGTAATTCTGCCGACGTTGCTGCGCAGACGCGCAATGGCATGGTGGAAGGCTCGGTTGCCTGGAGTGAGCCGCTGTACCGCGGTTGGCGTTACCGTCCGCCGGAAGATAGCGGAGAATATGGCGTTGAGGTCCTCGGGTATTTGGCGCAGAACTGTCTCGGATGCGGTCGAAGAGAATAGTGTTTCGGCGATCGTGCTCGATGTGAGTTTCTGCATTTCGTTGATTACGTTGAGGATCTGCCCATCACTCCAAGAGTCAGTGATAGCGGTGATCCGCTCGGTCATCATATCGGCGTAGGCGGGCAAGCGGTCCCGATGGAATGCGGGTTGAAGTAATCGGCGCTGGCGGCGGTGCGCAGAGTGAGGGCAGGTCACCAAGCCATTGCCCGCGACCTCTCTGCCTCGTTCGAAAATTGGTCCGCCCTTGTCGAAGATGCGGTCGTGGCGCAGCACTTGTCGGGTCAGGTCCAGGTCGCATACAACCACTATGGTGATCGGACCAAGGCCGATTCGGACCAGGTCACCGTGAGCGGGTAGCGAGGACAGGAACGCTAGTGGGTCGCGCAATAGGGGCACGGCGTGGCCCAAGAGCGGCAACCAGTGGGGAGCGTCGGGGATCGATACAGCAGTGGGCATAAAGACTCCTGTGATGGTTGGGAGGGGCATCGTTTCCCGGTTGGTCCGGCATTCAGAAAATTGATCGACTCATTTGCCGCCTTCTCTAACAGGGTCAGTATTGGGCTGCCGCCACGACCGCCGCGATACGGTCGGCCAGACAACTCGATTGCTTCGGCACGGACACTGAGCTTTTCGTGCATTGCTCGACGGCCTGGGTGTTCGGGCGTCAGAGACGCTCGGCAGCTGGATAGCATCTCCACCGGTGGCGGTCGCGGCGGTTTACCGGCCGCGTAGATCCGTTTGTGGTCGGCGATGGCGGCGAGGCGGAAAGGGCCGGTGGTCTCCTGCGGGAGGACGAGATCTCCGGTGGTGGAGCGGGTTTCGGATTGGTGTATGGCCCGGTAGCGCTGGTAGTCGAGGTGTTTGCGGGTGGTGAGGTCTTTGCGGGCGATGGTGGTGTCGAGGTGATCGAAGTAGCCAGGTTGGACGTGTACAGCGAAGAATTCTGCGACGCAACCGGATCCGTAGCTGAGCATGGCGATCGGCCGGCCTGACAGGTCGGGGGCATGGTCGAGCAATGAGATCAGGGCGAGGTAGACGGAGGCGGTGTAGCTGTTGCCAATTTGGCGGTTGTAGTGGGTGGTGCCGGCGATTGCGGTGTCGGGGTCGGTGATTTTAGTGTGGCGGGCGGCCAGGTGACGGTGGGCCTTGTAGGCCATTTTCGTGAACGGCTGGTGGTAGCAGGCAGCGGCGAAGTCGGATAGATCCAGGCCGCCGCGTGCGCGGTAATCGAGGTAGGCGCGCTCGGCCGCGCGAAGGTAGACCTGGATGGACAGTTTGCCGTCGACGACGGCGGTGCTGCGGTAGTTGGGGCGCCAGAAGTCCATGACGTCTTCGGAGTAGACGCCCGAGATCGGGTCCAGGCGCACGATTGCCGGGTCGGCGGTGACGAGCATGGCAACTGCCGCGGCGCCCTGGGTGGTTTCGCCGGGGCTGTCGAGGTCGTAGCGGGCGATGTCGGCGGCGATGATCAGCACGCGCTCAGTGGGGTCCAGCGCGATGAGCCCGGCAGCGAAACGCAATGCGGCCGTAGCCGCATAGCAGGCCTGTTTGAGTTCGACGACGCGGGCGGTGTCGGGCAAGTCCAGCAGCGAATGGAGGTACAGGCCAGCGGCTTTGGATTGGTCGACACCGGATTCGGTGGCCAGCAGCACGGTGCGTAGCCCGGCGGTGCCGTGCCGGTCGAGCAGTTGTGTGGCTGCGGCGGCGGCGAGTGTGACGATGTCCTCGTCGACTGCCGGAATGCTCATTTTCTCCTGACCGAGACCGATGTAATATTTGTCGGGGTCCACCCGCTGTTCGTAGGCCAGGTCGGCGAGGTCGAGTACGTAGTGGGTGGTGGCGAACGAAAGATCATGGATACCTACGGAAATGGTCACGACGGGGTCCCTTCGGTATCGATGATGCGTCGGCTGTCGGTGGTGGATCGTTCGAATCGCAGATGTGCACGCATGAGCTCGCCATGGTTGGTTTGTGCGGCCAGCAGGGACAGTTCACCGCATAGGACGGCGGCGGCGGCGATCACGGCGAGGCGGCGTGCGTTGTCGCCAGGCGGCCGGGGCTCGCGGCAGCCGAGGCGGGTGAGGTTGTCTTCGGCGAACCGGTTGCCTTTGCCGTTGCCGACGGTGCCGACGATCAGGTTGGGGATGGTGCAGGAGAAGTAGAGGTCCCCGTCGCGGTTCTCGGCATAGGTGATGCCTTGGGAGCCTTCGACGATGTTGGCGCCGTCTTGCCCGGTCGCCAGATAGATCGCCAGCAGCATGTTTGCGTAATGAGCGTTTGCGGTCCGGATTCCGCCGGCAAGCAGGCTACCGACGAGGTTCTTGCGGACGTTCAGGGTCGCAACTCGTTCGGCGGTGGTATGCAGAGTATCCGCGACTACCTCCCGGGGGATCAGCAGCTCGGTCACGACATTGCGGCCGCGGCCGAGGATGCCGTTGACCGCGCTGGATTTCTTGTCGGTGCAGTAGTTTCCGGAGATCGACCCGTAGCGCAGGCCGGGGACGGCGGCGATGATGTGGTCCATCAGGTGGTCGGCGGCGAGGGTGGCCATGTTGTGCCCGGCGGCATCGCCGGTGGCCAGTTCGAAACGCAGGAACAGGAGGTTCGCGGTGATCTGATGGTGCAGGCCGACCAGTTCGGCGTAGTTGCTGCTCGCAGAGACGACCGCTGCCAGCTCCGGAAACCGGTCGCGCAGCTGCCGTACCGCGGCGTGGGCGGTTCCGGCGTCGTCGGCTTCCAGGATCACCGAGCGGCTCATGCGGTCGTCCACGAGGGTAGCGACGATGCCACGCTCGACCGCCCGCGATACTCGGGCGCCACGTCCGACCGATGGCCACAGTGGTGATTCGAAGGTCGCCAGTGGAACCTGGACTTCGTCGACAATGGTGTTCCCGGTAATGCGAATGGGGCCAACCCATGCCAATGGCACTGCAGCACAGGGATATTCAGTCATGCCGTATCGCCACCATTCCATCGCTGAAACATGGATTCTCGCTCGGTGTTCGAGGCGCAGTCGGTGAATCTCATTGCAGAAGAGTCGCTTTCGATCGTCATATGCTGGGCGCGGCGGGTGTAGGCGCTGGCATCGATTCCCGAGACCTGGCAGTGCGTCTGCAATGCACCGGTGAGCAGGAGATCGCAGCGGGTCAGCTCGCCCGGTGTGGCCGCGCCCAATACGGTCATGATCTGCCGCAGCTGTTTCAGCCAGGCGTTGATGGTGGTGATCAGTGCATCGGTGCCCTGGTCGACGAGGATATGTAGGAACCGGCCAGCCACCCCGGCCGCCCGGGCACCCAGCGCCAGCGCGCGTGCCACGTCCAGCGGTGACCGGATCCCTCCAGAGGCCAGGATGTCGATGCCTGCGACGCACTCGAGGTCGAGCAGGCAGCAGGCGGTCGACTGACCCCACTCGGTGAGGAACGAATAATCGGCCACGGCGCCGCGGTTGTTTTCGATGTGGGCGAAGTTGGTGCCGCCGCGACCACCGATGTCGGCACCGGCCACTCCGATGCCGCGTAGCCAATCGACAGTCGGCCGGCTGAGCCCGAACCCGACCTCTTTCACGATCACCGGAAGGCTCACGGCGCGCACGATCTCCTCGATGTGCGCGGGCCAGTGGCGGAATGATCGGTCTCCCTCCGGCATCACGATTTCCTGAACCGCGTTCAGATGGATTTGCAGGGCGTCGGCTTCGACCAGTTCGATTGCACGCTGTGCCTGCGTGGCCGTGGCGTTGGCATTGACGTTCGCCATCACGAAGCCGTGCGGGTTTTCGCGGCGCAACACCTGGTAGGTGTCGGCCACCGACTCATCGCGCAGGTAGGCGCTCATCGAGCCGGAGGCGATCGCCAGACCGGTCTCGTGGGCCGCGATCGCCAACTGACGGTTGATGTCGCCTGTCGCGGCGTTGCCACCGGTCATCGCGTTGATGTACAGGGGGGCAGCCCAATGCCGTCCGGCGATCGTGGCGCCCAAACTGATGTCGGCGCAATCGATTCCAGCCAGGGCATGGTGGACGAACGATACGGCGTCGAAGTCGTTGCATCCGGTGCCGTCGCGCTGCTGGTCCACCGCGAAGCGCACATGGTCGTTCTTGCGATCACCAATCATCTCGCCTGTTGTCCAATCGCCTGCACATCTAGCGGAAGTGTGTGGATACCGATGGCTTCCCATCGGTTGCTCAGTTCTGCGGACCGGTCGTCGGCCAGGTCGATGAGCGCGATCCCACAGTCACCGCCGCCGGCTCCTGACGGCTTGGACGCTGCGCCGAGCGCTTCGGCCGCGGCGCACAGCGCATCGAGCCGAGGAGTGAAGATGCCGAGGTGCCCGACGCTGTCGAGATCGCGCAGCAACCGACACGCGTACCTGATCTCGCGTTGCGCCGCAGCGGGCTTGCCGTCGAGCGCGGCGACGAGGCGGTGCACGCAGGCATCGCTGTCGGCGAGAAAGCGGTGGTAGTGCATGCCGTATCGGAGCTTCCCTCGATGCAATGCAGTGAGATGTCCACTGCTGGAGGACTTTTCACCCGTCCAGCCGATACACAGGCGCACCGTCCTGGGAATCGGCAGCGCCCGGATCGACAACCGCGGCCAGGGTTCGCGCAGCGCTGTTGTCACTCCGCCGTAATCGGTGAGAGCTGGTATGCGGTCCCGGTCCGGGCTGCAGTAGACAATCCAGCCGCCCCAGACCGCCGCCGCCACATCGCCACCCGAATTGTGTGGGGCCAGCGGCAACGTCGCCAGCATCGCCAGGCGGTAGCGGTCCATCCGATGGAGCCCAAGCTGGTAGCACGCACCCACTGCGCTGACGGTAGCCACGGTGACTGCGGCGCTGGAACCGAGACCGAGGGACCGGCTGCCGCGGGTAAGGGTGGTGGCGATGGACAGCGTGAACGGCCGGGGGGCTCTCCCACGTTCGGCGGCAAGCCGCTCGACCACGGCAATAGCCGACAGCACATACGAAAACGTCTCGGCCGCAGGCGTATCGGGCTCCTGGGGCACCAGCCGGTCACCGCTCCGGCGGCACACCAGACTACTTCCCCCCTCGATGTCCGACCGCAAGTGCACCCGTCCCGGCGGCGCCGAGATCACCGTAACGGTCGCGCCGCGCCCGACCGTAGTGAGGACTGCGGCATGGCCGGGCTCGGTGACGGCGTATTCGCCTGCGACAAACAGTTTTCCGGGCGCCCAGGCGTTGATCACGGCAGTTCCTCCGACACGATGGTCGCCGCTGGACCTGGGCCGGCGATATATACGGTGATCTGTTCGCCGACCGCGCTCAACGCGGTTGCGACGTCCGCGACGTCCGCGGGCCGGCACAGTGCCATCACGTTCGGACCCGCGTCGATGGTGGCGTAGGCGCCGATGCCCTTGGTGCGCAACGTCTGGATGCGGTCGAGGACCGCGAAGGAAGCGTGAGACAGGTAGCGGATCGCGGGCCGGGCCGCGAGCATCGCCGCATGCATGCTCAGTGCATTGCCCTCGGCGATCTCGCCGATGGCTGCGAAATCGTGTTCGGCGATGGCGGCACGCATCCGACCCAAGTCTGCGGCGCAGGTCTGCACCCATGTTCGGAAGTACGGGGACGTGTCGGCGGTGTGGCGCATGGCTGTTCGGCTCGGCACGGCCTTCGGGCCGTCGTCGACTACCGCGATCACGAGGGCCAGATCCACACCGGCGGAGTCGATCGGCTCGGCGTACGAGCTGTGGTCCCCGGCCGCTCCAGCGTCGATACCTGCGTGCCACACCACGAATCCGCCGAAGACCGATCGGCACGCCGAACCGGATCCCCGGCGCGCCAACCGCGATAATGACCGCGAATCGGAAGCTACTCCGTACGCCGTAGCTGCAGCCACGGCCAGAGCCGCGAAACCACTGGCCGACGACGCCAAGCCCGCTCCGGTCGGCACCGTGTTGACCGAGTCGACGACCGCAAACTCTGTGCGCCCAGCCAGATCGCGAACCAGATTCAGGAACTGCGCGACCCGATCTCGTACCGGTGCCGACGTGGGTGCGCCGTCGAGGATGACCATATCGGCGACCGCGTGCGGGGCGAGCGTGACGCGCGTCGTGGTGGGGAAGATGTCCAATGTCATCGACAGACTGCCGGCGGTGGGGAGAATCAGTCGCTCATCGCGTTTGCCCCAGTACTTCACCAGTGCGATATTCGGATGCGCCCGGGCGGTCGCGGTCTCGCTCCGGGTCGGGCGGTTCGTCATTGCGCGTTCCAATCCGGTGTCCCAGCGTGTTTCGGCTTCTGTCATGCTGCCCACCCCCTGGTCGCCACCGACCAGGTCTGCGTCGCTCCTGCGGCGGTGAGCGCGTCGCGAACCGTCGTTGCCTGGTCAGGCCCGGTCGTCAGGGCGAGCATGCAGCCACCGAGACCGCCGCCGGTGAGTTTGGCGCCCAGTGCTCCGGCCGCGAGCGCGGCGGCCACGAGACGGTCCAGCTGCGGGCAGCTGACGCCCAGCTCGCGCAGCCACTCGTGGAACTGGATCAGTTTGTCACCCAACTCTGCTGCTCGCCCGGTCGCGAGATCTGCTGCCGCGCATCGCGTGAGTTCGGCAGCATGCATCAGTCGTGCTCTACCGGCCGTGCCCTGCAGAAGCGGCGCGGCGGTGGCGACAGCGCGGCGGGTGCTGCCGATGAGGCCGCTGTCGGCGATCACCACCACCGCATCCAGGTCGGCGGTCAGTCCGTGCGATTGCTCAGCTTCGAACCACAAGGGTGAGGTCGAGGCCGCGGCGGCGGCATCGACTCCGCTGGAGCGTCCATGCTCGAGCTGCTCGCCATGCTGTGCGAGCCGATGGATCGCAGCCGTGTCGGCGTTCGCGCCGTACAGGTCCGCGAAGGCGCGTGCAACCGCGACCGCGCCAGCCGCGCTCGAGCCCAGCCCGCGCCCGGCAGGAAACCCGGCGCTGACCGTGACCTCGACCGCATCGTCATGAGTTCCCCAGCAGCACAGTGCTTCTGCTGCCGCGACCTGTATTCCGGACGTCGCTGCTGCGGTGCTGCGAGTGGCGAGAAACCTGTAGCCGGTGCTTGGTCCAGGGGGTCCCGGGCAGTTCTCTGCGATGCCCGGCGCCTCGTCGAGGCGGCGCGCCTGCGCGAGAACCGCCAATTCCGGCAGCGGCACTGCCATCGCCGGCATCCCATACACCACGGCGTGCTCACCGAGCAGCACCACCTTGCCGTGTGCATGGCCGGTGCCCATTGTGAGAGTTCGCATCACGATCACCGGTCCCGGCGGCCGATCATCTGCGCCAGGGCTGTGAGATCACCGGTCGACGGTTGTTCGGGCAGCAGTGCGAGGGCCGCCGCAATCTGTTGCGCGGCACGCTGTTCCGCAGTTTCTTTGCCGCCGGTGAGCTCGATGAGCATGGTGGCCCGCGTGATTGCCGACGGATCCAGCGTGCCGTCCGACCGGTACATCCGGCTCAGCTCGGCCGCCTCATCGGTGTCGGCGGCCAGCGCAGCCACTACCGGCAGTGAGCGTTTGCGGCGGGCGATATCGCCCCCTACCGGTTTGCCGGTGATCGTGGGATCACCCCAGATGCCGAGCACATCATCGACGAATTGGAAGGCCAGCCCGAGTTCCCGGCCGAAGGCGTCCATCGCGTCCACCGTCCGGGCATCCGCTCCGGCGCACAGCGCACCCAACGCACACGCACAGCCCATCAGCGCGGCGGTCTTCCCGGCGGCCATGCGCACATAGTCGTCGATGCCGACCGTCGGGCTCACCTCGAACCGGCAGTCCTCACACTGCCCTCGGCACATCTCGATCACCGCTGCTTCCAACCGGGCCAGGGCTTCGCCGGCAATCTGCGCGGGCAGCCCCGCCGACAACACCTGAATGGCCAAGGCGTGCAGTGCATCACCGAGCAGGATCGCATCGGCGACACCCCAAATGCTCCACACCGTCGCCCTGCCGCGCCGGGTGTGATCGCCATCGAGGACGTCATCGTGGATCAGGGAGAAGTCGTGCACCAACTGTAGTGCCACCGCTGCCGGGACCGCGGGGCCTTCGGCTGCGCCGCAGGCTACTGCGGTTGCGAACACCAACATCGGTCGTAACGATTTGCCGGAACTTCCACGGACCGGGGCACCGGTAGAATCCCACCAGCCGTAGTGATAGCCCGCCATGTGCCGCAACGGATCCGGCAGCCGTTGCACCCATTCGCGCAAGACTGGTGTGCACAGGTTGTGCGTGCGCTCTTGTAGTGCCGCGACCCGTGCAAAATCCGTGCCGGTGGTGGTCGTCATCGTGTCTCCCGGGAGCGGGCGCCAAGGTAATGGGGGTCACCGGCGTCTCGGATACGCTGTTTCGTGCAATTCAGGCTAGGAGCGTTGGCATTGAGAAAAACCAACTCGCGCGGGGTACAACGCAATGCACTGTGTACCACCTCGGAAAAGTTGGAGACCATGAGTATGGAAGGAGGAACCGCATGGCAGCGGCGAATAAGTAATCGGTGGAACCGAAGAAACGAGCAGTCGCGATGGTGCGTGACCTAGAGAAGGAGGTGAGGCCGGGCAATGGCGCGGTCGCTCGGGTCGCTCGGATTCTCGACGTCGCAGCGTGCGGACCCGAGATCGCGACCGTACAAAAGAACCACCGAATCCGAACTCCTGACGTCGGAAACGTAGGAAATTGGGCGCAATGGAAACTTACGTAGCTCGTAAGGATCGCCGTGATTCGTCATGAACGCGAGTCGCGAAATAGTTGGTGATTGCGTCGGCTTCATTCGGTCATCGTTCGAGCTCATGGCGCGTACCTCTCCAGTCAGCCCACCTCGCACGTGACCGGCGGACTGTCCCCGTCATATGTCGAATCGTAGGCTGAGCGCATCGAGCCGGACATGCTCACATTCGGAAGCCGCCGTGGGTTCTTTTGTCAATGACGCCAACATCGGCAAACTCAGCGACGGCCAACAGTCATTGCGTAGGCGGGTTGGAACCGCTGGCCACCGAGATGGACGTGCTGGTGAAGCTTTTGTCGACGGAGTAGCCGGTGACCACGGCGGCGGCGATCGCGACCAGGCCAACGTAGGCCACGGTCCAGCCGATGAAGGTTTCGAACATGATGGTTCTCTCTTTCTGGAGAATCGAACTGGAATCGAATCTCTAGGGCAAATTATGACCGACCACACAGATCCTGTCCGTCAAAACAGGTGCCGTCGGGACATCTGTCCCAGGTCTAGTGCTGCGTTCCTAAATGATCGTGTATCTTGTTGTGGGTCTTGTTGGTTCGTGTCGTGGGGTGGGTTCTGCCGAAGGTGGTGGTTGCGCGTCCTGCCCGGGATGTGTTGGAGGAGCGGAAGATTCGTAAGCTTGCTGGAGCGCGGCATGCTCCGGGTGATTGGATTCGTCGGGCGCGGATGATCACGGCGAGTTGGGACGGTAAGTCCACCGCGGTGATCGCGGATGAGTTGGGTTGTCACCCGCAGACGGTGCGTGAACGCTTGCACCGGTTCAACACTCATGGTTTGGAGGGGTTGGGTGACCGTTCGGGTTCGGGGCGTATCGGCAGCGGTAAGCTGACCGGAAATCGCCGATCCACCGGACGAGAGCCGTCCGACATTGGGAGCTCCCCAGATGAGCGATGCAACAACCGAACTCATCGTGCAAGCCGTCATCGGTTCCGCCGACGGGCTGCTAGTCGCCCGAGAACGCGGTAAGTCGTACGTCTTCTTGCCAGGCGGCCACGTCAAACCCGGGGAACCGATCGAAGACGCCCTCGTGTGGAAACTGAAAGAAGAAATCGGTGCCAGTGCCAGCATCGGTCAACTGATCGGAGTTGTCGAACACGGCTATACCGACGACACCAACACCATCCGCCACGAACTCAACCTGATCTTCACCGCCCAGATCACTGGTGAACCCGTCAGTCAGGAAGACCACCTCGAGTTCCTGTGGCTACCCCTCGACCAACTTCCCGTCGCCGACCTGCGGCCCTGCGCGCTCAAAGACGCACTTGTCGCCAACCACGCCAACACATTCTGGCGACGGTGGAACCGCTGAATTCTTCGGAAAGCGTCCTTCGATATGACGTCTGCGGTACACGAATCGCGTTTTCACATCTGTGATTTCGGATCGATCGTCTCCGTTGAAGATAAACGACAACAGCGGACGTCGAGCGGCTGACCTCGACGTTGGGAGATCGATTCAGTTCAGGGCACGTTCGAACCACCCGCCAGGTGCGAAATCCGGAACTACGCGCGGCAGCTCGCGCGGCTTGGTGTCGCTGTCGGCGGCCCACAGCACTTCCGCGCGCACGGCGGCTTGCCGGAACGCCTCGGTGTCGAGCTCGACTCGTTGTTCGGCGATGCCGGTCGCGGGCCAGGCGACGATCACCGTGAGCGGTCCGGGCGGTGGCAGCGGTGTCAGGTAGTAGGTGGTGGCGCTGAATCCATCGGTCGAGCCACCGCCGCCGCTCATCAGGATCGCGTTGTCCGCGTCGTCGTCGAGGCGCCAGAGATCGATATTGGTTGCTGTTCGGCCGTCGGAGAATTCGACACCGACCAGGAACTGGTCCTTGACGCCACTCGGATAGCCAGGACACAAATCTAAAACGACACAGCATTTGCCGTGACAACGCGTGGTGGGCGGACGACGGTCCAGCGTCAATCGTTGATGGCGTGGTGCACGGCCTCGACGGTCTCGCGGTCCCCGACTTCCATGGCCCCATGGTGCCATCCGGGTCGGCCACGGTTGACAGCTGATCGAACTATCCATCCAGTTTGGCCTTGAGGTGGAACTGAGAGTGCATCCCGCCTGAAACCGGACTGGCTATGGGGTGTCGGCGCGGTGCTCGAGAGCAGCTGTTATGAGGCTGCGTGCGGCCCGGCCGGTCACGGCCTGCTGGGCGAGGATTTCGAATGCCCGCGCGTAGGCGGTGACCTCCCGCGGCTGAGTGATGGTCAGTTCGGCCGTCAGGTTCTCGACCATCACCATTCGGTCGTCGAACATGATGAAGTTCGATATCGGTACCTGGTAGCGGGTTTCGGCTGGCACGATTCCGAATAGGACGCGTGGCATATTCTGAACTGCCAGCAGCCGGTCGATTTGGCCCGCCATGATTCGGTCATCTCCGACCGTCGTTCGGAGCGCTTGCTCACCGATGACGAAGTGGAACCGATGCTTTCGCTGGTACAGGATCTGCTGACGTTGCATGCGCGTCGCCACACCCTCTTCCACGTCATTCGGTATTCCCTGAAACTCGATGACGCTGCGGAGGATCTCGTGTGCGTAGTCGGCAGTCTGCAACAACCCGGGAATCAGGACGGGTTCATACCAGCGCATCAGCTCGGTGTCGGATTCGAACTTGATCTGGGCCTGCTGTCGTCGCTTTGTGCCGGTGCCGAGTACCCGGCGCCATTCCAGGTAGGACGCCTCGATGTTGCGGACTGTCGCTATGAGATCCGCCAGTTGGTCGGCCTGGCCGGTGTGCTCGCACCACGCGCGAATGTCAGCGTCGGTGGGTTTGGTCTTCCCGTACTCGATTTTTGACACCTTCGTCTGGTGCCAGCCAGCCAGATTCGCGAGTTCGGTACCGGAGAGCCCGGAATTGAGACGAAGCTCCCGGAGTCGACCTCCGAGAGCTTCGCGCATTTCATGAAGCGGATTACTCACAGGATGCAGTACTCCGCGAGCGGCGTAGCCAACGACCAGACGTGCTCTTTCACGCTCCGGCAGTAACCGACCAGCCGCGGGTCGGTAGTGACGGCGCCGCCGACCCAGCGGCCCGAGGGCTCGAATACTGTGTAGGCCAACACCGTGTCATCGAAAAGCCACCAGTCGTCCTCGGTCAGGTCCTCGGTGCCGATCTGGTGGCGGGGCAGATAGCGGACATTCTCACCGGCGTCGGCGTTGAAGCGCGCGACCGCCTTTGCGAATCGGGTGTAGTCCGTGTGAGGCTCGGTCACCACGCGTGCCCGGTTGATGGCCACTCCGCGGCCGGTCACCTCTCGCACATGGGTGAGCCAGGGCTGAAACCACGCATAGTCGTCGGGCTCGTCTGCCAGGAACTTCCGAAACGGCTCGGACTCTTCTGGCGTCTCGTAGGTGTCTTGGACTTCGAGATGGAACGCCTCGCGATGGCAGGCGCGAAAGAGGTCCTCGAATTCCTCACCCTGTACGAGCTGCACCGTAGAACGTCCTCTCTCCACACGGAACCTCGACGCACGTTTCGTCGTCGTAGATGTCGAGTCCGGCAAGTACATCCGGGTCGGTGACCGGGGTGCCGTCGAGGACGAAGGTGCCTCGGCCGGTATCGGTCATCGGTGCCCCGACGAACGTGTCTGGAAGGGCGAACCCGAGGAGCAGGTGTGGAATCTCGACGGTTCCCGTCGAGTCGGTCTTCCATCCCTGCACCACGTAGCTGCCGCGATCGGTGGCGTACAGCGACGGGCATCCGCCGCCGGTGGTGCCACCTTTGCCGAGAAACTGTAATCGCATCTATTGATCTCCCCTCAAAATATGCGCTCTTATGCTCGATGTCGCTCGATCATCGCTGATGAATGCCCCACTCGCATAGGAACTCACGGATTCGAGCATTTTGGAGCATGAGGCTAGACGAGCATCCTCGACACTTCTTAGCGTCGAAAGCCCCAACAGGCACACCGATATTGAGGGGTGTACGTGATGCCGCTAGAAGTTCGAGCGACCACTCGCAAGCCGTTGCCCATCCTGACCCCAGATCAGCAGTCCGAGCTCGATCCGGGCTTGCAACGGGTGATCGATTACCGCAAGAGTGGGCTGTCGGCGAACTGGATCATTGGTTGCCCGCTGGATTGCACTTACTGCGTGCGCCACACCTTCGAGAACTTCGAGATGAAGGTGCCTCGGCGGCTGATGGATGAAGAGTCTGCGGCGCGGATGCTGCTGCGCAACAAGCACTTCCGGCCGCATGTGACCCCGATTCAGCTGTTGAACAGGGCGACCGACCCGATGCTGCCCGCGGTGAAGCCACATACCCTCGAAATGCTGCGGCTGCTCGACGAGCAGGGCATCACCAACCACGTCCTGGTGATCACGCGGTGGCGGATCGAACCCGAGGACTGCGCGGTTCTCAATAGCTTCCACAATATCCGGCTGACGATCCTGGTCACACACAGTGGAATTGATGACGAGCGAATTGAACCGGTCGACTCCGATATCGCGGCGGCGTCGCTGCGGACCGCGTTCGAGCAGGCCGAGTCCTATCGGGTGATCCTGTATTGGCGGCCGATCGTGCCGGGCCTCAACGATTCCGACTCCCACCTGGACCGGGCGCGTGAACTCAGCCATTTCGCCCACGCCACCGTGTTCACCGGTCTCTTTTTCAAAGACCAGATCCGCGACTACTACCGGGACAACGGTCTTCCCGAGCTGTACGACGGTGGCCCGTCTCGCAAGATTTTCCCCGAACTGCTGGAGCAGCGGATCCTGGCCAACCGTGCCGGGTTCGGATCGCCGCTGTTCCGCAAGACGAGTTGCGGGGTGACCTTCGCACACAGCGTTGCCGACTACAACGGGCATTACGGCGTGCGGGAGTTGTGCGATATCTGCCCGGTCGCGCAGATCAAACGCTGTGCTGAGGATTGGCGTCGCCCCGGCGAGGAATCGACCGCGGCGTGGGTTCAGCGTCTCGGCGGCAACATGCTCGAGATCACCGAGCGGGCCGTGATCGTGGACGGCCTACCCGAAGGGCGACGCAACTTCCTCCAGCACAATCTCGGGTACCAGGTCAACGACATCCAGCGCCCGCACCATATCGGTCGCCACGGTCGCGCGGACATCGGATGGACTCACACTCAGGAGACAGCACGATGATCGTTCCAAACGCACTGCACGGCAAAGCCTTCGCCGTTGTCGACGTCGAAGGCAACGGGCAAACACCGCCCGAAATCATCGAGATCGCGATCCTGGCGGTATCGGGCGAGACGGTGGAGGCCGACGAGATGCGGTCGTGGCTGATCCGCCCCGCCCGCCCGATCACCCCCATTGTGACCCGAAAGGTCCACGGCATCACCAACACCGACGTCGGCGAATGCCCGACCTGGCCGGAGGTGTCGGACAAGATCGAGGCAACACTGACCGATCGGATCCTCATCGCGCACAACGCCAATCTGGAACGACGGGTTATCTCCGAACACCTGCCGGGCTGGACGCCACCGATGGTGCTCGACACGCTGAAACTCGCCAAGACGGTGTGGCCCGGCATCGGTGGCTACGCGTTGCAGAAGCTGGTCACCCACGCCGAACTGGACACCACCGCGATATCCGACCAAGGCCATCACCGCGCCGGGTGGGACACCTGGGCGGCCTGGCAGCTGCTGGTTCGACTGGTCGACGACAGCGGATTCGGCTGGGACGAACTCGTGCAAGCCGCAGCGCCAGCGGAGTTCATTCAGCCGAGAGAACCGGAAGGGCGACTGTGGTGAGCACCGATTTCGTGCGTCCCGTGACGATCGCGGTTACAGGGACGCACTCGACCGGCAAGAGCACGTTTCTCCAGCGGATCGCCGAACAGCTGCATCGCGACCGCGTCGAGGTGGCAGTCGTCGCCGACCTCGGCGCGCAGGCCGCCGAGCACGGGTTGCCGATCTTGCACGAACACACCTGGGCATCAACACTGTGGATCATCACGCGTGGAATGTCGCTGGAGGCGCATGCGTGGACACAGGCCGACGTGGTCCTGGTCGACCGGCCGGTGTCGGATGCACTCGGGTATTACGAAGCCGCACTGGAATACCGTGGCGCTCAACCACATTCAGCGAATATCGACCAGCTCGAGCAGTTGGTCGCCCGGCACGTCCGCCACTATGACCTGGTTGTGCGTACGGTGCTCGACCCGACGATCCCGTTGGACCTGAGCAAACCGCGGGGTACCGATCTGGAGTTCCGGGCGCTCGCTGACCGGCACGTCGCGAAGGTTCTCGAACGACTCGACATCGGACATGACCTGCTGCCGTCGGATGGGTACGATCGCGCCCTCGTCGAAGTGACGGCGTTCGTCAAGGGCCGCCTCGACCGGGTGGATGAGAACGACGATCACTGATGCCGATATCCCCAATCGCAACGAAAAGGCCAGCGATGTCCATCACCACATTGCCTGCAGCAGCAAGCGGCACCTTCTCGATCGGCGGCGACTTGCCGGTCAACCGAATCGGCTACGGCACAATGCGACTCACCGGCGCCGGCCACTGGGGCAGCCCCGCCGACGCCAACAAAGCCAGGCAACTCCTGCGCCACGCCATCGACCTGGGCTGCAACCACATCGACACCGCCGACGCCTACGGCCCGACCACCGCCGAACACCTGATCCGCCAGGCTCTGCACCCATACCCAGACGAGCTGGTCATCGCCACCAAAGGTGGCATGACCAGGCAAGGACCCAACCAATGGGCACCGGTCGGGCGGCCCGAATACCTGCGCCAATGCGTCGAAATGAGCCTGCGCCGGCTCCAACTCGACCGGATCGACCTCTACTACCTGCACCGCATCGACCCCCGAGTTCCGTTCGAGGACCAGATCGGTGCCCTCGACGACCTGCGCAACCAGGGCAAAGTCCGCCATCTCGGCCTGTCCAAGGTCACCGTATCCCAGATCGAAGCAGCACAGAAGATCACCCCTATCGCCGTTGTGCAGAACCGGTTCAACCTCCTCGACGACGGCGACGACGCGGTGCTCGACTACTGCACCCGAAACCGGATTGCGTTCGTTGCCTACGCACCGCTCGCCGCCGGGGCTCTGGTGAACGGGCGGGGCGATCCAGACGCCGCGACCCACTCGATCCAGTGGCTGCTGGACCAGTCGCCTGTCGTACTGCCGATCCCCGGCACCGCCTCGCTCCCACATCTGACGCAGAACGCCGCCGCAGCCAGCAAGTAAGGCAGCTGGGTCCCGATGACAGAGGCGGGGATTGGCGAAATCGACCAGGAGTGCTATGACCACGCCCGCCGTCCTCATCAGTGAGAGGTGAAGGAGATGCCCAGCGAGTTCCATACCGTCCTAATCGTTGTCGCGGCGGTCGCCGCGACGCTGGGACTGCTCTTCGGAGTCATACCCAAACTCGTCGACCGCGCCAGCCCTGCCGAAACTGAGTCCTGGAGCACCGAGCCCGACAGCCCCAAGCCGTTGCCCAACCCGCACGCCGCACCTTTCCGCCCCTACACAGTGCCAGAGGCACACAAGATCACCCAGAGCCATGCTCGCTGTACCCAAGGAAACTGCGGAGCAAAGGCGTCCGCCATCAGCACCCTCGTCGCCGCTGGCCGCATGCGACCTCCTGAACCCGGACGGCAACGACGGGCGGCGCGCAGATGAAGACGAGACCCATCGACGAGGCTTGGAGTGAATTATCTTGTCTGCCAGAGCAATCGGAGTGACAAATACGAGTCCTGACCGAGTGCGACTACAGCGTCGACACTCAGCTGAATGTGCAGTTGGCCTGGGGTGACGTCGATATCGCCGTGCGGGCCTACGAAGACTCCAATCCTCCGAGTCCTCAAGCCGCCACCCGGTTTCGCCTCCAGGGTTCTGTTGGTCTCACATCGCTCTTGATGTCGCAGGTGCGGGTTCGATGCTGTCATCGACGATGCGGCATCCGCTCCACCGGCAGGTGTGGTCGTCCCAGGCCGCGTGTGCACTGATACACCCGTCGGTCACCTCGACCGACCCGCAGAAGATCGCGGGGCACGCCACGGCAATCAACTGGTCCTGGTCATCGAATTTGGCGCGCCCGCAGTCGGCGTGCAGCCGGACGAACCGGCGACCGATCTCGTGGTGTCCACGCGATATCGGCCGACTACGGGACCGGGTGGAGAGTAGAGGAAGGCGAAGGTGTCGGTGTAGCCAGTGTAGCCAGTTCATGGGCCGACCTCTTCGAGCATTCAGTCCAGGAATCCCGCCTCGGTATCCGTGATCACCACGCGTCTGGCGGGACGCCCACGGCCAGCGTGGGGTGTTCGGGCGGTTGCCTGTCAAGATGGTGCGAGGCATCGAACACATGAGTTGGTGTGCTCCATTTCATGAATCGTCCACTGTGCGGGTGGAAAGGGTTGGGGGACAGGGTTTGTCATCGCCGTATTGCTATTTGCGGTCGTACCTTGGCCTCCACTGCGCACAGCCGTCCGCGCGTTCGCGACGGGACAGCAGTTCGGGGACAACGCTTTGCATCTTCGGCTCGGATCCATCTCTGGCAGGGAAGGGTCGTCGTCGATCTCTGACCAGTCTCGGCAACCATGCGCGACCTGGATTACGTTCTGGCACTGCGTTTTCGACAACACGCATTGGTGCTCATGTCGGCTACTCGGTGTCGTTCCGATCAACCGGCAGAACCGGCGGGAAGGGCGCAGCGATTGTCTCCTGTGCCTAATACAGAAGACTATGGATTGTTGCATTCTTCAGCTAGACGATGAGTTCTCGCGCTCGCGGTGAGCGGCAGGGCTGTTCGAGTTGGGCACACTCGTTGGTCTTCGTTGCTGAGTCCCCCACACACCCATTCGGACGCGGAACCATCACCGCGTTGTCGGAGACCAACGCGCCAGTCCTATGTCCTTCAGCATCAGTAATTTGCGCGTCGGGCCGAAATGACCTGTTACCCAAGACCTTCACTACCTGCCGCGGGGTGTAGTCGCCAATGGCGCCTGCGAGATATGTTATCGCTGCAACTTGTTAGTGCGAAGAATTTCCGGAGTGACACACATGCACCTGGTGCCTCATGTTGTTCGTCTCCTGCGCTCAGCCGATCAGTCGGATATTGGCTGCTTTGACGCGATCCAGGTTGGATGCGGCAATGTCGAATCGGACTCGCTCGTTGGTGCGGAGATACCGGAATCCGTGCCTGTTCTTTCGGTTGGCCGGGATGTCGGAGTAGTGAACGTAGAAATCGGTTCCGTCGTCACGGGCGATGAATCCGAACCCTTTCTCGACGTTGAACCACTTCACGGTTCCCTCGTGGTCTTGGGTTTCCATTCCTGTGCTCCTATTCCTTTCCTGCTGTTCATCGCCGATGACACTGACGTGGGTGTTCACTCGCCCGTTGGGATTGTCGCGCTGCGGCGACCTCGCGTAGCCGGTCGTTGATCCACATGTCGGCGATCGCCTTGACGTCTGCCATATCAAGGTCTTGGGCGGGTGGTCCGGCAGCGGTTAGCTGTCCGTTGTCGTCGCCGTATGCCAGCCGGAGGAGACCGTTTGCGTTGATTACTCGGATCACGGCGTGTCCGCCGGGGAACGTTTTCGTAGCCAATGCTTATTTTCAGGGCCTTTGAGGCACCAGTGGTCTGTCGCGTCGGCTTCAGTGATCCTGTCCCGCTGTGGTTTCGAGATATCAGGCATCGCTTTCAACGTTTTGGTCGAATTCGAGCGGGATGATTGTGCTGACCTAGCTGGATGCTGCCCTGATGATCGCGATAGCCGATGATCGGGAGCGGCATGGTGGCTGCACCAGAGTCCGCCTCGGTTCGAGGCTGTTGGTCGCATGCCGGTCGTGGCGGATCGGGCAGTTCGCGATCGAGCCGACGCTTCAGCATTTCCGTCGCACCAAAGAAACACACCGCGATGTCAACGGACGCGCTGATCAGTAGTAAGACGATCATTGGCTCCCCGGCCTGGTGTGCTGGTCGCGTCGCCGCCACACAGCACGCGCTGAGGTGGGGCGCATGCCTATAGGAACTCGCAATTCATCCGCCTGGCGTCTGATGGATGGTGTTTTGATCCAGGCCACGGTGTGTGCCTGGAACTCGGTGGTGGTGTTGGGTGCGGTCGTGGTCGCGTGTCTGGCGTCGGGCAGCACGTAGGTTTGCAGTCGGGCTGCTGGGCTGAAATGCGCTGCCTCGGAATCGAAGAGGCTTGTGCTGGAAGCACAAACCGACCGCAAACACAGCGCGTCGCGTTCACCGTTGACGAGCAGGACCGGTACATCGATGTGGGTTGTCATGGGCGCGATGGTGCTGGCTATGGCATCCATCTCGGCCGGGGTGAACATATCGACGACGTGCGCTTCATCAGCGGCGACCACGCCGGGGTCGGTGTCGGGTCCAAGGAAGTTCGCGGCCCGAGAACCGGGCGCGGTGGTGAGGTAACCCGGCTCCAGGCCACGACCAGCAAAGCGCGGATCAGATCCAGCCGGTACGAAGGTTGCGGCAGCCTTGAGGGTGCCGACAGGGTCCACGGCGTGGGAGAAGCCAGTGAGCAATACTGCGTCCACATCGTGGTAGGTGGTTGCTTCCAGAACGCTGATACCCGCGCCGAGCGACACCCCGCCCAGCACAATGGTGGCGAACGGGCCGTGGCCATGCGACCCGTTGCGCAATCGGGAAACGATCTTGTAGATGTCGCGGGCCTGGGCGGTCGAGGTCACTGCGATGCTGGGCGGGTGGGTGCTGGTACCGGATCCGAGTCGATCCAGGAGCAGCGTCGCGTAGCCCGCGGCGTTCATCGCGCGGCGGAAACTGTAGGTCTCGGGTTTGTAGGGAAATTCCCAGTAGCCAGCGTTGGTCGCGGCACCGGAGAGCAGCACGACGATCGTGTCGGTCGGCTGAACGGGCGGGCACAGCGTGGCACCCAACGCGCCAAGCGGTACCGGCACAGACATGGTTTCGCAGCGATCCGTTCCAGTCTGCTGGGCCGCTGCGCTCGAGGTCGGCAGCAGCAACGTCGCTACAGCGAGGATGGCTGCCGTCAGCGGACCAAAGGTCCTTCTCGTGTTCACGAGGTGAACCAACCGCTGACGAAGTCCGGACCGCCGAGATGCGGCGGCCGCTACCGCAGCCATGGACAGCGATGCGGTGACGGCATCTATAAGAGCCCGAGTCACGTGGTGTGGCCCGTGCTGCCATCGATGCTGGTATGCGACTGTGGTTTCTGCTCCCATGGGGTGGGCCGAGGCGAGGGTTTGTGGTGCTTGCGTGCTTGGTCTCGGCTGTAGCACAGGGGTTTCGGATCCGTTCGACGACACAACGACAGTGGTTGTGTGGGGCGGTGATCCGTGCCGTGGACGGTCGGGCGGTGTGCGCCTCGGCGTGGTTGTTGGGGACGGGTTAGTTGGGGGCATGGGTTACCTCGGTGGGGTGTTCGGTATCGGCGGTCGGTGTGGATTGGGGTGGGTGTCGCGGGGCTGCAGGGCGACAAGGAATTTCTCGAGGACCGCTGGGTCGGTGATGATCGGCATCGCGACTGCTCGAGGTGGGCCGGCCGCGGTGGGAGGGAGCGAATCGCTGTCACCATCGCCGGGAGGTGTGGGATTCATGGGTGCACCGCAGTGCGCAGGACGAGTTCGATGTGCGGTCGTATCGCCGAAGGGATGGTGAGCCCATGGGCATGTTGTGTGGCTATCCCGATGACGACCGACGCAAGGAATGTCACCGTGGTCTCGACATCTGCGCCTGAAGTGGCGGGTCTTGTTGTGGTGGTGAGTAATTCGGTGACAGCGTCGCGTAGCTGGGTGAGCCGGCGAGTGGTGATGGCGTGGCTGTTGGTGTCGAGGTCGGCGAGGTTGCGTTCAAGCTGTGCCCAACCCGGTCGTGTCACCAGAATCGAGGTCCACGCGGCGAGCGTGGTGATGAGCTGGTCGACGCTGGTGGGCTGGAAGTGATGGATGCGCTGAAGAGCTCGCCGGTACAAGGTGTCGGCGATGGTGTGCCCGAGGACGGCTTTGCGGCTGAAGTGGGAGAAAAACACCTCCCGAGTGCATCCGGCGCGTTCGGTGATCTGTTCGATCGATGTCGCAGCGAACCCCTCGGCCAGAAACAGTTGAGTCGCCGCCTGAATGAGTCGTCGCCGCACCAGTTCCTCACTGGTTCGCAGCCGAGCCAACTTTTCCGGTGCTGGTGCTTCACGCACGGCACGTTGGGGTGTGTTCGTTGGACCGTTGGTGGGCATGGCAGATGAACTGCCCCTTTCTGTCGAATGGGCCGGATGATGTTGTTGGACTGCCGATCTCGGGTCAGGCGCCGTTCGCTGAGCTGAATGTGGTGACAGGACTCGGTGGGCGGACAGCGGCGCCATCGGTGACCTAGCACCTCGCCAACTGCGCAAGCGTTGTGGCAGTGCGTAGTTGGCTGTTCTGATCGGCGAGGTGAGATCCCCGATCGATCCGAACCGCGCGGCCTGGTTCATCGGGTGCTGCCACGCAGCAGCGGCAGTTGCTCGATGTGGGCGTTGTATTCGCATTGCGCTTTGAGGAGACCGAGCTTGCTGGTGTCAGTGTCGGGTGACTCGGCGTAGATCACCCAGCGTTCGGCCATCCGCGAGAGCCGCTCACCGATTCCGGCATCCTGTGCTGGGATATCGAGGATGGATGAGATGGTGTCATCTATCTCGCGGATCAGTTGCGTGAGTTCACAATCGAGGTGATCGCGCGCGGAACCGTCGAGCCCGGCGCGTCGACGATGAGCAGCCAACAATCCAGCCGCGAATCCGGACCAGGCCGGACTATCGCGAACCGGATGAACCTCACACCGCTGAGAGCGGCGTCGCAGCCACCTCAGCGGACGGCGGGCTAGGGCTATCGCGTGGTCGCGCCGACTGGCCGGTCTCGCGATAACCGGGCGCGTCGCGGCGAACTGGTCGACCCAATCCACGGCATGTGGCAATCCGGCCAGGGGCACGGCCTGGCATTGCACAGGGGGCCCGCTCGTCATGACGCCGATGGAGCAGCGTGGGCGACGCCGCGCCACCCCAGCGGCAGCTGGACGCGGCGGGCGTTGATGTCATCGACCAGCTGGGCGTATCCCTCCCACACCTCACCGAGGTGAAACCACGCCTCATGCCGCAGTTCCTCGCCACCGCCATGGGCGGCGGTGTGCAGGACCGTCCACCACGCCTCGGCGTAGGTCTTGGCCACATGGCTGATCACTTCGCCCAGCGAGTGGGTGTGCTTGCGGGCAGCGGGATTTCGCGGCAAATGGAATACCGCCCACGAATTGATCTCGGCCACGATTTCGGCGATACCAGTATGGACAGTGTGCTCGTCGAATCCCTCAGCGCGGCGTTGTGGATCCACGGCCCCGGGGATGAGTGATGCGTGCAGATCCCCGAGTTCGCGTGCCCACCCGGTCACTGCCGGTGTGTCGGTGAGGTGACCTGCGATCGCAGCGAGCAATTCATCGCGTGAGGGCAAGGTCGAGACACCGGCTGGGTATTCGGACTTCAGCGAGGCCGCTATGTCGGATGGGCCGCAGGCGGTGACGACAGTTTCCCTCACGACTCGACCTGGACACGGTCGAACGGTGTCGAGTAGTCGCGTCCGAGCGTGCAGTGGACGAGCTTATGGCCGCAGTCGGTGAACCGACCGTCATGCGCACACAACGCATTCAACCTGCCATTGGGATGCTCGGTACGGCGGCGGTCCTCTTCCAAGTGCACCACCAGCAGACCACCACAGCGATGCATTCGCCGGATCACTCTGCCGTTGTGAGGGGAATTCATCTGCGCAGTGCGTTGAATCGCGGTGTATCTGAACGGCATGTCGGCGATCTCCGGGCTGGGGCGCCGTATTTCTGGTGTCGCCTGTTGGGGCGGTGGTGTGTCCGGATACACAGAGTGTGGACACCTTCGAGAGAGCGCGAAAAATCTTGTGAAGGGTTCGAACACGGGTGTCACTCCTTGTCCGCTCGTCGAAGCCGCCGAGTCCGGCGACAAGTGGTGGACGGATTGTCTGGCTAGCCCGACGACGGTTCGGTGCGCGGCGGGTGGCCCCGTCGCGAGCCAGAAGGCGAGTTATTCGTGAACCGTGATCGGACAATTCCAGCCCAGCCGATACCACCGTCGGCTGCTAGCGGAGTAGGTGTCGCACATCGCCGAAAAGGGCGCGTCGAGTGGAGTATTTTGTCTAATATCCTTTGCAGTAAGGATGTTCAGCACTTTGGGTGGGTGTACGCCACTACGATTCGTGCAATGAGCGAAGATCGCTCCAATAAGGAATTGCGTCGGCTGCTCAACGAGATCGGGTGGTCGCCGTACGAACTTGCGCGCGCGGTAAACCGAGTAGTCACCCCGGAACGTCGCGTGCACGCCAAAACGCCGTTCGCATGGCGAGATCGCGGAACGGTGCCACGCGATCCACTTCCGGCGGTCGTGGCGGGAGTCCTGACCGAGGCCAGAGGTGAAATCGTCACCGTCGATCAACTATGGCCAGGACGGACCCACAAGATTGAGGTCTGGCTGCCCGCAGTATCGGGCATCTCGGACAGCGCTTGGAACCCGGACACCACCCTCGCGCTTCTGAACGAAGTTCGCGCAGGTGCGCAGGCGCGAACGTTCTTTGCGATCTCCGGCCAGTCACTGACTTCCGTGGCAGATACCTGGGCACAGACGAGTCATCGAATGATCTCTGACCGGACAATCGGCGTGAATCCCGTTGGTGTAAACCCCGATTTGATCGCCTACCTTGAGCAGGATCTTGTGCAACTGCGACGGTTGGACGACGGGCACGGTGGGGAACTCGTGCTCAGGACAGTCACTCACCGGTTGGCATTGGCGATGGATCTCCTCGCCGACTCCAGATACACCGCAGCGGTCGGTCAACGATTGCTGTCCATTATCGGACAGATGGCGCAGCTGGCCGGATGGCTCGGATTCGATCTCGGGCAGCACGGATTAGCGCAGCGTATGTATCTGCTCGGATTGCGAGCTGCCACAGCATCGGGCGACCGGCAACTCGGTGCCCTCATTCTCAGCTGCGTCGCGTTCCAGCAGACTTGGCGGAACCGTCCGCACGATGCCGTCACCATTATGAATACGGTGGCACAGAGAGCGCGTGGTGCGGCAACTCCGCGGGTCGCGGCGTTGATCGCGATGCGGGAGGCGCGAGCTTTCGCCACGACGGGAATGGCAGCCGAAACGTCCGCCGCGTTGGATCGTGCTTATCAGGCGCTCGATCGCGGTCCGCATGACAACGATCCGGCGTGGACTTACTGGATGGACTCGACGGTACTGACGAGCGAGGCAGGCCGCTGCTATCTACATCTCGGCGACTCCGGGCGAGCTGAAACCGAACTCACCAAGGGCTTGGCGAAACTCGGCGACACGCCCTCCCGGGACCGAGTCCTCTACGGGCTGTCTCTGTCGTTGGCTCATGCTCGTGGAACCGGAGGTCGACAAGATCTCGAGCTGGCGTGCTACGAGGCCGACCAGGTCCTGCCGATGTTGCCGCAGGTTGGGTCAGCGCGCTGCCGAAATCTCATCGAGATGATCCGATCCGAACTCCGTCCACACCGGTCAACATCGACTGTCCGGGAGTTCCTCGGCCGCTTCGAGACGTCGATAGCCGTGCCGATCTGCTAAACCGGTTGGTATGCAGTACTCATCCGCTCCACCGCACGCAGTGGAGTTGCGCAGAGCGAGCTACGACTCCCCGGACGCTGCCGCGATGATCGCAAAGGCGAACGACTACAACACCGAACTGTATGGACATCCTGACCAAACCCCCGTCTCGCCAGCCGAGTTCGAGCCACAGTCAGGCGGGGAATTTCTCGTGGCCTACGTGGAAGGAATACCCGTGGGTTGTGGAGGATATCGCAGACATCTCGAGGACGAGACCGGCTCCACCGTCGAGATCAAACGGATGTACGTCGAGCCCAACGTGCGACGACTGGGCATCGCACGTCGAGTTCTCGGTCAGCTCGAGATCGACGCACGCGCGGCGGGCTACAGTGCCGCGATCCTTGATAGCGGAAGCAAGCAAGCCGCTTCGCATGCCCTCTACGAAAGCTGCGGCTACACACGGACGGCGAGCTTTTCCATCTACAAAGACAAACCAGGCAATCGCGCATACCTGAAGGTTCTTAGCACGTTGAAATGATGAGATTCCTAGGGCGCGGCACTGTCAACAGCACGCCAATTCGCACCTGCGCTCGGCCAGTGACCATGGTATCTCCTGGTCCACCACCGACAAGCAGGACCGATCGCCCGCCGCAAGGTGGACTGGTCGAGAAGATCAATCGGTGCGAATATCGACGCAGCAGTCATACGCGCAGACCCGACCCGGGTTGCGCGGGGGTGCGGGTGAGGTACTGGTGGTGCGCCGGGAGCTGTTTGCTGGACAGCTCGGGTCGGCATGTTGGCTGCCGAACAAGCTCGCCGCGACAACGGTCATGTCCCCGTGGATGTTTCGACCGTGCCCTCGTGTGGATTGGTGTGCAGCAGGGCTAGATAGGTTGTGGCTTGGTGGGTTTCGGCTGCGCCGATCCGGACGTACACCGAGACCGCGGCCTGCATTTCTGTGGTGGCGTGTGTGGTTTCGCCGAGAAGCGCCAAGGCTCGCGCTATTCCTTCGTGGGCGCGAGCTTCCTCGAGTGGGTTTTGGGTCTCGTGTGCTAGGCGAAGCCCCTGTTCGTGAAAGTGTTGTCCCTTCTGTGGTTCTTGCAGCTGGGTCATGAGCTTTCCCAGATCGTTGAGGGTTTCTGTTTCCCCTTCGCGGCTGCCGATCTGGCGGTAGATGGTCAGTGCCTGGTCGAACATCTCGATGGCGGATCGGTCATTCTCGCTGCCTCGCGCGCGGGCAATGCCGGTCAATGCTTGAGCTTCCCCGGCGCGGTTGCCGATTCGCCGGTAGATGTTGAGTGCTTGGGTGTGGAGTTCAGTGGCGGTGGTGTGGTTGCCGATCTGGTGGTGTGTGCAAGCAAGTCCGTGGAGTGCGTTTGCTTCACCGTGGTGATGGGCGAGGTCGCGGTCGATGTTGAGTGCTTGGGTGTGGAGCTCGGCAGCGGTGGCGTAGTCACCGATCTGGTGGTGTGTGCGGGCGAGATCGTGGAGCGCGCTTGCTTCGCCGAGCCGTTCGCGCAGTGCGCGATACATTTGCAGGGCCTGGGTGTGCAGTTCAATGGCGGTGGGGTATTCACCGAGTCGGTGGCTGGTTCGGCCCAATCCATGGAGCGCGCCCGCATAGCCGACCTGGTTGCCGAGGTCGCGGTATATCTTCAGCGCTTGGGTGTGCAGTTGGTTGGCGATCCGAGAGTTGCCGGTTTGTCCCTGAACGCGACCGAGGTCGTCGAGGGCGTTAGCTTCGCCGAGTCGGTTGCCGATTTGCCGGAAGATCTCGAGGGCTTGCTGGTGCAGATCGGCGGCGCCGGACAGGTCACCGAGTCGCCACTTGGCCCAGCCCAAACTGCGGAGCGCATCGGCTTCGCCCAGGCGATGACCGATCCCGCGAAATATTGTCAGTGCTCGTTGGGACAGCTCCGCATTGGACGAGAAGTCACCGAGCAATTGGCGTAGGTCTGCCAGGGCGAGTAGTGAGCTGGCCTCGCCGATGTGGTCGCTCGTCCGGTGGGCAATGCTGGCTGCTTGCTGATGTAGGGATACAGCGTATGGTCGCGGCATCTGGGAGCGGAGAAAGCTGGAAATCGCAAAGGTCAGGCCGACCGTTTGGGTGTGTCGATCAGTGGTGGCGGCGAAGTCGATGCAGGCGAGAAGGTTGGGTCGCTCGCTTTGCAACCACGTGAGTGCGGCTGTCGAATCCGGAAAGGAGGGTGCCTGTGCTGGCGGGGTTTTGAGGCTCAGCGGTGGGCGATGTGATGACCGAGCCAAGTGTTGGTCGGCGGTATGGGCAGTGAACTGGAAGTAGGCGAGTAGTCGGTCGATCGCTCGAGAGCTGTGGTCTGCCGCGTCTACTCGAGCGAGTGTACGGGCGTATTCCCGAAGCAGGTCGTGCATGCGATATCGGCCGAGGGACGTTTCCTCGATCAGGTTGTCGGTGTAAAGCGAGTCGAGTTCTCGTCGGGCACTGTCGAGCGTGGTGTTGTCGAGCGCGCTGACGGCGTATGCGTCGATATCGTGGCCAGGGTGTAGACCCAGACGGCGAAATAGCCGTTGCCGGTCGACTGGCAGGTTGCGGTAGGACATGTCGAACGCGGCTCGTACTGCTCGTGGCCCGGCCGTGAGTTCGCTGAGGCGGTTCTGGGTTGCGGCAAACTCGGTCGCCAAGCTGCTGATCGACCAACGGGGATGATGTGCGAGTCGACCAGCCAGCAGCACGATCGCCAGTGGGAGATACCCGCACAGGCGCACAATCTGCTCGACCGCGGCATCCTCACCCGCCCCGGGTTCGCGCCGCGACAACATCCAGAACAACTCGGCAGCTCCCGCGGGATCGAGAGTGTCGACCGCGAGAGGCACGGCAGCATCGAGTGCGATCAACCGAGTGCGACTGGTGATCAGAGTCAGACAACCCCACCCAGAGGGGAGTAGTGGCTCCACCTGCGTGTGATCGAACGCATCATCGAGCACCAGCAGAATTCGGCGCGTCGCCGTGTGGTCCCGCCATAACGCACGGCGACTGGAGAGGGTGTCGGGAAGCTGCTGAGGATCGACCCCGACATCGGTCAGCAAGTCGGCGAGAACATCGGCGGGATCAGCAACAGACTTCCCCGGAGTATGAGCATGGAGATCAACGAAGAACTGACCATCGGGAAACCGTTCGGTCAAACGATAGGCCGCATGGATGACCAGCGCGGTCTTACCCACCCCTGCCATCCCGTCGACCGTGTAGATCGACATGACTTGCCCCGCACCGGTCTGTTCAAGCAAGGTACTTAGTTCGTCACCGCGGCCGACCAGATCAGGAACATCCCGAGGCAGACCGGCCACCACCGGAACAAGCGATGGAAGCCGCAGCCCCTGACCTTTTATGGCTGCTGATGGATCTGCAATCGCGAAGCTGCGTGGACCGGTCGTGGGAATGCTGTTAAGCCGGGTCAACGCGTTGAGCCATCTGCCGATCTGGACGTCGGGTACCCCACATACCTGCACGGCCAGGCGTAGGCGCTCTGCGGTGATATAGCGGCCTTTGACCATGTCGCCGATAACGGTGCGCGTCAATTTAACTCGTGGTCGCTCGCCTTGTCCTGGGCCCGCTGTTGCCCGCTCCAAGGCGCGGATAGACAGCCCCGCGTGGTCCATCGCCTGGCGTAGAAGGACACCGAGTTGCTGAAGGTTCTGCGCACGATCCAGGTCGACATCGCCAACCGGGCTCGGGCGCGGTACCCCCATCGGTTGCCCTCCACCAAGTGTCCGCTGCTGTCCGAGGCGTGTCCCGGACATCCGAAAGACATTGATAATAACCGCTTTTCACCAGCAAGGACGCACCGGATCGTCCGTAGACCCTTTTGGACAACCTTGTATCGCTGCTCTGCTCGATCCAGGCGATGCACAGTGCATCGCACTCGGGGAAGGAGACGAAGATGTGGGTCGAGATCGGCAAAACCATCCGCCAGGCAATCTCTGATTGGGGCACGACCGCCCGGCTGGCGGTGTGTGTCACCGTCATTACGGTGGCCGCTGTGGCCATCATCGGGACGAGCACGCTGCATTGATGACTTTGATCGGCGCCGGCGTCGCAGCGCAACAAGCGTCACGATCGTCGCTGGAAGCGCCCGTTGTGAAACTGGTTGGGCGGCGGCATAAGAGAGAACGCTGCGGTCCGGCGATCGTCGGGAGAGAATCTGTGCGTGCGGGATCTGTCGCCGGGAGATGTGTTCGCCGGGTACGTAATTCAACGTGTCCTCGGGCAGGGCGGCATGGGCAGCGTGTATCTGGCGCGGCATCCACGGCTGCCGCGGCTGGTCGCGCTGAAACTGCTCAACCGCGACCTGACCCGTGATGACGCGATCCGTGCCCGCTTCCTGCGCGAGGCCGACAATGTGTCGCGGCTCGAACATCCCAATATCGTCCACGTCTACGACCGCGGTCGCGAGCAGGACCAGCTGTGGATCTCAATGCAGTACGTCGACGGCAGCGACGCCGCCAACGCGGTCCAGAGGCAGGGGCGGCTGGCGGTCGAGCGTGCCGTCCGGGTCGTCGCCGAGGTCGCCAAGGCGCTGGACCACGCGCATGCCGAGGGCATCCTGCACCGCGACGTCAAGCCCGCCAATATCCTGCTCGCCAAGGCGATGCACGGCGCCGACGAGCGGGTGTTGCTGGCTGACTTCGGAATCGCCAAGTCGCTCGAGGACACCCACAGCCTCACCACCACCGGCTCCTTGCTCGCGAGCCTGCCCTACGCCGCGCCCGAACAGTTCTATCCCGCAGCCGAATCGGATGAACGCACCGACGTGTACGCGCTCGGCTGCACCCTCTACCAGTTGGTGACCGGGGAGCTGCCGTATCCCGGGACCACGCCGATGCAGCTGCTGCACGGGCATCTGAATGCGCCTATCCCGAAACCGACGGTGACGCTGAAACAGCAGAATGGACAACAGCTTCCGTCGGGGCTCGACGACGTGATCGCACATGCGCTCGCCAAGGACCGTGCCCAGCGTTATCGCAGCTGCGGCGAGCTGGCCCGCGACGCGCAGGCAGCCGTCGGAGAACAGGCACGCCGACTGGCCGACACCCAACGCGCACACGGTTTTCCGTCTCCCGACGCCCCGGAGCATCCGCGAGAAGCCGACCGCGCCGCTGGATCGGCTTTCACCGCAGCGGCGACCATTATCGACTCGGCTCCGACGCCGTCCGCCGACACCACAGCAGTACCGACGGTTCCCGCTGCGCTCACTCGGCCTGCCGCGCAACAGCCTCCGCCGACGGGGCCATCACCACGCGCGGGCGAGGCGGCGAATCCGCTGCCGCTGCGGCCTGCCGCGTCGAGCCCGACGCCGCCTCGTCGGGGATACCGCGGGCGCGTGGCGTTGATCATGGTTCCGGTGGTGGTCGCCGTGTCGACCTTCATCGGGTATCAGGTGATCCGATCTCACAGCACCGGTACGTCCACGATCACCACCACGGCGCGCCCCACGCCTCCGACGATTCCTCTGGAGGTGCGGCCCGATGCGATCGCGGTCGATCCCAGCACACACGCGGTCTATGTGGCGAGTTCCGACACCAGCAATCGAGTGTCCGTGCTCGATCCGACGACGGGACGGACAACCGCCGTCATTCCGCTGTCGGGGGATCCGCACAAGGTCGCGGTCGACTCGGAGTCGCACGCGGTCTATGCCTCCGGATCCGACGGCACGGACCCGTATGTCGACCTCATCGACCCGGTCACCTCGAAAGTCACCGCGACGCTCAAAACCGGTCCACCCAAATCGGATCGCGTCTTCGACTTTGCCAACGGTCTGCTGGTCGACCCCGGAACCCATCTGGTGTATGCGTTCAACACCGTCGACGGCTGGCTGTCCGTGATCGACCCCGCAACGCGCACGGTGACCACCACCCGTGGCGGTTCGTTCACATACGCTGTCGACCCGGTCGCGCACAAACTGGTGGGAATCAATATCGCCAGTAATACCGCGTTCACGATCGACCCCGCCACCGGCGCGGCCACCGACCAAACCGACGTCAAGGATTGCTGCACCGGCCCCGTCGTGTTCGACCCCTCGACCAGGACCCTCTACGCCAATGACTACTCCGACCAACGGATCGTTGCCATCGACCTGACGAAGCACCAGGTCGCCGCCACAATCTCCGCCAGCGCGCAAACCTCGGATCCGGAAGGCATCGCCCTCGATGTCACCGCTCGGACCCTGTACGCCGCGAACGGCAATGACCGCTCGATCTCGGTCATCGACCTCACCCGGAATACCGTGACCGCCACCCTCGCGGTCGCCGACAACCCAGACTCGATCGCCTTGGACCCGTCGACCCGCACCCTGTACGTGATCAGCGCCGCCGCGAAAACCGTCACCATCCTGCACCTGTAGTAGCCGCCGAGCAGTGTCCCACCCAGCCGGTACGTATGGAAGGTGGCGAACATCGACGCGGGTGGCGCAGCTCGGTAGCTCTCTGGGCTTGCCCATCAGCCTCTACATCGGCGGGATCTCGTGGCGGAAGGAGCATGTCTGTCAGCTCTCCGGCCAGATTTGCGGTTCCCTTGACCGATATCCCCCCGGCAAACCCGCCTCATTGGAGCGGATACGGTGGAGGGCAAGCGAATTGAAGCGGGAGGAGGTACCCCGACCCCGACCACGAGTTGGTCATCGAGCGGATCTGCACGATCGACGACGTGGGCAAGGCTGCGAACCAGCAGGGAACCTGCGGTGACCAGCAGCTTTGAGCGCCCTGGCCACGGTCAAGCCGGGCCGCGGCGACACTGCAACGACACTTGCCGCCAGCTGGCGTATCGGAAGCGGGTATCGGCCGGTGCCGCAGCCATCTGTGTCCAGACGATCGACTGGAACCTCATCGGTGATCGCGTACGTATCCGCCCTGCTGACGGCGACCGCGAGGTGCAGATGGAGAAGCACAACGACTGATGGGGTGCGGGAGACTCTGGGGTACGGGCCCACTCGGCAGTCATGCCTGCGTGATCGGGTCAGAGGAGAATTTCGACAGATTCTGTGGTTCCGAGCAGCCTTCTTCGTCACGTTGATCTGGATCGGGGTGGGCTCGGGAACGTCGGGATTCGCAGACCGGGCCGACGCTGCCGCCGACCGCAACGCGCACAGGCCGGGTGCACTGTCAGTTCCACGACGAGGCCGAGCTTGGCGGGGAGTTCGATCATCCTGTCGACCCAGAACCAGCGGGTGTCCTCCGAGACGTACCAAGTGGAATCCGCTCTGGGAGTCGCCATTCCGACTATGCGCCATCCCGTCGACCCGGACAATCCAGGAGATCTGAATGGTGTGCGCGGTCATACCCTCGCTGCCCGCGTTGGTCGCCGCAAAGTTAGTGGGTTGCGGCGCCTTACAGTCCGAGATCATCCTCTGGCTGCCGATCAGATGGCTCGGCGCGGTAGTCGATGATCTCTTGGGCGATATCGTCGGCCATTTCGGTGTGGCGGAGTTGTTGTTCGTGCGCGAGTTGAGTTGGGCTGAGGGTGCGGCGTCGCTGTTGTTCGGCGCGGTATTGGTCGAGCTGCTGGTGGATGTCGGCGATGCGTGTACGGACCTCGTTGTCGGTGTTTGCCTGTACGTCGGTGCTGGCGTGCTGGTGGTCGGGGATGGTCGCGGCGTCGGTGTCTAGCAGGTGGTCCCAGCCGTCGGGGGTGCCGGCGAGGAGGATGGCGTCGCGGTTGGCTTGGCGGGCGGTGGCGCGTGCGGTGCTGTGGCTTCGGCTGCAGGTGGCTTGTTCGGTGATGAGGGTGTCGATGCGGGCCTGGAGGGCGCGGCGTTGGCTGCGGCGATAACCGGGTGTGGTGTCGAGTGCGGCGCGGGCATCGGCGAGTTCGGTGGCGGTGGCGTGGAAGGCTTTTGCGGCGGTGTGGAGTTGGTGGTCGGCGGTGCGGGCGTCGCGGATCGCCTGTTGTGCTGCGGTGTGGCGGCGGATGTGGTCCTCGGTGTCTGACTCATGATCTGGGGTGTGCTGGGGCGGGTTGAACAGGACGGTGTCGGTGTCGGCGAGGGCGAGGGCTTGGTGCAGTTCGTCGATGTGGTGGTCGAGTTGGGTGTCGGTGAGAGCGAAGAGCGGATTGCCTATCGCTGGGGCGGTGACGGTTGCCGCGGTGGGTGTTTCAGGTGTGGTATCGGGCAGCGGGTGGTCGCGGATCCAGGCTTCGATCGCGGCCCGTTGAGCTGGGGTGCGGGTGGCGCGCCAGTCGCGGCGCAGCATCGCGCGCGCGGCGGCGGGGGGTTTGGTGGCGGTGATGTGGGTGCAGCGTGCGGCGATGTGGTCGGCGGGATCGTGGTCGGGGATGGCGTGCTGGCCGCTGTCGCGGCATTCGCCACATAGCCCGTCGTCGGCGCGGCGCGTCGGTATGGGGGAGGCGTCGGTGCGGGTGCGTTCCAGGCCACAGGCGACACAGCCCAATCCGCGGGTGTCGGGCAGGGCGGCGCGGTCGTAGTCGAGCGGGCGGTACTTCGGGCGCGCATCGGGCAACACTGGACGGTAGTAGTTATTCGGAACCCCGTCCGGAATCACGTTGTCGTAGGGCTGGTCGTCGACGTCGGCGCGGGTGTCGTGGTAACCCTGCTCGGCTCGGCGGGCGTCGATCTGTGCGTCGGTGAGTTGCTCGGGGGGTGCATCGGGGTCGATTCGGTTTTGGTGGTCACGGGCGACTTCGCGGCGTCGGTCGCGCTGGTAGCCGGATTCGGTTGCAATTGTGGGGGTTTGGTAGACGCGCGGGTCGCTGTCCGGTGTGCATGCCTCGATGAGTTCACGATGCTGGGGGAGGCGCTCGGCAGCCCACCGCAGGCGTGCGCGGGCGACGGTAAAGGCATTGCCGTAGAGGGTTTCGGCGATGTCGGCGAGGACGGTGTGTTGTTCGTCGGTGACGACGTCGGCGAGCTCGGCGAACGCATCGACGGCGGCGGCGATCTGGCCGGTGCGGAACAGTTCGGCCACCTCACGAATACGGTCGGGGAATTCAGCGGCGACGCGTTCGGTTCCGACGTGTACCTCGGAGGCCGGTGATGGCGCAGGTTCGGGAGTCATTGTTTGGCGCCCTTCCTGGTTGTATTCGGGTTCCGGTGGTGCAGCCCAGGGTGTGGTGGATTCGGGCGAATCCGCGTGATGAGGCGCGTCGGCGGTGGGAGTGTTGGTGTGTGGGGTGGGTGTGTGGTGCAGGAGTGCATCGATGCGCCAGGCCAAGGCGCTGGCGAGTTGGTCGGGGCGCAAGCCGCGGGTGTCGTCGGGTTGGGCGGCGAGGAGCAGTTCGTGCGCGGTGGTGAGTAGTTGCTGGGGTGTCCACGTGGTGGCGGTCGCGCGGTCGATCGCGGCGACCACACGCGGCCACGCCGGGTCGGCGGCGACGCGGTCGGCGGCCTCGTCACCGAGAACAGCGCGCAGCTCGGTGATCCAGTCCGGGCGCAGGTTGGGTTGGCCGAGACCGGTGTCGAGCGCGGAGGGTTCCAACTCAAGGCGCGACCACAGCGCGGCGGCAGGCATCTGATCGGGAAGCGGCCGGGAAGCGGCGGCGTCGGTGAGCCGGGTTTGGATGTCGATTCCCGCGCGGGAGGCGACCTCGATCTTGTCGGCGAGGACCGGCCAATACGGGTCTGTCACGACGCGGGCCTCCAACCGCTGCACGGTGGCGGCCCACTTGTTCACCGGCAGACCGATGTCACCGAGCGCATCATTGACTCGCTCGTCGAGAAGCTGTTGGTGCTCACGTTCGAGCGCGCCGTAGCGGGCTGGTCCGGTGGGGCGCATGTCGCGGTCGTCGACATGCAGACTGGCGCGCCAGACCGCGAGCTCGCCGAGCAGCCCCGCATCGGTGCCGACAAGCGGTCGCGCCCAGTGCGGCGCTGTGACCGGAGTCCAGGTGTGGCTGTCGCGGCGGATCTGGGCCGCGAGGTCGCCGACGATACGGGCCCGCGCAGTGACTTGTGTGGAGTCGAGGTCTTCGCGCAGACCGCGCGGGATTGCTTGTGCCCACGGCAGCGGTCCGCTGCCGGTGGAGTGCGCGCCGGTGGGGTCCAGACGCCAGTCCAATACCGCGGCAACATCGTCGGCGGTGTCGAGTTCCCGCGCCCCGGCTGCGGCTAGCAGGGCAGCGATGGGGTCGTGCCCGGACAGCGCGATCATCGCCAGGTGCTGACGCAACACGGGGTAGGCGGGGCTGTCGGTGAGGTTGGGACGCAATGCTTCCGCGGCGGCGTCCAGACGCTCCAGACCATCAGCGCCGAGCGCGTGTTCGGCGGCGACACCGAGGGCGTCGAGGTAGATATCGAGTGCCCGACCGATCCGCGTGCGCGGGTCGAGTGCGTCGCGTAGTTGTGTGTGTGCCGATTTTTGTGCGCCGTCGCGGCCCAGGATGCGGAGCAAAACTTCGACGGCGGTGTGCGGAAACACCGCTGGTTCACTCCAGAACGAGCCTTCACTGCCGTCCAACGCGGTCGGGATGTAGGCGTGGTTGGCGTACACACCGCGGGTCATCGCGACATACAGTTGTTGGCGCGACTCGCCTCCGGTGAGGGCGATATGACAGGTATCGGCGGTGATTCCCTGCGCGGAATCGATCGTCGCCGCGTACCCCAGGCGCACATGTTGAGCGACATAGTCGGCGGGAAGATGCACGGCCGCGCCGTGTTTTCCGCCGGAACGCAGGTGCGTGGCGGTGAGACTGCCGTTGTCGTGGACGGCGGTGACGGTCCAGGCGTAACCGTTGCGCACCCAATCGTGTGCGCTCAGACGCAGGCGCCGGTTGTTGCGGCGGCTGCGGATCGTGTCACCGACCGAGGCCGCCAGACCGTCGGCGAGCACACATTCCGCGCCTACGGTGCCACCGCTGCGGGTGATGCGATCGGTGCGGGCGCGCGCGTTGAGCGCTTTGACCACGTCGTGGTTTGCGGCCAGCATGATCGCGTCGCGGCCCGCGAGATGGTCAGCAGCCCAGGCGGTGTAGGTGTCATCGTGTGTCGCGCCCAGGTGGCCCGCGTGCACGCGAGCATTGTCGAGATACCAGCCCAGCGCGGCCGGATCGCCTTCGCGCAACTGCAAACTCGCTGTCGCTTCGGCCGTTGAGGCGAAGCGCACGACATGGGTCAGGGTAAGGGTGTGCTCGGGAGCGGCGGCGTTCATGTCCGCGTCCGCGCCGCCGGCTTCGATCGCGGGCAGCTGCTGATCGTCACCGATACAGCGGACCGTCGCCCCGCGAGACGCCAGAAACCGCAGCAGCCGAAGCCGTTTGAGGTTGCCGAGCTTGACGTGCTCGTCGACGATCACCAACGTGCCGGAGTCGATTTGCAGCACCCATTGCGGCAGCGGCGGCGGGACATCACGGTCCAAAGCCGGGTTGTCCGGGCGCGGGGTGTGACGCGACAACACGTCGAGGACCTTGTCGACGGTCTCGACCCGGGCGCCGATCGATTCCCCGAGCACCGCGGCAGAGGACGCGGTGGGTGCCAGGCCGAGAACTTGCCCGCCGCTGGTGTGCCAGGCGTCGGTGAGCACGGCCATCGCGGTGGTCTTACCAGATCCGGCGGGGGCGTTGGCGGTATGCACCCGTAACCCCGAGGTCGCGAATCCTTCGACGACACCCACCTGTCCGGCATTCAACGGTCTGTCCGGGTGCAACGTGTTGTGGTTGCGCACTGCCGCAGCCACGGTGTCGGGGGTGAGTTGGCGGGCGCCGGACTGCACCGACAGCTCGATCAGCTGCATTTCCACCGACAATGTGTGCGCCGAGGTATACAGCTGCGAGCTTGCGGTGGTGTAGACGCTGGATCCGTCGCGGCGACGCAACAGCGTGGGCACCGTACGCAATTCGGGTGCGTCCGCGATATCTGGGTCGCCGCGTTCGATCGACTGGGTCGGTGAGAGTGCTTGGGTCAGTACCGCTTCGGCGGCCTGTTCCCAATCCTGGCTTCGGATGCGGCCGCGGATCTGCCGCTCGACTTCGGCGCGCACATTGTTGGGCCGCCAGGTCGCTCGATGCTCTGCCACGACCTCTAGCACATGCTCGGCGGTGTGTGCGATCCACTGCGCTGACACCGAAACACGCGGTACACGAATCGGATTCAACGCCGCCGCGACCATCCGCGACAGCGTTTCCCGGCTGCCGAGCAGCGCGACGGCTTCGGTCCGCCAGCTGGTGCGTTGTTCGGCCAGTGACCGCTGTTGGTGTTTGGTGGGGCGGGTTTCCAGGGTGGCGCGCTGGGCGAGGTCATAGATTTCGCCGGGGACGGGTTCGCGGCCGAACTGTTGTTGGAAGTCGGCGGTGAGTTCGCCCAACCGCACTTTGATCGCGGCTTCGCGCCGTGACCACGCCTCGATCAACCGGGACGGGATGCCGACGATTTCGCGGATCGGCCGTTTGGTGGGATCGGTTCCCGCGCGTTCGGTGAACTCCACACCGACGAGATCTTCGAGATGATGCTCCAAACGGGTGTTGTAGATCTCGGACACGGTGACCACCGCCTGGTAGATCGCGCCACCGTAGAGGGTGCGCCAGCGCCCGTCCAGGGCGCGAACCCGGTTGGCGATCAGGACGTGGGTGTGCAGGTCCGGGTCTCCGGCGCGGCTGTCGCGGTGGGTGAATGCAGCCGCGACGATGCCCTCGACATCGACCTGCCGGATCCCGTTGCGCCCCAACCGGGTGAACACCGCATGCTGCTCGAGCCAGGTGAGTGCGTCACCGATCGCGGCCTGGTGTGCGGCCTCGATCTTCTCCGCGACCGCGCGCGGCGCCAGAGCCCACAGCACCGACACCGACTTCACCGGCGAGAACGTGATGTCGAAACCGGCGACCGCGGTCGTGTTCGGGCGAGAGTTCTGGGCCACCCACCCCGACAATTCACGCTCATTCAATGGCGCGCGATCGTAGGTTTCGGTGAACATTTGTGTCGCGACAGTGGTGCGAATCCGCGCCCGTTCAGTGTCGGGAATGGCGTCGTGCGGGTCTGACCCGTGCACGATATTGTGTTGCTCGAATGCCTGCGCGCACCGTTTCCTGAACTCGGAAACCTCGGCATAAACACGAAATGGGTTACCCAGACGAGAGGATTTATCGGCTGCGCGTGCGGCGTCCTTATGCTTCGCGCCGAGGCGGATCTGCTCGTCATAGACCGCGGTTTCGATCACATCGGCGTTGGGATGACGCCCCAAACCAAACAGCGATTTCATCTGCTCTTCGGTTACTTCATCACCTGTGGTGATGCCCAGAGGCCCCAGGCCGGTGCCGTGCCAGCGCCCTGGTGCCTCGCCGTGGGCGGAATAGTAGTCGGCCAGGCTGGAGCGGCCGCGAGCGGGATTATCGTTCGCGGCGACATTACGCAGGTAATACTGATAGCCATTGCCTGCCACGACTTTATGAATTGTCGCGGTCATATATCCATCAGGCACGCATCAGCCGATTACCGCAATGGGTTGGATTTGACTATTTTTTAGTCAAATCAAGCAAATCCCCAGGTTGTTACCAAATCGTTACCCTGAATGGAAGAGGTGTGCTTGTGAGAAAGAGATAAAGAGAGGGGAGGAGGTGAGTAGTAGAGGAAGAAGTGTATTGGAGGTGAGGTATGCGGGTGGGTGGATGAGGGCGATGTGAGGAGAAGTGTTGGCGTGAAGAGTGAGGAGACACGGCGGTCGGAGGGTGCCGGTGAATGGGGATGGAGCGGTTGATCCCGGCCCGCGCTGCGATCGGAGTCGTCGGCTGCCTGCGGGCGGGCCGGTCACACTCACCGTGGCGGTCGGGTCCGTAGTGCCGCGAGCGGGTCGAGGTCGGGGTCGAGGGTCAGGGCGGCGAGGGTGTGGCCGTGGCAGGGTTTGGGTGCGCACCAGCAGCCGAGGACTTTGTGGGCGAGTTCGCGGCTGCGGAGGCGGGCGAGGAGGTCGGGCCGGTCGGCGAGGTGTCGGGCGTGAGCGGTGAGTACGTCGTCGCGGTTGCCGTCGCGTCCGAGGATGTAGGGGTTGCCCCAGCTGCTGGTGCGGTCGACGGCCACGAACAGGCGGTGGCGGCGTGCCCAGTCGATCAGGTGCGCGTGTCCGCTGGCGGCGCGCATCGACACCACGACCGGCCGCCCGGTCGCCAGTATCTGGTGTAGGTCGGTGATGGTGAGATGCGCGGGGTCGGTGGGCTGTGGCAGGTCGGTCATGGCGAGCGGTTCCTTTCGGTCGGGAGTGGTCGGATCGGGGGTGCTGGCGGTCTGGATACCTCCGACTGGGCACCGAGGGTGGGGTGGTGGGAGGTGGGCTCAGCTTGGCGGGGCGGGAACCGGCGTCCAGCCGAGGGACTGGCAGGTGTAGTGGCGGTCGTCGAGCCCGACGAGGTCGCCGACCGAGAGTGAGCGGAGTCGCTTGGCGTACCAGGCGTCGGTGTGGGCGTGGTCGTCGTCGTGTTCGGGGTGATCGTTGAATGCGGCGAAGACACGTTCGAGCAGAACCTCGTCGGTGTCGGAGGCGGGGTCGACGTGCAGCACGAAGTCGTAGG
Organism: Nocardia sp. NPDC050408; assembly: GCF_044458905.1. Lineage (NCBI taxonomy): Bacteria > Bacillati > Actinomycetota > Actinomycetes > Mycobacteriales > Nocardiaceae > Nocardia > Nocardia sp. NPDC050408. Next base: position 26,529 of record NZ_JBITIL010000008.1, on the reverse strand, counting down.
CCAGCGTCACGCGTGCGCCGGGCCGGTATCCGGTCAGCAGGGCGGCGGGGTCGGTGTTGAGGTAGACCCGCACCCTGACCCGGGTCGGGCAGGGTGCGAACACGGCGGCGCGTAGCGCGCGCATGGCGCGGCGGGCTCGGTTCGGGAGTCGATGCACGGTCGTGCTCCTGTCGGATCGGGGGAGGTTGGTGACCGGTCCGCCGCAGGGGTGTCGGCACTGCGGCGGACCGGCGAACAAGGTGACGAGGGGCGAGCAGGGTGGGTCAGGCCACCGACGCGGTGCGGGCGGTGGTGGGGACGAGGCCGAGGTCGATGCGGCAGTCGGTGCAGTAGTTGTCGGCGTGCACGATGGTGTTGCGTGCGCAGGCGTCGCAGCGTCCGATGCGCTGTCCGGCCCCGGGCGCGGCCCCGCCCCGTCGCGGCCGTCGCGCGGCGGGGCGGGGTGCGCGCTGCGGCTGTTCGAGGTTCATCGCCATCCACCGGGTGATCAGCCGCCAGGTCGGTCCGGTGTTCGCGGCGGCGGCCCGCACCCGATCGAGCAACGCCCGCACCTGGGCGGGATGGGCGGCGGCGATGTAGGCGCACCGGGATTCGACGAAGGTCCGCATGCCGAACCCGGCAGGCAGCGCGGGGATGGCGGGGTGGGCGTCGGCGCGGCAGACATCGCAGAGCCCGTCGTCGCTGACCACAACCCCGTCACGGGCGTGGAAGGGTCGGCGATCGCGGGCGGGTCGGTCGATCCAGCAGCCCACGCACGGCCACCCGAGATACGGGGTCATCGCCGCCAGGTCGTAATCGAGGCCCGAGCCCTGCCAGGTGGACTCCCGGATGTCGAGTTCGCTGTAGGGCAGGTATTCGTCGCGGTCGCTGGGGACCGGGATCCCGGTGCGCCGTTCGGCGAAGCGGGACTGGTCGGCGGGGGTGATCCGCGGCGGCAGCTGCGGCCGGGTGCGGCGGGCACGCGCGCGCCGGATCCGCGAGGATGGTTCGGGTTCGGTGTCGTGCTCGCGCAGGAACTCCCGCGCCGCGTCCTCGAGACCGGCGTGACGGCGGTCGTCGGCGACGTGGCGTTCGGGGAGCTCGGGTGCGAGCAGGTGCCGGTCGGCTTCGGTGTAGCACTCGGCGACGTGCAGGAAGTAGCTGCGGTCCCACAATTCGGCCTGCACGTGCGCCCACACCATCCCGGCCTTCTTCCGGGGTTCGGGCACCGGCGGGGTCCGGTCGTCGTCGACTGCGGTGTCGATCGCGTACAGCCGGTGGGCGGCATAGCCCGCGTACTCGCGGTGGCAGCGTTCGGCCACCGTCAGGTCACGCTCGCGATGGCGCAAGCTAACCGCGTCGGAGCTGGGGGCGGGGATGCGGGCACGGCGGGCGGCGATCGCCTCGGGTCGGTAGCGGGCGGCGTCGGTCGCCGCGGTGGGGGTGGCGGTGTAGCGGTCGCGGTATCGACGGTCGCGGATGGAGCGACGCACCCATTCGGCCGCCTCGATCGAGATCTCCGACTGCTGGGGAAGCTCGGGCCGGTACAGCCCGGGATCACCCTCGGCGGTGTGATCGACGATCAGCGTGCGGAGCTCGGGGCGGGACTTGGCCATCCACCCGAACTGACGCGCCGCGGTCTTCCACGGGGACCGGGTCATCAGGTCGGCGGCGCGGTCGAGGAATTCACGCTCGACCGGGGAAGCCAATGCCAGCACGGCGGTGAACCGTTCCCGCGCGGCGTCGGGATCGGTGTCGAGCAGGTACTCGATCTCCCCGAGCGCGGCGGCAAACGGGGAAACAGTCTGCGCGAGTTCGCCGACGGGCGCGGCAGTGGCGGTCACGGTGTCGGGTGCGTTCAACGTTGCGGTCATCACTGGGTTCCTGTTCTGTCGTGGAAAACAGCTCGGCCCCGCACCGGACGCACGCACACGCGCACGTATCCCCGGCACGGGGCTGGGCGGCTGGTCGTCTGACCCGCCTGAGTGCGGCCGACCAGGGTGGGAGCCCGACACGGCGGAGGGAACGCGCCGCAACGGACGGCGCCGAATTCGCTGCGCACACCAGCCCTGGCCGGCGGATGGCCGGACATGCGGCGCGCCGGGCGAATTCGGTGACGGCCGGGCGCGGGCCCGCAGCGGTGGCGGGAGCCCACCCTGGTAGCACTCGGAAAGGCGGGGCAGACGGCCAGACGGTCAGCCCTCACCACCGCCACTCCTGATCACTGACGCGATCAGCAGCAACGCGAAGCCCTCCCGGTCGCAGCCGAGTCGGACCGGGATGGGCTCACGAGCCGGGCTCGGTCACCGCCCGCGGGCGCGGTGGTGCGGGTGCACGGATTCGATGAACCGCAGCGGCACCAACACCTGTGCCCGCCCGCGGTCGGTGCCGTGGTGGTGGAGGACGGCGTGACGGCGACCGACCGCGCCGATGTGCCCCTGGTGGTGATGGCCGCCGACGAGGGCGATCGTTGCCCCGGTTCCGGATCGCCGCAGCCGATGTAGTTCGACGGCGATCGAGCAGGCCCGCCCGTGCGCGATGTCTGTGCCGTGCTCGGGCGCGCCGGTATCGGTGTCGGTGAGTACGGTCAGACGCCTGGTGATGACCGCGCGCAGACGCGCGATGCCCTCCCACGGCGCGGCCTCGCCGTCGAGAGCCTCGAGGCGGTCGAGCAGGTGGCGAAGGAACCGGATCCCGGTCGTGGCCGTCTCGCGCGGGTCGTCTGCGCTCATTGCATCGACCCTCGCCCTCAGGCCACCAACCGGTCGCCGATCCCGGTGCCGGTCACCGCAGCGGTGACGGTCTCGATACCGCGACGGTGGCGATGCCGGAGGGCCCGGTGGCGGGCGCGGCGCGCGATCGCCTCGTCAGTGGTGCGCATCGCGTCGGTGGCCGGGCTCGGTTCGGCGTGCAACCGCAGGTCGTAGCAGTCCTCACGGACCGGGCCGCGCACCCAGTCGCGGACCTCGACCTCCACCGGGACCTCGACGCCGGGGAAAGGTCCAGACCTCTGATCGAGAGGGCGGGTGTCGGCGGTGCCGAGTCTGGCCGCGGCGGTGGCGAGGACTCTGGCCAGGGCGGCGCTCGGTGCATGGGCGTGGCCGCGATACAGCAGTCCCAGCCACGCCCAGTCCTCGGGAGCCAGCTCGGCCAACGCCGCGGCCATCGCGGCGCGCGCCCGCGAGGGCGCACTCTCGGCTAGTGCGATCAACGCCGACGCCGACGCCGACGCCGACGCCGACGCCGCCGAGGCGGTGAGCGCGGTGGGTTCGGTGAGGACTGGCTCGGTCATCTGGGTTCTCCTGGTTGGGTGAGATAGTGGTGGATTCACGTGGCCCCCGGATGGATCCGTCGCTCTCGTCTCGAGATCGTGGGTTCGATTCAGGGCCGTTCTTCGCGCATCTGCGACTCGCGGCACACCCGCTGCCAGGTGCGCATGAGTCGATCACCGGCGCGCATGGCCGCGACGGCGTCGGCGCGGTCGCTGGACTCGCGCCACAGCTGCCCGTCGGAGCCGAGCACGGTATACCAGCGGGTCGGCTCCCAGTCGCCCTGGTCGCGGGTGTAGGTCGAATTCTCGGTATCGCTCACGCGGCTGTTGACCTTTCGACACTGGATCGGCGCACGGAAAGCTCAGGCGCAGTGGTTTGGGGATCGGTCCGCGATCGTCAGTGAGCGTCGCCGCCCCGGGTGCGCGGACGTGGGTGAGACGGTGGTGATACACCCGGCTGGGGGTGTCGGGTGTACCCACCACCTGCGCCCCGCCCGTGCGGGCACCGCGACTGGTGCGGGTGGGCGAGGGCCGCAGTCACGCAGCGCGCGTTTCTAGAACGGGGGCTCCTCGCCCCCGCCGAATCCGCCCCCGAACCCTCCACCGAATCCGCTACCAGTGGTGGCCCAGGGATCATCGCCGCCGTTCCGGTTGCCGGTGGCCGCGCCGACGAGCTCACCGGAGCGGTCACTGCTATCGTTGCTCGTGTTGGTGCGGTTGGCTTTTCGCTTGGTGACCTTGGCGGTGGCATAGCGCAACGAGGCACCGACCTCGTCGACCTCGAGCTCGACGACGCTGCGTTTCTCGCCCTCGCGGGTCTGGTAGCTGCGCTGCTTGAGACGGCCACTGACCAGAACACGCGCTCCACGTGTCAACGACTCCGCGGCATTCTCGGCGGCCTCTCGCCAGAGGCTGCACCGCAGGAACAGCGCCTCGCTGTCCTTCCACTGGTTGGTGGCGCGGTCTAAATGTCTCGGGGTGGAGGCGACGGTGAAGTTCGCGACCGCGACACCGGTGGGCGTGTATTTCAGCTCGACGTCGGCGGTCAGGTTGCCTATCACGGTGATGACGGTGTCTCCGGCCATGGGTGTGCTCCTTCACTATTCGCGGGATGTGGTGTGTGACCACGGCGTGGTGCGGTGGTCAGGGATGTGTGCGGGTCGTGGCGTTGACGGCGGCGATTACTTCGGTGACGGTGGTGACCACGCGGGCACGGATGTCGATCGCGGCGGTGACCGCGCCCGGCAAGGGGAGCGCCTGCCGGGGATGGTGACGGTCTTCGTTGAGTTCGGGCAGGTTGGCCTCGATCCACGCCAGCAGTCCCCCGGCGTGGCTGATCACGTGGTGGGCCGATCGGCGGTGGTGAGGTGATCGTGGCAGGCGTGGATGATCGGAGCTGGCTATCAGGTGGGGGCTGAGCGTGCGCAGCAGGGGGTCGGCGTCCTGGCGGTTCATGGGGGCTGAGCCCTTGGGCCTGTCACTGCCTCGGTTGGTCGTGGGGTGTGATGGCTTCGATGAACCGCAGCGGCAGCAACACCCCCGAACCGTTGCGATGTCCGATGACGGTGTGGTGGCGGTGCACGTCGTAGACACGGACGCGGTCGTGGCGATGCCCGCCAACGGTGGTGATCGTGACCGCGGCGGCGTGGCGGAGCCGGTGCAGCTCGACGGTGAACAACGCGATCACCGGATCGGGGTCGACATTGTCGAGGTGTGCGGTGTCGGTGAGGATGCTCAGCCGCTGGTGCAGCAGATCCCGGACGTGGACGAGCTCGTCGAGGCGGGTGCGGTCACTGAACCAGCCATCGATACCGGAGACAAGGTGGCGCAGAAACGCAACCTCGGTCCCATCGACATCGGGCGGGAGGGTGCCTTCGGCGCTCATCGCCGCACGCTCGGTGTGGGCCGCCGATGGTGCCGGGTCGCGAGCGCGGCGGTCAGGTTGTCAGCGTCCTCGGACCCCAAATCGGAGTAACCCCAACCGATTCCCACGTCGTGCGCCTCACCCAACACCGGAGACATCCCATGGCCGACGGTGCCGATGGTGGCGCGGCGGCTGTCGAGACGCGACAGTTGCGGCAGGACGCATGCCAATTGGGGATAGGGCATGAGCAGAGCCTCCTTTCAGGAGAACGGTCAGCCGAAGTGCCAGTGTGCGGTGGACGCGGTAGCGCAGCGGCACGGTTCGGCGCACGGCGGTTGGGGCATGGTTGCGGCGGTGGCAGCCGCACGACCCGATGGTGGTTGCGGGTCAGCAGGTGGGGCCGGTGGGGCTGAAGGTCATCTCGAACTTGTGGGTCGAGACGGTGAAGACCAGCCAGGCGTCGCGGGCGGCGTAGGTGCGGATCAGATCGATGAGGGCACCGTCGTGGGTGGGGGTGGTGAGGTCGATGTACTCGGCGAAGTCGTCGCCGAGTGGTTCGCCGTCGCTCCAGTGGGTTCCGGATTCGTGGCCGTGGGCGTAGACGATCTGGGCCATGTTCTTTGGGCTGCCGGGTTTGCCGGGCTGGCGGGGGATTGCGTTGCTCATCAAATAGATTCCGTCGTCCTTCACCCAGATCAGCGACGGCACCGCCGGACCGGGATCGGCGTAGGGCGAGCGGGAATGCTCGGTCGCCGCCATCGCGTGCTCGGCGAGGTCGATCACCTTCGACAGCGGGAACCAGAGTTGGACCACGGGCATGGCAGAGCCTCCCTTTTCGTCGGGTAGCGGTGGGCCGAGTCGGGCGACGCAGTCGACGCGGACGAGTTCGGTTGTGGCGGTGGGGTTTGCGACTGGGTCACGTCGGCCGCTGGCGGGCAGAAAAGGCCGCGCACCCACGTGGACGACCAGCACTGCGCCTTCGCCGGCGGCATCCGGGTGAGGCGCCGCGCAATCGGTCACGGAAGTCTGTGACGACCCGGCTGCAACGGTGGGCGCTCAGGCCAGGTTGATCGCAGCCGCGCTCGGGCGGGAAGGGTGGTGCGCCCGAAGGGGACGGGCGCACCACCTTTGGGTGCCACGCGGTGCGCCGGGCAGGCGTTGGCGCTGGCGTGGACGTTGCACCGGGTGAACGCAGAAAGCGACCCCAGGGACCCCCGACGAGTGAGCTTAGCTCCCTTGCCGGGTGCCCCGTGAGGGAAGCCCGAACTCAGCTCGGCGACCGCACCGCCGCGTGGACTTCTCGTGCCGAGCGTAGGGGCTCAGGTCAGTGGCGATCGTGTGCGCTGGCGCAACATCAAGGCGTCGGTGACGTCTTGATCGTTGGGTCGATCCGCCGCCCTCAGATCACACAGGGTCCAGGCCAAGCGAAGCACGCCCTCGGCTCCGCGGGCGGACAGACGCCCGACCTGCAGGGCAGACTCGATGGGGATGGTCGCTGCCGTCGGGTATGAGAAATCGTGACGCAAAACCGAGCCTGGTACTTCGGCATTGCTGGTGTACCCGTGCTCTTGCCACCGCCGCGCTGCCGTTGCACGGGCCGCGCTCACACGCGCACGGACGGTGTCACTGGTTTCTCGGGCGGGGGCAGTGACCCCAGTGGCGTTGTGGGACAGGTCAACCCATATATCGATGTGATCGCTCCACGCACCAGAGAGTCGGTCGAGGTAACGTCGCCGAGCCATGGGAGAACAGCCGCAACCAGTTTCGGTGGCGGCCCCGCACGGGCACACACAACTAGCGACAACGAGTTGGAATCGGGCCGGGTAGCGGGTGATGCCGTCGCGGCGGGCGATGCGAACTTCACCCTCGGTCAACGGTGCCTGCAGTGCTTCTCGTACACGGGTTCCGAGTTCGGTGACGTCATCAAGGAATAACACGCCGTGATGGGCGCGGCTGAGGGCGCCGGGCAACGGCAGCGGAGAAGAGCCGCCGCCGAGCATGGCCGAGACAGAGCTCGAGTGATGCGCGGCGACATACGGCGGCGTCCTGGACATGCCCTGGCCGGGGTCGGTTCCAGCGGCTGAGGCGATGGCGGCGACCTCCAGTGCTTGGGCGTCGGTCAGGGGCGGCAGGATCCCGGGCAGGCACTGCGCCAGAAGGGTTTTCCCGGATCCGGCACCGCCGAGCAGAGCGAGGTGATGCCCGCCAGCGGCGGCGATTTCCAACGCCCGCTTGCCCTGTGAGTGACCGGCGATGTCGCCGATATCGGTTCGCGGCAGCCCATATTCGGGAACAAACTGGTCAGGTGTGGTCAGCGATTGTTGGCGGCGAAGCCATCCCAGAACCGCACGCAGATCCGGGGCGGCGAAGATGTCGATCCCGTCGACGGCGGCGACCTCGGTGAGTGCTTGCTCGGGGACGATGACGGCGCGATGGTTGTTCTGCCGCGCGGCGAGCACGGCGGGCAGCAGCCCGCGGCAGCGGCGCAACCGCCCGTCCAGTGCCAGCTCGCCGAGGAACACCACGCCGGTTCCCCGTTCGGCGGGGACCGCACCGGATGCGGTGAGCACCGCAACAGCCAACGCAAGATCGTGCGCGGCACCCGACAACGGGACCGCCGGCCGAGCCGCGAGGGTGACCCGGCTCTCGGGCCAACGCTCTCCGGAGTTGGTGATGGCAGCGCGAATACGGTCACGCACCTGCGCTGCGATGCCCGGGGTGCTCGCGGTGACCGACGGCAGGCCCGCACCGATGTCGGCGTGGACTTCGACGACCTGCCCGCTCACACCGGCCACGGCCACGGAGTTACTGCGCCCGAGCGTCATCAGAACACCTCGCGCCGATGGCTGGGGGAGCAATCGAATCTGGTTGTGCGCGAACCAGACCGCAACGAGGGCGAACCTGATTGTGGTGGCTGGGGTGGTGGTGAGGACGGATTGTTCATGATCACCTCGAATCTGGATCAGCGGACACGGTGTTGGGTGGGGCGGTGATCAGGAGGGAAGGTCACCGCCGACGGGTGGCGCGGTGAGGACGATGCTGGTGACGCGGTCACGGGTCTCGGGTGTGTGAATGCGCACCTCGATCCGCGCTGTGAGCGCGCCGGGTGCCGGGGGGCCGGTGTGCCAGGGTTCGAACCGGTCCTCGTCGAGCGCGGGCAGGTTCGCTCGGATCCACGCCACGAGCTCGGCGGCGCTACCGATCACGACGGTGCGGTGTGGTCTGGGGCCGCACCGCTCGTCGGATCGGTGCCGAGGTCGGTGCCGAGGTCGGCGGCGATCCCCAGGCCGCTATAGGCCAATCGGCGCAGGGTGTCGGGGCGCATTCCGGTGCGTAGCGCTGTCTGCAGCAGGATCGCCATGGAGTGTGTGGGGTCGGCGTCGAGGGCGGCCTGAAGGGCGATGCCCGCCAGCGGTCCGTCGCCGCGGATGTAGGCGCTGTAGGCGAGAAGTGTTGCGGCATCGGCACGGTCACTGCCCGGCAATGCTCGCGTCAGTGCGGCCCACAGGTTTTCCGCGGCGGCGGCGTGCTCGCCGACGGCTAGGGCGAACAGCGAGTCGCGCACGGTCCGATCGCGCAGCGCCGCGGCCAGTTCTGCGCATGCTGGGGCGGTGAGCGCCGCACCGGTGTCGGTGTCGGCGATGTGCCACAACACGAGTTCGAGTGCGCGCCGGTGATATTCGTCGGGATCACCGCGCCGGACCGCGGTCGCGTAGCGTTCGTGCGCGAGAGCGTGGGCGCTGTCGAGAAGGGCGGTCACCTGCTGGGCCAGTTCGTGGTCGGGGGTGACCAGATCGGTCAGCTCCGAGCGGTCGCTGCGGATCGGGCGCCCGTTGAGCACGTGCGCCACGGTGACCATCGATGCCGCCGGGTCCGACAGCACCCCACGACGATTCGCCTCCAGCAGGCTCCACCACCGCTGGTCTTTCTCGATCGCTTGCACGGCCCACGCGCCCTCGAGGAACACCTCCTGCTGTGCGAGCCGCCGCGCGAACTCGGCGACGAGCGCGGCCGACGGCCCAGTAACCGTCGCGCTGTGTCTGCGCGTGCGACGTGGTTCGCGCGCCCGATCATCGACGATTACCGCGAGCACCTCCGATGCCCCCTCCGCGGCACAGATCTGCGCCACAGCCTGTGCGTACGCCGCGGCCAGACCACGCCGACTCCTGCCGTCGGTTTCGAGATCGAAGCGCAGTACTGCGTCGATGATCGGACTGTGGCCCGGATTCGGTGCATCCCGCAGGACAGCGACTACCAGGGACCGCTGCGGTACGAACCCGACCATGGCGGGCACCGCAACAATCAATTGCCCGGGATCATCGACATGCAACCTGTCCGCGGCCGCGTGCTCCTCGTAAGTCTGGCCGGAGGCGGCGGAGGGCGTCTCGGTGCTGGCCGGCCACTGGGCGTCGTCGGTGTTGTCGGGCATGGGTTTTCGTCTCCTTCGCAATATCGGTGGTAGGTGCGATTCGGCAGAGGGTCGGCCGTGCCGGTCCGGCCTCTCGGCTCGTGGAATGCGATCGGTTGTGTCGATGCCGCGGCAGGAGGCGCAGTGGCCTCCCTGCTGGGCGGATCAGGGGTGCACACGCCCGGTGTGGGGTGTGGCTCGACCGGTGGTGAGGATCAGTGGGTGGCCCTCACCTATCCAGGCGGAATGGACGTTGCTGTGGAGTGAAAGTCGGTCCCGCTCAGGCGATGTCCGGTGGGGCGGTAATCCCAGTCATGGCGAAGGAAGGGGGTTGAACCATGCCGCGCCGACGGTGAGGCGATCACGATCGACGACGACCGCAGAGAAGTCACCGGGAGGGCCTTCGCGTGCCCGCATCGGCAAGGTGCCGCCGCCGACCAACACAACCCCGACCCCGGCACACACCAGAATTCGTCGGCGGACATCATGCCCCCAAATCGCCTGCGACGTAGGCATATTGAGTGCTGTCCAACAAGCGGCAGCCGAGACCGCTGATGACGGCGAGCCACTGCGGCAGGGGCGTGAGAGCGGTCGTATAGGCCCCCCGGCAACGGGTGCCGTGCCCGCTGCGAAGTTCGAAAATTGGGGCGATGGAGCGGGGCAGCGGTGGATATCGACAGCGGCGAGGCGCTCGCCTCCCCCGGAGGGTCCGGTGTCGGTCATCGCCGCAGGTAGCGGGGGCGGCTGCGGGAGTAGCGCAGGCCGTTGGCGATGGTGCGGTCGGCCTCGCCGGTGGTGAAGCCTTCGACGCCGACGTGCACGGCGGCGGCGTCGGACAGGACGGTGCGGGCGTGGTGTTCGGTGATCTCGTCGGCGGCGACCAGTCGCCCCAGCACGAGCGCGGACCGGAACAGGGTGTGGTTGCGCATCCGCACCTGCGCGGTCGCGACGCGGTGGGTTTCCCCGGTCAGGATCGCCGCGAGGTAGGCGTCGGGGTGCGTCGCACCGGCGGAGGGTGGGGCCGGTGTCGGTGGTGGCGGTGTGAGCAGGGCGACGAGTTCGGTGGGTAGGTCGGCGACCGGGTGGTCGCCGGCGAGGGTGTAGTCGCCGTGGCGGGTGCGTGAACCGGCGGCGATGATGTAGCCGCCGTGGCCGCGGGTGTCGATACCGTCCCCGAGACGCCCGACAGTGCACGGCAGCCGCGGTGTTTCGGGAGCTCGGTAGTAGAGGTGCCAGCCGTGCGGGGTCGCCACCGTCCACGTCACCGGCACCGGCGCGGTCGATCTCGCGGTGAGGCGGGTGAGGGCGTCGGCGAATCCGGTGGCGGGCGGGCGCATGTGGCGGGGGTCGAGGTCGATCACGCACAACCCGGCCGGTCCGGTCGCGATCGCGACGTTACGGGCCGGGTCCTGCTCCCACCATTGGTGAATGCGGGTCGGGTCGGTGCTGGCGTGGTCGGGCCAGCGTTTGAACACCGGCGGTTTCTTCGCCCCGGGACGGACCGGGAACACCGGCCACCCGCGCGCGGCGGTCTCGAGGGCCACCGCCCGCAGATCCAGAACCCGCGCGGTGGTGGTCACCAGCGGGATCCGTTGTGGCGGGCGGTGCTCGCGATCCAGACCGCGGTGGCGTGCAACTCCCGCATCCGCTCGCGCACTATTTCGAGGGTGTCGGGGTGCGCGGGATCGGTGGGCAGGGCCGGGTAGTCGAGGTGATCAGCGCGCAGGAGCAGATGCCAGGACAAGCTCATCTGGTCGAACACGCGCACGGTGGAGCGGAAGCGGCCCTCTGCCGCGACGGTGATGATGATGTCGGCGGGCTGGTGGTCGACCACGCACAAGCTGCGGGCCTGATATCCGGTGCCGGTGCGGGCCAGGGCGTCGATGGCGGGTTCGTCGGGGGTGCGCACAACTGACTCCTTCAAGGGAATGCCGCGAAGACCAGCAATGCGGCGAAGATCGTGACGCGGTCCCGGTGCGCCCGAAGGGGTTTCGGGCGCACCGGGAGCCGGGTGTGGCGGATCGGTCAGGCCGCTTCGGGCAGGTCCTGGGCGTCGGTATCGGTCTCGACGGACGCATCGGTGTCGGCGGGTTCGCCGGTGGTGGGGTTGTCGATGTCGATGTCGACGGCTTTGATCTCCCCGAGGGCGGCGAGTTCGACCGGGACGAGGGTGTAGCCCAGTTCGCGCAGGAACCCCAGGTAGCGGCGTGCGCCGGAGTCGGCGTAGCGCCACAGGTCCTTGTCGGCGCGGTGCTCGTAGCCACCCAACACCAACGCCAGCGCGATGACCTGGGCGCGGGCCGGTTTGATGGTGTCGAGGGTGGCGAGCATGTCATGGCGCGACCGGTAGCCCTCGATGCCGAGCAGTTTCAGCGCGGAGTCGAAGGCGTGGTACTCGTTGACCAGCCCCGGGTCGGCCAGCAACGCCCGAGTCAGGAACAACGCCGCCTGCGCGGGCGGGGTACGGCGCGCCAGCAGCCGGGTCACGAATTCGACCCGGGTTGCCTTGGCGGCCAAACCGAGCTTATTGAGCTCGCGCACCCGCCGCCGCGCGGCCCGCTCGATCTCGGCCGCTTGGGCCGCGGCCTCGGCGGCGGCTTCGGCCGCGGCGCGCCGAGCGGCTGCGGCCTGTTCGTCATCGCCGGCCCCGCCGTGGGTGCGGTGCTCGCCGTCGGGGTCGTCGCCGTCACCGGCGTCGGTGAGATCACCCGTATCAGCGGTTTCGGTGTCGTTGTCGGTGTCGACGCGTTCGCGCAGTCCGGCCGCGTCCAGGAGGTCGCGGGGCAGGAAGTACTCGGGCAGCAACTGGTCGCGCTGCTGCACCTCGCGGGCGTGGCGCAACCCCTCGGCGGGTTCGGTGTCGGGCTGGTCGCGGGTGTCCCAGTCCACGGTGTCGGGGTCGACGAGATGGCCGGTATCGACCTCGACCCACACCTGCTCCTCGGCGACGTCGATCCACACCAGCCACGCCCCGGGATTTGCCGCGATGTGGGCGAACTCGATCGCGTTGCCGTCGGCGTCGACGAGTTCGCCCGCGCACGCCAGTCCCATGTCGGTGTTGTCGAGGTCGGGGTAGTCGGTGAGGATCCCGAGCCCGGCCTGGGCGTAGGGGAGGGCGTCGGCGAGGTAGGCGCGTCGTTCGGCGCGGTCGGCGGCGATGCGGTTGGCCTCGTAGTCGAACAGTCCGCTGCGCACGTTGAGCAGCCGGTTGACCGCGTCGAGGTCGCCGACGTTCTCGTATTCGGCGATGACCGCGGCGTGGGCCAGGTCGTACTGGTCGTCGTCGATCAGCCCGCGCGCGGTGGGCGAAGAACCGACCTTGCCGACGAGTTTGACCTCGTCGCGTCGGGTCTGCAACGCCTTGGCCACGCGGGTGACCGAGGCGCCGAGGTCGAGCATCGCCGCGATCCCGGCGGCGCGGTCGCTGTTGGTGAGCGGGATGCGGCGGTCGTTGAGGGTGATCTGTTCGGTGATGCGCTCGATCTCGGCCTCAGTCGTGTCCAGGGTCGGGTCGAAATCGCGGATGTAGACCGGGACCTCGGGCAGTTCGTAGGCCAGGGCGGTCAGGGTGCGGACCTGCCCGTCGCGCACGACCAGGCGCCCCTCGGGCATCCGGATCACCAGGATCGGGTCCCGGACACCGTGTTCGCGGATGGAGTCGGTGACCTCCGGGTGGTCTTCGAGTCGGAAGGTCTTTCGCACGTTCTCATCGATCTCGAGGTCGGCGGGATTCGCGGTCGGCCCCGTGCACAACTCGTCAGGGGAACCGCGGAACTCGGCAGCAACGTCGGTGTCGGTGTCCGGGTCGGTGGTGGGACCGGGCGCGAGGTCGATGGCGGAGGCCACGTCGCCGATTTCGGTGTCGGTGGTGGGAGTGTCGGTGGGCATCGAGACGAGCTCCTATCGTGAAAGAGGCAGGGACCGGCCAGCTTTGGACTGGCCGGTCCCTGCCTCGGGGACGGGACTTCGATGGGATGGGGCGAAAGGGCGGACTAACCGCTCGCGGGCTTGGTGGGTTCCGGGGGGTCGCCGTCGATGACGATGTCCAGATCGGCGCGGGCGATGGCGATCTCGCTGTCGATGCCACCGTGTTTGTGGTGCACGTCGCGATAGCAGGCGCGGCACACGACCCCGGAGATCGAATCGGCGCTGCCCTTGCCGCTGGCGTGACAGCACGGTGTCAGCACCGCCTTGTGCTTGGTGGCGAACCTGATGACGACACAGCCTTCGGCGTCGAGGCCGAGGATCTCATCGACACCCTCGAAGCCCCTGGGCAGTCGCAGTTTTCGTTTCCTGTTCGTCATGCGCGCAGATGTCCTTCCCGGATTCGGAGGGGTCTCCCCGGTGCGAAGCAATACGACATCGCGGTCGCCCGGACCGGGAGCGTGTCGATCACGTCGGTGACTGCGATGTCCTAGCCGCAACGCACGATGTCGGTGACCGCGTGGCCGGTGGCGAGATCGTTGGACACCGACCGACCAGCGGTCCGGGGCTTGCCGGTGTCGCTCCGACCAGGCAGGTGTCACCACGTGGTGGCGGGCGCAGGCGCTCGGGAGCGGGCGCTACTTCTTGGTGCGGGCGGCGACGTTGATCGGGCGCAGGTGCCGGGCACCGTGCGGCTGGTCGGGGTCGGTGTAGCCCCAGTGCTTGGCTTTCCAGTCCGGGAATTCCTCGCGCCAACGGACCACGGTGTCGGCGCCCAGCGCGGTCACCGCACCGGCAGCACCGAAATGCTCGGCGGTGTCGAATTCGGCACGGGTCAGGGTGCTGGTCTCGGCCATGGGCACAACTCCTTCGAGAGAGCGGGGACAGGGAGTGAGGGACTTTTCGAGCGGGGAAGGGGACCTCGGTGCGGTCAGACCAGGGTCATCGCAGTGAGGGCGAGGTCGTCGAGGTCGTCGGCGCGGTCGGGGTCACCGATGGTCTGGGAGTAGCTGGTGACCGCGTTGGCGATCCCGGCGGCGGTGAGCTGCCCGCCGGCGATGAAGTGCGACAAGATCCCGGTGCGTTCGTCTTCGGTGAAGCCGAGTTTCTTGCTCATCACCTCGAGGGTGCGTTCGGGCTGGGTGACCGGGGTGGCGGCGTGGCGTTCGAGTTCGGCCACGCGGGTGTTCAGGAACTCCGGGGACATCCACTCGGTGACCTTGTCGCGGGTCTCGGCGGTGATGACCGCGAGGCGTTTGCGCTGGGTGTCCCGGGACCAGGCGCGAGTGCCGCCGATTTCGAGGCGGTCCCCGACGTGGCGTTTGGTGAACGCGAACAGCGGCAGGGTGAGCCCGTTGCCGCAGATCTGGACCATCAGTTCCGGTTTCAGCGTGACCGCGTGGTGGCCGATCTCGGAGTTGGAGAACCGCAGCCCGGCGAACACGACCGGCTCCGAACCGGGCCGGTAGCCGCGGCCTTCGCGGGCTGCCAGGCGTCGTCCGGTTTCGATCTGCCCGGCGGCGCGGCGGCGTTCGGCTTCCAGTTCCGGGTTGGCGAACGGGGTCCGGTAGTTCTCGAGCAGCGTCGGGGCGAGGGCGCGGATCTTGGGGGAGTACACCTTGCAGTGCATGGAGGATTCCGACAGATCACACGAGCGCACCGTCACGTCGGTGTCGGCGAGGCGGATGCCGTCGAGGACGGCGGTGAGCACGTCGAGGTTGTCGATGATGCCGTAGCGGTCCGAGAGCACCGCCCGCAACACCCCCGGCTGGTCGGGGTGGCTGGAGGTGAACAACCGCAGCAGGAACGAGCGCTCGTCGGGGCCGCCGGGCAGGCGCGGGTCCTGCGGGCCGTGGAGCAAGCCGTTGATGTTGGCGTCGTAGAGATCGGTGCGTTCGATCTCGCGCAACGCTTTCAGGTAGCCGGCGGGGATCTTCAACTTCGACCCCAGATGCGCATCCGCGGCACCAGTCGGCCGATACAGGCCATCGACCGGGGTGACACCGCGCTCGTCGAACACCGGCTCCACCCCCGACAACTGCAACAACCCGTCGCAGGCCCGCAATGCTGATGCGGGGGCCAGGACATCGAGTTTGGCGGCCTGCTGATCGTTGAGCAGACCCACCAGGTCTCCCAACTCGGCGTGACGCACACAGGAGGCGATCGACATATCAGCGCATTCCTTTCTCGGACAGTCGGATACGACGCGACACCCACCGATGCGGCGGGTGTCGCGTGTGGGAGGGGCGCAAGGGGCGCAAGTTCGTTCGGTGCAGGGGTCGCGGGCCTGCTCAGGCGCTGGACAGCCGGGCAGTGCCCGACACCCACAAGGCGAGGGGGCCGACGAAGTGTTCGGGTCCCCAGTAGGGTGCGTGCAGCGCGGCCAGATGCGCGCTCGGCCATTCGGGGTCGTCGGGGGTGATCAACCGGCCCCCGCCCGCGTAGTGCACGACCAACTCGGCAGCGGCGCGGTCGGGATTCGCGCGGGCGAGCACTCTCGGGTCCATCTCGGCCCCGGCCTCACCGGTGGCCAGCGCGGTCGCCGCGTCCTCGACACCGAGGCGTTCGATCAACTGCCACACCGTTTTCGATGGTCCACGCGCGGCCCGTGACAGCAGCGCCCACGCCAGCCGCCGCGGCTCACCTACCGCCCCGAACGGGCAGTGATCAGTGCCGTTCATGAGGAAATCCCCTCTCCTGGTAGTGAATTGGCCCCTCGGATTCAGCGCACCGTTCACACGACGCCCCGACCGGGCCGGGAAGGGGTGTTATTCGCCGAAGGCGGTGATGGGGCGCCCCGAGCGCCAGTTGGTCCAGGCGTCGGCGATGTTGGGGCGTGAGCCGCCCGCGGCCACGAGCACGGCGTAGGCGTGGGCGAAATCGACGGCGTCACCGGAGGCGATACCCGCCGCGTCACACCAGCCGCGCACATAGCCCAGCGCCTCGGCGCACAGCCACCACGCCGTCCGGTTCCGCAACGCCGCGTCGCACTCCTGGAAACCGGGTACCCGCTCGATTGGCGCCGGGGAGGGAGCGAGGTTCGCGGTGAGGTCACCGCTCACCCGCCACGCTACCCACGCACCTGCCAAACCCGGCACGAAAACGCCTTCGCCGGTGAGGGATTCGGTGACACGGTCGGCGTAGGCGGACGCGAACGCCGTAGCGGTGGCGGCTTCGGGGGTGGATGGGTGCTGGATATGCAGCACACCCCACACGAAGCCCTCGGCACGCGCGCGAGCGATATCGATCCGGGCGCGGATTTCGGTGTCGGTGGCGGGCGGGTCAGCGGGTAGGGGTGTGGACATGAGGCGATGACTCCTTCGAACGAACGACAGCGCCGCCCAGTGACGGATGGGGCGCCGTTTTGGCCGGTCTAACAGGGGACTTCGAGACACCCGCGCACCGGCACGGTGACCACGGACTCACCGACCCCGCATTCGGTAGTCGCCCAGGCGTCCGGCGCGGTGCGGGTAATTCGAGGAGCCCTATGGTGTGCCGAAACCGCGCAGATGCAGGGCTTCGACGATGTCGTGGGTGCTGGGACGGTCGGCGCCGCGGCGGGTGATCCGGCCGACCCGAAGCGCCGCCTCGAGCGGAGCGGCCTCGGTTCGCGACAACGGAAAGTGTTGGCGCAGTAGCGGTGCGGGGACGCGGGCGTTGGTGGTGTGGCTGTGTTCGCGCCAGCGGGCCGCTGCCGCCGCGCGGGCGCGGGTGACTCGGTGGCGGACCCTCGGCGCTGGTTTCGCGGGAGTCATCCAGGTCCCGCCCGGACTGGGAACCGTGCCCCCGGGTGTGCGGGCGGGGTCAGGACGCGGGCAGGTAGGCGCGGGCCTCGACCAGGACACGGACCTGGTTGTGTACTTCCTCGGGCCAGCACACCGGGCCGGTGACCGCGAACTCGGTCACCGGGAGCTCGACCGGGTCACCGTGCACGCGCCCGATCGGGCGGCGTTGCGCGCGCAGGCGCACCATGCCCGGTTCGGTGATGGGTTCGGGTGGGGTGGCGAACCAGTGGGGTGGATGCGCCCACGCCGCGTGGTATTCGATGCCGTCGATCCTCCAGGACCAGTGCTCGGCCTGCGGGCCGCGGTGGTGGTCGAGTTTCGTCTTGCCACCTCGGCGTTTCGGGCGCGGTGGAAGGCTGTTCGCGTTGAGGTCGGCGAAGATGTCGGGGAACCGTTCGTGGGCGTGGGCCTGGGTCATGTGCGCGGTGATCTCGTGGAAGCGCACCGGGTGATCGGTGGTGATCTCCCGATGACCGGTCATCTTCGCGGTGGTGGTGTGGAACGCCAGCCGCGACAGCGAAAGATTCACCACCGACACCGATTTCGGATTCACTTTCGTGATCTGACGCCATGTCGTCCCGCCGACACGCACGAAATCCCCGACCGTGAAATCGTCCCGACCCCAGCCCGGGGTCAAGCCTTCGTCGATCTGGGACTGTCGGACCTGCTTCCAGTAGCCGATATCTCGCTCGCGCTGGGTCATCCGGTCCAGCACCCGCTCCCGGTACTCACCGGTCGCCGGCCCAGTGGTGTCGGTGTGATACACCTTGCCGTCGCTGTCGAGGAAGCGGCGGGTGTGACCGCCGAGGATGCGTTGGTCCCCACGCTGTTCGGCTTCGAGCGTGTCGATCCGATTGGCCACCGTCCGCGGGGAATACCGCTGCTCGGTGGTGTGGGCTGCGGTCTCGGCGCGGTGATGGGCGCGGGTGGCGTCGCGGTCGGCTTCGACCGAGTGCCCCCACGCCTTCCACGCGGTGTCGATGGCGCGGCGATGCCTGGGTTCGGAATGGTGTCCGATCTTGATCGGCTCTCCGCCCGGGGGCAAGGCGTTGTGGGCTCGCTGATGCGCGGCTTCTGCGGCGGCGGCTCTCGCGTCCTTGCGGGATGCCTTGTCCCGCAACGCCTCGACCCTATCGGACTGCCGGTTCGCGCGGTCGGCCTCGGCGTCCTCGGTCGCGTGCACGGTGCGGTCGATGTCCACCTCGACGGTGTATCCGGCCTCGCGCAGCTTTTTCGCGGCGTAGTCGATGTGGTACTGCTTGGGCTCGCGATCGCGGGAGGACACCACGATCCAACACCCCAGACTCCGCGCCCACCGCCAATGCCCGACCGCCTCGCGCACCGCGCACATGACCTCGTAGGTGCCGTCATCACGGGCGGTGCCGGTCAACAGGGTGCCTTCCTCGGCGGTATGAGAAATCGTGACCACCGACATCACCACCACCTCCTTCCAAGAGATATCGACATGCGCAGATGTGCATGTAATGGGGTTGTTTCATCCGTCCGGGTTCTGTGGCTGCGCGGGATCAGTCGCGGTGAGGTGAGGGTTCGGGCAGCTGGTAGTCGTGGGGGCCGGTCCGGGTTAGTTCGTCGCGGGTGAAGTCGTCGACGGGGTCGCCGATCCATACCGCGGTCAGGCCCGGGGTGGTGATGTCGCCGCGCAACCACAGCTCGAGGGTGTGGCCGATCTCGAACAACCTGCCCGTCGCACGGTCCTCGACACACAGCCGCGCGGCATCACCGCAGCACACGCGGATCAGCGACAACCTGGTCGCCTCCTCGATCGCGGCGAACAGCGCGCCGATCCGCTCGGAGGCCACCGAGACCAGCGGCGCCGGGCCGAGGCGGGCGGTGAACGCGTCCGGATCGGTGAACGCCCGCAACTCGGCGGTGAGTTCACGGCGGCGTCCGGTGATGACGGCGAACACCACATCCCCGAGCGACTCACCGATACTGGAGCGTCGGATCGCGGTGCACACCGCGGCGAGTTCGGTGCGGGTGAGGCTGCCGCCGACCATCGCCAGCAGATCCGCCACCGAGATCACCGCCGCCCCGCCCGGAGCACACACGTGCGCGGACTCGACAGCCGTGACCGACGGCCGCGGCGCGGCATCGGTGTCGTCCTCGCATCCACCGATCTCCAGGTAGGCGCCGGTGAGGGGGTCGTCGTCGCGGACCTCCACCAGGGTGAGGCCCCCCTCGTCGATACCGACGAAACCGCGGGTGTCCAAACCCGACACCCAGGTACACAGTTCCTGGACAGAGATCATGAGATTCGTTCCTTTGCTGTTGTCGGAGAAGGGTTTTCGTGGATCCCAGCCGTGTTGCTCGGCAGCGCCGACCCAGCCGGGCCATAGCCACCGGCGCGACCAGAGGTTTCTCTGTCACCGATGGTCGGGCAACCTCACGGCGGTGTCCGCCCCTTCAGTGGCGTCGGGAGGTGACCGGTGGTCAGGTGCAGTGACAGGCAACGAACTGGTCGTGGTCCCGGCAACAGAGGTGGCGCTGGAGGATGTGGGCGCGTTGTCAGTTCGATACACCGATGGTGTGCCCGAATTGGTGCTCACCGGTGGGCGCGTCGTCCCGACGCTTCTCCCGGTCACCGATGGGGCCGGGAACCTGCTTGCCACGTACACGGCTGGCGCTGCTGAACCGGCAACGCCGATCCCGATAGTCGCGGCACGTAATGGCCTCTACACGGCCGACATGACAGTCATATTCGACGCTGTCCCACGAGCAACCCTGTAGCGGCGTCTTTTGGGTCGGACTGGCTAGCTGATAGGCGGGGCCTATCAGCTGGCCGGACTCTTGCAACACCAGCTGTGAGCACCCGCCCCTCGACATCCGCCGAGCGTCACGGTGTGGCATGGTCACGCCCGACTGAATTACGCGCGGCCAGGGCCTCGACCAAGGTCCTTGGCGAGGCGGCACGGCGAGCACAGGCTTGCCAGGTTGGCCCAGGCGTACCGGTTGCCACCGGCCGACACGAGCGTGATGTGTCAACCTCGACGGCGAGGCTTCGGCATGATGCGGAAGGCCGCTGTATCGTCGTCGGTTTTTCGAGATTGTGGCTGGGCTCGTGTCACGGGCTGGCGGGGTCCACCTGGTCCCACCACCATGCGATGGAGGGAATAGGGGGCGGTTCGGTGCTGGGGTCTAGAGGGGTGGTGGTGCGGGGGCAGTCTTTGCCGGGCGAGTCGGGGAACAGGTAGCGAATGCATGTGGCGCCGAAGTCGATGTTGCCGACGATCAAGAGGTCGAGGATGTGGAAGTAGGTGCGCAGTTGGGGGCTGGCCTGGCGAAGCAGTTGGTCGCGCAGCCTCAAGTACAGCGTGAGGCAGCGATCTCGGAGGGCGACGCTGCCGTGGAGGGCTTGACGAAAGGTGTAGTGGGGGTTGTCATTGCGGATGACGGTGAAGATGTCGGTGGAGTCCTCCTCCTCCCTGACGGCTTTGAGGTGGGAGTAGCGGTCGTTGTCCAGCACGGCGACGGTCATGGCGGCTTCGGAGGCGGCGATGACGGCGGGATGGTCGCGTTGCTGGGCGGACAGTTCGAGGTCGTGGCACATCTCGCCCATCGCGATGGCTTGGGCCGCCCCGGCAGAGGTCAAGCGCAGCGTCAGGTAGGTGTTGAGATCGATGGGCTGGCGGAGTTCTTGGAGGGAACGCTCCCAGATGAAACCCGCCATCCATTCGCGGAAGCTGGCGGTGAAGCGCTGCCTGTGCACGGGGCTGGCCCAGCGGTGCACGTCGCTGATCATCGAGGCGAATGCGGCGTCCAGAGGATGGTTCCCGAGGAGCCGGGCTGCGGGATTCGCGGTGCTGCGCACGAACGCGGACAGGGCGGGGACCACATCACAGGTCCGTTTTCCCAGACGACCGTTCTCGACCATGTCGTCGAGAATGAACGCCCACGCTGAATAGTTGCAGAGGTCCTGGAGTCGTGATGGTGGCGCGTCGGGATAGAAGCAGAGGGTCATCGCGACGCCGGTAAGCACCGACCTGTGGAGGTAGCCGGGGTCTTCGGCCAGACCAAACCTGGATACCCACGCTGCGGTGGCGGCGATGAACTCACCCGGGTCGGGGTACGGCAGGGGCTGGATCGGACAGAAGATGGGTGGCGCGTCTGGCGCGTAGGCGTCGGCGGTCATCGTTGTCCTCCACAATTCGGCTGTTTTCCGGGTCGATCGTCGCGAGTCGCCGGATCGGAAAGATGCAGACGGCAAGTCGACCGGGATCCGACCCCACCCTTCCATCATCGCCCAACCAAACATCCTGTGGCACAACCAAACTGGATGATATCCTCTAGGAACCTCGAATACCGGCAGAACGACTGCGAAGTCCGCAAGCCCATCGTCCGTGTCATCGCCGATCACCTGCGCTCGGACGCCGAATACAGCTGGTCTGCAAGTAACTTCGATTTCCGCACTGCGGGTCGCGGTGCCGGTGTGGTCGACCGGGTCGTTTCGAAAGTGTTCGCAGGAGTCACGATCAGTGAATGCCGTCCACCGAAACCCCGTGCTGGCCTACACATCCCACCACCAGGCGATGGCGGGCAGCGGCAGCGGGTCCGGGTTAGGGTCACTCGGGGTGTCAGACCATGGGAAGTCCGCGCTGAGGCTGTCGGGGGAGAAGTAGCGGGCAGCGATTGAGCCGAAGACGAGGTTGCCGGCGACTAGCGCATCCAAGACCATGAAATAGCGGCGCAGCTCGGCGCTGCCGTCGCTGAGGAGTCGCGCGCGTAGGGCCAGGTAGCGGGAGAAGCACCGATCGCGGACCGCGACGCCGGCGGCCAGCGTTTCGGGGAAGGGCAGCGCGGGGTTCTCGCGTTGGATCATGGTGAAGATGTCGGGGCTGCCTTCGTCCAGGTGCACGGATTTGGCGAAGGAGAACCGGTCGTTATCCAACGAGGCTGTCAGGATTGCCGCCTCGCAGGAGGCGCGGACTGAGGGCCGGTCGCGCTCCTGGCTCGGAAGTTCCAGGCCGAGTGCGACTTCGCCGAGGGCTGCGCCGTTTTCGCCGCCGACGGCTCCGGCGCGCAGCCGCAGGTAGGCGTCGAGGTCCGCTGGGTATCCGAGGCTGCGCTGCGATACCTCGGTCAGATTGCCGAACATCCATTGCCGGAAAGAGTCGCTCAAGCGCCGCATCAGGGTCGGGCTCGTATGCCGCGCGAGGCAGGTGATGAGGTCGCGTCCAGCGTCGAGAATAGGGTCCTGGCCCCAGGGTTGGCTTGTGGGCACCTCGACTATCCGGGTCAGCCGGGTCAGCAGTTGGGTGAGGTCGGGTAGCCGTTCGGTGTATGGCGGGGTCTCGCAGATGTCGTCGAGGTAGAAGCCCCACGCGCCGTATCGGCAGAGGTACTCGAGCACCTCTGGACGGGCGTAGTGATAGGCGCACACTGTGAAGCCGGTTCCGGCGGTGGCCAGCACCGTGGCGTGCTTGTCGTCGCGGGCGAAGCCAAGTTTCCGGACCCACGTCACGGTGCTGTCGATCAGGTCATCCACTTGGCGCACCGACGGTCTCGCCAGGGGGCAGAAGATGGCGGGCGATCCTGGTGCATAGGCGTTCATCTCGGTTGGCATGTGCGGCGGACCGTCCTCTTCCGTGGTCAGATCGCGCGTGAGGTCGCGGCTGCGGCGAATTGATGCAGTACTGCGACGGCGGCCGGGTGCAGCTGGTCGGTGTGTAATGCCTGCGCCGCCGATTCGCATCGCGTCGCGATCAGCTGTTCGACAGTCGCGACGGCACCGGTGGCGGTCAGGATCGCACGGATCTGATCGCATTGATCTTCGGTCAGGTCCGGTTTGCCGAGTAGTTGGTGCAGGACGCGGCTTTGGGTGGGTGTGGCCCGCTGTAGCGCGGTGGCGATCAGGACGGTGTGTTTGGCCGAGCGGAGATCATCGTCGACGGACTTGCCGGTCTGGTGGGGGTTGCCGAATACGCCCAGCAGGTCGTCGCGGAGCTGGAACGCTTCGCCGAGCGGCACGGCGTAGTCCGACAGCGCTCGAAGTTGTTGTGCAGTGCCGCCAGCGAGGTTGGCTCCCAGGTGCAGAGGGCGTTCGATCGTGTATTTGGCGGTCTTGTAGCGGATGATCCGCCACGCGGTGTCCAGATCAGGGGTGCGGCGACCAGCGGCGCTGAGGTCCAGGTATTGGCCGATGAGCGTTTCGGTACGCAGCGCATCCCACGTTGGTTGCATGCGGGCGAGCTGCTCGGTCGTAGGGCTCGGCGGTCCTACCAGTAGATCGTAGGACCAGCCCAGGGCCAGGTCGCCGAGCAGAATCGCAGCATTGACACCCAGCTCGGCAGGGTTGGAATGGTCGCCGTGACGAGCGGCCAGGGCATGGTGGGCAGTGGGCCTGCCTCGGCGGGTGTCGGAATGATCCATGACATCGTCGTGGATCAGCGCGAAACAGTGGAACAACTCCAGCGAAGCAGCGACCCGGTACACGATGTCGGACGGTGGACCGCCGTCGACGGCGGTCCATCCGGTGACGCACATGAGCGGACGAAAGCGCTTACCGCCAGCCGCAAGTAGGCTGCGCAACTGGTCACTGAAATAGGTCAGCTCGAAGGCGGGTGACTGGTGATCCTTGTCGTCCAGGAATCGGGTGAGCACCGCGTCCACGAGGATGGCCACCTCGGTCGGGTTCACAGCAGGGGGCTGATCATCGACCAATGGGTTCCACCAGGCTTGCCAGCATGTGGAACCCGCCCTTCGCGCGATTGTCAGAGATCAAACGCAGGTTATCAGCCAGTTTGGTTGTGCCGCAGCATATTTGGATAGGCGCTGACAGGAGCAGGCTGCACACCGTCATTGTGGGTGCGGTCGGTCCGGATCGGTCCGTTATCGCCGCCGCTGTCCGCACCGGCCGACGACAGAAATCCGTGCTCGGTTGCGTTCTCTCGCGTTCGCAAACCGATCGGTGCTTGGACACTGCGTCGGGAAGGGGCGGGCACGCCGCACATTGGGGTGCGGTTACGCGGTGGGTTGTGCGGAGTGGGAGGGATCGGGGCGAGGAATCGGGAGGTTCAGGGCAAAACAGTCTTCTGTTCTTGTTCGGGTGATCTTGATGGCTGGTGCTGGCCGCGTCTCTACAGTCATTCATGTCAGCTGTCGGACCAGAGAGGGGCTGCGGAGAGATGGTGGACTGGGATTCGACGCGTGAGGAGCGGATGGATCGGCTACGCGGGCTGGTGGAGGGGTCATCAGCCTCGAAGCGGGTGCAGCACGCTGGGCCGGGCAATTTCTTGATGGGAGTCGCGTTACACGCCGCGGCTCGCGCGGACCGCGCGATGGAGCTGTCGGATATCGAACGCCTGCTGGTGGAGGCGCTGGACCAGCTGCTGCCCGCCGACGAGATCGCCGAGGCGGGCCAGATCTTCACCCAGGCACAGGCGCGCGGTGCGACGTCGCTGTTCCCGTCGAAGGTGGCGGCGATGTCGGTGGACACCTCCTACACCGGCGCGGACCTGCTGGCCGACCTGCCCGCGCTGGGTGCGCAGGTCCTCACCCAACCCAACTGCAGCGTCGTCGACGTCGCCGACCTCGACGCAGGTGGTGAGATCGACAGTCCCGAGTTCCTCGAGGCGATGAAGGAATACGGTGCGGGGTTGACCGTGATCACCGGCGAGTCGAAAGAGCCGTCGGCCAGCGCGACCCCGGTGCGGTTCGGTGTGAAGCTGAAGTGGTTCAAATGTGTGAGCGACACCGGGGATTCGTTCTTCGGGCCTCGCGACGAGATCTACTGGATGACCGGCGCGGGCGCCGACAGCCATCACCAGACCACCTACGCCTCACCCGAGTTCGGCAGCATCGTTTCCGGTAGCGAACGCACATTCCCCGGCAACGCGATGCTGTTCCGCGGCGACGTCACCGGGATCATGACCGCCGATATCGAGTGCTGGGAGAAGGACCGTGGCGACTTCTGGAACTCCATCCGCGACGCCTTGGCCGACGTAGCGAACTACTGCGCCGATGCCTGTGTCAGCATCAAGGACAACGCCGACCCTCAGGAAGGCGACGAAGCTGCCGCGCTGGCCGCGCTGATCGCGGTCATCGCCGGGCTGATGGGAGCGCTGCTGGACTGGCTGCTGGGCAAGGACGACCTCATCCAGCAGCGCAACATCGCGTTCAAGCGCGCCTACCTGGAACGTCTGCGTACCTCCGAGGACTGGTTCAGCTTCATCGGGGAAGGGGCCTACTACAAGCTGTACCTGAAAGTCGGCGCCCCGAAGAAGATCTCCTCCGGGTGGCCCGGCCTGGGGGGCACCAACTTCGTCACCGATATCACCGGAACCAATGTCCCTGGTAACAACGCCGATGTGTTTCTGTTCAAGGGTGACCAAGCCCTGCGATACGACACCCGGGCGGACCGGATCACCTGGGGCCCTAAGAAGATCTCTCACAGCTGGACCGGTCTGGGAAATACCGACTTCGCCGCCGGCGTCGACGCCGGCACACTCAAGCCCGGAAGCAGCTCGGAGGTGTTCCTGTTCAGGGGCGCAAACTACGTCAGGTATTACATCCCTGACGAAAAGATCATGTCCGGTCCCAGAACGATTTCCGGTGGCTGGCCCGGGCTGCAAGGCACCGGTTTCGCCGCCGGTAATTTCGACGCCGCCACCGCCAGGCCGGGCAGCAGCAGCGACGTCTACCTGTTCAAGGGCGACCAGTACGTCAGATACAACGTCTCGACCGAGAAGATCGCCGCCGGACCGAGGAAGATCTCCGACGGCTGGCCCGGCCTGCGCGACACCATCTTCGCCGTCGGCGGTTTCAGCGGCGCCACCGTCGTCCCCGGCAGCAGCAGCGACGTCTACATCTTCAAAGGCGACCAGTACGTCAGATACAACACCTCGGTGGAGTCCATCGTCAGCTGACGATCCAGGACTCTCACGCTCGATCGTTCTTCGACATATACCGCGGTTCTATGCCGCGGTCGCGCCGCGTATTCCAAACTGGACTGTTGGGACCGGGATGGTGAGTGCATCCCGGTCCCAACTCATGCGAAGGTCCTCGGCGGTGACCCACGCCGGAACCTGTCGAGAAACGTTCGGTTCTTGAACACCTGGCCCGGGTGCGCGGGGCTCGTTGAGTGGCCGCGTCAGGCGGCGTCGAGAAACGCGTGGGAAGCCGCGTGTGTCCGACAACTTGCATTGACCGATTTTCGGACGGATACCGCCCGTGGCGACACACGGTAATGCCGGGTAGGCCGGGCGCATTGCTGCGCCCGGCCCCCCTCAGAACCGGACGTGCACGATTTCCATGCATCCGGCTCAAGCAAGCCCATGGCGGG